>NZ_DBHKYV010000001.1:0-588370 GCF_057315035.1 Cupriavidus sp. | reverse complement strand
CCGGGTGGTTCTCGGACCCTACTGCCCGCGGGCGCACCACACGCCCCCCGCCTCCTGACGCGGCGGGGGCGGGGGGGCCCGGGGTGGTGGGCCCCCCCCGCGACGACCATCGATAGGCCATGACAGGGCCGGCCCGCGTTCAGCGCGGGCCGGCCCTTTTCGTTACACTCTCGGGCATGCATGCGATCCAAGTCATCGAGCAGGGCCGCCAGCCGTACCAGCCCTGTTTCGACGCGATGCGGGACTACACCGCCACCCGCACCCCCGAGACACCCGACCAGATCTGGCTGGTCGAGCACCCGCCGGTCTATACGCTCGGCCAGGCGGGGGACCCCGCACATCTGCTGGCTCCGGATGACACGATTCCGGTCGTGCAGATCGATCGTGGCGGACAGATCACCTACCATGGCCCGGGCCAGGTGGTGGCCTATCTGCTGCTGGACTTGCGGCGCCGTCACCTGATGGTGCGCGAGCTGGTCCAGGACATCGAACAGGCGGTACTGGACACGCTCGCGGCGTATAATCTCGCAGCCGAACGCAAGCCCGGCGCCCCCGGCATCTATCTGTCCGACGGGCCGCACCAGGGCGCCAAGATTGCCGCGCTCGGCCTCAAGATCCGCAACGGCTGCAGCTACCACGGTGTCAGCCTGAACGTGCAGATGGACCTGAACCCGTTCCTGCGCATCAACCCCTGCGGCTATGCCGGACTGGAAACAGTCGACATGGCCACCGCGGGCGCCACCTTCGCGGCGGCGGACGATGCAGGCGCTGGTCCGTTGCCGGTCACCGCGGCACAACAACCCGCAATCGCACAACGCCTGGCGGCGGCCCTGTGCGAGGTCCTGGCAGTGCGCGAAGCGCGCGCGCCGGTCCACGGGAATGCCGCTGCCGAGGCTGCCTGAACCATGATGTGCCTGGCGGGCCCGGCCCTGAATCAACGCCAAACATGCACGCGACGAAGCGTGCGGAGAACAGTATGAGCGACGCACTGATCGCCACGTCCAGCGAAGCCCCGCAAGCCCCCGCCGAATACGACGCTACCAAGAAGCAGAAATCGGCCGAGAAGACCGCGCGCATTCCCATCAAGATCGTGCCGGCCGAGAAGCTCAAGAAGCCGGACTGGATTCGCGTCAAGGCCGCCACCGGCAACTCGCGCTTCTATGAGATCAAGGACATCCTGCGCGCCAACAACCTCGTCACCGTGTGCGAGGAAGCGAGCTGCCCGAACATTGGCGAATGCTTCGGCAAGGGCACTGCGACGTTCATGATCATGGGCGACAAATGCACGCGTCGCTGCCCGTTCTGCGACGTGGGCCACGGCCGTCCGGACCCGCTCGACGTGAACGAGCCCGGCAACCTGGCCCGCACGATCGCCCAGCTCAAGCTGAACTATGTGGTGATTACCAGCGTGGACCGTGACGATCTGCGCGACGGTGGCGCCCAGCACTACGTCGATTGCATCTCGCAAACGCGCGAACTGTCGCCGAACACGCGTATCGAGGTTCTGGTGCCCGATTTCCGCGGCCGCCTCGACAAGGCGCTCGATGTCCTGCAACAGTCGCCGCCCGATGTGATGAACCACAACATGGAAACGGTACCGCGCCTGTACAAGCAGGCCCGTCCCGGCGCCGACTACGCGCACTCGCTGAAGCTGCTGCAGGAATTCAAGCGCCGCAATCCGGACGTGCCGACCAAGTCGGGCCTGATGGTGGGACTGGGCGAAACCGACGAGGAAATCCTGGAGACCATGCGCGACATGCGCGCGCATGACATCGACATGCTGACCATCGGCCAGTACCTGGCCCCGTCGAATCACCACCTGCCGGTCATGCGCTACGTTCACCCGGACACCTTCAAGATGTTCGAGGAAGAGGCCTACAAGATGGGCTTCACGCACGCCGCAGTGGGCGCGATGGTACGCAGCTCGTATCACGCGGACCAGCAGGCGCATCAGGCAGGCTTTGCCTGATCTGCAAGCCGACGGTTTTTCCAACGTCGTCGAAACCGGCCAACCCAGGCCGGTTTTTTTACGCCTGAATGTCTGCGCCGTCTTCATTGCACCGGCTGATAAAAGTTATCCAGCAGGCTCATTTCCCCCTTCGTGGTGCCAACTGACCTCTAACGGTGCATAACTCCTAAGGGTCTACCCGAAGTGCCGTGCATTGCCATGTTTCGATATTATGAATTTATCGATAAATCGTTGATGAAATCCGATTGAGTCACATCGGGTTCCTCGGCAAGTTCGTATCGCGGTCCGGTGGTGCCTACACTGCATGGATCGATGTTTCGTCCCCTCACGCGAGCCCGCCCATGCCTCACTGCACCGTTCACCGACTGGCCGAACACGCGCTGCTATACAGCGTCGCGCCGCCCGCCTCGCTCGATGTCCAGCGCCGTATCTGGGCCATGGCTGAGCGTGCCACCGACTGGCGCGGCGTGGTGGACGTGGTACCGGGCATGAACAACCTGACGCTTGCATTCGACGAGACCGCCGATGTGGACGCGCTCGAACGCAACCTGAAACTGGCCTGGGCTTCGGGCGAGACACGCAACGCCACCGGCAAGCTCGTGGAAATTCCGGTGTGCTACGGCGGCGAGTTCGGCCCCGACCTGGCCGACGTGGCCGCGCATACCGGCCTGACGCCCGAGGAAGTGGTGCGCCGCCACGCTGCCGGCGAGTACGTGGTCTATTTCCTGGGCTTCCAGCCCGGCTTTGCCTATATGGGTGGCCTGGCCCCCGAACTGGCCACGCCGCGCCGCCGTGAGCCGCGCTTGGCCGTGCCCGCCGGTGCGGTTGGCATCGGTGGCGAACAGACCGGCATCTATCCGGCGGTATTGCCGGGTGGCTGGCAGTTGATTGGCCGTACCGAAGCGCAACTGTTCGTAGCCGACCGCGATCCGCCGTCGCTGTTTGCGCCCGGTGACACCGTGCGTTTTGTTGCCGAGGAGGTCCGGCTGTGATCGAGATCATTCGTCCCGGCGCACAGGCGTCGGTGCAGGACCTGGGCCGGGTGGGCTTTCGCCGCTTTGGTGTGGGCCGTTCCGGCGCAGCCGATGCACTGGCATTGCAAGTCGGCAATCGCCTGCTTGGCAACGAACCCAATGCGGCCGCCATCGAATTCACGCTGGGCCGCGCGGCATTGCGCTTCGATGCCGATATGCGCGTGGCGCTGACCGGTGCCGAGTGCAGCGCCAATCTCGACGGTGTGCCGGTCTGGACCTGGCATGCGTTCGACGTGCGCCGTGGCGAAACACTGACACTGCCGGCGCCGCGCGGCGGCACGCGTACCTACCTGTGCGTGGCCGGCGGCATCGACGTGCCGCTGGTGATGAACTCACGCAGTACCGACCTCAAGTCCGGTTATGGCGGTTTCGAAGGCCGCGTGCTGCGCGAGGGCGACCGCTTGCCCGCCGGGCGTCCCGGCATCGGTGCCGGGCAGGATTGGGTGGGCGTTGCCGCACCCGGCTGGGCGCTGCCTGTGAATCGCGAGGGCAATGCGCTCGTGATCCGCATGCTGGCCGGTCCCGAGTATCCCGATTTCGAAGCCGAATCGCAGGCGGCGCTGTGGTCCTCCGAATGGACCATCACGCCGCAGAGCAACCGCATGGGCCTGCGCCTGCAAGGCCCGGCGCTGGCACGCCGCGCCGAGCGGTCGGGCGACCTGTTGTCGCACGGCGTAATGCCAGGCGTGATGCAGGTGCCGCCGAACGGCC
This sequence comes from Cupriavidus sp., assembly GCF_057315035.1. Classification (NCBI taxonomy): domain Bacteria; kingdom Pseudomonadati; phylum Pseudomonadota; class Betaproteobacteria; order Burkholderiales; family Burkholderiaceae; genus Cupriavidus; species Cupriavidus sp. The sequence goes on along the minus strand of NZ_DBHKYV010000001.1, from coordinate 584,656 downwards.
AGCCGATTGCCCTGATGAGCGATGCGCAGACCACGGGCGGCTATCCGAAGATCGGTACCGTGATTGGAGCCGACCTGTGGCGCCTGGCCCAGGTACCGCTTGGCGCCACCGTGCGCTTCCGTCAGGTGTCCCTGGAGGAAGCCGGCGTGGCGCAGGCCGAGGTGGACCGCTATCTGCGGCAGATCGACCAGGCGTTGCGCTGGCAGGACGGCGGCATGCGCATTGCCGCGCGCCGGCGCACCACCACGCGCTTTGTCGCCTGATTTATCGCCCGACCTTCAGACTGATTCGTCCCACATATCCGGAGAACGTCCCCATGCAAATCGACCTGAACGCCGACCTCGGTGAAGGCTGCGGCAACGACGAAGCGCTGATCAAGCTGATCAGTTCGGCCAACGTGGCATGCGGCTGGCATGCCGGTGATGCAGCCACGATGCTGCAGACCGTGAAATGGGCGCTGGCCAACGGCGTGGCCATCGGCGCGCACCCGAGCTTTCCCGATCGAGACAATTTCGGTCGTACCGAGATGCAGCGCGACCCCGAGGCCGTGTACGCGGACGTGCTGTACCAGATTGGCGCGCTCGATGCGATGGTCCGCGCGCAAGGCGGCCAACTGGCCCACGTGAAGCCCCATGGGGCGCTGTACAACATGGCGGTGCGCGATGCGAAGCTGTGCGACGCGATCGTGCGCGCCGTGCGCGACTTTGACTCGGATCTCGTGTTCTTCGGACTGGCCAACAGCCAGATGATCACCATGGCGCGCGAAGCGGGCCTGCGTGTGAAGGAAGAAGTGTTCGCGGATCGCGGCTACAACCCCGACGGCACACTTGTGAAACGTGGCACGCCCGGCGCGCTGCATGACGACGAGGAAGTTGCCCTGAACCAGACGCTGTCGATGATCCGCGACCAGCAGGTGCGTGCGATCGACGGCACCTGGGTACCGATTCGCGCCGAAACCGTGTGTCTGCACGGCGACGGCGCCCACGCGCTTGCCTTTGCGCGCCGCATCCGGGAACGGCTCGGCGCGGAAGGCATCGCCATCCGGGCCAGCGCCTGACGGGACCTCCCGCCAGCGCAGGCTTTGCTCCACTCGAAATCAGGTGTTTCCCATGGAATCGGCTGTCAATCTTTGGCCCCTGCTAGGGGTCGGTGTCATCATCATCGGCTTTGTCCTGCGGTTCAATCCCATGCTGGTGGTGGCGGCAGCCGCCATTGCCACGGGCCTGGCCGCGTCGATGCCGCTTACGCAGATCTTCACCGCGATCGGTACTGCATTCGTCAAGGCGCGCAACCTGCCGTTGATCATCCTGCTGCCGCTGGCGGTTATCGGCCTGCTGGAGCGGCACGGTCTGCGCGAGCATGCGCAGGCATGGATCTCGCGCATCGCTTCGGCCACGGTCGGCCGGTTGCTGATCGTCTATCTGGCAGTTCGTGAGCTGACCGCTGCGGTCGGACTGACGAGCCTGGGCGGGCATCCGCAGATGGTGCGTCCGCTGCTGGCCCCGATGGCCGAAGGTGCTGCCGAGAACAAGTTCGGCCATCTGCCTGAGCCGGTGCGCCAGCGCGTGCTGGCGTTCTGCGCCGCTACCGACAACGTGGGGCTGTTCTTCGGTGAAGACATCTTCGTCGCGTTCGGTGCGATTGCGCTGATGCATACCTTCCTGTTGTCCTCGAATATCGACGTCGAGCCATTGCACATCGCCGTATGGGGTATCCCCACCGCGATCTGCGCGTTCCTGATCCACGCCGTGCGCCTGAGGCGCCTGGACGGCTGGCTGGCTCGTGAGCTGGGCGGAAAGCAGCCAGCCGGCACGCCACTGGCTACCGCAACCAAGGGGGAGTAAGCGATGATTGTCTCGATCGAGTACCTCTACTGGCTGGCCGGCTTTGTCCTGCTGATTACTGCCCTGATGACGTTCACGGACAAGACGCATCCGCGTCGCTTGTCCACGGGTTTGTTCTGGCTGCTCTACGCGGTCATCTTCCTGATTGGCGACAAGATCCCGCCGGCCGTCGTCGGCGTGGGCGCCGTGGTGATGGCGCTGATTGCCGGCTTTGGTGGTGTCGGACACGGCAAGCACGGCACGCTGCCCGAGTCCGAGCGGCGCGCCAGCGCGAAGCGCCTGGGCAACAAGCTGTTCATTCCGGCGCTGCTGATTCCGCTGGTGACGGTGCTGGGCACGGTGCTGTTCAAGGATGTGAAGATCGCCGGCCTGCCGCTGCTCGATCCCAAGAACGTTACGTTCGTATCGCTTGGTATCGGCTGCCTGGTGTCGCTGATCGTGGTCTGCTGGCTCACGCGTGACACGCCGGCCCAGAGCATGCGCGAGTCGCGCCGGCTGATCGAGTCGCTGGGCTGGGCACTGGTGCTGCCGCAGATGCTGGCCATGCTGGGCCTGGTGTTTGCCGATGCGGGCGTGGGCAAGGCCGTGGCGCACCTGACCACGTCGTACATCAACATGGACTTCAAGCTGGTGGCCGTGACCGTGTATTGCGTGGGCATGGCACTGTTCACGATCATCATGGGCAACGGCTTTGCCGCGTTCCCGGTCATGACCGGTGGCGTGGGCGTGCCTATCCTGGTTGGCATGTTCCACGGCAACCCGGCAGTGATGGCGGCCATCGGCATGTTCTCGGGCTATTGCGGCACGCTGATGACCCCGATGGCGGCCAACTTCAACATCGTGCCGGCCGCGCTGCTGGAACTGGAAGACAAGAACGCCGTGATCCGTGCACAGGTGCCCACCGCGCTGGCCATCCTCGTGGCCAATATCATCCTGCTGTACTTCCTGATGTAAGGAATCGCCATGTCCGTCCGTACCGTCCTGCTGACCGGCTTCGAGCCGTTCGAACAAGAGCCGATCAATCCTTCGTGGGAAGCGGTACGGGCGCTCGATGGCGAACGCATCGGCGACGCGGTGATCGTCGCGCGCCAGTTGCCGTGTGTGTTCGGCAAGGCAATCGATGCCATGAGCGCATTGGTGGCGTCACTGCATCCCGACGTGGTAATTGCCGTGGGCCAGGCCGGCGGCCGCACCGAAATGTCGGTCGAGCGCGTGGCGATCAATGTCGACGATGCGCGCATTGCCGACAATGCCGGCGCGCAACCGATCGATACCACGATTGCCGAGGCCGGGCCGGCCGCCTACTTCTCGACACTTCCGATCAAGACCATCGTGCGTGACATGCGCGCCGCCGGTGTGCCGGCGATGGTGTCGCAGACAGCCGGCACCTTTGTCTGCAACCACGTGTTCTACGGGTTGATGCATACGCTGGCCCAGCGCAACGAGAATGCCGCGCGTGGTGGCTTTATCCACATTCCCTATCTGCCGGAGCAGGCCGCGCGTCATCCCGGCGCGCCTAGTCTTGCGCTCGATACGCTGATTGCCGGCTTGCGCGTTGCGGTGTCGGCGACACTGTCCACGCGTGCCGATATCCGGGAGCAGGGCGGACAGTTGCATTGAACGGCTTCGGCGCTAAACAAAGCCTCGTTTGTGGGCGTCGTAGGCTTTCGCGCTGCCGAAAGTCGGTGCGCGACAGAACGAACAAACGATCGTGTCGTAGTGCAAGTCGTTTGTGGCGAGCTCCCTGAATACATCGCGCAGGGTCACGTCGGTCACCTGGGCTGCAAGACTTCTTCGGTTCCTGATCGTCAGGAAGTCGCATGCGGTGCCGATGCCCGATTCACACAACTGGCGGTTGAAATCCAGCGCGCGCGCAATGGCATTGAGATCGTCGTCTTCGTATTTGAACAGGCGGTAGTTCCTGACGCGTCCCGGCGTGGCGCATCCCGCCAGCGCCGCCAGGTTCCACCTCGCTGCTTCCTGGTTGGCCATCGGCTTGTGCTGCCGCACATACGTGGATGCGACAGACGCGAAACTGATGTCGCGGCTGCCTGCCAGTTCCCTCAAGCCGGGGTCGCGCAACAGCGTGTCGTGAGGATTGAGGAACTTGACCACGGTACCGGCTGGCACCACCGCTTCGCCGCTCCACGGCGCGTACTCCCCATGTGCGGTGATTACCAGTTGCCTGGCGTCGCAGCCCGGGCGCGCGATGATCTTCATGCGCTCGCCGAGCCGGTATTCCATAAAGCAACTGATATCGCCGCCGCTGCCGGCCAGTCTTGCGTACGCGGCCTTGACCCAGGGGCGCCGTGACCTGGTGCTGAAATGCTGCATGGTGCTTCCTGTCGGTATGTCCCACGCGCATTCTAGGGGTGCGGGCTGGCGAGGTAACGCAATGGATCGGTCAGAAATTGACTTTCAGGATTCAGCGAGAATCAGGCGCATTGATTCGCCTGATTCCTGTCACGGATACCCCGCGAATAACGCTGCTGTGCCGTACATAAGCAAGAGCGCTCAATTGTCGAGCGTCTGTTTCGATTCGTGTCGCGGCGCCGTAGCCGCCGCCACGGCTCGCGCAGTAGCGCGGCGTCTGGCGCGATTCTGCAGCCTGCGCCGCAGCGTGATCTGCTCGAAGCGCCAGATCACATAGAAGAACGCCATGAACGGCCACAGCCATCCAAGCCACTGGGCCAGGCTGTTGAAATGAATGAAACGGCCCATGCGCCAACCCTGCTCCGAGATCCATGCATAGGGGTTGGCCGGCAGTACATTGGTCAGCACCACGAGCGCAACCAGCGCAATGGTGGCCAGCACCGCGCGCAGCCAGCGTGGCAGGCGCAGCAGCAATACCAGCACCAGCGAACTTGTCAGCAGCGCAAAGCGCCCGCCTTCGGACAGCCAGTTGAACGCGTTGTCGTCGGGGAACTGCAATTCCGCAACCGCTGCCTTGATGATCAGCGCCGCAGTCAGCAGTCCCGCCAGGATTCGCAGCATCGGTGCGGTGCGCCGCATGGCGATCGAAGCAAACAGGCCGGTGCCGATCCAGCTCGATGCCGTCACCATCGTTTCCAGCAGCAACTGGCTCTGCATGTCGTCAGGTCGCAGGCCGATATTGTCCTGCCATTCGATCAGCGCGGGAAAGTACGCCTGCACCCACGCCATTGGCCACGAGTCGGGATCGGTCAGCCACTCGCGCACAATGCCGCCCATACCGAACAGGTGCTCCTGCGGAAACACCTGCGCGAACGGCCAGAGCATGACCAGGATGATGGCAAAGCTCGCATGTGGTTCGAACCACGCCATGCGCAGCCGCGTCAGCGTGCCGCGGTCGATCAGCGCGCCCGTGAACGGCGCCACGACGGCCGCGCCGAGCAGCGCGCCGAGTGCATTGGTGATCAGGTCGATATTCGACGAGATGCGGGTCGGCAGCCACGTCTGCAGCGCTTCCATGACCACCGAAAGCAATGCGCCGGCCACGAACGCGATCAGTGACGCGCGTGCGCCCGAGACGCGCGGGTGCAGGGACAACACGACCAGTGCGCCAAACGGGCAATAGCCGAGCACATTGGTCAGCAGGTCGAACTCGGTGATATAGCGTGGTTTGGGCGCGGTCAGGAACGCAAACGGCGAGATGCCGTTGTTGACCCAGCCCGAGAACGGATAGAGGCTGGCATAAACCACCAGCAGCGTGAAACAGATCAGCCCCACGCGCGCCAGCGGGGAATGACGCGGCAACCAGCCCTCAAGCTCCGGCTGGCGCGGCGCTTGCGGTGGCGGCGGAGGTGGTGACGTGTCTGGAACCATGACTGCTCGAAACCTTACGACCTGTACTGCACTGTACGCTCACTGGCCACGTCATGTCCGGGTTACGGACGCGGTGGCGTGGGCTTGGCTGTGTCGGCGCCCGGCAGCGGCACCGTGTCGCGGCCGGGCGGATTGGCGCGCGGCAACTGTGCCGGCCCGCTGGCCGCGGCGGCTTCCAGCGGCAGCGTGGCGGCCCAGTCGAGCATCGCCGCGATCACCGCATCGGAACTGGCGGACAGCGCCTTGACGCCGCCCGCACCATCGGCGCTGGGCGCCGGCTGTTCGGCAACAAAGGTCTTCTGCCCGATCAGCCCCTTGTGGAACACCGTGGCACGCACGCGCACCACGCCACGGCTGCTGGTGGCCGAATCGAAGACCTGCTCGAAGCCGAGCAGGTCCACCTTGATGGCGGGCACGCTGGTATCGCCGTACCACGTGAGTTCGCCACGCCCCGATACGGCCGCGCGCAGCCGGTCGTCGAACAGGCGCGTCGGCGCGTCGACCCAGCGCTGCGTCGAGTATGCCTGCAGCCGTTGTGCCTGCGCGTATTGCAGCCGATAGTAGATGCCGCGGCTGTCCATCCATGTGGGGCCATCGGTTTCGGCCACGCGCAACTTGGGCAGCTTCGCCGGCGGTTGCGACGGCGCGGCGGCCAGCGGGCCCAGATCATAGGTCGTGGTGCTGCGCGACGATGACGACAGCACGCCGCAGCCGGACAGCGCCAGCAGCATGATCAGCGCGCCAATACCGGTGGCAGGCTGGGCGAAGGCGGAAGAAATTCTCATGATCGAATCCTGGCGTTCGTTCGAGGGCGCGGATCAGGGCGTGCTGAAACCCGGTTCACCCGGCCCCGGCGTAGGCGATGGTCCGCCAAACAGCACGCTGCTTGGCTGATCGTTGAACTGTCCCGCGGCACGGTCGATGCTGCGTGCGGTCTGGCGTGCATCGCGCGCCAGACCGTTGAGCTGAGGCAGCGTTTCCTGCGAGAAGATGCCGGCGGCCTGCTGCACCGAATCGGCGGCGCCCTGCATGTTTTCGCCCACGCGGTTCACGGTATGCATCACCGTGCCATTGGGATTGGCCAGGTCGTCGGCCAGCCGGCGCGTCGAAGCCAGCGTTGCGCTGAGGTTTTCGACCGCCTTCGGCAGCCGTTCCGCGGCAGGCTGCAGCGATGCGGCCAGCTTCGAATAGTCGTCGGCCGTCTTGTGCACCGAGCGGATCGCCGCCATCAACTCGTCGCGATTGGTGGTCTGGAACATTTCGTTGAGCGAAGCCATCAGCGTTTCGGTTTGCGTGAGCAGCGAATCGCCACGCTTCTCGAGTTCCTCGAAGAAGCCCGGGCGCATCACGATGCGCGCCGGTTCCCGGGCCGATGTTTGCAATGGTGGCGAACTGGTGCCGCTGCCTTCCTCGCGCGCGGTGTCGTCGAGTTGCACATAGGCAATCCCGGTGACGCCCTGGAAGCCCAGCGTGGCGTACGTGGTGCGCGTGATCGGCGTGTTCTGGTTCACGCTGATGCGCACGATGATCTGGCCCGGCACCTGCGGATCGAACTTGATCGATATGACCTTGCCCACGTCGAGGCCGCGGTATTTCACATCGGCCTGCGGTCCGAGCCCGTTCACCGTCGATCGCGTGATCAGGTCGTACGGCACGCGCACGGCATGATCGCTGCTGAACCAGAACAGCGAGAACAGCACCAGGACAGCCAGGCCGATGGTGAACACGCCAGCCAGGAAGGCGTTTGACTTGTTTTCCATCAGGCTTCTCCGGTATGCGCTGGTGTGCCACCGGCCCGAGGCGGGGCCGGCAGCGCCTGCAGCGCGCGCTGGGCGCGTTCGCCCAGGAAATATTCGCGAATGAACGGATGATCGACCTTGACCACCTCGGCAATGGGCGCGGCGGCCAGTACCTTGCGGTCGGCCAGCACCGCCACGCGGTCCGACAACGCGACCAATGTGTCGAGGTCGTGCGTGATCATCACCACGGTCAGGCCCAGCTCGCGGCGCAATTCGCGGATCAGGGCCACATAGTCGTCGGACGCCATCGGGTCCAGGCCCGCAGTGGGTTCGTCCAGGAAAACCAGCTCAGGTTCCAGGGCCAGCGCGCGTGCCAGTGCCACACGCTTGATCATGCCGCCGGACAGGTCGGCCGGCATCTTGTCGGCATCCTTGGCCGTCAGCCCCACCAGTTGCAGCTTCAGCAGCGATGCCCGGCAGATCAGGTTGTCCGGCAGCGCGCGCATCTCGCGCAGAGGCAGCGCGATGTTGTCGATCACGGACAGCGCCGAGAACAGCGCGCCGCGCTGGAACTGCAGTCCCCAGCGGTTGCGCAACGCCTGCAGCTGCGCGGGCGTCAGGCTGGCGGGGTTCTCGCCAAACACCTTGATGGTGCCCGACGTCGGCCGGTCCAGCCCGACGATCTGGCGCAGCAACACGGTCTTGCCGGTACCGGAGCCGCCCACGATCGAGAGTACCTCGCCGCGATAGACGTCGAGATCGAGTCCGTCATGCACCACGTTGTCGCCATAGCGCTTGACGAGGTTGCGCACCTCGATGATCCGCTCGCGCGGTGTGTCGCGTTCGATCATGGCGCCGTCGTTGGCGTTGTCGCTCTCGTTCATAGGCCTACGTTCTTGAAGAGGATGGCGACGACCGCATCGGCCAGGATCACCACGGTGATCGATGTGACCACCGATGCCGTGGTGCCTTGCCCCAGGCTTTGCGTGTTGGGCTTGATGCGCAGGCCGAAGTGGCAGGCCGTGAGCGCGATCAGGATGCCGAACAGCACACCCTTGCCCAGGCCCAGCCAGAGGTTGGCCACCGGCACCGCGTCCGGCAACTGGCGCAGGAAGAACGCAAAGCTGATATCGAGCTGGTAGCGCGCCGCGGTCATGCCGCCCAGCAGCGCCATCAGGTCGGTCCATGCCACCAGCAGCGGCATGGAGACCGCCAGCGCGATCACGCGCGGCATGATCAGCCGGTAGCCGTGCGAGATGCCCATCACGGTCATCGCATCGAGCTCCTCGGTCACGCGCATCACGCCAATCTGCGCGGTGATCGCGGAGCCAGAGCGGCCCGCGATCAGGATCGCCGCCAGCACCGGGCCGAGTTCGCGGATCACGGCCATGCCCAGGATATTGACGATAAAGGTGCTGGCGCCGAATGTGCGTAGCTGGTTGGCCGACAGGTACGACAGCACGATGCCGATCAGGAACCCGACCAGCGCCGTGATACCCAGCGCCTTGTAGCCGACGTTGTAGACATTGGCCGAGATCTCGCGCCAAGGCCCGCGCTGTGGCGCGCGCAGGAAGCGCAGCAGGTCCAGCGTCAACTGGCCCAGCATCGCTATGCCAATGGCAAGCTGCGCGAAGAACGACAGCAGGTTTGCACCGAGGATCGTGACCGGATTGAAGCGGTCGACCATCTTCTTCTTCCAGCCGTCGGTGCGCATGCCGGCGATGCGATCGAAGACGCGGCGCTGGCCGTCGTTCAGTTCCACGCTCTCGGGCATGCGCCCGTTCCATGCCTGCCAGATCAGTTGCGCGCCGATATGATCGAGCCGCGAGACGCCGGACAGCGACCATTGCGCATGCTGTGGCGCCTCGGTCAGTTCATGCAGTTGCGCGCGCAGGCCGCGCGCCTCGTGGCAACCGGCGAGTGCAAGTGCTGTCCAGTCCCCTTGCAGTTGTATGCTGAAGGCTCCGTCCTGGCGCGAGATGTCGATGGCGGGCGTCGGCTGGCGGTCCAAACGAGGTGGCGATGTGATGGCTGAGTCTCGATTCTATGCTACCAACCGTGACGTGGCGACCGGACATCCTCTGACACGGCCACGGCTACAATCTTCGCTGACCGGATCGTGCCGATCTGATTTCCGACTTTTTCGTATCCATGCCTGACGACTCCGCTCGACCCATCCCCGCCCAGACCGACGATTCCGCGGTGCTGCCCGCCTGGCGCATCGACGAACCGGTACTGCGCCGCATGCTCGATGGTGGACCGGCGCACGCCTGGCAGGTGGAGGTGGTGGACGAAACCGGTTCGACCAACGCCGACCTGACGCAGGCCTGTCGCACAGCGCCGTGGAGCGGTGAGGCGGCACGCGTGCGCGTGGCCTATCGGCAGACCGCGGGGCGCGGCCGGCAGGGACGGCCATGGCAGGGGCAGGCAGGCCTGACATTCTCGGTAGCACTGCCGTTGGCACTTGCCCCGGCGCGCCTGAGCGGCCTGAGCCTGGCGGTAGGGCTGGCCGTGGCGCAGGCACTCGAAGACTGCGATGCTGCGTTGGGATCCCGCGTCGGACTCAAGTGGCCCAATGACCTGCAGATCGACGGGCGCAAGCTGGCCGGTATCCTCATCGAGTCGGTGCCCGCAGGGCCGCAGCGGCTGTGGGCCGTGATCGGTATTGGGTTGAACCTCGTGCGCGACGCGCGCATGGAGGCGGCACTGGGGCGCGAGCTGGCTGGCGTGGCCGAAGCCCTCACATCATTCGATCCGCAAACTGAGCCGACGCGCATCCTCGGTGCCGTGCTGAACCGGCTGGCGGCTACGGGCGCCACCTTCCTGGCCGAGGGCTTTGCGCCGCTGGCGCCCGCATGGTCGGCGCGCGACGCTTTCCGTAATGAACCGGTGCGCCTGCTGCACGATGGCAAGGTGCTGGCCGAAGGATTGGCACGCGGCGTCGATGGCGAGGGCCATCTGTTGCTGGAGACCGCCGACGGCTTGCAGCAGATTGCCAGTGGCGAGGTTTCGCTACGCGGGGCCGATGCATGAGCACGCTTTTGATCGATATCGGCAACACGCGACTCAAGTGGGCGTGGTGCGACGACGGTCCGGCACCGGTGCTCGCCGGTGCGCTGCCCACGCCATGGCAGCACGCCGGCGCGGCCACGCATGCGGCACCGGCCGAGCGCGAGGCATTGGTCGGGGCCTGGCAACGGCTATCGGCGGGCAAGCCGCCTGCCGTATGGCTGGCCAATGTTGCCGGCCCGGCGCTGGCCAGGGAGGTCGAGGCGTTGCTGTCCGAGGCGTTCGGTACCGCCGTGTCGCTGCAATGGGTACGCACATCGGCAGCGCACGGCGATCTGCTTAATGGTTATCGCGAGCCTGCGCAGCTTGGCGTGGACCGCTGGGTCGGCAGCATCGGCGCGCACCGCTGGTTGCCTGGCGAGACGTTGTTGATCGTGACGGCGGGCACCGCAACCACCCTCGATATCGTCACCGCCACGACCGATGGCGCACGTTTCGAGGGCGGCCTCATCGTGCCCGGGCTGGCGCTGATGCTGGGCACGCTGGCACGCAATACCGCGCAATTGCCCGAACTCGACGTCCTCGACACCGGGGCCGGGGCCGCGCGCGCCGTGCGAGCGTTGGGCGCAGACAACACTCATGATGCGATTGCCGCCGGCTGCCTGGCCGCGCAGGCCGGTGCCATCGAGCGTACCTGGCGTGCGCTGGCCGAACGCGGGCCGGTACGCTGTCTGCTGTCGGGCGGCGCGCGACATGCCGTGGCCGGGGCACTCGCGATGCCGTTCGAGATGCACGATAATCTTGTGCTGCTTGGGTTGCATGCGAAAAGCGCTGCCGGCCTGGCTATCGTCAATCCATAGTCCTCATTTTTTGCCCCGCCCCATGTCCCGGAGAGGTCTGACCGTTGTATTGCTGATCCTGCTGATCGCCAATGCGCTATTGATGGCGGCACTGCTTGGCGCGTTCGGGGCGCAGCCATTGGCCGGCGTACTGGAAAGCCCGCGCGAGGCGCAACGCATTAACCAGCAGGTGCGTGGTGAACGCATGGAGTTGCAGCCGTCTGGCGACGCATCCGCGCCCTTGCCGGCACCGACACCGGCGCCGCGCAGTGGGACGCCCGGCGGCGTGACGCTGGCGGTGGCCGCCGCCGACAACTGCCTGGAAATGGGTGGCTTCTCGGCACAGGCGGTGCAGCGTGCCAGGGAAGACCTGAGCGCGATTGCAGCCGGCTCCGTCCTGCCAGTGGATCAGTTTGAACGTAGCGAGCAGGTGCGCTGGTGGGTGCATCTGCCGGCCCAGCCCACGCGCGAGAACGCCGACCGCAAGCTGGCCGAACTACGCCGGCGCAAGGTCACCGATGTATCGGTGATAGCCAGCGAAGAGCAGGATTCGTACACGGTGTCGCTGGGGCTGTTCCGCGAACGTGAGCGCGCCGACCGCTTCCTCGAAACCTTGCGCGGGCAGGGCGTGCGTACCGCGTTGATCAGCGACGCACCGCGCGCCGTATCGCGGCAGTGGTTGCGCGTGGCGCATGCCGACGAAACGGTACGCGCGCGCATGGATGAAGTGCGCCTGCGCTATGGCGCCGAAGTGCTGCAGTCCTGCAAGGGGATGACGCAGGCGCGCGGTGAGGGCGCAAGTCGGGCGCAGGGGTAGAACAACCGCTTGCCCTGGTGTTGTTTTTTTCTCCCCTCTCCCGCATGCGGGAGAGGGGCGGGGGAGAGGGCGGGCGGCTCAAGCCGGGACAGGTCGCAATTTGAACCTCATGCCCTCTCCCCCAACCCCTCTCCCGCGGTGCGGGAGAGGGGAGCAAACCACTCCACTCCCCTCCAACCTCAGCCCTGCTGCCGTACCTTTGTCAGCAGCTTCGTGGTCGAGCGGTCATGCAGGAACTGGATGGCATAGGCCTCGCCGCCCCAGCTGCGCACCAGGCGCGTTTCCTCGAGCGTATCGATGTCGTAGTCGCCACCCTTCACGTAGATGTCGGGGCGCACCAGGCGGATCAGTTCCACCGGGGTCTGTTCGCGAAACATCGCCACCAGGTCCACCGAGGCCAGCGCGGCCAGCAGCGCCATGCGGTCGCCTTCGTGATTGAGCGGGCGATCGTCGCCCTTGCCCAGCATCTTCACCGACGCGTCGCTGTTGACGCCTACCACCAGGCTGGCGCCCATCTCGCGCGCCTGTGCCAGGTAGGTGGCGTGGCCACGGTGCAGGATGTCGAACACGCCGTTGGTAAAGACCAGCGGACGTGGCAACCTGGCTACGGCGGCGTGCAGCGCGGCGATATCGTCAGCGGGAACCAGCTTGGATTCGAAGGCGGGTGCGGTCATGTGATGTATCTGAAAGCGGGTAGCGCCAATGAAAAACCCCATCGTATCCGATGGGGTCTTGTCACCGAGGCCGGGCGCCGCACTCAGGCCTGGGCGGCCTGCAGGTTGGCGTTCAGTTCCTTGCGATAGCGGTTCAGGTCCTGCACCGATTCGAACGTGCGTTCGAACAGCAGCGACATATTGTGCAGGATCCGCTCGATCACCTTCTTTTCCCAGACCTCGTCGAAGCGGATCTGCTCGTCGAGCCAGTGCTCGAGCCAGTCCGGGTCCGGCAGGCGCGACTGCACCGTGTCGTTCGGGAACAGCGCCTTGTTCACGTGCAGGTTGGTCGGATGCAATGGCTTTTCCGTGCGGCGGGCCGAAGCCATCAGCACGCCAATCTTGGCAAACGCCGAGCGTGCGTTGTCGCCGAACTGGGCCAGGTACTTCTTCATGTAGCGCAGGTAGGCGCCGCCATGGCGGGCTTCGTCCTGCGACAGCGTACGGTAGATATGCTTGATCACCGGTTCCGAGTGCCATTCCGCGGCACGGCGATACCAGTGGTTCAGGCGGATCTCGCCGCAGAAATGCAGCATCAGCGTTTCCAGCGGCGGTGCCGGGTCGAATTCGAAACGCACCGCGTGCAGTTCCTCTTCGGTGGGCACCAGGTCCGGGCGGAAACGGCGCAGGTATTCCATCAATACCAGCGAATGCTTCTGCTCTTCGAAGAACCAGATGCTCATGAAGGCCGAAAAGTCGGAGTCGTGGCGATTGTCACGCAGGAACATCTCCGTGGCGGGCAGGGCCGACCATTCGGTGATGGCATTCATGCGGATGGTTTTCGCCTGGTCGTCACTAAGCAGGTTTGCGTCGAAGGTATCCCAGGGGATGTCCTTGTCCATGTGCCAGCGGACCGCTTCCAACGATTTGAACAGTTCGGGGTAGAGCATGCTAAGCCTTTGAAATTACGGGCGGATTCTACCAGACAAGAATTATTCTCGAATGATTTCTCTACTCCGTTGTAGGCCGGATGCAGGCGATTGCAACCTGTGTGCCGGCTGGACCCCGCAAAAGTGGCGCGACTACGACACCTCGGAGACTTCCTGTGCAGCCGGACTGGTTTCCGGCACCACGCCGTACAGGAAGGCGGCGATCTCGTCGGCCTGGGCCGCCGCATCACGTTCACCGAGCGCCAGCAGGGCCTGGGTGAACTCGGGCTCGAACAGCAGGTAGCTGGCAAACGCGGCGCCGCGCGCCTCGGTGCCGCCGAGTGGCGTCAGCAGCGCACGCACGGTGCGTGGCAGCCGATGCAGGTGTTCCGCGGCGATCGCCTCGATTGGTTCGCTGGGCGAGATCGTCATGACCTGCACCGGGCGCCAGCCCTCGGCTTCGTTGGCGATATCGGGCATGCGCGAGAGCAGCCGGTTGATATGCATGAGCCGTTCGATATCGGCCTGTAAACCGTCGAGAAAAATACTGGCCAGTGCCTGGCCGCCAACCTGCGCCAGCGACGGGTAGCCGCCCGATGGCACCGTGTCGAACCATCCCGCGCGCTGGCGCGACGCGGCACCGATGGCCAGGATGCGCGAGGCGCCGAGGTGGATCGCCGGCGAAAGCGGCGACATCTGCCGCATCGTGCCGTCGCCAAACCACTCGTGGTGGCCTTCGATTTCCAGCGGCATGGCCGGGAACAGGAACGGGATCGACGACGAGGCCAGCAAGTGGTCGACACCGATCGTTGCCTCCACCGCCAGACGCTGGCTGCGCTGCCAGGGGTGGATGCGCCGGTGCGACTGGTAGAACGTGATGTGTCGCCCCGTGCTGTACGACAGTGCCGTGACCGCGAACGCATTCAGCGCACCGCTGTCGAGGCTGGCCTGGACGCGTTCGGGCTCGAACAACTCGGTTAGAAAGCTGCCCAATGGCGCGTTGTCGAACAGCGCGCGTGGCGACCTGCGCTGCGTAACCCAGCCAAACGCCAGCGAAGACAGCCAGCGCGCACCCGATACGCCCATCTGGACCACGTCGGTCCGGTACACATCGTCGGCATGCAGGCTGTGCCATAGCGCCGCCAGCGTATCGGCCGCGGTGCGGAAGTCGCCCGCGCCGGTAGCCAGCCCGGCGCCATTGATGGCGCCTGCCGATGTACCGGCGATGATGCCGAACGGCACCGGGCAATGCCCGAGCCCATGACGGGCCGCGATCTTCGCGATGCCGGACAACACGCCAGCCTGGTAGGCCGCGCGTGCGCCGCCGCCCATCATCACCAGCGCGGTGGTCTGGCGCTGGTGCGCACGTGTGGAAGCGCTGGCGGGATGGGCGGTGCTCACTCGAGCGGATCCTCGGAGGTCTCCGGCGCGGGCGGTACAACTGCCTTGGCGGCCGCCGCGGCACGTTTGGCCGGTGCCTTCTTCACCGGGCTTTTTGACGAAGTCTTCTTGGCCGCAGGCTTTTTCTTCGCTGCCGTGGTGGCCTTCCTGGCGGCCGGCCTGGCCTTGCCATTGGCGGAAGATCCTGAGCGTGCCGAGCGGCCAGGCTTGGCGTCGGACGCGCTCTCCGCCCCCTCCGTGCCGGGTGCGGCCACGCCGCCGAAGCCAGCCATGCCACCGAACGGCGCCTTGCTGGCCGCCGCCGCGCTGCTGGCAATCTGCGTGAATTGCTGCTGCAGCAAGTCCCACCACAGCGATGCATTGGGCGGCAGTGGCGCGGCATCGGGGGTCGCGCCACCATCGGCGGAACTCGCGGCATTGCCTTCCGCTGCGGCCTCCGCAGGTGCATCGAAGTCTTCGTCGTCGGGTTCGTCGTTCTCGGCGTCGGCCTGCGCCTCGGAGACCGTCTGGCCGGTGCCGAACGGCTGCGCGTAATGCGGATGGTGTGGCGGGTGCGCGCTCGGCGCGTTGGCGGCGCGCGCCACATTTTCCATCGCGCTCTGCATGACCTCGGGTGACAGCGCATTGCCGAAGGTCTGCAACGCCACCAGCGTGGCGCGTTGCACCTCCAGGCCCTGGATCGTCGTGCGCAGCAGGCTGGTGTTCAGTTGCAGCCAGCCTTCCACGGCCTTGAGATCGTGGATGCGTTTGTCGACTTCATCGAGGTCCATGGGCGGCGTCATGGCGCCCAGGCCCGGCATCAGGCCACTTGGCATGCCGCTGCCCGTGGCCCAGAGCTTGCGCAGGAAGTCGAAGCTGTTGGAGAAGTCGGGAATCTGTCCAAACATGATGCGGCGCTCCGTCTGACATGGCCGCCCGATGACGGGACGTTGCGAACGGCCGGTTACTGGAATTCGGGCGGCCTCTTCTGACGCAGGCTCGCCATGCCTTCGTGCACATCGGGGCCGGCAAAGCCCATGAACTCGAGCGCCAGCGAGGTATCGAACGCGGGACCAGCCATGCGCAGCCAGTTGTTGAGCGCGTACTTGGTCCAGCGGATGGCGGTCTGCGACCCCGCCGCGAGACGGTTGGCCACCTCGAAAGCCTTGGCTACCAGTTCGTCTTCTTCCACCGCGAGCGATACCAGGCCGATCCGCTCGGCTTCCTCGCCGCTGACCGCCTCGCACAGCATCAGATAGTACTTGGCCTTGGCCATTCCGCACAGCAGCGGCCACACGATGGCGGCATGGTCGCCGGCCGCCACGCCCAGGCGCGTATGGCCGTCGACGATGCGCGCACTCTTCGACGCAATCGAGATATCGGCCAGCAGGCCGGCCACCAGCCCCGCGCCGACGGCCGGGCCATGCATCGCCGAAACAATCGGCTTGTCGCAGTTGATGACGTTGTAGACCAGGTCGCGCGCCTCATGCCAGACGCGGGTGCGGGTTTCGAAGTCGTTGGCCATGTCCTCGACCAGCGCCAGGTCGCCGCCGGCCGAGAAGCCCTTGCCTTCGCCGCGGATGATGGCCACGCGGATCTCGGGATCGGCCGAAATGTCGCGCCAGATCTCGGCCAGTTCGCGGTGCATGCCGGCATCGGCGGTGGCCAGTTTCTGGTTGGCGGACTGCGCCGCGCCCATGATGACTTCGAGCACGGGCCCGTGGCGGCGCAGCGTAAGTGCCTGGTAGCGTGCCAGGCGAGGGGAGAGCGTGTTGGCGTCGGTGGTCATGGAGCGGCTTCCGGGATGCTTCCGTATGGGATCGGGCTGGTCGGGCAGGAACGGAAACGGGAGGCAAAAAAATTCCCCGACCAATCGGTCGGGGAATTATGGCGCGATTGCCGCGCAGGCCGCAAGTCGGGGTTGGCCCGATCCGGGCCGGCCTACCGCGCGGCCACCAGCTGGTCGATCGCGCCGAAGATCGACTGCCCCTGGGCATCGAACATGTCGATGCGCACGGCATCGCCGAACTTCATGAATGCGGTTTCCGGCTGGCCGCGGTCGATGGTCTCGATCATGCGCTTCTCGGCAATGCAGCAATACCCCTTGGAGCGATCGACGTTCGAGATCGTGCCCGAGCCGACAATGCTGCCGGCACGTACATTGCGCGTCTTGCAGATATGGGCGATCAACTGGCCGAAGTCGAACACCATGTCGGTACCGCAATCGGGGCTGCCGACCTTCTTGCTGTTCCAGTGCACCACCATTGGCCGGTGCACCTTGCGCTCGCGCCAGGCTTCGCCGAGTTCGTCCGGCGTGACCGCCACGGGCGAGAACGCGGTAGCCGGCTTGCTCTGGAAGAACCCGAAGCCCTTGCCCAGTTCGGCCGGGATCAGGTTGCGCAGCGACACATCGTTGGCCAGCATCACCAGGCGGATGGCATCGCCGGCCTGCTCTGGCGTGGCGCCCATGCGCACGTCGCCGGTGATCACGGCCACCTCGGCCTCGAAGTCGATGCCGAATGCTTCGCTGGCGCAGACGATATCGTCATGCGGCCCGATGAAATCGTCGGAACCGCCCTGGTACATCAGCGGATCGGTCCAGAACTCCGGCGGCATCTCTGCGCCGCGTGCCTTGCGTACCAGTTCCACATGGTTGACGTAGGCCGAGCCGTCGGCCCACTGGTAGGCGCGTGGCAGCGGCGCCATGCAGTCCTTGGGCTGGAACGGGAACGGATGACGCGCGCGTCCCGCGTTCAACGCATCGTAGAGGTCTTGCAGTTGTGGCGCGTGGAACTGCCAGTCGTCGAGCGCGGCCTGCAGCTTGCCGGCGATATCGGTGGCGTAGTGCGCGGTCTTCAGGTCGCGCGAGACAACGACGAGCTGGCCGTCACGCGAACCGTCCTTCAAGGTGGCGAGTTTCATACGAAATCGAACATTGGCGGGATTGGATGGGCGGTAGTCTACCGGAGCCCGCAAGTGGGTCCTGAACCGGCTTGTATAGAATGGTCGGCATCACTTGCTCCTTTCCCATTGACGCATGACGGTTGTGGACGACGACGACACTGGTGGCGATGGCCGTGACGATGGCCGCGACGATGCGAAGCGCGCGGGCATCCAGTCCATCGAGGTCGGATTCCGGCTGCTGCAGGCGCTGGCCGCATCGCCGCGCGCGATGATGTTGCGTGACCTGGCCGCGGCGGCCGACATGAGCCCGGCCAAGGCCCATCGCTACCTGGTCAGTTTCCAGCGGCTGGGGGCGGTCACGCAGGACGTGGTGAGCCAGCGCTACGACCTTGGCCCCTTTGCGCTGCAACTGGGGCTGGCCGGGCTGAACCGGCTCGATCCGGTGCGCAAGGCGCGGCCGATCCTGTCACAACTGCGCGACGAAATCGACCAGACCGCCGGCATCGCCGTCTGGGGCAATCACGGACCCACCATCGTGCATTGGGAAGAGTCGAGCCATCCGGTGAGCGTGAGCCTGCGTCTGGGCGATGTGATGCCGATGCTGAACTCGGCCACCGGACGGCTTTACGGCGCGTACCTGTCGCGGCGCCAGACCCTGGCGTTGATCGAACGCGAACTGGCCACGCGCGGGGATGCTGGCTTGCCCGACATGCCGGCGTCGCTTGCCGAGTACGACGCGATCTGTGCCGAAGTGCGCAGGCACGGCGCCGCGCGCACGCGTGGCGGCGTATTGCCTGGTATCAACGCCACCTCGACACCGGTATTCGATGCCAACGGACACCTGTCGATGGCGCTGATCGTGCTCGGCGCACAGAGCGTATTCGATGCAGAATGGGGCGGCGCGGTCGATGCCCGCGTGCGCGATATCGCACGACAGATCTCTTCGGAACTCGGTTATCTTGGCGACAGCCAAACGGCCGGACAGGCCGGCCAACCCTCATAGCCGCACGCGGCGCTTGCGCCGCTGGCTCGCGGTGATCGCACTGGTGGCGATCGTGCATGTACTGGTGCTGTTGGGCCTGGTGCGCATGCCGATCCCACCGATGCCGGCCGTGCCGCAAGCGCCGGTGATCGAGGCGATCCTGCTGCCGCCGGCACCTCCGGCGCCGCCGCCACCAGCCCCGCGTCCCGTGCAACGTCCGTCGGTTCGTCCGGCGCAGCCGTCTCAAACGCCCGTTCAGGAAACCGCGCCGGTGCCCACGGCACCCGCACTGGCCAATTCACCGGGTGGCGATACCACCGCCAATGCCGGTGAAGGTGGCCCGGGCACCGCTGCATCCGCCGCGCCGGAACCGGCGCCGGGACCGCCTGCACCACCTGCACCACCTGCACCGCCTGCACCACGCTATGCCGCACCGGCTTCGGTCACCATGCGCTACGCCAGTTTCGTCAACGGCGTGCAAAACCCCGACGGCATCATTCGCTGGGAGCAGGACGGCAAGCACTATCGCCTGGCCGTGGAAACGCGCGTGCTGTGGTTCCGCTTTGCGTTTCAAAGTACTGGCGATATCGGTGAGCGCGGTTTGTCGCCAACCCGCTATGAGGAAGCACGCCGCAGCAAGGTCGAAGTGGCGCGTTTTGACTACGGCGCCAACACGGTGGTGTTTGAAACGCGTGGTGGACAGGTGCCGATTCCGGCAAATTTCCAGGATCGCTTCAGCGTCTTCCTGCAACTGGTGGGCCGGGCGCGCGGCGATCCACAACGCTACGCCACGCCCGGTGTGACCGAGAGCTTCAATGTCTCCGATACTCGGGAAGTGGAGGCAATGCAGGTTCAGTACGTGGGCGAGGAAGACATCGACATTGGCACCGGACTGGTGCGCGCGCGGCATTTCATGCGTCTGCCGCGCCACTCCAACGACAAGCGCCGCGTGGAAATCTGGCTTGCGCCATCGCTGGACTGGATGCCGGCGCGGCTGCGTCAGACAGAGCCTGATGGCACGCAGATCGATCTCGTCTATCGTAGTAGTGAGGCGCGGTGATGCGAGTGACGTAAGTCGGCACATCAGCCGTGACAGCACGGGGACTGAAACATGCCTGACACACAGGTGCAGCGAATCAAGGCTGGCGATGTCCATCTGCAGGTCCGCATCGATGGAAGGGAAGGGCCGTGGGTGGTCCTGGCCCACGCGCTAGGTGCGAATCTGACACTGTGGGATGACACCGCCAGGCACTTGTCAACGCGCTACCGCGTGCTGCGTTTTGATCTGCGTGGGCATGGCGGCAGCGATGCACCGGTTGGCGCCTATACGATGGCGCGGCTTGCCGACGATGTGGTCGCGCTGATGGACGCACTGGATATCGGTCAAGCGCACTTCTGTGGGGTGTCGGTGGGCGGGATGGTCGCCCAGACTCTGGGCGTCAGGCATGCGGAGCGATTGCTGTCGCTGACCCTGGTGGACACGATCGACCGTACGCCAATGGAAGCCCACCCGATGTGGGCCAACCGGATCGGCCAGGCGGAAGCGCATGGCATGGCGGGCATGATTTCGGCAACGATGGAGCGCTGGCTGACGCAGCCGTTTCGCGACCGCCATCCCGACGTCGTGGACAGGATCAGCCGGATGCTGCGCGGCACGCCCGTGCAGGGGTATGTCGGGGTGGCGCAGGCAATCGTCGCGTTCGATCTGGCCGAGGCAATTGGCCGGATTCGCTGTCCGACCCTGGTGGTGACCGGGGCCAACGACGAGGGCTCGCCATTGTCGATGGCCCAATCCATTGCGGAAAAAATTCCGGGTGCGAAGCTTGAGGTGTTACCTGATGCCGCGCACCTGTCGTTTATCGAACAACCGGAACGCTTCCATGCGATCTTCGATGCGTTCCTGGGGCATGCGGCATGTGGCGGGCAATGTGATATTCCGTAACAGCATTGCGAAGATCGCAACACAGTAATGTTCGGGAAGGCCCGGTGCTCAAGAAACTTGCGTGAAGCGCCGATGCCCAAAGATACGAGGGAAGCAAAGGCACGCAAGGTTCGTCCGGTAGTACAACTTGAATTACGGACGACTACCCTCAGCTTGGAGAGGAAATCGCATCGATTTCGGGGACTTTGTGCCGGAAACCGCAGCAATGCGCGGAAATCGATGCCAACCATACGCCAGGAGGTAGTGCGATGCAAATGATCTACAACAGCGACAATTACTGCATTGTCGAGTTTGGAGCAGATGTCGAGCATGCGACCCTTGCCTCGGGCGGCTACGAAATCGTCGACAAGAACCTGAAACGCGAAATTTTCCTCGGCGGTCATATGGCCGAGACCTTCCGCGCCGATGTGACGCGTCTGATCGAGAGCGAGCCATCCGTGGAGGAAGTCGACGAGTTTCTCGGCAAGTTCGATACCGTGATGAACAATCCGCTGGTGATGCACTGAGTATCACGGCGCTATCGGGCCTGAAGGAACTGAAGGCAAAACGCCCGCCCTGCGAGCTGCAGGGCGGGCGTTTTCTTTTGCGTCGTGGCGGACCTGCAGGCAGTCAGTACTGCTCCCACGGCAAACCATCATGTCGCCAGCCATTCACGGTATTGCGATGGCGCTGGGAATCGAGATCGCCTTCGAAGCCATGCAGCACGTTGTACACCGTGGTAAAGCCAGCGCCTTCCAGCGCACGCGCCGCCGCGGAAGACCGGTTGCCGCTGCGGCAGATCAGCAGCACGGGCCGCGCCGACACATGCCCGGCCAGTTTCTTCACCCCCTGCACGAAATGCGGGTTGACTTCCCAGTCGGGGCCATCATTCCAGGGCACGTTGTGCGCACCTTTCGGATGACCGACAAACAGGTACTCCATTTCGCTGCGGCAGTCGATAAACAGTGCGTCGGGCTCGGCGTCGAGCAGCGCGCGGGCGTCGTTAGGGCTCAGGTGTTGCATGCGAAGTGGCTTTGGTGGCGAATACGTCTCTCAGTGTAGGCGGCGGGCACCGTGCTGACAACCGGCACGGGCATCGTTGCCTACCTTGGCCCGCGCCCGCAAGCCCTTGTCCTACCTGATAAAATCCCGTTCTTGCCCAAATTGCGCGCCCCCGACCGTTTGGCCGGGCGCGACATCCAGAGAAGCCCCATCATGAGCGCAGTTCAATCCGCCCCTCGCCCCTATACCCGGGCCGCCAGCCTGCCCGCGCTGCTGCGCGAACGCATCCTGATCCTTGACGGCGCGATGGGCACGATGATCCAGCGCTACAAGCTTGGCGAGGCCGAATACCGCGGCACGCGTTTCGCCGAGCACGTAATCGACGTGAAGGGCAACAACGAGCTGCTGTTGCTGACGCGTCCGCAGGTTATCAGCGAAATCCACGAGCAATACCTGGCCGCCGGTGCCGACCTGATCGAGACGAACACCTTCGGTGCCACGCGCGTGGCCCAGGAGGACTACAAGATGGCGGACCTGGCGTACGAAATGAACGTCGAGGCCGCCAGGCTCGCCAAGGCTGCCTGCGACAAGTACAGCACGCCGGACAAGCCGCGTTTCGTGGCCGGCGCATTCGGCCCCACGCCCAAGACCGCCAGCATCAGCCCCGACGTCAACGACCCCGGCGCGCGCAATGTCACGTTCGAGGAATTGCGCGATTCGTACTATGAGCAGGGCAAGGCGTTGCTCGAAGGCGGGGCGGATGTGTTCCTGGTCGAAACGATCTTCGACACGCTCAACGCCAAGGCCGCGCTGTTCGCGATCGACCAGTTGTTCGAAGACACCGGCGAACGCGTGCCAGTAATGATCTCGGGCACCGTGACCGACGCCTCGGGCCGCATCCTGTCGGGCCAGACCGTCGAGGCCTTCTGGAACAGCCTGCGCCACGCGCGCCCGGTCACGTTCGGCCTGAACTGCGCACTGGGTGCCACGCTGATGCGCCCGTACGTCGCCGAACTGGCCAAGATCTGCGACGCCGCCGTGTCGTGCTATCCGAACGCCGGCCTGCCGAACCCGATGAGCGACACCGGCTTCGACGAAACACCTGAAGTCACTTCATCGCTGGTGGAAGAGTTCGCAGCCTCGGGGCTGGTGAACCTGGTCGGCGGTTGCTGCGGCACCACGCCGGACCATATCGCCGCGATTGCAAAGCGTGTTGCCGACAAGGCGCCGCGCACGTGGCCGGGCCAATACCGTGACGCAGCCGAACAGGCCGCCTGATCCATCGCACGCAAAGAGAACAGAAATCATGAGCCAGCAAAACCTGCCCCCGCGTCCGATGCGCCTGTCCGGCCTGGAGCCGTTCACGATCGATGACGACACGCTGTTCGTCAACGTTGGCGAGCGGACCAACGTCACCGGCTCCAAGGCCTTCGCCCGCATGATCCTGAACGGCCAGTTCGACGAGGCGCTGGCCGTGGCGCGCCAGCAAGTGGAGAACGGCGCGCAGATCATCGACATCAACATGGACGAGGCGATGCTCGATTCGCAGGCGGCGATGGTGCGCTTCCTGAACCTGATTGCATCGGAGCCCGATATCGCGCGCGTGCCGATCATGATCGACTCGTCGAAGTGGGACGTGATCGAAGCCGGCCTGAAGTGCGTGCAAGGCAAGCCGGTGGTGAACTCGATCTCGCTCAAGGAAGGCAAGGAACAGTTCCTGCACCACGCGGCGCTGATCCGTCGCTACGGTGCCGCCACGGTGGTGATGGCGTTCGACGAACAGGGCCAGGCCGACACGTTCGCGCGCAAGACCGAGATCTGCAAGCGCAGCTACGAGGTGCTCGTGAACGAGGTGGGATTCCCGCCGGAAGACATCATCTTCGATCCGAACATCTTTGCGGTGGCCACCGGTATCGAGGAGCACAACAACTACGCGGTGGACTTCATCGAAGCCACGCGCTGGATCAAGCAGAACCTGCCGTACGCGAAGGTAAGCGGCGGCGTGTCGAACGTATCGTTCTCGTTCCGCGGCAATGACCTGGTGCGCGAGGCGATCCACACCGTGTTCCTGTACCACGCGATCGAGGCGGGCATGGACATGGGTATCGTCAATGCGGGCCAGCTTGGCGTGTACGACCAGCTCGATCCCGAATTGCGCGAACGTGTCGAAGACGTGGTGCTGAACCGCCGCGACGACGCCACCGATCGGTTGCTGGAGATCGCGGACCGCTTCAAGGGCGGTAGCGCAAAGAAGGAAGAGAACCTGGCCTGGCGTGGCACGCCCGAGCAACCGGTGCCGGTGGCGCAGCGTCTGGCCCATGCGCTGGTGCACGGCATCACCACGTTTATCGTCGAGGATACCGAGGAAGTGCGCCAGGAAGTGGCGGCGCGCGGCGGACGCCCGATCGAGGTGATCGAAGGCCCGCTGATGGATGGCATGAACGTGGTGGGCGACCTGTTCGGTGCCGGCAAGATGTTCCTGCCGCAGGTGGTGAAGAGCGCGCGCGTGATGAAGCAGGCGGTGGCGCATCTGCTGCCGTACATCGAGGAAGAAAAGCGCCTGCTGGCGGAAGCTGGCGGCGATGTGCGCGCACGCGGCAAGATCGTGATCGCCACCGTGAAGGGCGATGTGCACGATATCGGCAAGAACATCGTGTCGGTGGTGCTCCAGTGCAACAACTATGAAGTGGTGAACATGGGCGTGATGGTCCCGTGCAACGAGATCCTGGCGCGCGCCAAGGTCGAGGGCGCGGACATCGTGGGACTGTCGGGCCTGATCACGCCGTCACTCGAGGAAATGGCCTATGTCGCGTCCGAAATGCAGCGCGACGACTATTTCCGCATCAAGAAGATTCCGCTGCTGATCGGCGGCGCCACCACCTCGCGCGTGCATACCGCGGTCAAGATCGCGCCGAACTACGAAGGCCCGGTGGTCTACGTGCCCGATGCCTCCCGCTCGGTCAGCGTGGCGTCGAGCCTGCTGTCCGACGACGGCGCGGCGAAGTACCTGGACGAACTGAAGTCCGACTACGAGCGCATCCGCACGCAGCACGCCAACAAGAAGGCCACGCCGATGGTGACGCTGGCCAACGCGCGTGCCAACAAGACGCCGGTCGACTGGAGCGGCTATGTGCCGCCAAAGCCCAAGTTCATCGGCCGCCGGGTGTTCCGCAACTACGACCTGTCCGAGCTGGCCAACTACATCGACTGGGGTCCGTTCTTCCAGACGTGGGACCTCGCCGGCAAATTCCCCGATATCCTCAACGACGAGATCGTCGGCGAATCGGCGCGCCGCGTGTTTTCCGATGGCAAGAGCATGCTCGCGCGCCTGATCCAGGGGCGCTGGCTGACGGCCAATGGCGTGATGGCGCTGCTGCCGGCCAATACGGTCAATGACGATGACATCGAGATCTACACCGACGAATCGCGCAGCAAGGTTGCGCTGACCTGGCACAACCTGCGCCAGCAGAGCGAGCGTCCGGTGGTGGACGGCGTGCGTCGACCGAATCGTTGCCTGGCTGACTTCGTTGCACCGAAGTCCAGCGGCGTGGCCGACTATATCGGCCTGTTCGCGGTCACGGCCGGGATTGGCGTGGACAAGAAGGAAGCACAGTTCGAAGCCGATCACGACGACTACAGCGCGATCATGCTCAAGGCGCTGGCCGACCGTCTGGCCGAGGCTTTCGCCGAATGCCTGCACGAGCGCGTGCGCAAGGACCTGTGGGGGTATGACGCGGCGGAGACGCTGAACAACGATCAGCTGATCGACGAAGCGTACCGCGGCATCCGTCCGGCACCCGGCTATCCGGCGTGCCCCGAGCACACGGTCAAGGCGCCAATGTTCGAGCTCCTCGATGCAGCCGACATCGGCATGGGCATCACCGAGTCACTGGCAATGACGCCGGCGGCGTCAGTGAGCGGCTTCTACCTGTCGCATCCGGACTCCACGTACTTCAGCGTCGGCAAGATTGGCCAGGACCAGCTCGATGACATGGTGTCGCGACGCGGCGAAGACCGGCTCACGCTGGAACGCGCACTGGCGCCGAACCTGTAATCCGTTATCGGCAGCTGTAAGCAGTTGCAATGGCCGGGACACTGCAAGCCAGCGGTGTCCCGGCTTTTTGTTTTCCGGCGCGGACCTTTGATCTGCAAGGGATTGCAGGCTTTCACGTTATCGTGCGGTACGTATCGGGGATTGACCGACTTTGTCCGCAATGTCTTCACTACTGCTTACAGGCCATTACAAGTGCTCACAGACCGGCGGCGTTCTGCTCCCTAGACTGGGCCTCAGTTCACGTAACACCGCGTGGATGCCGCAAGCGAATGTTTCGCTGCGGAGCATTCCAGTAAAGGAGTCTCTCCCATGAAGAAGCTGCTGATCTCCCTGTCCGCCCTGTCGATTGCTGCTGCCTCGTCGCTGGCGATGGCGCAAGGAACCGGTGCCACGGTTGGCACGCAAACCGGCGTCGGCGCAGCGGTAAGCACGCCTGCGGCGTCGACCGGCATCAATGCCGGTGTGAATGCAGGTGGTTCGGCATCGGGTGGAGCAGTGACACCTGGAGCCGCGGCTGATACCGGTGCCAAGGCCGACCTGGGCGCGAATGCGGATGCAGGTGCCAAGGCCGGTACCTCGAAGAGCAAGCATGGCAGCCACGCCAAGTCGAAGTCGAAGAAGGGCGACAGCAAAGAGCTGGGCGCCAATGCCGGGGCCGGTGCCGATGCCGGTACGAAGATCCAGTAACCGCTGACTGGTATGCGGGACGCCGGGCGGGCCCCTCCAGACCGCCTCGCTTCCGCCACCGGGAATTGACCGACGGGCGCCATTGGCGCCCGTTTTCCGTTTGCATCCTTCTCCGCAGGTGCACGGATGCCGCGGTGCAGCAAATTCTCCCGCGCGGTCGCTGGCTGCTACCCCTCCATCAGACGTTTCCGGCTGTCGCGGTGGCGCGTCATGTCAGCCTGACACCGACATATTCGGCGTCGCGCCGGCACTACAATGCAGGAAACCGGCCCGGATCGTGCTTGGCACGCGGGCCGCCCCCTCACCGTGGAGACACCGATGATCCGCGTCTTGATCGCCGACGATCATGAGATCGTACGCGCCGGTCTGCGCCAGTTCATTTCAGAGGAACCCGACATCAAGGTGACGGGCGAAGCCGCCAGCGGCGACGAAGTGATGGCGCAGTTGCGCGACAATGAGTTCGATGTACTCGTACTCGATATTTCCATGCCGGACCGCAACGGCATCGATGTGCTCAAGCTGATTCGACAGCGACTGCCCAATCTGCCGGTGCTGATCCTGTCGACCTACCCGGAAGACCAGTACGCGATCAACCTGATCCGTGCCGGTGCGTCGGGCTATCTCACGAAGGAATCCGCACCGGACGACCTGGTCAAGGCCATCCGTACCGTCGCACAGGGACGCCGCTATGTGAGCCCCGTCGTGGCGGACCTGCTGATCGGCGGGCTCGACAAGCCGACCGAGCAGCCCGTGCACCAGATGCTGTCCGAGCGCGAGTTCCAGATCTTCTGCAAGCTGTCGCGCGGACAGTCGGTCTCGGTAATTGCCGACGAACTGTTCCTGAGTGTGAAGACCGTCAGCACGTATCGGTCCCGCATCCTTGAGAAGATGGGCATGAAGACCAACGCGGACCTGACCTATTACGCCATCAAGAATGGCCTGGTGGAATAGGGCAGCCATCGATCGATCATGTCCAGATTGCCCTTCGTCCAACCTTTCGCCCGACTTTAACCACGACGCGCCATGCCGGAGCAAGCCACGGCCTCTCCCAACCGTTCGCTGCGAGTCCTCCTGATCGAGGACTCGGAGGTGTTGCGTGGCATGCTGCTCGAATACCTGACCGCGTTCCCGTTCGTGGAAAGCGTGGACTGGGCGGACACGGAGAGCATGGCGGTGGGCCTGGCAGGCCGTGGTCACTACGACGTGGTGATCGTCGACCTGCAATTGCGCCAGGGCAATGGCATCAACGTGCTGCGCGAAATGCAGAAGCACTCGGTGCCTGGTCTGCGCATCGTCTACACCAACCACGCGCAGGTATCGATGTACCGGCGCCAGTGCACGGACGCTGGCGCCGACTATTTCTTCGACAAGTCGCTTGAGCTGGAGCAGGTGTTCCGCGTCATCGAGGATTACGCGACATCGGCGTCGTAAGACTGGCGAAAACCGACGTCGCTCAGATCTCCGTCGCCTCTTCCGGCGGCGCCAGCACCGTGGTGGTCAGCGGTACCTCGATACGGATCGACACGCCCTTGCCGGGTGCCGAATCGATATGCATCGTGCCGCCCAGTGCCAGCACGCGTTGTTCCATTCCCAGCAGACCATGATGGCCGGCAATGCTGCCGGCATCGAAATCGGGCGGCAGGCCGCGGCCATCGTCGCGCACGGTCAGCGTCAGTTCCTGGTCCGTGCATGCCAGGCAAACCTGGATATGCGTCGCCTCGGCGTACTTGCTGGCGTTGTTCAGGGATTCCTGCACGATCCGGTATAGCGCGATTGCCGCGCTGTCGCGCAATGGTGGCAGCGATTCGGGCAGGTCCAGGCGGGTTTCCCACTGGTTGCGGGCGCCCACGTCTTCCAC
The DNA here is from genome assembly GCF_057315035.1 of Cupriavidus sp. NCBI lineage: Bacteria > Pseudomonadati > Pseudomonadota > Betaproteobacteria > Burkholderiales > Burkholderiaceae > Cupriavidus > Cupriavidus sp. Next base: position 556,234 of record NZ_DBHKYV010000001.1, on the reverse strand, counting down.
GTGCTGCACGATGGCTTCGCGCAGCCCCAGGTTCAGCAGCACGGTGGGACGCAGGTCCTCGATCAGGCGGCGCTTGATCTGGATGGCCTGGTCGGCGTGTTGCATCACGCGCGTGATCTTGTCGCGCGCTTCAGGATGCGTGGCCTGTACGCGCATCTTCACCCAGTGCAGGTCGAGCTTGATGGCGGTCAGGATCGCGCCGAGCTCGTCATGCAGTTCGCGCGACAACCGCGTCTTCTCTTCCTCGGTCACGCGCTGCAGGTGCGCCGCCAGCGCCGAAAGCTGGCGCGTGCGGGCGCGCACCTTGCGATCCAGCCGGGCGCTTTCTTCTTCCAACTGTTCGCGCGCCGCTTCGGCCATGGTCATGCGCCGCTGATGACCGAGCCCCACCGCCACCAGCAGCATGATGTTGATGGCGGTCAGCAGGCCGATGCCATACCGCGACAGCTGCAGGTCATGTTCGGCCGCTTCCAGGTTATGCGTGACCGTGCCCGATTCGCGCGACTGCAACTGCTCGAGGCCACGCCGCGCGCTTTCCATGGTCTGTTTGCCGAAGTCGGTGCGGATCATGTCCAGCGCCACGTCGACGTCGCGCTTGCCGTACACCAGCGTCAGCGCCATCTCGTTGAGCTTGCGCGTGACGAACTGCGACGCCTCGCCAAACTGCCGCAGGCCCTCGGGATCCTGCGCGTAATGCTGGCGGATACGGGCCATCAGTTCGGTGATATGGGGCAGTGCCTTGTAGTACGGATCGAGATAGCTGTCCTTGCCGGTCAGCAGGAAGCCGCGCTGACCGGCCTCGGCATTGACCAGTTCGGCCATCAGCGCGCCGAGGTCGCTTTGCAGCTGCTGCGAACGGATGGCTTCGGTGTAGCCCTCGCGCAGGCGCAGGTTGCCGGTTTCCGAGGCAATCAGCACGGCCAGCGTCAGCACGATGCCGCCCGCGAGCAGCAGGGTGTTTCTCAGGAGTAGGGAATGCTTGGCCATCGGGAGTTACCGGTTGAGGCACCGCGCGCGCGGGCAGGCGAGCGGCCATGGAATCACATCGCTTTCGTGTGGTCAATCGTACCGGCGACGGTGCCGCGCCACATCCGGCGCGGTGCGCGGCGCAATGTAGGACTCGGCTGACACGTGAATCGGTCTGGTTTCGGTGTGCGGTCCGAGGGTGGAACCCTACGATGAGGCTATGAGCTTGCGCACCGTGGCGCAAGCCGAACGCACCCCGAACCGGATGCGTTCGCTAACCTCGGGAGACCGGTCATGCTGTACTACGCACTCGTCTTTTTTGTTGTCGCCCTGGTGGCGGCGATCTTCGGCTTCGGTGGTATTGCGGCCGGCGCGGTGGAAATCGCCAAGATCCTGTTCTTCATCTTCCTGGTCGTAGCCCTGGTGACATTCATCATGGGCCTGGTGCGCCGACGCTGAGGACGCTTGGGCTTGAAGGTCTGAAGCCTGAATCCTGAAGCCGCGCAGCAGCGTTGTCCGCCGGGCTCCCCGGCGGGCGGCGGGCCGAAAACCCTCCCTCGGAACTCAAGGAGTACCCATGCTCACGCAGAACCCCAAGATCCGCAAGGAAATCAATCATCTGCAAGACAGTGCCGACGCGGCTGTACGCCAGATCCGGCATTCCGCCCGCGATACCCGCGAGGCCGTTGCGCCCGCTTCGGACGAAGTCAAGGCGTTGATCGCCCAGCTTCAGCAAACCATCGATGTACTGGCCCATGAAGGCTCGGCCGAAAGCATGGCTGCGGGGCGCCGCCTGCGTGCGCGGGCCCATGAGCTGTCCGATCGCATGCGCGAACGCGGCCGTGACGGTATGGAGTGGGCACGTGACCAGGTGGACGTGGCAGTCGACCACGGCCGGCAGCGCGTGGTGGAATCGCCGCTGAAGGCCGTGGGGCTGGCGGCGCTGGTCGGTGCATTCGTCGGCCTGTTGCTGGCCGGCCGCCGCAACGGCGATTGACCGGGACTGGCCAGACCAGACAATCCCCCTGTTCAGAGGGCAGCGCCGAACGGAGTTGCCTTTACCCCTGCAGCAACCCCCTTTCCGGACATATCCCTGATCCGGGATACCCGGGCACCTCGCGGTGTCCGGGTTCTTTTTTTGGGGGCGGCGTCAGACGCCCCACATCACATCGGTGCCTTCCTTCTGCGACAGGCGCAGCATGTCCAGGAACGGGTAGGCGCGCTGCCCAAGATGCAGTGGCTCCTCTTCCCGCTCGTCTTCCTTGCCCGGGTGTACGGTGGTGTCGGCCGGATGGACCTTCTTCGCGTCCTGGACGGCGGCTTCGAGCTTGCGGATCGCAGCCGGCATTTCCTCGGACGTGATCACCCCGCGTTCGCCCAGATGCTTGCCGATAATGCCAAGCAGCGTGATGGCAAGGTCCTTCATCATGATGAGGTCTTGCGCCGCGTGGGATTTGAAGGTGATCAGCATGATGTTTCCTTTCACGAGTTGCGGCACTGGCGCGCGATGCACACAGGCAGTCGCATGATGTCAGCATAGCACCTGATAAAATTCCGCGTTTCCCGATTTCCACGACCGGTCACGCGGCGCAGCCTTCACTTCACTTGAAGCCTCCCGACGATGCCGGAAGCATTCCAGCCTCAAGCTCAAGGCCCAGATATCCATGCTGCCTGTTCAGACCATCCAACTTGCCGCCGCGTTCACTGACGCCGTGCGCGCGCTTGCCCCGGCCGACGCCAACCTGCCCGAGGTCACGTTCGAGCGCCCCAAGGCGGCCGCTCACGGCGACCTGGCCTGCAACATCGCCATGCAGGTGGCCAAGGCCCTGAAGACCAACCCGCGCGAACTGGCGCAGAAGGTGGTGGACGCCGTCCAGGCCGACCCGCGTGCCTCGGCGCTGGTGGCCGCGCTGGAGATTGCCGGCCCGGGCTTCATCAACCTGCGCCTGAGCCCCGCGGCGCGCGCGGAAGTCCTGCGCGCGGTGCTGGCCGACGGCGACCGCTTTGGCGCGCGCCCGGCTGGCGAGCACGGGCAGGTGCTGGTGGAGTTCGTGTCGGCCAATCCGACCGGGCCGCTGCACGTGGGCCACGGCCGCCAGGCGGCGCTGGGCGACGCCCTGGCAAACCTGCTGGCGTGGCAGGGCTGGGCCGTGCATCGCGAGTTCTACTACAACGACGCCGGCGTGCAGATCCACACGTTGGCCATTTCGGTGCAGGCCCGCGCGCGCGGCCTGAAGCCCGGTGATGCGGGCTGGCCCGAGTCCGCTTACAACGGCGACTACATTGCCGATATCGCCGCCGACTTCCTGGCTGGCAAGACCGTGGCGGCTTCCGATGGCGAGCCGGTGACCGCATCGGGCAGCATCGACGACCTGGAATCGATCCGCAAGTTTGCCGTGACCTACCTGCGCAACGAGCAGGACATCGACCTGCAGGCGTTCGGCGTCAAGTTCGATCGCTACTACCTGGAGTCGTCGCTGTACAGCGACGGCCGTGTGGAAGGCGCGGTGCAGTCGCTGATCGGCAAGGGCAAGACCTACGAGAGCGAAGGCGCGCTGTGGCTGCGCACCACCGACGACGGCGACGACAAGGACCGCGTCATGAAGAAGTCGGACGGCACGTACACGTATTTCGTGCCTGACGTGGCCTACCACACCACCAAGTGGGAGCGCGGCTTCGCCAAGGTCATCAACGTGCAGGGCAGCGACCACCACGGCACCATTGCGCGCGTGCGCGCCGGCCTGCAGGGGCTCGATATCGGCATCCCGAAGGGCTATCCCGACTACGTGCTGCACAAGATGGTCACGGTGATGAAGAACGGCGAGGAGGTGAAGATCTCCAAGCGGGCCGGCTCGTACGTGACCGTGCGCGACCTGATCGAATGGAGCAATGGCGGCGATGAAACCATCCGCGCCTGCCTGGACGCCAACGTGGCCGACTGGCCCGCGCACTTCACGCGCGGCCGCGACGCGGTGCGCTTCTTCCTGCTGTCGCGCAAGGCCGACACCGAGTTCGTGTTCGACGTGGACCTGGCGCTGAAGCAGAACGACGAGAACCCGGTGTACTACGTGCAATACGCCCATGCACGCATCTGCTCGATCTTCGAGGCATGGGGCGGCGCGGACTGGCAGGCGCGCCTGCCAGAACTGGCCAGCGTGGACCTGGCGGCCGTGACCGCAGCCGACGTGAGCCCGCAGGCGATTGCGCTGGGCCGCCGCCTGGCGGAGTTCCCCGACATGCTGGCTGCCGCCGCTGGCGAACTGGCCCCGCATGCGGTGGCGTTCTACCTGCGCGACCTGGCTGGCGACTTCCATGCGTTCTACAACGCCGACCGGGTGCTCGTGGACGACGACGCCGTCAAGCGCGCCCGGCTGGCGCTGCTGGCCGCCACGCGCCAGGTGCTCAAGAACGGCCTGGCCGTGATTGGCGTCTCGGCACCGCAACGGATGGACCGCACCACGGACCAGGAATCGCCTGCCGCCTGACTTTGCGTGCCGGGACTGGCTCTATAATCCCCGGCATCACTGAAGAGGACTTCATGCAACAGAATGCCAAGCGCGTCCCGCGCACTGTTCGCCATAGCCAGACGCAGCGTGGCGGCACGTTCCTGGGCCTTGTGCTCGGGCTGATCGTCGGCCTGGCGATCGCCGTGGTTGTCGCGCTCTACATCACCAAGTCGCCGGCGCCGTTCCAGCAGAAGGGCGGTAATGGCAGTACGGCGCCGCGCCCGAGCGAGCCCGGCAACGTCGCCAGCACGCTGCCGAACCCGACCCAGCAGGCCCAGCCCAACGCCGAACCGAGCGATCCCAACAAGCCGCTCTGGAGCAAGACCCCGCCCAAGCCGGTGGGACAGCCCGAGCAGCCTGCCGCGCCGGCGCAGCCGCCGGTGGCCACCAGCCGCCCGGCGGATACGGGTAACGGCTCCGGCGGCATCACGGGTGCCAGGCCGACAGAAAAGCCGGCCGAAAAGCCGGCTGACAAGTCCGCTGAAAAGCCGGCTACGCGGCCGGCCGAGAAGCCGGTTGCCGATCCGATCGCGGAAATTGCCCAGGCCGATGCCAACAAGGTCGGATACCTGCTGCAGGTGGGCGCGTTCCGGTCGCAGGATGATGCCGACCGCCAGAAGGCCAACCTGGCCATGCAGGGTTTCGAGGCCAAGGTGACCGATCGCGATGTCAACGGCGTCAAGATGTATCGCGTTCGACTGGGGCCGTTCAACCGCATCGAAGACATGAACCGCGCGCGCGACCGCCTGCAGTCGGCGGGCTTCGACGCCTCGGTCATCCGCTTCACCAAGCAGTAATACTTTGAAACCTGCTGGCGGCGCTGGCGTGAACCAAGCGCCGCCGGGCTGGTCATAGACGCATTCCACCCGCTTGTTCTGCTCGTTCAACCCGTAAGGCCCTTCGAACATGAAGAAAATTGCCGCACTGATTGCCACCGCTGCCGCCGTGAGCGGCCTGCTGATGTCCGCGCCCGCCGCCATGGCCGCGCCGACGGAAGGCAAGGACTACACGGTTCTGAAAGCCCCGCAGCCGGTGCCGGCCGGCAAGATCGAAGTTACCGAGTTCTTCTGGTACGGCTGCCCGCACTGCTATGACTTCGAGCCCGAACTGGAAGCGTGGGTCAAGAAGCAGGGCAAGGACGTGGTATTCAAGCGCGTGCCGGTGGCGTTCCGCGAGGACCTGCTGCCGCATACGAAGATCTTCTATGCGCTGGAAACGCTGGGCAAGCTCGATGCCATGCACACCAAGGTGTTCGACGCGATCCACAAGCAGCGCAAGCGCATGGTCGATACGAATGAAATTGCCGATTTCATGGCCGCCAACGGCATCGACCGCAAGCAGTGGCTCGATACCTACAACTCGTTCTCGGTAACCACCAATTCGCAACGCGCGAACAAGATCGCCGACGCCTACAAGATCGACGGCGTGCCGACCGTGGTGGTGCAGGGCAAGTATGAAACGTCCCCGTCGATCGCCGGCACCAAGGGTGGCGCGATCCAGGCGATGGACTTCCTGGTCGAAGGCGTGCGCGGCAAGAAGCTTTGATTGTTGCAAGCTGATGCTTGAACAGCCCGGTGCAGGGATGCGCCGGGCTGTTTTGCTTTGGAGCCTGCGGCATTTTGACGCGCCGGCCCTCTCCCCCAGCCCCTCTCCCGCGGGCGGGAGAGGGGAGCGAACCGGGGGTATATTCACGGCCATGCAACCTCAAAAAATCTTTCTTACCGGCGCGTCGAGCGGCATTGGCCAGGCGCTGGCTCGTGCGTATGCGGAACAGGGCGCCGTGCTGGGCCTCGTTGGACGGCGCGAGGACGCCTTGCGCGCCTTTGCCGATAGCCTGCCGAATCCCGCTACCGTGCGCATCTATGCCGTCGATGTGCGTGATGCCGATGCGATGGGCGCCGCCGCAGCCGATTTCCTGGCCCATGTCGGGTGTCCGGACGTAGTGGTCGCCAATGCGGGCATCTCGGTAGGCACGGTGGCCAGCGAGCGCGAGGACCTTGAAGTGTTCCGCGCGGTCATGGACACCAACTGGTATGGCACGTTGACCACGTTCCAGCCGTTCCTGGACCCGATGCGCCGGCAGGCACCCGGGCGCGATGGCTGGCGTGGCACGCTGGTCGGCATTGCCAGCGTGGCCGGGATTCGTGGCCTGCCCGGCGGCGGCGCGTATAGCGCGTCGAAGTCTGCGGTGATCAAATTGCTGGAAAGCCTGCGGCTCGAACAGTCGCGCGAGCGGATTCGCGTGGTCACGATTACTCCGGGCTATATCCGCACGCCGATGACCGAGCACAATCCGTACAAGATGCCATTCCTGATGGACGCCGACGTGTTCGCGCGCAAGGCGGTGCGCAAGATTGCGGCAGGTACGCGCTTTGCGGTGATTCCATGGCAGATGGGCATGGTGGCATCAGTGCTGCACGTACTGCCGCGCTGGCTTTACGACGCATTGTTCCGGCGCGCACCGCGCAAGCCGCGCCGTTCGCGGAGCGCGTGATGTGGACCGACGCGCTCGGACAGGAACACGACGTTGCATCCGGCACGGTGCGTATTGCTTCGCTGGTGCCTTCGATTACCGAGTTGTTGTTCGACCTGAACCTGGCCGATCGCATGGTCGCACGCACCGGCTTCTGCATTCATCCCGAGCCAGCGGTGCGGGCCGTGGCGAAGGTGGGTGGCACCAAGGACGTGAACCTGGAGAAATTGCATGCGCTGGCGCCGACCCACGTGATCGTCAATATCGACGAAAACCGCCGTGAGGCCGTTGATCAGATACGCAGCTTCGTTCCGCACGTGATCGTCACGCATCCATGCCGGCCCGATGACAACTTCGCGCTCTATGAACTGCTTGGCGGCATCTTCGGCCGGCAGGCCGAAGCGGAAAGACTTGCCAATGATCTGCGCAGCGCGCTCGATGCGCTACGTTCGCAACGCTGGCCCACGCGTCGCGTGCTGTACGCGATCTGGCAGGACCCGTGGATGACGGTTTCGCGCGCCACCTATATCAGCCAGATGCTCGCCTTGGTGAACTGGACGACGTGGCCGGACGATGTGCTGGAAGCCTGTGTCGATGGCGACTGCAGCCGTCCGAATGCGCAGGGAGAGCGCTACCCATCGTTTCGGTGGAGCGATGCGCTGGTACGCGAGCTCGATGCCGTGCTGCTTTCCACCGAACCGTACCGCTTTACCGAGGATCACGCCGATGCGCTGGAACGCCAGATCGGCAAGCCGGTGTTGCTGGTGGATGGCGAGATGCTGTCGTGGTACGGCAGCCGCGCGGTGGCCGGGGTGCGGTATCTGAGAGAACTGGCGACGGCCGGAATTTGACCGATTGTGGTCTCCCCTCTCCCGCATGGCGGGAGAGGGGCGGGGGAGAGGGCCGGCGCGTGAAGGACTACGGTGCCTTCGTAAACCGGATCACCCCATCGTCGCCACAATGTCGCACCAGTTCCCCGCGATGCCATAGCGCATGCAGGTGCGCCAATGCCTCGCCAATCGCGAACGTCAGCTGGTGGATATCGAACTGGCGGCGGAAGATCACGCCGACGATGTCGAACGCGTTGCAGGGCTTTTCGGCGCAGGCTGCCAGCGTCTCGGCTAGGCGGTCGACATGGTGCTCGCGCAACTGGCGAATCCGGGTATGCATATTCCGGAACGGCCGGCCGTGCGAAGGCAGCACCAGCACGTCGTCGGGCAGCGGCTCGTATTTGCCGAGTGAATCAAGATAGAGCTGCAGCGGGTTGGCCTCGGGCTCCATGTCGAACACGCTGACATTGGTCGAAATGCGCGGCAACACCATGTCGCCAGAGATCAGAACGTTGGTGGCGGCGTTGTAGAGCGCCACATGCTCGGGCGCATGGCCGTACCCCGTGATCACGCGCCACGAAGCCGATGCCGGGTCGGCGCCGATGGCCACCGTGTCGCCATCCATCAGGCGGCGATATTGCGTAGGCAGGTCCGGTACCAGCGACGGGTAGTAGCTCTTGCGCGCGCGCAGCTTTTCAAGGTTGTCGGGGTCGGTCAGACCGTGGCGCGCAAAGTGGCTGGCCGCGAAGTCGCCGCCGGCATTCGATCCCACGCCCGAGCCGCCCGCCATCACGCGTGCCGACATATAGTCGCCCAGGCTCATCCAGAGCCGTACGTCCCAATGCTTGCAGAGCCAGTGGGCCAGCCCGACGTGGTCGGGGTGGCAATGGGTGACCAGCACGCGCAGCACGGGCAGCCCTTCCAGTTCCCTGGCGAAGATGGTTTCCCAATGGGCCTTGATCGTGTCGTTGGTGATGCCGCAATCGACAATGGTCCAGCCGTCGCGGCCATCGATGCGGTCGCGCAGCAGCCACAGGTTGATATGGTCCAGCGCAAAGGGCAGCGGCATGCGCAGCCAGTACACGCCCGGCGCCACTTCCTTGCGGTTGCCCGGGTCCGGCATGTCTTCGCCAAACGGATACTGGAGTTGATGTTCGAGTGCGTTCATGGGGTTTGTCTCGTTGGAAAGCCGGCGCCTCTGGTGGCGCTCTTTATTGTCGATTGTCAGGCGGCCCAGTTGACGCTAACGTTAACGTCAATTTGCGGGTCACGTTCGTCATCTTAGACGAAAAAGTTGATTGCGCAACGAATGCACGAACGACCGTTCACTTTTTTCGGGGACGCCCATGTCGGCCCAGCCAACTTCCGCCACCTACACGATTACCGATCTTGCGCGCGAATTCGAGATTACGCCGCGCGCGATCCGCTTCTATGAAGACCAGGGTTTGCTGTCGCCCGACCGCGAAGGGCCCAGCGGCCGCAAGCGCGTCTACAACGGCCGTGAGCGGACACGCCTGAAGCTCACGCTGCGCGGTAAAAGGTTAGGGCTTACTCTCAGTGAAATCCGCGAGATTCTGGATCTTTACGAATCGCCGCGCGATACCGCACCGCAACTCGAACGCTTTCTACACCTGTTGTCGGAGCATCGCGGCGCCCTTGAACGGCAGCTGGAAGACCTGCAGGCGCAATTGGCGGAAATCGACCAGCATGAGCGCCATTGCAAGATGCTGTTGGCGACGCATCATGGTGGAAGCAAGACCCATATGGCCTGAATCATCGACAAGGCCGCACCGTATCAGACCCAATTGACGTTTACGTAAACGTCAATACAATAGCTGGACAGATCGATACCGAACCGCGCGCCGCCCGCCAACCGAGGCGGCCGACACAGGAGACACGACCATGACTGAGCTTCCCGGCCTGAAATTCGACCTTGGCGAAGACATCGAGATGCTGCGCGAATCGGTGCGCAACTGGGCGCAGGCCGAGCTGGCGCCGCGCGCCGGAGAAATCGACCGTACCGACCAGTTCCCGATGGACGCATGGAAGAAGATGGGCGACCTCGGCGTGCTGGGCATCACGGTGGCCGAGGAATACGGCGGTGCCAATATGGGCTACCTGGCCCATATGGTGGCGATGGAGGAAATCAGTCGTGCGTCGGCATCGGTCGGCCTGTCATACGGCGCCCATTCGAACCTGTGCGTGAACCAGCTGCACCGCAACGGCTCGGCAGCGCAGAAGGCCAAATACCTGCCGAAGCTGGTGTCGGGCGAGTGGATTGGCGCGCTGGCCATGAGCGAGCCGAACGCCGGATCGGACGTGGTCAGCATGAAGCTGCGCGCCGACTTCAAGGGTGACCGCTATGTGCTGAACGGCACCAAGATGTGGATCACCAACGGCCCCGATTGCGATGTTCTGGTGGTGTATGCCAAGACCGAGCCCGACCTGGGCGCGCGCGGCATGACGGCCTTTATCGTCGAAAAAGGCATGAAGGGCTTTTCGGTGGCGCAGAAGCTCGACAAGCTCGGCATGCGCGGCTCGCACACCGGCGAACTGGTGTTCCAGGACGTGGAAGTCCCGGTCGAGAACATCCTCGGTGCCGAGAATGGCGGCGCCAAGGTACTGATGAGCGGGCTCGACTATGAGCGCGCGGTGCTGTCGGGTGGCCCGGTCGGCATCATGCAGGCCTGCATGGACGTGGTGACTCCCTACATCCACGACCGCAAGCAGTTTGGCCAGAGCATTGGCGAATTCCAGCTGATCCAGGGCAAGGTGGCCGATATGTACACCACGTTGCAGGCTGCGCGCAGCTACCTGTACACGGTTGGCAAGAACCTGGATGCGCTGGGTACCGACCATGTGCGCCAGGTGCGCAAGGATTGCGCGGCCGTGATTCTCTACACCGCCGAGAAGGCAACCTGGATGGCCGGGGAGTCGGTGCAGATCCTGGGCGGCAACGGCTATATCAACGAGTATCCGGCCGGACGCCTGTGGCGCGACGCCAAGCTGTACGAGATTGGCGCCGGCACCTCGGAGATCCGCCGCATGCTGATTGGCCGCGAACTGTTTGCCGAGACCATGTAAGTACAGAACTGACGCCGGAGATGTTCGGTACTACCCGCTGGTAAGTACCGAACACCCTTACAATCCTGATTGCAGCCGCCCGCCCGTCCAGAACCTTCGAGTCATGTCCCACTTCCCCAAGCTGCTCTCCTCGCAGATTGCCTACGATGTGGCTCGCACCATGCTGGATGGGTTCGACAAGCATTACCGGCTGTTCCGCGAAGCCAGCCTGGCCGCGAAGACACGCTTCGAGGCCGGGGACTGGCATGGCCTGCAGAAGCTGCAGCGCGACCGCATCGCGTTCTACAACGAGCGCGTGCATGAAACCGTGGTGCTGCTACAGGACGAATATGACGCCGAACATATCGACGACGGCATCTGGCAGCAGATCAAGCTGCATTACATCGGCCTGCTGACCAACCATCACCAGCCCGAACTGGCCGAGACGTTTTTCAATTCGGTCTGCACGCGGATCCTGCACCGTTCGTACTTCAACAACGATTTCATCTTCGTGCGCCCGGCGATCTCGACCGAGTACATCGAGAACGAGGAATCGCCGATGCGGCCCACCTACCGCGCCTACTATCCGGGCAGCCGGCAAGGCATGGCGGCGTGCTTCGAGCGGATCGTCCACAACTTCCAGCTGGACGTGCCGTTCGAGGACCTGAAGCGCGATATCGGTTTTGTACTGCGGGCCATTACCGAGCACGCCGGCGAATTCCGCATTGCGCCCAATTTCCAGGTGCACACGCTGTCGTCGCTGTTCTTCCGCAACAAGTCGGCGTTCATCATCGGCCGCGTGCTGAATGGCGACCAGACCTGGCCGATGGTGATCCCGGTCATCCATGGTGCGTCAGGCAAGCTCGTGCTCGACACCGTGCTGCTGCGTCCCGAGCAACTGCTGATCCTGTTCTCGTTCGCGCATGCGTACTTCATGGTCGATATGGAGATTCCGTCGGCCTATGTCACCTTCCTGCGCGACCTGCTGCCGCGCAAGGCGCGCGCCGAGATCTACGCGTCGCTGGGTTTGCAGAAGCAGGGCAAGAACCTGTTCTACCGCGATTTCCTGCATCACCTGCAGCATTCGTCGGACCGGTTCATCAGCGCGCCCGGCATCAAGGGCCTGGTGATGCTGGTGTTCACGCTGCCGTCGTTCCCGTACGTGTTCAAGGTGATTCGCGACGCGTTTCCGCCGCCCAAGGAAACCACGCGCGAACTGGTGGAGTCGAAGTACCAGCTCGTCAAGCAGCATGACCGCGTGGGACGCATGGCCGATACGCTCGAATACTCGGACGTGGCGTTCCCGTTGTCGCGTTTCGACGAGGCACTGGTGCGCGAGCTGGAACAGCATGCGCCGTCGATGGTCGAATACCAGCGCGGCAAGGACGGCATGGACGAGATCGTGGTCCGCCATGTCTATATCGAGCGCCGCATGACGCCACTGAACATCTGGCTGCAGGAAGGCACCGACGAGCAGGTGGACCACGGCATCCTCGAGTATGGCAATGCCATCAAGGAGCTGATCGCCGCGAATATTTTCCCGGGTGACATGCTCTACAAGAATTTTGGCGTCACGCGCCACGGTCGCGTGGTGTTCTACGACTACGACGAGATCGAATACCTGACCGATTGCAATATCCGGCGCGTACCCGAGCCGCGCAATGAGGAAGAGGAAATGTCGGGCGAGGTGTGGTACACCGTACGTCCGCACGACATCTTCCCGGAGACGTATCGCACGTTCCTGCTCGGGGATCCACGCGTGCGCGCCGCATTCTTGCGGCACCATCCCGATTTCTTTGACGCCGCCATGTGGCAGCACCACAAAGACCGGCTGCTGGCCGGCCATGTTCATGACTTTTTTGCCTATCAGACTCAAGATCGCTTCAGCCACCGCTACGGTGCAGACGCAGGCCCCGGTTCAACCAATGACTCAAGGAGGGCAGCATGAGTGATGCCATTGCCCAGCTGTTCCGCAACAACCGCGAATGGGTAGACCGCGTCAACGCGGAAGACCCCGCATTCTTTACGCGCCTGGCCAACCAGCAGGCACCGGAATACCTGTGGATCGGTTGCTCCGATTCGCGCGTGCCCGCTAACCAGATCCTGGGCCTGGCGCCGGGCGAGGTCTTCGTCCACCGCAATATCGCCAACGTGATCTCGCATAGCGACCTGAACGCGCTGTCGGTGCTGCAATTCGCGGTGGACGTGCTCAAGGTGCGCCATATCACCGTGGTCGGCCACTATGGCTGCGGCGGCGTGAAGGTGGCGCTCAAGCGCCAGCGCGTGGGCCTGGCCGACAACTGGCTGCGTCACGTGCAGGACGTGGCCGACAAGCATTCGGCCTACCTCGGTACCGTGCTGCGCGAGGACGATGCGCATACGCGACTGTGCGAGCTGAACGTGATCGAACAGGTCAACAATGTTTGCCAGACCACGGTGCTGCAGGACGCCTGGGCGCGTGGCCAGGCCGTGACCGTGCATGGCTGGGTCTACGGCGTGTCCGACGGCCTGCTGCGCGACCTCGGCATGGCGGCCAGCAACAACGACGAACTGCAGGAGCAGATTGCCGCGGCGCTGCGCCAGTATGGCGATCCGCCCCAGGCCTCGATTCGCTGAATACCACCACTGAAGCCCAAGCCTGCTTCACAGGAGACCCAGACATGCAACAAGATCCGATCGTTATCGTTTCCGTGGCACGTACCCCGATGGGGGCGTTTCAAAGCGAACTGAGCAGTCTGACGGCGCCGCAGCTTGGCGCCACGGCAATCCGCGCGGCGGTCGAGCGTGCCGGTCTCAAGCCGGAGCAGGTGCAGGAAGTGGTGTTCGGCTGCGTGCTGCCGGCAGGGCAGGGCCAGGCACCGGCACGGCAGGCCGCGCTGGGCGCCGGCCTGCCGATCGACGTGGCCTGTACCACGGTCAACAAGATGTGCGGCTCGGGCATGCGCGCCGCGATGAGCGTGTATGACGGGTTGCTGGCAGGCTCGTTCGAGATCGCGGTGGCCGGCGGCATGGAAAGCATGACCAATGCGCCGTACCTGATTCCGAAAGGACGCGGCGGTTATCGCATCGGCCACGGCATGATCTATGACCACATGATGCTGGACGGCCTGGAAGATGCCTACGACAAGGGCCGCTCCATGGGCACGTTTGGCGAGGACTGCGCGGCCAAGTACCAGTTCACGCGCGAACAGCAGGACGCGTTCGCGATGGAATCGGTACGCCGCGCGCAACGCGCCACCGAGGCCGGCGATTTCCGCTGGGAGATTGCGCCGGTCACGGTGTCGGGCAAGGGCGGCGACACGGTCATCGATACCGATGAGGGCCCGCGCCGCATCAAGGTCGACAAGATCCCGTCGCTGAAGCCCGCGTTTGCGAAGGACGGCACCATCACCGCCGCATCGTCGTCGTCGATCAATGACGGCGCGGCCGCGCTGGTGATGATGCGCGAATCCAAAGCCAGGGCGCTGGGCCTGATGCCGGTGGCGCGCATGCTGGGCCATACCTCGCACGCCCAGGCGCCGGGCTGGTTTGCCACCGCACCGGTGGATGCGATCGCCAAGCTCTACCGCAAGCTCGACTGGAACAGCGATAGCGTCGACCTGTTCGAGATCAACGAAGCATTTGCGGTGGTGCCGATGGCGGCGATGCACGATCTCAAGATTCCGCACGAGAAGGTCAACATTCATGGCGGTGCGTGTGCGCTGGGTCACCCTATCGGTGCCTCGGGCGCGCGCATCATGGCCACGTTGATTGGCGCACTACGCAAGACCGGCGGCAAGCGCGGCGTGGCCAGCCTGTGCATTGGCGGCGGCGAAGCCACCGCGGTCGGTATCGAAATCGTCTGACAACAAGAAACAACCAGCAAGAACGGCAACAACAAAAAGGAACCTTGCCATGCCAACAGCTCTCGTCCTCGGTGCCTCGCGCGGCCTTGGCCTCGAATTCGTCCGGCAGTATCGCGCCGATGGCTGGCGCGTGATTGCCGCCGCGCGTAGCGACGAAGGCGTGGCCGCGCTCAAGGCGCTCGGTGCCGAAGCGCACCAGGTCGACCTGACCGATGCCGGCGCGGTAGCGGGGCTGGGCTGGAAGCTCGATGGCGAGACCTTCGACGTGGCAATCTACAACGCAGGCGTGATCGGTCCGCGCTCAGAAGGCGCGCAGCCGATCACGCAGCAGGATTTCGACGCCGTGATGCATACCAACGTGCTGGGACCGATGATGGCGTTACCGCTGGTGCTGCCATTCGTCGAAGCCGGCAATCACGGCCGGGGCGGTGTGCTGGCCGTGCTGTCGTCGCGCATGGGCAGCATCGGCACGATGGACAGCAACCGTAGCTGGATGTATCGCGTGAGCAAGGCTGCGGCCAACGCTGCACTCAAGGCGGTTTCGCTCGACGCGCATCATGCGATCTGCGTGGCACTGCATCCGGGCTGGGTGCAGACCGATATGGGCGGCCCGAAGGCCGATCTCACGCCGCAGCAGAGCGTGACCGGCATGCGCCGCACCCTGGCTGGCCTGACACGCAACGACAACGGCAGCTTCCACAACTACGATGGCACGCCCATCCCCTGGTAAAGACCTGACGCCATGCTGCTGACCCCCGAGCAGGAAATGATCCGCGACGCCGTGCGCCAGTTTGCGCAAGACGTCATCGCGCCGCAGGCGGCGCAATGGGATCGCGACAAGACGTTTCCCAAGGATGTGCACAAGGAACTGGCGCGCCTCGGCGCGTACGGCGTGGCGGTGCCCGAGGAACTGGGTGGCGCGGGGCTCGACTATCTGTCGCTGGCGCTGATTCTTGAGGAAATCGCGGCCGGCGATGGCGGAACGTCGACCGTCATCAGCGTCAACAACTGCCCGGTATGCAGCATGCTGATGGCGTTCGCCAACGAAGCGCAGCAGCAGAAATGGCTGGTGCCGCTGGCGCGCGGCGAGATGCTTGGCGCGTTCTGCCTGACCGAGCCGCATGTGGGTTCCGATGCCTCGGCGCTGCGCACCACGGCTACGCGCGATGGCGACCACTACGTGCTCAACGGCGTGAAGCAGTTCATCACCAGTGGCAAGCATGCCGATGTGGCGATCGTGATGGCGGTCACCGACAAGGCGGCCGGCAAGCGCGGTATCAGCGCATTCCTGGTGCCGACCTCGACCCCGGGTTATATCGTCGCACGCCTGGAGGACAAGCTTGGCCAGCATTCGTCGGACACCGCGCAGATCGTGTTCGAGGATTGCCGCATTCCGGCCGACTGCCTGCTGGGCGAAGAGGGTGCCGGCTACAAGATGGCGCTGTCGGGGCTGGAAGGCGGCCGTATCGGCATCGCGTCGCAGAGCATCGGCATGGCACGTGCCGCGTTCGATGCCGCGCTGGCTTATGCCAAGGAACGCGAGAGCTTTGGCCAGCCGCTGTTCCAGCACCAGGCCGTGCAGTTCCGGCTGGCCGACATGGCGACGCGGATCGACGTGGCACGCCAGATGGTCTGGCACGCGGCAGCGCTCAAGGATGCCGGCCGGCCATGCCTGAAGGAAGCGGCAATGGCCAAGCTGTTCGCCAGCGAGATGGCCGAGCAGGTATGCTCGGATGCCATCCAGGTGTTCGGTGGCTATGGTTATGTGAACGATTTCCCGGTCGAACGGATCTATCGTGATGTGCGCGTGTGCCAGATCTACGAAGGCACCAGCGATATCCAGAAGATCCTGATCGCCCGCGCACTTGGATAGATTTCCAGACGTCCTTTCCGCAACCGTTGTCCCGCATCCGAACCGGAGCTTTCTGCGATGACCGCCCCCATCGACTTCTACTTCGATTTCTCCTCGCCCTACGGATACTTCGCCAGTACGCGCATCGACGATATCGCCCAGAAGTACGGGCGTGGCGTGATGTGGCATCCGATCCTGCTCGGCGTGGTCTTCAAGACCACGGGCTCGTCGCCGCTGCCGTCGATTCCGCTCAAGGGGGAATACTGCTGGCGCGATTTCGAACGTACCGCAGAGTTCCACGACATCGAGTACAAGCGCCCGACGCATTTTCCGCTGCCTACGCAGCATGCCGCGCGCGCGGTGCTCTGGTTGCAGAACCACCGCGGTGCCGATGTGGCCACGGCATTCGCCAAGGCCGTGTATCGCGCGCTGTTCGTCGATGACATCAATATCGCCGAGCCGGCTGAACTGGCCAAGCTGGCCGAGGCGCTCGGCATCGATCCGATCGCGATGAACGAAGGGGCCACGAGCTACCAGATCAAGGACCAGCTCAAGGCCGAGATCGACGTGGCGATGGCCAAGGGTGTATTCGGCTCACCGTTCGTCATCATCGATGGCGAACCGTTCTGGGGCTTCGACCGCTTCGCGCAGGTCGAGGCTCACCTGAAGGGCCGGCGGCAGACTGAACTGCGCGCCGTCGGCGGCAATGACATCAACAAGGAAAAGAAACCCGCATGACCGCAGCAAACCAGGCCGCACGTTTCGATTGCGTGATTTTCGACTGCGATGGGGTACTCGTCGACAGCGAGCCGATCGTCCATCGCGTGCTGAACCGCGTGCTCAACGAGCTTGGCATCGACATCTCGCTCGAGGAATCGCAGAAATGGTTCCTCGGCCGCGCGGTGCGCGACGAGCTTGGCAATATCGAGGCGCGTCTCGGCAAGCCGTTGCCGCGCAACTTCCTGTCCGAATGGTTCGTACGGCGCGATGCCGCGCTGATCGAGGAACTGGAAGCGGTGCCGCATATCCGCGAGGCGATCGAGGCAATCAAGGCGCGTGGCCTGCCAGTTTGCGTGGCTTCCGGTGCGGACCGCATCAAGGTCAAGCTGCAGCTCAAGCATACCGACCTGATCGACCTGTTCACCGACGACGATGCGCGTGAGCACATCTTTACGGCGACCGAGGTCGAGCACAGCAAGCCCGCGCCCGACGTCTACCTGCTGGCGGCGCGCACGATGGGCGTGGACCCGTCGCGCTGCGCGGTGGTCGAGGACAGCCCGACCGGCGCCACGGCCGGTGTAGCCGCGGGCATGACCGTGTTCGGCTATGCGGCGCGCAACGACACCGACGAGCTGCGTGCGGTTGGCGTACGCACGATCTTTACCGACATGCGTGAATTGCCGGAGCTGATCGCATGACGAAAAAGCGTTCATCCGGCTCGACCGCGCAAGCGTGTCCGTGCGGCAACGGGGCCTATGCCTCGTGCTGTGGCCGCTTTCACCGCGGCGAGGCCATGCCGGGCACCGCCGAAGCGCTGATGCGCTCGCGCTACAGCGCGTACGTGCTGGGAGATGAAGGCTGGCTGCGCCAGACATGGCATGTGTCGACCTGCCCGCAGGACCTGTCGGTCGACCGGGACACGCGCTGGCTGGGATTGACGGTGAAGTCGCACGCGCAGCAGGATGACACGCATGCCACGGTGGCCTTCGTGGCGCGCTACAAGGTGGGCGGCCGCGCACACCGGATGGAAGAACTGAGCCGCTTTGTATTCGAGCCGCGAGAGCCGGCCACTACGGCACGCTGGCTGTACGTCGACGGCGAGTTGAAGGAAGCGGAATGACGCAGGCAGGCGTCGCAGGTTAGCAAGGCAAGGCAGGCGCAACGAGGACACAACAGGAAGAGACATGCCCACGCTGGAAACCAAACTGAATGCTCGCTCGGAATCGTTCAAGGCCAATGCGGAGACGATGCAGGCGCTGGTGGACGACCTCAGGCAGAAGATCGCGAAACTGGCCGAAGGCGGCGGCGAGGAGGCGCGCAACAAGCACCTGTCGCGCGGCAAGCTGCTGCCGCGCGAGCGCGTGCAGCAACTGCTGGATCCGGGCACGCCTTTCCTGGAACTGTCGCAACTGGCCGCATACGACATGTATGACGATGCGGCCCCCGGCGCGGGCATCATCACCGGCATCGGCCGCGTGGCCGGGCAGGAGTGCGTGATCGTCTGCAACGACGCCACGGTCAAGGGCGGCACCTACTACCCGTTGACGGTCAAGAAGCATGTGCGCGCGCAGGAGATCGCCGAGCAGAACAATCTGCCATGCATTTACCTGGTCGATTCGGGTGGCGCGAACCTGCCGAACCAGGACGATGTGTTTCCCGATCGCGACCACTTCGGCCGCATCTTCTACAACCAGGCCAACCTGTCGGCACGCGGCATTCCGCAGATCGCCGTGGTGATGGGTTCGTGTACCGCCGGTGGTGCCTATGTGCCGGCGATGAGCGACGAGTCGATCATCGTCAAGAACCAGGGCACGATCTTCCTGGGTGGTCCGCCGCTGGTGAAGGCGGCGACCGGCGAGGAAGTCAGCGCCGAAGACCTGGGCGGCGCCGATGTGCATACGCGGCTGTCCGGCGTGGCCGACTACTTTGCGCAAAACGACCATCACGCGCTGTCGCTGGCCCGTAACATCGTCCAGCATTTGAACCGCCGCAAGCCGGACCAGATCCGCCTGCACGAACCTGCCGAGCCGCTGTATCCGGTGGAGGAACTGTATGGCGTGATTCCCACCGATACGCGCAAGCCGTACGACGTGCGCGAGGTGATCGCGCGCATTGTCGACGGTTCCGAGTTCGACGAATTCAAGGCGCGCTACGGCACCACGCTGGTGTGCGGCTTCGCGCGGATCTGGGGCTACCCGGTAGGCATCATTGCCAACAACGGCATCCTGTTCTCGGAGTCGGCGCTGAAGGGCGCGCACTTTATTGAGCTGTGCTGCCAGCGCAAGATTCCGCTGGTGTTCCTGCAGAACATCACCGGGTTCATGGTGGGCCGCAAGTACGAGAACGAAGGCATCGCGCGCAATGGCGCCAAGATGGTGACGGCGGTGGCGACGGCCCAGGTGCCGAAGTTCACGGTGATCATTGGCGGCTCGTTCGGCGCCGGCAACTACGGCATGTGCGGCCGGGCCTATTCGCCGCGTTTCCTGTGGATGTGGCCGAACGCGCGAATCTCGGTGATGGGTGGCGAGCAGGCGGCCAGCGTGCTGGCCACGGTGCGCCGCGACGGCATCGAGGGCAAGGGTGGCCAGTGGAGTGCCGACGAGGAAGAAGCATTCAAGTCGCCGATCCGCGACCAGTATGAACGCCAGGGCCATCCATACTATGCGAGTGCGCGGCTCTGGGACGATGGCGTCATCGACCCCGCGCAAACGCGTACCGTGCTGGGCCTTGGTTTGTCCGCCAGCCTCAATGCGCCGATCGGCGACATGAAGTTTGGCGTTTTCCGCATGTAGTTTTTTTTGTTGAAGGGTTGGTTGTTGTCATGTCGCGTGTTGTTTCCACCGTCTGCGGCGTTGTGGCCGCGCTGGCCTGCATAGCCTGGTGTGGCCCGGCGATCGCCCAGGCGACGCTGCCGGCGCAATCGGTCGAGCAGGTCGTGATGGTGCCCAAGGTTGGCGCGGCAGCTACCGTGGATCTTGAAACCACGATTTTCCGGCCGGCCGGCGACGGTCCGTTCCCGCTGGTGGTGATCAACCATGGCAAGTCACCGGGCAAGCCCGCATTCCAGGGGCGTGCACGCTTCGCGGCGCAGACCGCCGAATTCCTGCGGCGCGGTTATGCGGTGGCACTGCCGATGCGGCAGGGCTTCTCGAAATCGGGCGGCGTGTACGTGGGTGGCAGTTGCGATGTGCGCGGCAACGGCATGATGCAGGCCGAGGATGTGATCGCGGCGCTGGACTACCTGGTGCAGCAGCCTTACATCGACCCCACGCGCATCGTGGTGCTTGGCCAGTCGCATGGGGGGTTGTCGACGATGGCGCTGTCAACGATCGGTTATCCCGGCGTGGTCGGCGTGGTCAATTTCGCAGGAGGGCTGCGCAATGACAACTGCCTGGGCTGGGAGAACAACCTGATCGATGCCTTCGGGGACTATGGGCGCGGCGCGCGCTATCCGTCGCTGTGGATCTACGGTGACAACGACAGCTACTGGCCGTGGCCGTTGCCCGAGCGGATGTTCAACAACTACAAGGCCAATGCCAGCGGCGCCGCGACTGACGCGCGCTTCGTCGACATTGGCGAATTCGACGGCGACTCGCACCGGCTGTTCAGCAACCGCGCAGGCGTGGCGCTGTGGTTGCCTGAAGTCGGCGCGTTCTTCCGCAGTCTGGGGTTGCCGTTCGATGAAATTCCGGCCAGGACCAAAACCGCCGGCCAGGCATCCTGATAACGATCCGATCACGGAGGAGACATGCAATTCACCACGCTTACGGTTACGGCGGAACGCCATATCGCAACGGTCACGCTGAACCGGCCCGATGTGCGCAATGCCTTCAATGAAACCGTCATCGCGGAACTGACCGGAGCATTCCGGGCGCTTGGCGATACCCCGGACGTGCGCGCGATCGTGCTGACCGGCAACGGGCCGGCGTTCTGCGCCGGTGCCGACCTGAACTGGATGAAGAAGATGGCCGGTTACTCGGACGACGAGAACCGCGCCGACGCGCTGACACTGGCGCAGATGCTGCACACGATCTGGGTGTGCCCCAAGCCGGTCATCGCGCGCGTGCAAGGCGACACCTATGCCGGTGGCGTGGGTCTGGTGGCCGCATGCGATATCGCGGTGGCATCGGCATCGGCCAACTTCTGCCTGTCCGAAGCGAAGCTGGGCCTGCTGCCGGCCACGATCAGTCCCTATGTGATTCGCGCGATGGGAGAGCAGGCCGCGCGCCGGTACTTCATTACGGCCGAACGCTTCGACGCGGCGGAAGCCCTGCGCCTGGGTTTCGTGCATGCGGTGGTGCCGCCGCAGGGGCTGGACGAGAAGGTGGCCGAGATCGCGGCCACGTTGGTCGGCAACAGCCCGAACGCCGTGCGCGAGAGCAAGCGGCTGGTGCAGGAAGTGGCCGGGCGTGACATCGACAACGACTTGCTGGCCGATACCGCCAACCGGATCGCGGCAATCCGCGCCTCCGACGAAGGGCGCGAAGGCGTGCGCTCGTTCCTGGAAAAGCGCCCGCCATCATGGAAAGTGCAGTAACGATTGTTTCGCTCCCCACGGTTCGCTCCCCGCTCCCGCATGCGGGAGAGGGGCCGGGGGAGAGGGCCAGCGCATCCAATGCGACGAGTTTTTTTATTAACGAGTTAGCGGAAGTAACCATCGCCAAAGTGCCACGTGCAGCACCATAACCCCTAACTTCGCGCAAATTCGCGCAACCCGCAGTCAAAGCATCAGTCCGGCCTGATTTGCCAAGATAACAAGGACCTTCCTAACATGAGCCTCCCCAATCCGTCCGCAGTACCAGCGCGCCTCGGCCCTGGCATGGACGGGCATGGCAATCAAAGGAGGGTCCCCTTGACACATCCTGTCCCCAATCCGGCAGGCGATGACACGACGCTTGCGGCGCGCAGCCAGCGCGCCGTCTGGCATCCGTGCACGCGCCTGCGCCCAGATGCGAGTGCCAACGAGCCCCCGCTGGCCATTGCCAGCGGCGCAGGGCCGTGGCTGATCGACACCGACGGCAAGCGCTATTTCGATGCCATCAGTTCCTGGTGGGTCAACCTGTTTGGCCACGCCAACCCCGCCATCAATGCCGCGCTCACCGCACAGCTGGGCACGCTCGAACACGTGATGCTGGCGGGTTGCACGCATGCTCCGGCCGTCGAACTGGCCGAGCGGCTGTCCGCGCTGACCGGCGGCGCGCTGGGCCATGCGTTCTACGCGTCCGACGGTGCGTCGGCGGTCGAGATCGCGCTCAAGATGAGCTTCCACTACTGGCGCAACACGGGCCTGTCGGCCAAGCGCGAGTTCGTGTGCCTGCGTCATGGCTATCACGGCGAAACGGTCGGCGCGCTGGCCGTGACCGACGTGGAAATCTTCCGCGATGCCTACGACCCACTGACGCGCCGCGCCCATGTGGTGATGTCGCCCGATGCGCGTCAGGCACGCCGTGGCGAGACCGCTGCCGACGTGGCGGCGCGCGCGCTGCTGGATCTCGAAGCACTGCTGCGCGATCGCGCCGGGCAGATTGCCGCGTTGATCGTCGAGCCGCTGGTGCAGGGCGCGGCCGGCATGGCGATGTACGATCCGTCGTACCTTGAAGGCGCGCGCGCACTGTGCGATCGCTATCGTGTGCACCTGATTGCCGACGAGATCGCCGTCGGTTGCGGCCGCACCGGTACGTTTTTCGCATGGGAGCAGGCACGCGACGGCGAACCCGTGCCTGCGCATGCATGGCCCGACTTCCTGTGCCTGTCCAAGGGCATTACCGGCGGCTACCTGCCGCTGTCGCTGGTGTTGTCGCGTCCGGAAATCCAGCGCGCCTTCGTCGCCGACGATATCGCCCGCAGCTTCCTGCATTCGCATTCGTACACGGGCAACCCGCTGGCGTGCCGCGCGGCACTGGCCACGCTGGACCTGTTTGCGGCCGACGACGTGCTGGTCCGCAACCGCGAGCGTGCGCAATGGCTGGCCGATGCGATGGCAGGCATTGCCACCGATCCACGTGTGGGCAACGTGCGCCAGCGCGGCATGATCTGGGCCGCCGACATCGACCCGCAAGCCGCCGGCCCCGACTTTGCCGCGCGCTTCCACCTTGCAGCACGCGAACATGGCGTGCTGGTTCGGCCCATCGGCAATACGCTGTACGTGATGCCGCCCTACGTTTTCGACGCCGCGCTGGCCAACTGGCTCGGCGAGCAATTGCTGGTCACGCTGCAGGCAGTACTGGCACCCGCCCAACCGACGCAGGAGGCACGCCATGCTGCTTGAACACCTGAACCGCGCCGCCGTCGCACGCGAAGCGCAAGCCCTGACCCGCCGCCGCCGCATTGCCCATTCCGCCTGTGCGCCGCACCAGTCGGTCGGCGCCATCGACAGTACCCCAACGCCGCTGCTGACCTTCTGCAGCAATGACTACCTGGGTCTGGCCGATCACAAGTCGATCGCCCATGCATTGGCCGACGGAGCGCATCGCTATGGCGCGGGCAGTGGCGCCTCGCACCTCGTCAGCGGCCATTCGCTGGCCCATGCCCAGCTCGAGCATGAACTCGCGCGGTGGCTGGCACCGTATATCCCGCAAGCCGGCGCACTGTACTTCTGCACTGGCTATATGGCGAACCTGGCCGTGCTGACTTCGCTTGGCACCGCGGATGCAACGCTGTTCTGCGAAACGCTCAATCATGCGTCGCTGATCGACGGCGCGCGGTTGGCCAAGGCCGATGTGCAACGTTATCCGCATGGCGACACCGCCGCGCTTGACGCGCTGCTGCAGGCCAGCAATCGCGAGCTGAAGCTGATCGTCACCGACAGCGTGTTCAGCATGGACGGCGATATCGCACCGCTGGCAGAACTGCTGGCACTGGCCGAGCGCCACGATGCCTGGATCATCGTCGATGATGCGCATGGCTTTGGCGTGCTTGGCCAGAACGGCCACGGCGTGCTGGAGCACCTGGGGCTGAGGTCGGAGCGGCTGGTCTATATCGGCACGCTGGGCAAGGCCGCCGGTGTGGCGGGCGCCTTCGTGGCCGCGCATGAAACGATCATCGAGCATCTGGTGAATACCGCGCGTCCGTACATCTACACCACGGCGGCACCGCCGGCCGTGGCGCATGCTCTGCTGACAAGCCTGGAGATCATTGCCGGTGAAGAGGGGCGCGTCCGCCGCGCCCACCTGTCCGACCTGATCGCGCAATTGCGTGAAGGGCTCGGCGCACTGGCCGCGCAGGCGGGCTGGACGCTGGGCGCGAGCGATACCGCGATCCAGCCGCTGATCATTGGCGACAACGCTGCTGCGCTGGCGCTGTCCGCGGCGCTGGAAGCCGATGGCATCCGTGTGGGCGCGATCCGGCCGCCTACGGTGCCGGCAGGCACCGCGCGGCTGCGCATCACGCTGTCTGCATCGCATACCGCGCAGGACGTGGCGTGCCTGCTCGACGCCATTGCCCGCGCCATGCCGCAACTGCAGCGGGAGGCCGCATGATCGAGAACAAGCCCGATCGCTTCGCGTGCTTCGTCACCGGAACGGACACTGGCGTGGGCAAGACCCACGCCACGGCCACGCTGTTGCATGCGCTGCATGACGCCGGCTACAGCACACTCGGCATGAAGCCGGTGGCTGCTGGCGGGGAATGGCTCGACGACCGCTGGCAGAACGACGATGTCGACCAGTTGCGTGCCGCAGGCTCGGTGATCGTGCCGCAAGAAGAGATGTGCCCGTTCTTCTTCCGCACGCCGGCGTCGCCGCATCTGGCGGCCGCGCTGGAAGGCGAGCGCATTACGCGTGGGCCGATCCGTGAGGCATTCGACGCGCTGTGCCGCAAGGCCGACGCCGTGGTGGTAGAGGGGGTGGGCGGCTTTGTGGTGCCGCTCGACGTGGGCGCCGTGCGCTGGAATACCGCCGACCTGGCCGTGATGCTGGACCTGCCCGTGATCATGGTGGTGGGCGTGCGCCTCGGCTGCCTGAGCCACGCGATGCTGACCGCTGAAGCGGTGCGCGCGCGCGGCCTGAAGCTGGCCGGCTGGATTGCCAACCGGATCGATCCGGACATGCTGCTGCCCACCGAGAACATTGTCACGCTGCAGGATGCGCTCGACGCGCCGATGCTGGGCGAACTGCCCTGGCAGGTTGCGCCGGCCGTGGCCGCCCAGTACCTGGATCTCGCACCGCTGCTGGCCAGCATGCCGCCCGTTGCGTCCCACACCATCGCCGCTGCGCCACGTCACGCCTGACCCGCGCCCGCTGAAGAAACCGAATACGTAATACGAACATGACTCAAACCGCCAACACCAACACCAATACCGTCGCCAACATCTCCGTGGATGCGCTGCGCCAGTCCGCGCGCAATATCGCCGCTGCCGCTCCCAAGGAAACCGATGCATGGCGCGTGGACGACGTGGCCGCACTGTACGCGCTGCCGTTCAACGACCTGCTGTTCCGTGCGCAGCAGGTACATCGCGAGAATTTCGATGCCAACACCGTGCAACTGTCGACACTGCTGTCGATCAAGACCGGTGGCTGTGAAGAGGACTGCGGCTACTGCCCGCAAAGCGCGCATCACGACGCCGATGTGAAGGCCGAAAAGCTGATGGACCTCGACAGCGTGCTGGACGCCGCACGCAACGCCAAGGCCAACGGTGCCACGCGCTTCTGCATGGGCGCCGCCTGGCGCAGCCCCAAGGACCGTCACCTGGAACCGGTGATCGACATGGTGCGCGAGGTCAAGGCCATGGGCCTGGAAACCTGCGTGACGCTGGGCATGCTCAAGGCCGAACAGGCGCAGCGCCTGAAGGACGCGGGCCTGGACTACTACAACCACAACCTCGATACCTCGCCCGAGTTCTACGGCAAGATCATCACCACGCGCACATACCAGGACCGCCTGGACACCATCGGCCATGTGCGTGACGCAGGGATCAATGTCTGTTGCGGCGGCATCGTAGGCATGGGCGAAGCGCGCGAGGCGCGTGCCGGCCTGATTGCGCAACTGGCCAACATGGACCCGTACCCCGAGTCGGTACCCATCAACAACCTGGTGCAGGTAGAGGGCACGCCGCTGGCGGGCACCGAAGCGCTGGACCCGTTCGAGTTCGTTCGCACGATTGCCGTGGCACGCATCACGATGCCGCGCGCGATGGTGCGCTTGTCCGCTGGCCGCGAGGCCATGGACGAAGCATTGCAGGCGCTGTGCTTCATGGCCGGTGCCAATTCCATTTTCTATGGCGAAAAGCTGCTGACGACCGGTAACCCGCAAGCGGAGCGCGACCGCGCACTGCTGGCACGTCTCGATATCCGCGCGGAAGGTTTCGCGGGATAACGGACAGGAACCGCCGGTCTGACGTAGCTGGCCGCCTTCCGTATTAAAACGAGGAGGAGCCATGTTCAACAAGATCCTGATCGCCAACCGTGGCGAGATTGCCTGCCGTGTGGCGGCCACGTGCCGCCGCCTCGGCATTCGCACGGTGGCGGTCTATTCGGACGCCGATGCCGATGCACGCCACGTTGCGTTCTGCGACGAGGCCGTGCATATCGGCGGCCCGGCCGCGCGCGACAGTTATCTGCGCGCGGACCACATCATCGAGATGGCGAAGGAGACCGGCGCCCAGGCCATCCACCCCGGCTACGGCTTCCTGTCCGAGAACGAGGATTTTGCGAAGGCGTGCGCCGAGGCCGGCCTTGTCTTTATTGGCCCGCCCGCTTCCGCGATCCATGCGATGGGCAGCAAGAGCGCGGCCAAGCAACTGATGGAGAAGGCCGCGGTGCCGCTGGTGCCCGGCTATCACGGCGAAGACCAGGATGCCGCGCTGCTGCGTCGCGAGGCCGATCGCATCGGCTACCCGGTGCTGCTCAAGGCCAGTGCTGGCGGTGGCGGCAAGGGCATGCGCGTGGTGGAAGCCGGCGACGGCTTCGAGGCCGCGCTGGCGTCGGTCAAGCGCGAGGCGTCGGCCAGCTTCGGCGACGACAAGGTGCTGGTCGAGAAGTACCTGACGCGCCCCCGCCATATCGAAATCCAGGTGTTTGCCGATACGCGCGGCAACTGCGTCTACCTGTTCGAGCGCGACTGCTCGGTGCAGCGCCGCCATCAGAAGGTGCTGGAGGAGGCGCCGGCGCCGGGCATGACCGCGGAACGCCGCCGCGCGATGGGCGAGGCAGCGGTGGCTGCCGCGCGCGCGGTGGGCTATGTGGGTGCCGGCACCGTGGAGTTCATTGCCAACCAGGACGGGTCGTTCTACTTCATGGAGATGAACACGCGCCTGCAGGTGGAACACCCGGTCACTGAAATGATCACGGGCCAGGACCTGGTGGA
This sequence comes from Cupriavidus sp., assembly GCF_057315035.1. Classification (NCBI taxonomy): domain Bacteria; kingdom Pseudomonadati; phylum Pseudomonadota; class Betaproteobacteria; order Burkholderiales; family Burkholderiaceae; genus Cupriavidus; species Cupriavidus sp. The sequence continues at coordinate 528,677 of NZ_DBHKYV010000001.1, read as the reverse complement.
ATGGCAATTGCGCGTGGCGGCGGGCGAACCGTTGCCGCTGACGCAGGAACAACTGCGTATCGACGGCCACGCGCTCGAAGCGCGTATCTACGCCGAAAACCCCGACAAGCAGTTCCTGCCGTCCACTGGCACGCTGCGTTTCCTGCGTACGCCGCCGGCGGTGCAGTTCATGCGCGGCGGCGATGCTCATGGCCCGGCGGGCGTGCGTATCGATGCGGGCGTGCGCGAAGGCGACACCATCAGCCCCTTCTACGATCCGATGATCGCCAAGCTGATCGTCTGGGGCCGTGATCGTGATGAGGCACTGCTGCGCATGGGCCAGGCACTGGCCAACTATCACGTGGTCGGCCTGTCGACCAATGTCGCGTTCCTGCAGCGGCTCGTGAAGTCCGATGCATTCCGTACCGCCGATCTCGATACGGGCCTGATCGAACGCAACCAGGTGACGCTGTTCCCGCCGCAGAAGTCGGTGGGGATCGAGGCCATTGCGCTGGCCGTGGCCGCATTGCTGGAACGCGAGATTCGCGAGCGCCGCATCGATGAAGCCGATTGCCATTCGCCATGGACGCATGCCGGCGGCTGGCGACTCAACGGCCGTGACCGTCGTACGTTGTACTTCCACGGCGCCGGTCATCGGCTCGAGGTGGTGCTCAAGGACGATACGCGTCGCAGCACCCTGATCTATGCGGATCAGGCCGCGCCATTTGCTTATACCTTCAAGGCCGACGATATCCGCGTGGACCTCGGCACGCGGCGTACGCACGGACAGGTGCATCTGGAGGGCGATACCTTCCATGTGTTCCACGCCGGGCGCCATACGGTGCTGGAGTGGCTCGATCCGCTGTCGCACGCGGACGAGACCGAAGGCGAGGGCGGCAAGCTGACAGCGCCAATGCCTGGCAAGGTAATCGCCGTGATGGTGGAGCCGGGCAGCAAGGTGACGCGTGGTACGCCACTGCTGGTCATGGAAGCCATGAAGATGGAGCACACGATTGCCGCCCCCGCCGACGGCGTGGTCAGCGAGGTGCTTTTCGGCGTGGGCGAACAGGTATCGGAAGGCGCGCAGTTGCTGGCGTTCGCGGTGGAGGCGGAGGCGACTGTTTGATCGGCGGTTTAGGCTCCCCTCTCCCGCATGGCGGGAGAGGGGCGGGGGAGAGGGCCAGCGGTTCAATTCGGGACATGTCGCAATTTGAACCTCACGCCCTCTCCCCCAACCCCTCTCCCGCACGCGGGAGAGGGGAGTCGGACGTGATGTACTTGATGTGCCAAAATGCCTCCATCACCCCCGAAGAACATTGGAGTCGAGATGAAGTTGCAGTTGTACGTGCCGGATGGCCGCTATGCGCCGTGGATCGAGGGCTTTGCCGAGGTAATGCCGGAAGCGCAGTGCCTGACGTGGGAAGAGAGCCAGGGCCAGAGCGTGGACTACGCCGTGGTGTGGCGCCCGCCGCTTGAAATGCTGCGCGGCCGCACCGACCTGAAGGCGGTCTTCAATCTTGGCGCTGGTGTCGACGGCATCCTGCGGCTGCGTGACAGCGATCCCGATGCCTTGCCAGCCGGCGTGCCGATCGTGCGTCTCGATGACGCGGGCATGGCTGCCCAGATGAGCGAGTACGTGATGGCTGCGGTGCTGCGCTACTTCCGCAAGCTCGACGCGTATGACGTGCAGGAAAAGGCCGGTACGTGGAAATTCCTGAAGCCGCATCGCCGCGCCGATTTCACGATTGGCGTGATGGGTATCGGTGCACTGGGTTCGCAAATTGCGCGATCGCTGGCCAGCTTCGGTTTCCCGGTGCGTGGCTGGAGCCGCTCGGCCAAGACGGTCGAAGGCGTGCAGTCGTTCCATGGCGACGACGGCCAGGTGCAGTTCCTCGATGGCCTGCGGGTGCTCGTCAATGTACTGCCGCTGACCACCGAGACCGAGGATATCGTCGACACCAGCCTGCTCTACAAGCTGGCCAAGGGCGCATATGTGATCAACGTGGCGCGCGGCCAGCACGTGGTCGAGGAAGACCTGCTTGCTGCCGTGCAGGACGGCCAGATTGCCGGTGCGACGCTCGATGTTTTCCGCACCGAACCGCTGCCCGCGGAACACCCGTTCTGGCAGGAGCCGCGCATCACGATCACGCCGCATATTTCGGCCCTGACGCTGCGCGAGGACAGCATCGCGCAGATCGCCGGCAAGATTCGCCTGCTGGTGGAAGGCAAGCCGATTGCCGGTGTGGTTGACCTGCAGCGCGGCTACTGATCCGCGGGGCGGCCGGGCGTCGGACAAAAAAACAGGAGACAGACATGACAATGCCCCAATACGTGAAGATCGTCGAAGTGGGCCCGCGGGACGGCCTGCAGAACGAGAAGGCGATGGTGCCCACCGACGTCAAGGTCGCGCTGATCAACAAGCTGACCGATGCCGGCTTCGTCAACATCGAAGCCGCGTCGTTCGTGTCGCCCAAATGGGTGCCGCAGATGGCCGATGGCGCAGAGGTGATGGCACGCATCGAGCGCCGGCCCGGCACGCTGTATTCGGTACTGACACCGAACATGAAGGGTTTCGAAGGCGCCGCGGCGGCCAGTGCCGATGAGGTGGTGATCTTCGCCGCCGCGAGCGAGGCGTTCTCGCAAAAGAACATCAATTGCTCGATCGCCGAATCGATCGCGCGCTTCGAGCCGGTGGCCGCTGCCGCCAAGGAAGCGGGCATCCGGTTGCGCGGCAGCATCTCGTGCTCGCTTGGTTGTCCGTATCAGGGCGAGGTGCCCGTAAGCGCCGTGGTCGATGTGGTGCGCCGCATGCGCGAGCTGGGTTGTGACGAGATCGATATTGCCGACACCATTGGCGTGGGCACGCCGGTCAAGGTGCAGGAAGTGATGCGTGCCGCGACCGCGGAGTTCGCGATGGACCGCCTGTCAGGCCACTTCCACGACACCTATGGGCAGGCCCTGTCGAATATCCTGGCCAGCCTGGAGGTGGGCATCGGCATCTTCCACGCGTCGGTGGCCGGCCTGGGTGGCTGTCCGTACGCGAAGGGTGCCACAGGCAACGTGGCTACCGAAGACGTGCTCTACATGCTGCACGGCATGGGCTTGCATACCGGCATCGATCTCGATGCCGTGGTGCGTGCAGGTGACTATATTTCGCAGGCCATCGGGCGTGCCAACAGCTCGCGTGTGGGCAAGGCGCTGCTGACCAAATGGGCCGCCGCCACCGATGCGGCGGCCTGTGTCTGAACACGGAGAATGGATTCAATGAGCGAGACCCCCGCGCTTCCCGATGCCGCGCAACGCGTGGCCGACCTGCTGGCCGGCATTGGCCATGATCGTCCCGTGGTGATGCTGCCGGCCACCGGCAGGACCTCGGCCGAGGCGGCGGCTGGCCTGGGCTGCAGCGTGGCCGAGATCGCCAAGTCGATCATCTTCCGCCGCGTCAAGGACGATGTGCCGGTGCTGGTGATCGCCAGCGGCAGCAACCGCGTGGACGAGGCCAAGGTGGCCGCGCGCGTCGGCGAGCTGGGCAAGGCCGATGCGAAATTCGTGCGCGAGAAAACCGGCTATGCAATCGGAGGTGTATGCCCGATCGGCCATGCGGTCAAGCCGGTCATGCTGCTCGATGCGGACTTGTTCCGGTACGACAGCGTGTGGGCAGCAGCCGGGCATCCGCACGCGGTGTTCAACCTCACGCCGCAACAGCTGCAGGCCATGACCGGTGCGGACGTGGCAGATGTCGCCCAGGTGCAATGATGACACCGGCACGGCGACGCCTGTTGGCTGACCTGGTACGGGGCGCTGCGGCGGCGCAGATCGTGTCGCCGGTGCCGTCGCCCTGCCGCAGTGTCTGCAAGATGGATGCGACCAGCGGCTATTGCGAAGGTTGCCTGCGCACGATCCAGGAGATTGCGGGCTGGTCGCAATCCGACGATGCCGAGCGGCGACGCGTCTGGGCGCTGCTGCCCACGCGCGTGACGCAGCTTTGCGCGCAAGGCAGCGCGGCATGAGCACGCCGTTGCTGCCCGCCACGATGCGCGTGTTCGAACGTGGCTGGCTGTCGGCCAACAACGTGCTGTTTGTCGACGATGCCACGCACGACACCACGCTGGTCGATACCGGCTATGTCACGCATGCGGGGCAAACCGTGGCACTGGTGCACGCGGCCCTCGAAGGTCGGCCGTTGCGCCGGGTCATCAACACGCATCTGCATTCCGACCATTGCGGCGGCAACGCCGCGCTACAGGCACGCTGGCAACCACGTACCGCGATCCCTGCAGCGGAGGCCGCGGCCGTAGCGCAATGGGATACCGATGCGCTGACTTTCGACGCCACGGGCCAGCAATGCACGCGCTTTACGTTTGACGATGTATTGCAGGATGGCGACCGCTTGCAGCTCGGCGGCATGGACTGGCAGGTGATCGCCGCGCCGGGCCACGATCCGCATGCGGTGATGCTGTTCGCGCCGGCGCAGCGCCTCCTGATTTCCGGCGACGCGTTATGGGAGAACGGCTTCGGCGTGATCTTTCCCGAGCTCGATGGCGACAGCGGTTTTGCCGAGCAGGCCGCAATCCTGGAGCGGATCGAATCGCTCGAGGTCCGCACCGTGATTCCGGGGCATGGGCGCGTGTTTGACGATGTGCACGGCGCCGTCACGCGTGCGAAGAGCCGGCTCGACTATCTGCAAGGCGACCCGCTGCGCAACGCCACGCACGCGATACGCGTGCTCGTGAAATTCAAGCTACTGGAGGCGCAGGCGTTGCAGCGCGACGCGCTGTTCGCATGGATGCGGGCCACGCCGCTGATGCAACGCATCCATGCGCGCTTCATGAACGCGCAAGCGTTGGAGACGATCTTCGACCAGACGCTGCAGGCGCTGGCCAAGGCCTCGGCGCTGTCATTCGACGGCGACAGGGTCATCGACCGCAACTGATCATGCTGCCGCTGAGAGGCAAGGACTTCCAGCTGCGTCCGTTTCGTGCCAGTGACGAAGCGCAGTTCGTGATGGCCGTGCGCGAATCGATTCCGACCGTTGGCTTGTGGATGCCGTGGGCCCGCGCGGACTACGGCGTGTACGACGCACGGGAGTGGTTCGACCGTTGCGCGGCCACGATGGAAGAGGGCACTGCATACGATATCGGCGTGTTTTCACCCGACGGCCGCGAGCTCTATGGCGGCGTGGCCATCAACCAGATCCGGCGCGAGGACAATCTCGGCAACCTCGGCTACTGGATTCGCCAGAGCCAGCAGCATCGCGGGCTGGCTACGGGGGCGGCGGTAATGATGGCGTGTCACGGCTTTCATGCACTGGGGCTTACGCGGCTGGAGATCGTGGCAGTCGAGACCAACCTCGCAAGCCGCGCCGTCGCCGAGAAGATCGGTGCCGAATTCGAATGCATCGCCCGGAACCGTTTGATCCTGCGCGGGCGGCCCGTGGCGGCCGCCGTGTATTCGCTCGTGCCCGAGTCATTTTCGACATTGCGCTGACCGTTGTTATGCCCTCGGTTTGCTCCCCTCTCCCGCATGGCGGGAGAGGGGCGGGGGAGAGGGCCAGCGGTCCAAATTGCGACAGATTGGCAAGCAGAACCGCTTTGCCCTCTCCCCCAACCCCTCTCCCGCGCGCGGGAGAGGGGAGCAAGACCTGACTTCGTTAAAACTGCGTGCGCATCCCCACTCTCACACTGCGGCCTGGCAGCGGTGCGATGTCGCGCAGGATCGAGGTGGCGCTGCGTGCCTCGGTGTTGGTCAGGTTGTCGCCGCGCACATAGAACAGCGTCTGCGTGCCGGCCAGCTTCATCTTGTAGGTCAGTGACACACCCAGCATCGTGTAGGCATCGGTCGGCGTATCGCCCGATGGCACGCGGCTCTGGCGCGCGTTCCAGTCCACGTTGATGCGCGCGCCCCATGGGCCCGCGCCATAGACCAGCGACCCACCAAGCCGCAGCGGCGACAGGCGCGGCAGCGGTTCGCCGTTGCTGCGGTTCTCGCCGTGGACATAATCGGCGCGTGCCTCGAAGTCCAGCGTATCGCTGGTGGTCAGCATCTTCTGCAGCAGGCGTGTCTTGCCTTCGGCCTCGAAGCCATACAGCGTGGCCGGTACGCCCATGTACTGCAGTTCGGGCAGCGCGCCGGCGCTGCCGGCAGTCACCACATTGCCTTCCGCGTCGCGGTAGCTGCCGGTGTTCATCAGCGCCAGGTAATTCTGGAAGCGGCTGTAGTAGCCCGACACGCCGCCGCTATGGTTGCCTTGCTTGAAGCGCATGCCGAGGTCGATCGACGTGGCACGTTCCTTGTTCGCGTTTGGATCGCCGACTTCGAACGATCCGGTGGCCAGGTGCGGCCCGTTGGCATACAGCTCGTAGAAGGTGGGCGCGCGCTCGGTGTAGGACAGGTTCGAGGTCACCGTCCAGACCGGATTGAGCTTGTAGAGCAAGCCGGCCGAGGCGCTGCCTGCGTTGAAGCTGCGGTTGGCATCGGTGAAGCGGTCGTTGCCATTGGCGCTCGCTTTCACGCTGCTGTGGTCGAGGCGGCCACCGAGGTTCAGCTTCAGGTCGCCCGAGGCAATCAGCGGCAGTTCCTCGAAGACGAAGAACGCGGCATTGTCGGTGGCGGTGCTCGGCACGAATGCTTCCTCGCCCAGCGCCGAGAAATCGGTGTGGCCGAACTGCGTGCCGATCACCCCGCTCATGTTGCCGATCTTGCCGTGCGTGGCTTCCAGCCGCGCATCCCAGCCATGGTTCTTGAAGGTGGTGCCGGTCACGCCGTCCTCGATCTCGCGGTGCTCGTAGTCGGTGTAGCTGAACTTGCCCTTGACCGACTCGATGATGCCGCTGGTGGTGCCGGCCAGGTTGCGTGCCTCGCCTTCCAGCGCAAAGCGGTCCTGCCGCATCTTGATGCGTGCAGCTTCCTCGGCCGGCGTGCCGTAGTCGTTGCGATAGGTCGAGTAGTTGGCGCCGACAAAGCCGTCAGCCCAGGTGTACGAGCCGCCCATCGAGCCGCCTTCCTGGTGCGCGCTCGTGTTCGGAATCTTGCCGTACGCCTCGCTCTCGCCTTCGGGCAGCGGTTGGGTGGCGCGCAGGTTGCCGCTGCGTGCATAGCCGGGAATGCGCAGGTCGCTGGTCTGGCGAACGAAGGCATCGGCGTGCACCGCAAACTTGCCGTTGCCGGCTTCCAGCAGGCCACTGGCATTGCGGCCCTTGTCGCCGCCGATCGTGCCGCTGACATCGGCCGCGCCGCTGACGCCGGTGATCGGGTCGCGTGGAATGCGGTTGTCGATCACGTTGACCACGCCACCCACCGCGTTGCCGCCATACATCAGCGCGGCCGGGCCACGCACCACTTCGATCTTCTCGGCGACGAGCGGGTCGATTGGTACCGCGTGGTCGTAGGACAGCGTCGATGCATCGAGCGTCGAACCGCCGTTCTGCAGCATCTTGATGCGGTCGCCGTCGAGACCGCGGATGATCGGACGGCTAGAGTTCGGGCCAAAGTACGACGACGACACACCGGGCAGGCTATTGAGGGTCTCGCCGATCGTGCTGGCCTGGCGCACGGTCAGCGCATCGCCGCCGAGCGTCGAGACCGGCGCGACCATTTCGTTGAGATCGCTGCCCAGCGGGTTGGCGGTCACCACCACTTCCTTGAGCGTTTGCGGTGACGGTGGCGGTGCGGCCGGCGCGGCGGCGTCCTGCGCCATGGCGTGTGAGGAGAGGCCTGCGGCGATCAATGCGGCAAGCGCCGCCAGCGGGGTGCGGCGCACCGCCGGAATACGGATGGGGTTCGAGTACATGGCTCGCGATTCGAATTCGGTTAAGCGGGCGCGCGGCGTTGGCAGCGACGAGCCCGGTCAGGCTGGCGCGAGCGCGTGGCATGACGCCACGCACCCGGCCATCAGGCGAATGCGAATGCGGCGGGTGGGGCGCGGGAGTGGAACGGGCGTGCCGCGGGCAAATCGGGCCAGCGCCACGCCAGGTTGGCCGGTTTGACCGGCTTGCCAAAGGCGAGCTTCGGCAACGCGAAGCTGCCAAAGTGCGTGTCGGCCAGCGTCGCGCCATCGAACAGCACGCACGAATGGAGGCCAAGTTTCAGGAAGGACGGTTCGCTGTGCGTGGCGTCGCCGGACTCCAGCGTGATCGCTGATGTCGGCGCGCCCGGCAGGCCACCGTGCACCACGCGGTGCACCAGGCCCGCGTGCTGCGCCAGCAGCAGGCAGGCCACGAGCCACAGCGCTGGCCAGAAGCCGAGGCCGCGTGCGCGCCAGCGTGAGAGGAGCGGGAAATCAGTGCGCATGCCCGCAATCGCACGGGTCATCGCCATGATCATGCTTGTGATCGTGGCGATGGTGCTCGTGTTCGTGATCGTGATCTTCGTCGAACGCGTCGCTCCAATCCGGGAACGGATCGGGGTAGCTGGCCCATGTGTCGGGGCCGGCCGCCATTTCTTCGTCGGTCAGCAGGCAGGCGTCGAGCTGCGCTTCCAGCGCGGGCACGTCGAGGTCGGCGCCGATCAGCACCAGTTCCTGGCGCCGGTCGCCATGTTCGGCGGGCAGTCCGTCTTCGAGCAGGTCGGCCTCGATCGCGGCACGTGCCAGGCCTTCGGCAGGCCACTCGTCGGCATCGATCGCGGCCCACCAGGCTCCGGCGGCGCCGGGTCGGCAGACACCACCGGCCTGGCTCCAGTCGCCGGCAATGTCCATCCGGCTTGCCAGCCAGAACAGGCCCTTCGAACGCAGCACGTCGCCGTGCTCGCGCATCCATTCGGTATGGATCAGGTCGGCGAAGCGTTGCGGATGGAACGGTCGGCGACGACGGTAGACCAGTGTGGCTATGCCGGCAGCGTCCGGAATGGCATCGCCTTGCAAGGCGGCTTGCCAGCCCGCCGCATTGGGCGTGGCGTCGATATCGAAGCGGCCCGTGCCCAGCACGCGCGCGGCAGGTACATTGCCGTGGCTGGCTTCGATAATGGCGGCGCGCGGATTCAGCGCGCGCAGCATCACATGCAGGCGACCGAGCTGGCCGGCGTCGACGAGGTCGATCTTGTTGACGACGATGACGTCGCAGACCTCGATCTGGTCGATCAGCACGTCCACCACGGTACGGTCGTCTTCATCGTGGGCCGCCAGGCCGCGCGCCGACAGGAAATCGGCGTCGTGATAGTCCTGCAGGAAGCGGCCGGCATCGACCACCGTGACCAGTGTGTCCAGATGGGCCACGCCTGGCGCCTGCTCGCCGTGCTCGTCCTCGAATGCAAAACCTTCGGCGATACCCAGCGGCTCGTCGGTCGGATCGGCCTCGATGACGGCGAAGTCGTACTGGCCGGTATCGGCCAGGCGGTCCACTTCCGCAAGCAGGTCCTCGCGACTGTCGATCACGGCCACGCGCACGCCAGGCTGGGACATCAGCTGGTGCAGCAGGGTGGTCTTGCCGGCGCCGGTGAATCCGGACAGCACGGTGACAGGCAGGCGAGCGGCCATGGTGTTAGGGAAGTGGTCTATTGCAACAAAGTTGCGACTGTAGCAGAAAGCGGGCGGCGGCGACAGGCCGTCTCCATGAGCAATGGTAGTGCCGTAGCCGTGACGCTACAAAGGCATCTTCGGCGCAACCCGTTGCCTACCCCGCAAAAAAAAAGCAAAAACGGCCCGGCAATGCCGGGCCGTCTGGCCTGCATCGGTACTGCGCGCGGATCAGTCCCCGAACAGCTTCTGGCGCAGTTCGCGGCGCTGCTGGGCTTCCAGCGACAGCGTGGCCGTCGGACGGGCCAGCAGACGCGGAACGCCGATCGGTTCGCCAGTCTCTTCGCACCAGCCGTAGTCGCCGGACTCGATGCGCTGCAGGGACTGCTCCACCTTCTTCAGCAGTTTGCGCTCACGATCACGCGTACGCAGTTCCAGCGCGTGTTCTTCCTCGATCGTGGCGCGGTCCGCCGGATCCGGCACGATGACCGTCTCGCGCAGGTGTTCCGTGGTCTGGTCCGCATTCTTGAGGATTTCGTCGCGAAGCTGCTCAAGGCGATTCTTGAAGAAGGCGAGCTGCGCCTCGTTCATGTAATCCTTGTCGCTCATCTTCAGGATTTCAGCTTCAGTCAGAATTTTGTTGCTGCTCATGGTTCCTGCTGATTCTCTTGTTGATGCGACCGGCGGTGTCTTCGTCCGCTCGGGTGCAGTCGCCGTCCGCTTGCGCGGCGCGGCTGTTTCACTCTGGCTGGCTGCAGTCTTGCTGCTTCGCGTGCCTCCCTTGGCCTCGCCCGCTTCGGCGTGCGCCGTACTGCCGCGGGGAGCTGGCGTCGCCGTTTCGGGCGGCGCCTTGAGCGTCTCCGCCGCAGCGCTACCTGTCTTGCTGCGGCTTTCCTTGGTCTTTGTTGCGGCTGTCATGGGGACACCTCTCTCAACGCGTCGAAGAGTGCCGGCGCTTTTCGAGGGGACCCCGGGCGGAGGGCGGTCTCCGCACAAAGCCCTGCGACCGCGCCTGCTGGCGGCCTGCGCCTCATGCTGACGACGACCCGCCGCCCTGCAGATACGGACAGCGCCCAGAGGTGCGCAGCCCGTATCAAATCCGGCCTATTGTACTTGAACAAATTTTTCCGAGATATGGGAGAAAGCCGGACAAGAGACAGGAGTTTTCCCGATATTCCCCCCCAAAGGGGAGGGTAGCGCGGCGTCGGAGGGGGAGGGGGGGACCCGCCGCCGGAGCGGCGGCGGGCGCACCTGGCAGGAAAATCAGGCCAGGCAGGTGGTCAGACCTTTCAGAATGGCGTCGCGCGGCAGGTCCACGCCAATGAATACCATCTTGGTGCCGGGGGTTTCGTCGCCCCACTTGGCGCCGACGTCACTGCCCATCAACTGGTGCACGCCCTGGAATACCACCTTGCGGTCCACCCCGTCCATGAACAGCACGCCCTTGTAGCGCAGCAGCTTTTCCCCATAGACCGACAGGATGCCCGACAGGAATTCCTCGAGCTTGCCATAGTGGAACGGCTTGTCGCTGCGGAAGACGAACGAGGAGATGCGGTCCGTGTGGTGGTGATGATGGTGGTGGTCGTGCGCATGGCCGTGGCCGTGATCATGGTCATGGTCGTGCCCGCAATCGGTGCCGCAATGTTCGCCATGCTCATGATCGTGCTCGTGGTCATGCTCATGTTCCTCGGCGCGCAGGAAATCCGGATCGATCTCGAGCTTCTCGTTGAGGTTGAAGCCGCGCAGGTCGAAGATCGTTTCGATCGGTGCCACGCCGAAGTTGGCGGTGTGGATCGGCGCACGCGGATTCATGTGCAGCAGCCGGTGGCGCAGATCGTCCACCTCGGCCGTGCCAACCAGGTCAGACTTGGTAATGAAGATCACGTCGGCAAAGCCCACCTGGCGCTGCGCTTCTTCCTGCTTGTCGAGCTGCAGGTTGCCGTGCTTGGCATCGACCAGCGTGATCACGGCGTCCAGCAGGTAACGCGACGCAATTTCCTCGTCCATGAAGAACGTCTGCGCCACCGGGCCCGGATTGGCCACGCCGGTGGTCTCGATCACCACGCGGTCGAAATCGAGCTTGCCTTCGTCGCGTTGCGTGATCAGGTCCGACAACGCCTGCACCAGGTCGCCGCGGATCGTGCAGCAGATGCAGCCGTTGCTCATCTGCACGATCTGCTCGCGGCCATCCTGCACCAGGATCTCGTTGTCGATGTTCTCTTCGCCGAATTCGTTCTCGATCACGGCGATCTTCATGCCGTGCTGCTCATTGAGGATGCGCTTGAGCAGCGTGGTCTTGCCGCTGCCGAGGAAGCCGGTCAGGATCGTGACCGGAATGAGTTTGGACATATTGTTCTGCTCCGAGGAAAGAGATCGCCTGCGTGTTCAATGCTCTGCGTCGCTGCGCGCCTTGCCGCACTCCGCGCATACGCCATTTACGGTCAGCTCCACATGCTCCACCGCGAATCCGCTGGGCACCTTTGGCGCCACCGACTTGCCTGCCGTTTCCAGGCAGAACGTGCGGTCGCAGCGCGTGCAGTGAAAGTGGCTGTGCTGGCGATGGACTTCGGCGCGTGCCGCCTCATGCTCTACCAGCGTGAAGCGGAATACGCGATCGTTGCCGGCGCGCTTCTGCGCCAGGCCCTGGTCCACGAGCCAGTCCAGCACGCGGTACACGGTCACGCGGTCCACGTCGCCATCGGCCGGCAACCGGTCGATCACGGCCTGGTGCGTCAACGGTTCCCTGGCTTCGATCAGGCACGCGAGGATGGCCACGCGCGGCTGCGTCACGCGCGCACCAAGCTGGCGCAGGCGCGACTGGGCCTCGTCGCCCGGCAAGGTCGTGGCCTGCGCGGTATCTGGAGCGGTAGTGGGGCGGGTCATGCGAGCGATTTAACCATAGGGCCCGGCGAGTTGCAATTCAGTTGCACAAACAGGGTTTTTGCACGGGGCGCGGCGTGCCGGGAGCGCCTATGATCGGCAGGGAAGGCAGACAAAAGGCAGACAATACCCCGGAGACCATGCCATGCAGAACGACGCCAGCGCGTTGCTGTTTCCCAACTTCGAATGGTTTCGCCTGAAGGTGGGCGAGGTCGAGATCGGCGGCGTGCGCGGCGGCTCGGGCCCGCCGTTGCTGCTGTTGCATGGCTTTCCGCAAAGCCACCTGATCTGGCATAGGGTGGCGCCCGCGCTGGCCGACCGCTTCACGGTGATTGCCACTGATTTGCGCGGCTATGGCAGCAGCAGCGCGCCGCCGGCTGGCGCGGGGCACGAGACCTACAGCAAGCGCGTGATGGCGCAGGACCAGGTCGAGGTGATGCGCCAGCTCGGCCATGCCAGTTTTGCGCTGTGCGCGCATGACCGTGGTGCCCGCGTGGCACACCGGCTATGTATTGACCACCCCGAGGCCGTGAGCCGCCTGATGCTGCTCGATATCGCGCCCACGCTGGACATGTACGAGGCCACCGACATGGCCTTTGCCGCCGCGTACTGGCACTGGTTCTTCCTGATCCAGCCCGCGCCATTCCCGGAAACACTGATCAATGCGGAGCCCGACTTCATGGTCGACAAGCTGCTGGGGCTGCGCCATGCGGGTACCGGACCAAGCCCGTTCGTGCCCGACGCCATGGCTGCCTATGTGGCGGCGATGCGCGAGCCGGCACGCGTGCATGCGATGTGCGAGGACTATCGTGCCGCCGCCACGATCGACCTCGATCATGATCGCGCCGATCGCGAGGCCGGCCGCAAGCTGGCCATGCCAGTGCGCGTGCTATGGGGCGAGCATGGCGTGGTGGCACGCTGTTTCGAGCCGCTGAAGCTCTGGCAGGACGTGGGCCAGGACGTCTCGGGTGCCGCGCTGCCGTGCGGCCACTACCTTCCCGAAGAGGCGCCCGACGCGCTGCTTGAAGAGATGCTCGGTTTCCTCGGATAGGCCGCTTTCTCGCGGGTTAGCCCCTATACCTCGCAGTTGTTCGCGATTGCTAACATCCACCTCCGGCTCCGCCTGTCGGCGGGGCTTGACGCTGCATACCACCCATACATCGTGCCGATGGTCACCGCGTTTTTCCGATATGGATCAACGCGATCGGGCGCGCGCAAGAGCGACGCTTCCGGCGGCACGCGCGGCGTTGGAACGGGAATCCAGAGGGAACAGGAGAGACGTACATGAAACGAGTTGCATTGCATATTGCAGCCGCGCTGGCGGTTGCGGGCGTGGGTGCCTTCACGGGGGCACAGGCCCAGGAATTCCCTGGCAGCAAGCCGGTGCAGGCGGTGGTGCCGTTTGCGGCGGGTGGCCCGACCGACAAGGTGGCGCGTGAACTCACGATGATCATGTCGAAGCACCTGGGTGCGACGATCGTGATCGAGAACCTGGGCGGTGCCGGCGGCACCATCGGGGCCAAGAAGGTGGCGCAGGCCAAGAACGACGGCTATACGATCCTGATTCACCATATCGGCATGTCCACGGCCCCGGCGCTGTACCGCAACCTGGGCTTCGATCCGCTGAAGGACTTCGAGATGGTCGGTGAAATCGCCGACGTGCCGATGATCCTGGTGGGCAACAAGCAACTGCCGCCCGCTACGTTCAAGGACCTCGTGCCGTATATCAAGGCCAACGCCAGCAAGCTGTCGCTGGCCAACGCCGGTATCGGCTCGGCTTCGCACCTGTGCGGCCTGCTGTTCCAGAGCGCGCTGCAGACCGAACTGACCACTGTCCCGTACAAGGGTACCGCCCCGGCGCTGACCGACATCCTCGGCGGCCAGGTGAACCTGATGTGCGACCAGACCACCAATATTGCCGGCCAGCTCAAGGCCGGCGCGCTGAAGCCTTACGCCGCGATGCAGTCGCGTCGCGTGGAAGCGTTCAAGGACGTTCCGACCGCGGCCGAGCAGGGCATGCCGGGCGTGGAAGTCAAGATCTGGCACGCCATGTACGCACCCAAGGGCACGCCCAAGCCGGTGATCGACAAGCTGTCGGCCGCGTTGCAGAAGTCGGTGCAGGATCCGAACTTCCGCGCCAAGATGGCCGAACTGGGTGCCGAAGCGGTGCCGGCGCAGCGCGCCACGCCCGATTCGCTGCGCACGTTCCTGACGGCGGAAATCAACAAGTGGACGCCGGTGATCAAGAAGGCGGGTGTCTACGCCGACTGATCGAATTTGCTGCAGATGCAGAAAAGGCCACGCGAGCAGCGTGGCCTTTTTGCTTTTGTGCCGTGGGATCAGCCGTTTCCTATATTGGAAGATCGTTGCCGGCATCGCAGCCTCTTGAAAGATCGCGCTGCGGCGCCACCTAGGCGGCAGACACCTCTCACGCAAAGGCACCATGGAACAGTATCACGGCACCACCATCGTCAGCGTCCGCCGCGGCAATCAGGTCGCTCTGGGCGGTGACGGCCAGGTCACGCTCGGCAATATCGTGATGAAGGGAACGGCCCGCAAGGTCCGGCGCATTTACAACGGCAAGGTGCTGGTCGGGTTTGCCGGCAGCACGGCCGACGCATTCTCGCTGCTCGACCGCTTCGAGGCGAAACTTGAGAAGTACCAGGGCAACCTGACCCGCGCGGCGGTGGACCTGGCCAAGGACTGGCGCTCGGACCGCGCGCTGCGTCGGCTGGAGGCGATGCTGATCACGGCAGACAAGGACACCACGCTGGTCATTACCGGCAACGGCGACGTGCTCGACCCCGAAGGCGGTATCGCGGCCATCGGTTCGGGCGGCGCGTATGCGCAGTCGGCGGCCAAGGCGCTGATAGAGAACACGGAGCTGGCACCGAAGGATGTGGTCGAGAAAGCGTTGACCATTGCCGGCGAGCTCTGCATCTACACGAATACCAACTTCGTCATCGAAACCCTCGACTGACGCGCTGAACGGATCCCCATGTCGCAAACCATGACCCCGTCGGAAATCGTTTCCGAACTCGACAAGCACATCATCGGCCAGAACAAGGCCAAGAAGGCCGTGGCCGTGGCGCTGCGCAACCGCTGGCGCCGCCAGCAGGTTGCCGATCCGCTGCGCCAGGAAATCACGCCCAAGAACATTTTGATGATCGGGCCCACCGGCGTGGGCAAGACCGAGATCGCGCGCCGCCTGGCCAAGCTGGCCGATGCGCCGTTCATCAAGATCGAAGCCACCAAGTTCACCGAGGTGGGTTACGTCGGCCGCGACGTGGACACCATCGTGCGCGACCTGGCCGAGATGGCGGTCAAGCAGACGCGCGAATCGGAAATGAAGAAGGTGCGCACCAAGGCCGAAGACGCGGCCGAGGACCGCCTGCTCGACGTGTTGCTGCCGCCGCCGCGCGATATCGGTTTCCAGCAGCACGAGGACAAGGATTCGAACACGCGCCAGGTGTTCCGCAAGAAGCTGCGCGAAGGTGAGCTCGACGACAAGGAAATCGAGCTCGAAGTGGCTGCCGGTGCGCCGAGCATGGACATCATGGGGCCGCCGGGCATGGAGGACATGACCGAGCAGATCCGCACGATGTTCGCCGGGCTCGGCCAGGGCAAGAAGGCGCGCCGCAAGATGAAGGTCAAGGAAGCGTTCAAGCTGCTGATCGACGAAGAGGCCGCCAAGCTGCTCAACGAGGAAGAGCTCAAGCACAAGGCCATTGCCAATGTCGAACAGAACGGTATCGTGTTCCTGGACGAGATCGACAAGATTGCCAGCCGCAGCGACGTGGGTGGTGGCGAGGTATCGCGCCAGGGCGTGCAGCGTGACCTGTTGCCGCTGGTGGAAGGCACGACGGTCAATACCAAGTACGGGATGATCAAGACGGACCACATCCTGTTCATTGCGTCGGGCGCATTCCACCTGTCCAAGCCGAGCGACCTGATCCCCGAACTGCAGGGCCGTTTCCCGATTCGCGTGGAACTGGAATCGCTGTCGGTGCAGGATTTCGAAGCCATCCTGACCCAGACCGATGCGAGCCTGACCAAGCAGTACCAGGCGCTGTTGAAGACCGAAGAAGTCGAACTGCAGTTCGCGCCCGACGGGATTCGCCGCCTTGCCGAAATCGCGTTCTCGGTCAACGAGAAGGTCGAGAACATCGGCGCGCGCCGCCTGTACACGGTGATGGAACGGCTGCTCGAGGACCTGTCGTTCCACGCGACGAAATCGTCGGGCGAGACCGTGACGATCGATGGCGCCTATGTGGATGAACGCCTTGGCGACCTGGCTGGCAACGAAGACCTGTCGCGCTACGTGCTGTAACGGACCGCACCGCGGGGCCAACAAAAAGCCGGACATCTGTCCGGCTTTTTTTGTGCCTGCGTGTCGCGCGTGGCGGACCGGACCCTAGTGGACGTGTCCCGCGTGCGAGCTTTCGGCCGGAATGACCTCGAGCGCCGGTGCGGGCGACTTCAGCTCGCGCGGGTTTTGTCCCGCGGCCGGGATCTGCGTCCATTCCGACTTGCCGTTCTCGCATTCCTGCAGCACCGGGAAGTAAAGCTTGCCGCCTTGCTCGGGCAGTTTCATCAGCATGCGGAATTCATCGAAATGCTGGTCGGCCAGCGTACCGCCGTACCAGCGGATCGTGCGCACATCGTCCTCGACAGTCTTGCCGTGCGAGGCATAGGGTTTGGCCAGCTTCGCACGTTGCACGTCGAGTTGCCATCCGGCCTTGGGCTGCGGATGCGCACCCTGCACGCCCTCGGGGATCGTCACGGTCAATGACTTCGTGGCGCTGCCGTTGCAGCCGTGTCCCACCAGCAGCACGCCCTTGAAATAGCTGCCTGCCGTCGCCTGTTTCTGTTCGAAGACGATATGGGCGGAGGCCAGCGGGGCGGCCACGGCGAGCAGGGCGGCAATCAGGATGCGCGGGGTCATGAAGCTTGCGGATGAGATGGGAAGTGCACCAGTCTAGCGCCCAACGCCGGCAACGATATGCGACGTGGTGACGCAGTGCTTGCGGCGTACCCCATTGGTGCATCGATGTTTCCATCTGTGCTCGCGCCCGTAAGGTTGGTAAGCATTGGTAAGCACACTGGCGCACCTGCGGCCCCCAATGAGACCCTTGCGCACCTTGCTGGTCGATGGACCAATGCGGGAGCCACCGCATTTTGCACAAACACCTAAAGGGAGTCAGCCATGTCACGCAACATTTCGCGTTCGCCCTTCTTCAAGAGCAACCGCGTGCGCAAGCGACGCGTGGCGATGGCCACCGCCGGCGTCGTGGGCGCCATTACCGCCGCCACGGTGTTCCTTTGCTTCCGGCCCGCCGTGGTGCCGAATGCCAATGCGGCCGCGGTACCCGCGTCCGTGTCGACCCGCGCCGCCGTGGCCGCCGAGGCAATGGCCTCCGGTGCGCTGGTCACGCTGGCCGATCGCCATGCCACCGATGCGGTGCGCATTGCCGATGCCTCGGACGACGACGATCTCGGTTGGGACTACGTCCAGTTGCGTCTCTGATCGCACCCTTTACCGCACCCCTCACCGCACCGCTTGCCGCGCCATTCAGCGCGACACCGGCCGCTTGCCAAGCTTGCGCTGCAGCGTGCGCCGATGCATGTTCAGCGCGCGCGCCGTGGCCGAGATATTGCCGCCGTGCTCGGTGAGTACGCGCTGGATATGCTCCCACTCGAGCCGAGCCACCGATAGCGGCATGGGCTCTTCCAGCGCGGCTTCAGCCGCTTCTTCCGAAACCCCCGCCATCAGCGCGGTCAGGATCGAATCCACGTTGGCCGGCTTGGCCAGGTATTCGTCCGCGCCCTGCTTGACCGCCGCCACGGCCGTGGCAATGCTCGCATAGCCGGTCAGTACCAGGATTCGCGACTCGGGCAGGGCATGCCGCAATGGCCCGACCAGATGCAGCCCCGATTCGGCGGCCGCGGTGCCGCCGGCCTCCGGAGGCGGCCCCAGGTGCAGGTCCAGCGTGACATAGGCGAACGGTGTCTTCGCGGCCAGCGCCAACGCGCTGCTGCCGTTGTGGGCCACCTGCACCGCATAACCACGGCGCGTCAGCGCACGGGCCAGCGTGCCCGAGAAGACCTCGTCATCGTCGATCACAAGGAAGGGCGTGGCATCGGGAGACGCTTGGGTGTCGGTCATCACGGTTGAAAGTCAGAATGAAGAATGGGCTGGCGAGCATCGGTGCGGGCCAGCGGCAGCCGCAGTTCGGTTATCGTGCCGCCGGCGGGATTGTCCAGCCATGCCAACTGGCCACCCAGCTGGCGCGCGGCGCTTTGGGCCAGGTACAGGCCGATGCCCTGGCCGCCATGGGTGCTGGCCACCGGCGATTCGCCAAGCCGGGCCCGCAGGGCGGCTGGAATGCCGTTGCCGTGATCGGTCACGCGGCATTGCAAGGCCTCGGCATCGCGTGCGATTGTCAGCTCCAGCGGCGGGCCCTTGCGATGGTCATGGCCCATCGCCTGCTGGCTGCGTGCGGCATTGTCGAGCACGATGGTCAGGATCTGGCTCACGCGCGCGGTGTCAACGGCCTGCGCGCCGGCATCGGCCACCACGTCGGCCTGCAGGCTGGCCTGCGGATGGCGCAGTTGCCAGCGTTCGACAAACGATCCGATCCACGCGTCGATACGCTGCGGCGCCAGTGTTTCATGATCCTCGCGCAGCCGTGCCAGGATCGAGCGGCACAGTTCGAGCTGCTGCTCCATTGTGCGCAGGTCGGGCAGATAGTCGGCCACGGCGGTGGTGCCGCGCTGCGTATCGGCAGCATCGGCGCGCAGTTCGCCGGCAATCACGGCCAGCGTGGCCAGCGGCGTGCCGATCTCGTGCGCCACGGCCGCGGCCTGGTCATTGAGCGCTTCGACGCGGGCCTCGCGCAGCAGCAGCTCGCGCGCTTCATTGAGCTGCGCATCGCGTTGGCGCAGTACATTCGACAGGCGCGCCACGAAGAACGCGATCATCACCGCGCTGGCCACGAAGTTCAGCCACATCCCCGCCAGGTGATAGTTCACCGCATTGTCGGGGTTGTGCAGATGCAGCGGCAGGTATTCCAGCAACAGCAGCGAATAGCAGGACAATGCGTAGACCGCCAGTACCATTACCAGCCGCCACGGCAGGATCGCCGCGGCAATGGCCAGCCCGGGCAGGTAGAACGATACGAACGGGTTGGTGGCGCCGCCCGTGTAGAACAGGATGGCCGACAGCGCCGTCAGGTCCACCATCATCTGCACCATCAGTTCGCCGTCGCCCGGCATCGTGTTGTGCACGGCATGCCAGCGCAGGCGCGCCACGGTGTACAGGTTGAACACGGCCTGCACCACGAACAGGAACAGCAGCGGCTGGTAGGGCAGGATGATGCCGGCCACCGATTCGCAAGATACCAGCAGCGTTGCCTGGCCCGCCAGCAGCGCCCAGCGCAGCCAGCACAGGCGGCGCATGCTGACCAGGCTGTGGCGTTGCGCCGGCATGCCGAGGATGGCGGAGAAGGGGGGCAGGTCGATCGAGGAATGCATGGCGCGAGTGTAGCAATGCCGGCGTCATCCGCCCGCCGTGCGACACCTTGCCGCATTCTGGGCGGGCTGCGGCACTGCCAGACTATCCGGCTACATGCACCCGGGGCCGCGCCGTGGTCTAATGACCACCCCTGAGCCCGCCCATTATTCGAGCCCAATCGCGGAGATGTTCCAGATGTTCCATTCCCAAGCCAAAGTCCGCGCGGCACGCGCTGCTTCGATCGTTACCCTGGGCCTGGCTGGCCTGCTGGCCAGCGCGCACGCCATGGCGCAGGTCGATGTCAGCGACGCGTGGGTGCGCGGCACCGTGCCGGCCCAGACCGCGTCCGGCGCCTTCATGACGCTCCATGCGCATGAGGCCGGCAAGCTGGTAGGTGTGTCGTCGCCAGTGGCCACCGCCGAGATCCATGAAATGAAGATGGACAGCAACAACGTGATGCGGATGCGCCAGGTGCCGGCATTGGACCTGCCGAAGATGCAGGACGTCCAATTGAAGCCGGGCGGCTATCACGTGA
The DNA here is from genome assembly GCF_057315035.1 of Cupriavidus sp. NCBI lineage: Bacteria > Pseudomonadati > Pseudomonadota > Betaproteobacteria > Burkholderiales > Burkholderiaceae > Cupriavidus > Cupriavidus sp. The sequence continues at coordinate 508,319 of NZ_DBHKYV010000001.1, read as the reverse complement.
TGCTGATGGGCCTGAAGCAGCAACTGAAGGCCGGCGACACGGTGCCCATCACGCTGAAGATCGAGCAGAACGGCAAGGTGACCGAGCAGACGGTCACGGCCCAGGTGCGCGACGTGACCGCGCCGGCCCCGTCCGGTGGCCACATGGACCACAAGCACTGATCGGCGTCTGATTCCGGACCGTGATTCCGGACCCTGCGCGGCTTACCCGCGCAGGCTGATCGCCGCTTCGCTTTCCGCGTCCGGCTTGGCCGCGGCCTGCTGCATGCGCTCGCGCAGCCAGGTCAGGCCAGGATCCGCGTCGGCCTTCTCGGGCCAGATCATGCTGTATGTGAAGCCAGGGATCGTGAATGGCGCCTCGAAGATGGCCAGCCGGTCGTCGGCGAGCGCCTCGAGGCTGCGCCGTGCGGTCGTCAGGACCATGTTGGTACCCAGGATCAGCCCCGGCGCCACGCTCCAGTGAGGGATGGCGCACGCAATCTTGCGTCGTCCGCCAAGTCGCGTCACGGCCGCATCGATGGCTTCGCCACGCTCGGTGGTGGCGGTGACCAGCACGTGCGAGCGTGCCAGGTAGGCCACGTGGTCGAGCCTGCCGGTATCGCGTACCGTCGCGGCATCCACCGCGCACGCAAAGTCGTCGTCGAACAGCACCGCGGTGCGGACGCCCTCGGGTTCGAACGCAAAGGCGGCCAGCGCAATATCGAGTTCCCCATCGGCAATCTGCGCGGTCATCGTCTCGCGGCTGGCCTGCGTCACCACCAGGTCGATATTGGGCGCGGCCTTGCGCAAGGCGCGCAACAGGCGCGGCAGCACCACCAGCGCACCGTAGTCGGACATCGCCAGCCTGAACGTGCGCCGTGCCGTGGCCGGCTGGAAGCCGCCCGGCCCCAGCAGGATGCGCACCTGCGCCAGTGCCTCCGCCAGCGGGCCGGTCAGCTCGTGGGCGCGCGGGGTCAACACCAGGCCACCCTGTCCACGCACCAGCAACTGATCGTCCAGCAACTGTCGCAACCGCGCCAGCGAATGGCTCACGGCCGGCTGGCTCAGCTGCAGCCGCAGCGCGGCGCGCGAGATATGGCGTTCGGCCAGCAGTGCTTCCAGCACCACCAGCAGGTTGAGGTCGATTCCGCGTAGGCTATTCATGTCGCGAATGTTAAACCGGACTGCGCCCGTTTTGTCATTCGCAAAACGTAAAACGCAGAATTTTTCAGGAACGCTTCGGAGGTGTCTCGGCCTGACGTCGTTTCAGGCAGTCCGGGCACAGGCAATGCTGGCCCGCCACGATCTGGCGCGAGGGCAGCAGAGGCTGGCTGGCGCACCAGCATTCCGGCAGGCCGGCCACGTAGCCGCAGACGAAAGCGGCGCCGCAAACGCTGCAATGTTCGACTGGACGAAGCTGTCCGGTCTGGATCGTCGACGGGTCGGTCATGGCATATACCGTTGTTGCATTGCCGCGATTGCTATGTGGTCGCCGGTTTCTTGTAAAATCGGCGCCTGCCGTGGCCGGATGACGCACTCGGGGTTCCAATCCTCCCCTGGTGGTCCTGCTCCCAGACGGTTTTTGCCGCAACGCCGGCCTCGCCCGTATCGCCTTATCCGGCGGACGGTTCGCCATGATACCTGCTCTACATCACACGGAATGTCCGAAGCCATGAACGCTGACAATCCTGGGGCTGCCGCCACGACGGTTGCGGCCATCGCCCCCGCCCTCAAGGCTGAAATCCTTGCCGAGGCGCTTCCTTATATCCGCAAGTTCCACGGCAAGACCATTGTGGTCAAGTACGGCGGCAATGCGATGACCGAGGAAAAGCTCAAGCACGGCTTCGCGCGCGACGTGATCCTGCTCAAGCTCGTGGGCATGAATCCGGTGGTGGTGCACGGCGGTGGTCCGCAGATCGACGAAGCCCTGAAGAAGGTGGGCAAGGTCGGCACCTTCATCCAGGGCATGCGCGTCACCGACGAAGAAACCATGGAAGTGGTGGAATGGGTGCTCGGCGGCGAAGTCCAGCAGGACATCGTCATGCTGATCAACCAGTACGGCGGCCAGGCAGTGGGCCTGACCGGCAAGGACGGCGGCCTGATCCGCGCCAAGCGCCTGCAGATGCCGGACCGCGAGAACCCGGGCACGTTCATCGACATCGGCTTCGTGGGCGATATCGAGGCGATCAACCCGGCCGTGGTGAAGGCACTGCAGGATGACGCGTTCATCCCGGTGATCTCGCCGATCGGCTTCTCCGACGATGGCCAGGCGTACAACATCAACGCCGACGTCGTGGCCGGCAAGATGGCCGAGATCCTGAAGGCCGAGAAGCTCGTCATGATGACGAACATCCCGGGCGTGATGGACAAGAAGGGCAACCTGCTGACCGACCTGTCCGCGCGCGAGATCGAGGAGCTGTTCGCCGACGGCACGATCTCGGGCGGCATGCTGCCCAAGATCTCGTCCGCGCTGGATGCCGCCAAGAGCGGCGTGCATTCGGTGCACATCATCGACGGTCGCATCGAACACTCGCTGCTGCTCGAAATCCTGACCGAACAGGCGTTCGGCACGATGATCCGCTCGCACTGAGCGCGCCAGTACCACGGAACCCGCCGCGTGCGGGTTCCCGGTTTCCTTCATTCCCTTTCAGGTCCACAACCCAGCGTGTTTATCCGACAGCCCACCCAGCGTCGCGGCCTGGTGCGCGCGCGCGCCGCGTCCGCCCACCGACCGCGCCGGCATTTGCGCCGGGACGCGGTCGGCGACACGTCGGGCGAAACGGTATGGCTGTTCGATCTCGACAATACGCTGCACGATGCCTCGCACGCGATCTTTCCGGCGATCAACCGGATGATGACGGCCTATGTGGCACGCGTGCTGGGCAGTGACGAGGCGACCGCCAGCCGCGTGCGCGTCGAATACTGGAAGCGCTATGGCGCAACGCTGCTGGGCATGATCCGCCATCACCAGGTGGATCCGGCTGATTTCCTGCGCGCGGCCCATGACTTTCCGGAGCTGGCCGCGCTGGTGCGGGTGCGGCGGGGCCTGGTGGCGGCACTGCGCCGGTTGCCGGGCCGCAAGATCCTGGTCACGAACGCACCGCGCGACTATGCGCATGCCGTGATGGCCGTAGCCGGTATCGAGCACTGTTTCGAACGGGTGGTGGCCATCGAGGACATGTGGGTGCACGGCCACCTGCGTCCGAAGCCCGACCGGCGCATGTTGCGTCGATTGCTGGCGCAGACCGGCGTGGCGCCGCACCGGGTGGTGCTCGTGGAAGACACGCTGTCGCATCTGAAACACTATGCGGGCACCGGCATCCGCACCGCGTGGCTGACCGGTTTCCTGCGTACGGCCGCGCCATCGCGCCCGCACCTCGTATCGGCCCAGGCCGGCGCGGCACGCGACGAAGCCACCCGGTCGATGCTGGCGGCGGAAGATCGCCAGCATATGGGCCACGCGGCACAGGAACGGTCGGTGACGCTGGTCGCGGCCGAGAGCCAGGACCCGACAGCGGCCCAGAGTGCGGCAACGGCGCCACAGATGCAGCCCGATCACGCACCGCAAGTGCGTGCGCGCATGCTGAATCGCCCGGGTTATGTGGACATAAAAGTACAATTGATGCATCAACTCCTACGACAAAAGCGGAGAATCGGGTCATGACGCAAACCATCGCTCGCCAGGCTGAGGCGCCTATGTCCGCCATCGCATCGGTCAACGAGCCGGAGACCCCGGCACGCAAGCGCCCACGTCCGGGCGAACGCCGAATCCAGATCCTGCAGACGCTGGCCAGCATGCTCGAGCATCCGCGCGGGGAAAAAATCACCACGGCCGCGCTGGCCGCGAAGCTGTCGGTCTCCGAGGCCGCGCTGTATCGCCATTTCGCCAGCAAGGCGCAGATGTTCGAAGGGCTGATCGGCTTTATCGAACAGACCGTGTTTGGCCTGATCAACCAGATCACCACCCAGGAGGAGCACGGCCTGCGCCAGGTCCACGCGATCGTGCGCATGCTGCTGACGTTCGCGGAAAAGAATCCGGGCATGACGCGCGTGCTGACCGGCGAGGCGCTGGTGGGCGAGCATGAGCGCCTGCAGGAACGTATCAACCAGATGGTGGACCGTATCGAAGCGTCGCTGCGGCAGTGCCTGAAGGTGGCGGTCACGCAGGCCGCATTCCCGGCCGATGCGGATATCCCGGCGCGGGTGGCGCTGATTACCGCCGCCGTGCAGGGCCAGTGGCACCGCTACGCCAAGAGCGGATTCCGCAAAATGCCGAGCGATAACATCGACGCGCAACTGCGCGTGCTGCTGGGCTGATCCGCGCAAAAAACATCGGGAACGGGCACGACACGCGGTTTGCACTATAATGTGCGGGTCGCGCCGATTTGATGACTGGCTTGCGGGCGCGCGGCAACGGGAAGATGTCTTTCCGGTTGCCAATATAAATGCGGCTAAAGAGGTTGGGTCGGTGCCTCGCGGATGGTTCATCCACATGATTGGCGCCGACACGCGGGACACCGCGGAAGCCCGACTTGGCTGCGAATCCAACGCATTGGCCGGTCGGGTTTTTTTACGCCTGCTGATTGACGCGGGCCCGCTCCATGACCGATGTCGCTCCTCCCGCTGGTGTACTCGACGTGCCGACCGATTCCGTCGGTGTCGTCACGCCCCAGCGTCTGCATTTCGCCGAGCCCCTGAAGCTGCGTAACGGCAGCCAGCTGGCCGGCTACGACCTGATGGTCGAGACCTATGGCACGCTCAATGCGGCGCGCAGCAATGCCGTGCTGGTGTGCCACGCACTCAATGCCTCGCATCACGTGGCCGGCATCGCCGCCGACAATCCGCGCGATATCGGCTGGTGGGACAACATGGTCGGCCCCGGCAAGCCGCTCGATACCGACCGCTTCTTCGTGATCGGGGTCAACAACCTCGGGTCGTGCTTCGGTTCCACTGGACCCATGAGTACCAACCCTGCCACCGGCATGCCGTATGGTGCGCTGTTCCCGGTGGTGACGGTCGAGGACTGGGTCAATGCCCAGGCGCGTGTGGCCGACCTGTTCGGCATCGAGCAGTTTGCCGCGGTCATGGGCGGCAGCCTCGGGGGCATGCAGGCACTGGCCTGGAGCCTGATGTATCCGGACCGCCTGCGTCACTGCATCGTGGTGGCGTCGACGCCCAAGCTGTCGGCGCAGAACATCGCGTTCAATGAGGTCGCGCGCAGCGCAATCCTGTCCGACCCCGACTTCCATGGCGGCAATTACTATGCGCACAACGTCAAGCCCAAGCGCGGGCTGCGCGTGGCGCGCATGATCGGCCATATCACGTACCTGTCCGACGAGGACATGGCCGAGAAATTCGGCCGCACACTGAAGGCCGAGGATATCCGCTTCTCGTTCGACGTCGAGTTCCAGGTGGAAAGCTACCTGCGCTACCAGGGCGACAAGTTTGCCGAATACTTCGACGCCAACACCTATCTGCTGATCACGCGCGCACTCGATTACTTCGACCCGGCGCTGGCCTTCAACGGCGATCTCACGAAGGCGATGGCGCAGACCAGTTCGAGCTTCCTGGTGGTGAGCTTCAGCACCGACTGGCGCTTCGCGCCGAACCGCAGCCGCGAGATCGTCAAGGCGCTGCTCGACAACAAGCGGCGGGTGTCGTACGCGGAGATCGACGCCCCGCACGGCCATGACGCGTTCCTGCTGGACGACGCGCGCTATCACAACCTGATGCGGGCCTATTACGAACGCATTGCCGAGGAGATCGGTGCATGAACGCCGCTACCAATCCCAATATCCTTGCCTTGCGTCCCGATTTTCGTGCGATCGCGCGCTGGATCGAACCCAATTCCACGGTGCTGGACGCGGGCTGCGGCGATGGCAGCCTGTTGCGCGTGCTGCAGGACGAGCTCGACGTGCATGCCTACGGCATCGAGATCCGTGATGAAGAGGTGCTGGCCTGCGCGCAGAAGGGCGTGCACGTTATCCAGCAGAACCTGGAGGGCGGCCTGGCGCTGTTCGAGGACAAGAGCTTCGACACGGTGATCCTGTCGCAAACGCTGCAGACCATCCACAACACGGCCCAGGTACTGCGCGACACGCTGCGCGTGGGACGCGAATGCATTGTCTCGTTCCCGAATTTTGGCTACTGGCCGCACCGCCTGTCGGTCTTCCGTGGCCGCATGCCGGTATCCGAGTCGTTGCCCTACCAGTGGTACAACACGCCGAACGTGCGCGTGCTGACGATCAGCGATTTCGAGGAACTGGCGCCCAAGGTGGGCCTGCGCGTGCTGGACCGCGTGGTCATGCATGAAGGCGTGACCGTGAACTGGGGCTTCAACTGGCGTGGCAGCCTGGCGGTGTACCGGGTGGGGGCGGCTTGACAGGCCGAACAGGCTGACCGTCCCTAGCTTGACGCAAGCCTCTGGCAGGCATACCGTACGGTAATTACCGAACGATCGTACGATTTTCCTGCCGCTTTTCCTGCCATGACGCAAACGCCCCTGCATCCGCTCGATCAAGCCCTGCAACTCGAACCTGCCGGCGAGCACCGTTTCCTGGGACATACCAGCCAGGCCTACTGGAACATGATCGGGCCGTTCGGCGGCGCCACGGCGGCCGTGATGCTGCAGGCGGCCCTGGACCACCCGCAGCGGCTTGGCGACCCGAGTGCGCTGACCGTCAATTTTGCCGGCCCGATTGCCGAAGGCGCGTTCGAGGTCATCGCCCGGCCATCGCGTACCAACCGGTCGACGCAGCACTGGCATCTCGAACTGCTGCAGAACGGCGAGATCACCACCACGGGCAGCGCCGTGTTTGCGGTGCGCCGTGATACGTGGAACTGCGGCGAGGCCGCGATGCCCGATGTACCGGGCGCCGCTACGCTACCCCGGATGGGTGGCTTTGCCCCGGTCAAGTGGATTGGCAGCTACGACATGCGCGCAGTGCGCGGCGCCAAGCCCAACGCCGTGGCGGGCACGGAAAACCCCGACAGCCTGACCCAGTTCTGGATTCGCGACGAACCGCCGCGCGTGCCGGACTATGCCGCCATCGCCGCATGGTGCGACGCGTTCTATCCGCGCATTTTCCTCAAGCGTGCGGGCTTCGTGCCGGCAGGCACGGTGTCGCTGACCACCTATTTCCACGCCGATGCGGCCACGCTGGCCGCGCTCGGCGAGCGCCATGTACTGGGCAGCGCGCAGGCGCGCGTGTTCCGCCAGGGATTCTTTGACCAGAGCGCGGAGATCTGGAGTCCGGACGGTGAGCTGCTCGCCAGCTCGCACCAGATCGTCTACTACAAGGAGTAAATCAGGCTCAGGCCGGGCGCGCGACTGGCGTCTCGGCAGGCTCGCGGGCCTGCGCTTCGTAGCGGTGGACCGTGTTGCGCATCGCCCAGAGCAATGCCACGCCCGGTACCGCGGCCAGCACGGTACCCAGGTAGAACGGCGCCCAGCCCCATGCCTCGACCATATAGCCCGAGGTGGGGCCCACGTAGACTCGGCCGATCGAGGCCAGCGCCGACAGCAGCGCATACTGCGTGGCCGAGAACGAGCGGTTGCACAGCGTCATCAGCAACGCCACGAAGGCAGCGGTGCCCATGCCGCCGCAGAGGTTCTCGATGGCAATGGTGGCGCCCATCGACCACAGGTGCGGTGGCGTCACCGACAGGATCCAGTAGCCGAGGTTCGACACGGCCTGCAGGATGCCAAACAGCATCAGCGACCGATACAGGCCCAGGCGTACCATCAGCGACCCGCCAAACAGCGCCCCGACGATGGTTGCCGCCAGCCCCAGCGTCTTGTTGACGATACCGACTTCGCCCGGATCAAAGCCCAGGCCGCGGATCAGGAACGTGGTCGACAGGCTGCCCGCGAACGCGTCGCCAAGCTTGTACAGCACGATCAGCAGCAGCAGCCACCACGCACCCTGGCGGCCGAAGAAATCACGCAACGGGCCCAGCACCGCTTCTTCGAGCGAGCGCGGCGCGCGCGCCGGCACGTCCGGTTCCGGTGCCCAGAACAGCGTCAGCAGCCCCACGCCCATCAGCCCCGCCATCAGCAGGTACATGTTCGACCAGCCCAGCACGCGGTCCGCCAGGTACAGCGCCAGCCCGCCCGACACCAGCATCGCCAGCCGGTAGCCGAGCACCTTGACCGCGGCGCCCGCGCCGCGTTCCTCGGGCCGCAGCACATCGGTGCTATACGCGTCGAAGACGATGTCCTGTGACGCAGACAGGAATGCCACCAGCGTGGCCAGCGCCGCGAGCGTCCATAGTGCCTGCTGCGGCGGACAGAACGCCATGGCCGCGATGGCCGCTACCAGCCCAAGCTGCGTCACCAGCAACCAGCCGCGCCGCCGCCCCAGCAGCGGCGGGGTGTAGCGGTCCATCAGCGGTGCCCAGAGGAACTTGAAGATATAGGCCTGTCCGACCAGCGAGAAGAAGCCGATCGTCTTGATGTCGAGCCCTTCCACGGTCATCCATGCCTGCAGCGTGCCGGAGGTCAGCGCCAGCGGCAGGCCGGACGCGAAGCCGAGCGTGAGCATGGCGCCCATGCGGCGGTTGCGGAAGATGTCGAGATAGGTATGGAAATTCATGATGGGGAAGCGCCAGGGCTGGCGTGTATTATTGCATCACCGTTCGGGCTGCCCCCGAACTCGTCACGACTTCTTACGCATCGAGCCCCGCCGTGCAACCCATCATGCCCGAGACCATGCGTCAGTCCATCCTGCGCGCCGCGCTGGCCATTACGTTTCGTGCGACCCTGGCGCCAATGCTGGGCGCGGCGGCATGCGTGCCGGCATTGCCCGCCGTGGCGCAGGAGGTGGTCGTGGTGGCCGCGCCCGACGATGGCGTACAGCTGGATCGGCGCAGTTCGCGCGTGCGCGAGATCGTGCCGATGGAAGTCATCGACCAGCAGGCCGCGCGCGAATACGAGCAGGTCAGGCAGGAAGCCATCGCCCGGCATACGTTGCTCGGTGACGATGACCCGCAGGTGCAGCGCCTGCGCGAGATCGGCATCCGGTTGCTGCCACAGACCGTGCTCTGGAATCCGCGTGCCGGACGCTGGCCGTGGGAGATCAACGTGATCCGCGCCAAGCAGATCAATGCCTTCTGCATGCCCGGCGGCAAGATGGCCGTCTACACCGGCTTGCTCGACGACCTGAAACTGACCGACGACGAAGTGGCGGTGGTCATGGGGCATGAGATCGCGCATGCGCTGGAGGAGCACGCGCGCCAGCGCGCGGCGCAGGCCGAGATCTCGAACCTGGGGGCCAATGTCGTGTCGCAGCTGACCGGCTTCGGCAATATCGGCAATATGGACATTGGCTCCAACGCCAAGATGCTTTCCCTGCGTTTCTCGCGGCAGGAGGAAACCGAGGCGGACCTGATCGGCATGGATATCGCCGCGCGCGCCGGCTATGACCCGCGTGCCGCCATCACACTGTGGCAGAAGATGGGCAAGTTCCTGCAGGCCGGCGATGAGTTCATGTCGACCCACCCGTCGGGCCGCAGCCGCATTGCCGTGCTCGAGGCCCACATGAAAGAGGTGCTGCCGCTCTACGCCGCATCCATGAACATGCCGATGGTCAAACTGGCGCCGTATCAGCCCAATATGACGAACCTCGGCGATGCCCCGGTCGATGAGGGCGACGAGGATCGCCTGCATCCTCTAAAAAAGTAAAGACGCCAATGTGATGCGTTGTACGGCGGATCGGCTACGATAGTTTCAGACGGTATTCGCCGGCCACAAACAACGAACAACGAACCACGAGAACTCAGGGAGAGCATATGAAGACCGCATTGCGCAGTGCACTGGTCGTGACGGCGCTGATGGCATCGGGCGCGGCCAGCGCGGCCGACGAACTGATGAACATGCCGATCGATGCGGCATTGAAGTCGTCCGCGGCCACTTCGCGTATCGACCCGAACATCAAGCTGTCGTTTGGCTTCAACAAACTGGATGGTGCGCAGAGCCCGGTGTTCTTCAAGACGGTCAAGCGCGTGCGCCGCCCGGTGAACAAGGCCAACGGCGAACCCAAGCCGACCGATGCGCAGTTGTGCGAGTCGGTCTTCGTGGAAGCGGTCCAGGAACTGCAGCAGCGCGCCAGCACCGCCGGCAACAATGGGGTGATGGAGATTCGCAGCAACTGGAAGGACGACGAAACGTCCAGCGAAACCACTTACGTGTGCGCCAAGGGAATGGCTTATATCGGCGTTGCGCTGAAGGGCACGCTGGTCAAGGTCGGCAGTTGAAGATTCCGGCCTGGCGAAGGCCATAAAAAACTGCTCGTGTCAAGCCCTGAGCGCAAATCGCCCAGGGCTTGAAACTCTATATGGGACGCGAGGTTAGCTCTGTTTCGGGCAGTTTGGATTGACTGCTGCGTTGTGGGCTAGGTGCCACATAAGAGCGATGAGGAAGAAAGCCGGAGCGCGTTGCATCGGGGGACGTTTCCCAACAGCAGGCCGACTTGCCTTTCTCCTTTCTCTATAGTAGCCCAACTGCCCCCGGAACGACAAAGCGCAGCCTCAGGCTGCGCTTTGTCGTTGAAGTGGCGGCAAGGTCGTCAGGTCTGTTTCTGCGGAACGACCTTGGCGGTCGTTCCTTTCCTGAATCCACGATCCCCCGCCATGAATGCCTCCAGCATGTGCGGGATCAGCGTCGCCGCATCGACCGTTTCGCCGTAGGTCTGCGCATGTAGCGCGGCATAGCGGTCAAGGTCTGTCTTCAAGCCAGCGGGACATGCGAAGGTCAGCTTGACACTCTCGGTCTTCGGCAGCGGCCCCAGCCGCAGCTTCTTGGTCGTGCTCATCGCATCGCTCCCCGGTTGAAGAACAACGGTTGGTACGGCCGAAGCACGAGATCGCGGTTCACGATGATGCGAACCGGCAGGCCCGGCCGCTCGGTCAACGTCGGCTGGATGTTCATGTTGCGCCGGGTCATCTCCTGGCCTACCTGGTTCACGCTGTCCTGCAAACTGCCCTGTCCGGCGATGATGACGCGGTTGCCGTCCTGCCGGTTCTGCGGCGCGGCCAGCTCGGCGCCCACGCCCAGCAGCGTGGTCAGAGCCGCGCCGGCAAAAACGCGATCCCAATGCCAATCGACCCCATCCTCCAGGCCGGCATAGCCGGCCGGGTCGGTACCCGCCAGGTTGTCGAGCGTCAGCGAAGACGTGTCCGGCAGGATGATGCGGTTCCACACCACCTGCACGCGGCTCTGCCCGTAGCTCACCTGGCTGTTGTACTTGCCCATGAGGCGCGAACCCTGCGGGATCAGCAGGAACTTACCCGTGGCCGAGTCGTAGACAGGCTCCGTCACCGTGCCGATCACGTCGCCCGGCAGGTCGGACTTGATACCCGTCACCAGCGCGCCAGCGATCACCGTTCCGGCCATGACCTGGTACGGCGAAGCCGGCAGGGTCAGTTGGCCGGAATTGCGGGTTTCCGTAGAAGCGCCTTTCAGGAAAGCCTCTTTCTGGTCTTGTCGGTTCTGCACGGCGGTCGGGTCGGACGCGGATTGTTGAGTTTGTGCCGCCGTCGAGGCCGGCCCGGCGGCGAGCGGATCAAAGCCCGCCAAGGCCGATGCCGGGCCCGCCGCAGCGGCTTGCGCAGTCGCCGGTGCAGCGGTCTTGCCTGGATTGCCCGAGCGGAAGAACACCGTCGAGGCCGCAGCGGCATCGGCTTCCTTGCGCCGAGCATCCTCCGGGTCGTGGCCTGGCGGCGCATAGGCCGGTGTCACCGGCTGCTGTGACTTCACGATGGCCGGGCCGAGGTCGCCCGGCAGCGGTGGCCCCAGCTCCGGCACCTTCGCCGGCAGCTTGGAATAGTCGGAAGGCAGGCCGTCCAGCCCTTCGGACTTCGAGACGCGATCCACGTTGTACAGCTCGGTTTGCTCGCCCGCGCCGCGCCGATGCGGCTGCAACGACCAGATCGTGGCCCCAAGCACGGCGACCGACAGGCCGCCGGTGAGGATGGCTAGCGTGCGCCGATTCAACCGAGTCACCGGACGCGGCTGCGCGCGCAGCGCCATTGCCTCGGGCGCCACCTTGCCGGTCTGCGGCGCGGCATGGTCGGGAATGTCGTCCTGGCTCATGGTCAGTTCCTCCGCGTGCCATCCGTGCGCTCGATCCGCACCACGTCGCCCTTGTCCCCGCCCAGGCGCAGTTCGGCCGCGCCAAACAGCCGATCCACGATGTAGTACGGTGAGCGGAATCGGTAGTTGACGAGCTGGCCGTCGCCCTGCGCGCCGATCACGAACAGCGGCGGCAGCTCGCCTTGGGCAATGCCCGGCGGAAACTGGATGTAGACCTTCTCACCGTCATCGAAGGCACGCAGGGGCTTCCACGGCGGATTGCTGCCGCTGACCGCGTAGCGGAAACGGATCTTCTCCAGCGACAGGCCCGCATCGACCGGCGCAGCGGCGCTGGCCGCCTGCGCCTGGCGCTGCAGGGCCAGCATCTTGTCCTTGGGGTACTCCCAGGACACCGACGCCATCCACGTCTTCTCGGTCGAGGTCAGCTCCAGCAGGTAGGTGCGTCGGCTTGTGGTGATGACGAGATTCGTCTTCAGGCCCGAGCGGATCGGCTTGACCATCACGTTGACGCGCAACGCCTCACCGCTGCCGCTCGATGTGTCGCCCACGATCCAGCGCACCGTGTCGCCAGCGGCGACCGTCACCAGTTCCTCGCCGGGCTGGAGCGCGATCACCGTCACACGGCCCACGGCCGCATAGACCTGGTACAGCGCGCCATCAGTGAAGGGCCACACCTGAATCGCATTGACGTAGCCCTCGCGCGTGGGCGCGATGCGCGCCTCGGCATTGGCGCGGGCCACGCGCACGGTTTCATCGGCGGGTTCCACCGCAGACTTGGCATCCGGTACGGGCTTCATCTGCGCCGGCATCGGCAACACCTCGGGCACGGTCACGACCTCCACCGGCTTCGGCGCCTCGGGCAGCGGCTGGGCTTGCACCGGCTCGTCGAGCGAGATGACCGGCGGCGGCTTGCCCTGCGTGGCGCAGCCCGAGAACAAGACGCTGGATGCCAGCAAGATCAGCGGCAAGGCGGATTTACGGAAAATCGCATTCATGGTTTTGCTCCTTCGTTTCCTTCCAGTTCGCGGCTCCACGACAGTCCGTTGACGTAGATGCCTAAGGGGTTCTTACGCAGGCGCTGCTCGGTGCGCGGGGTCTGCTGCACGATGGAAATCACCGCGTTCCAGCGCTCGGTGCGATCCAGGGCGCCGTTGACGTAGCGCGTCTCCGTCCAGCGCACGTTGAAAGACGTGTCGCTGGCGCGGGTCACGCTGGTGATCTGCACCGTCACCGACTCCTTGCCGATGCGCGCGAACGGATCGTTCACGCGGGCGTAGTCGTTTAGCACCACGGCGCCCTTGTCGGTGGTGTAGTTGTAGGCATCGAGCCAGTTCTGCCGAACCACGATGGGGTCGATGGACAGCGAGCGCACCAGGCCGATGAAGCGGCCCAGGTGGTAGGCCACCTGCGCATCGCTGGGCCGGTACGGCGTGGCGGCTTCGCCCACGGTACGCACCTGCCCAGCCTGATCGACCTCGATCACATAGGGCGTCACGATGGACTGCGCCGAGCGCCAGACCAGGCCACCGGCCATCAGCAATGCGAGAGCGAGGCAGCCGAAGGCCATCAGGCGCCAGTTCTTCGCCTGCACGCGCGGCGAGCCGATGCGCTCGTCCCAGACCTGGCCTGCGGCTTGGTACGGCGTGGCGGGCTGCGACGTGTCGGCGTAGCGCACCTGGGGTCTTTTGAATCGCATGGTCTATCTCCTTATGAGTCGGAATCGCGCAGGCTGGGGCCTTGGCTGGAGCTGCCGCCATCGCCACCGCGCAGCGTGTGGGCGGCAGTCGTCGCGGCATGGGTCAGTTGCTGCCTGCGATGCAGGCGCTTGGCCCAGGCGGGCTGTTCGGCAGCGGTAGGCGCTGCCGAATCGGCTGCGCTCTGCGGGCCACTGGATGCAGGGGCGTCATCCGGCCGGAAGGCAGCGGCGACACGCTCCTTCATCGAGCGCGCGCCATCGGCCACCTTCTGCCCGGCGGCCTGCGCGCCGGTCTTGGCGACATTGCCCACGCCGGCGGCTGCGCCTTTGAAGCCACCGCCAGCGGACGCGGAGCCGGCCTGAAACGCCGACTTCGCGCTGCTGGCGGCCCCGACGGCGGCACGTGCACCGCTGCCGGCCAGCTTGGCCGCAGCCGGAGCCATGCGCGCGCCGGCTGCGACAGCACCGCCGACGCCCGTGGCCGCTGCACCCACGGCAACCGCAGCGCCGGCCGCGCCCAGCGCGGCACCGGCCATCGCGCCCGCGCCGAGCTGCGGGCCACCCGACACCAGCCCGGCCGCAATGCCTGGCCCGAAGATGCCCAGCGCCAGCAGGGTCAGCGAGGCCAGCATGACAACGACCGAATGGTCGATGGATGGCTCGGCCGGCTGCACCTGGAACTCGGCGAACAGGCCCGAGCCAATGCCCACGATGACGGCCAGCACCAGCACCTTGATGCCCGAGGACACCACGTTGCCCAGCACCTTTTCTGCCAGGAACGCGGTCTTGTTCCACAGCGCGAACGGCACCAGCACGAAGCCCGCGAGCGTGGTCAGCTTGAACTCGATCAGCGTGATGAAAAGCTGGATCGCCAGCACGAAGAAGCACAGCAGGACGATCAGCCAGGCGAGGAACATCACGACGATGGGCGTGATGTTCACGAACACCTCAGGAAATCCCGCCATGTCGCCGATCTGCTTGAGGATCGGCGCCCCGGCGTCGATGCCGACCTTGGCCAGCCTGCCCGGTTGCAGGAAGTTCTCCATGCTCAGGGTCGAGCCGCTGGCGGTCAGGCCCAGGCCCGCGAACGAACGGAACACGATGCCGGCCAGCCAGTTGAAGTTGCCGATGATGTAGGCGAAGGCGCCGACGTACAGCACCTTGCGGATCAGCTTGGCGATCACGTCCTCGCCCTGGCCGGTGGCATGTCCCATCGCCCAGAAGAGCCCGGCGATGGTCATGTCGATGACGATCAGCGTGGCAGTGAGAAAGGCCACCTCGCCATGCAGCAGGCCAAAGCCCGAGTCGATGTAGCGCGAGAACGTATCGAGAAAACGGTCGATGATGGTCACGTCGTTCATGGCGAGTCCTCCTGCCCTGGCCCGTTGCCATCGGCGGGCTCATCGAAGCTGGGCGGAATCGGCGGCAGGTCGGCGGGCGTCTGGTACTCGCCGGGGCCGGCCTTGCCGGAGAGAAAGCGGCGCAGGTCGGCTTGCGCCACCTGCGCGCAGAACGCGCCGCCGTGCTCGCCCGCACGGCATTGCGCGCGCAGCGTGTGCAGCCGGGACGGGTCAGCGGCCAGTGCATCCACCGCGGGCGGCCGGTCGCAGCCGGCCAACAGGGACGTGAGAGCGAACAGGACGGGCGCGTTCTTCATGGCCGTCCCCGTCAGCGGTTGTAGAAATGGACGGGCTGCGGCGTGTACGGCGTGCCTTCGCCCAGGAAGCGGCGCGTCACCTCGCGCCCGCGCTCCGTGGCCGCGGCCTGCCTCGCCAGCTCCAGCGAGGCGGCCCGGTCTTGCGTGATCTGGAGCCGCTGCGTCTGGATCGACTGCTTGGCCTGCAGGGCGAGCAACTGGTTCATGGCCTGCATCGCCTGCAACGCGCCCTCCGCCGACTGGCTCTTGCCCACGAGGTCGGCCAGCACGCTTTCGTCGTCGCTCAGGTTCTGCGACGCTTGGGCCTGCATCTGCATGGTGGTCTGCAGGCCGTTGAGCGTGTTCTTCCAGCGCTCCTGCGCATCGAGGTACATCTGATTGCCGCTCACCGTGGCGGCGTACTTCTCGGGGTACAGGCGCGAAAACTCGCGGTCGATGTTCGTCACGTCGTAGGCCAGGCCTTTGGCCTGCGCGATGAGGCGCTGGGTGGTCGCCAGGTTCGCGCGCAACTGGCCCACCACGCTGGACGGCAGGCTGGCCAAGTTGCGCGCCTGGTTGATGAGCATCTGCGCTTCGTTCTGGAGCTGGCGGATCTGGTTGTTGATCTGCTCCAGCGTGCGAACGGCGGTGAGCGTGTTCTGCACCAGATTGGTCGGGTCGAGCACGATGTCGCCGACGCCGAACAGCGCGTGCGCGGGCTGCGCGATGCCGAAGGCGAGCACGCAGGCGGCGGTCAACGCGGCGAGCTTGGGAGCATGGGTTTTCATGGGTGGTTCTCCTGCGGATGGGTGGGAACAAAGGCGGCGCCCGGCGGCGTGCCGGGGAAGTCACGCAGCAGCTCGGCCGCCCAATCGAGGCTGCGGTGGCGCAGCCATGCGGCTGCGAACGTGGAAGAAGCGGTGGAAGCCACGGTGAGCACCGCGTCGATGTCGCGCTGGTCTTGCGGCGTGGAAGCGCCCGCGAAGGCCAGCACCGCCGGCCCCAGGTCAAGGTCGAACAGGCGATTGCCGAGACGGGATTGGTAGTAGTAGTCGCGCTTGGGCTGCGCGGTGGCGACGATCTCGATCTGCCGGCTGTTGAGGCCGAAGCCTTCGTAGATCGTGCGAATCTGCGGTTCTGTCGCCTGCGGATTGGCCAGGAAGATGCGGCTGGCGCAGCTCTCAATGATGGCCGGCGCGATGCTCGAATCCTTGATGTCCGCGAGCGACTGCGTGGAGAAGATGACGCTGACGTTCTTCTTGCGCAGCGTCTTGAGCCACTGGCGAATGCGCGCGGCAAACGCGGGCTCGTCGAGGAACAGCCACGCCTCATCGAGGATCAGCAGCGTCGGCGCCCCGTCGAAGCGCTCATCGAAGCGGGCGAACAGATAGCGCAGCACCGCCTGCACCGCAGCCTTGCTGTGCATTAGCTCTTCCATCTCGAAGCCTTGCACGTCGGCCATGCCCAGTCGGTCGCGGTCGGCGTCCAGCAGCTTGCCGTGGGCACCGCCCAGCACATAGGGCGCGAGCGCCTGGCGCAGCGCGTTCGATTGCAGCAGCACCGACAGGCCGGTCATGGTGCGCTGTTCCACCGGCGCACCGGCAAGGCTGCCAAGTGCCGACCAGACCGCCGCCTTTTCTTCGGGGCCGACGGCGACACCTTCGTGCAGCAAGCGGCCCTCGATCCATTCGGCGGCCCAGGTTCGGTAGCCATCGCGGTCGATGCGCGCCAAGGGCTGGAAAGCGATCTCGCCATCCAGCCCGAGGTCGTAGTGCTCGCCGCCGAGGCCCAGGATCGTGGCGCGCATCGAGCGCCCCATGTCGAACGCGAAGATGCGCGAGCCGCGATAGCGGCGGAACTGCATCGCCAGGGTGGCGAGCAAGACCGACTTGCCCATGCCGGTCGGGCCGGCCACCAGCGTGTGGCCCACGTCGCCGATGTGCGTCACCAGCCGGAACGGTGTCGCGCCTTCGGTGCGCGTGACGATCAACGGCGGGCCGTCGAGGTGTTCGTTCTTCTCCGGCCCGGCCCACACGGCGGACACCGGCATCAGGTGCGCCAAATTCAGCGTCGAGA
Organism: Cupriavidus sp.; assembly: GCF_057315035.1. Taxonomy (NCBI): domain Bacteria; kingdom Pseudomonadati; phylum Pseudomonadota; class Betaproteobacteria; order Burkholderiales; family Burkholderiaceae; genus Cupriavidus; species Cupriavidus sp. Next base: position 490,842 of record NZ_DBHKYV010000001.1, on the reverse strand, counting down.
CGATGGGCTGGCGCACGTTCGCGTAGGCATGCCCCGGAATCGAGGACAGCCACGCATCCACGGCGTTGAGCGTTTCGGGGATGGTGACGAAGCCGCGCCCCTGGATGACGCGCTCCACCATGCGCAGCTTTTCATCTGCCACGGCGGGATCGGCATCGAGCACCGTTACCGTGGCGGTGAGGTAGCCGAAGGCCACTTGATCGCTGCCCAGCTCCTGCAAGGCGGCGTTCGCGTCGGCGGCCTTGTTGCTGGCATCCGTGTCCACCAGCGGGCTTTCCTGCTGGAAGATCGTTTCGCGCAGCAGCGCGATGACGTTCTTGCGCTTGGCGAACCACTGGCGGCGCAGGCGGGCGAGTTCTTTTTCCGCCTCGGATTTGTCGAGGCAGAGAAAGCGCGTGCTCCAGCGGTACGCAAACCCCAGGCGGTTGAGGTCGTCCAGAATCCCCGGCCAGGTCGAGGTCGGGAAGCCCCGCACTGTCGCAATACGCAGGTGCTGGTCGCCCAGCATCGGCGCGAGGCCGCCGACCAGCGGGGCATCGGCCAGCAGCGCATCGAGGTGAAACGGCACTTCAGGTACGCCCACACGGTAGCGCCGCGTCGAGATAGCCGCGTGCAGGTAGGTCAGCGTCTGGCTGTCGTCCAGCCAGGCAATCTCCGGCATCACGCCATCAAGCAGGTCAAAGACGCGATCTGTTTCCGCGATGAAGGCGGTCAGTCGCTCGCGCCAGTCCACGCCTTCGGTGGGACGGTTCTCGTACAACATGCCCGCCGCGCGGGCGCGGGATTCCTCGGGCGGCAGGTACACCAGCGTCAGGTGGTAGCCGCTCTCGAAATGGTTGCCCGATTCCTCGAACGCTGCCCGGCGTTCCTCGTCCACTAGCCAAGACAACGGTTCGGGAAAGTCGGAATGTGGGTAGTCGGCCGCAGCGCGGCGCTCGGCCTCGATGAACAGCGCCCAGCCCGAGCCCATCCGGCGCAGCGCGTTGTTCAAGCGGGCCGACGTGGCGATCAGCTCGCCTTGCGTGGCGCTGTCGAGGTCAGGCCCGCGAAACCGCGCCGTGCGCTGGAAACTGCCGTCCTTGTTCAAGACGACGCCCGGCGCGATCAGCCCGGCCCAGGGCAGCCAGTCGGCCAGCAGCGCGGGCCGCTGGCGGTATTCGGCAAGGTTCAGCATGGCGGCGTCCCCTCACACGTCCAGCAGCGGGCGGTGCTTGATGTGCCGGGCAAACACGGCCATGAACTGCGGATCGACACGCGCACCCCAGACCGCCAGCGCGTGGCCGACGATCCAGAGCACCACGCCCGGAATCCACAGTTGCAGGCCCAGCCCGACGGCGGCGGCCAGCGTGCCGTTGGCAATCGCCACGGTGCGCGGTGCACCGCCCATCAAGATCGGCTCGGTCAGCGAGCGATGCAGCGGCACCTCGAACCCGGCCGCGAAGGTGTCAGACCCGCTCATACGACAGCTCCGCCGGAGAAGCTGAAGAAGGACAGGAAGAAGCTCGAAGCCGCGAAGGCGATGCTCAAGCCGAACACGATCTGGATCAGCTTGCGAAAACCGCCCGACGTGTCGCCAAAGGCGAGCGCCAGGCCCGTCGCGATGATGATGATGACCGCGACGATGCGCGCCACCGGCCCTTGAATCGACTCCAAAATCGACTGCAACGGGCCTTCCCAGGGCATCGAGGAGCCGGCGGCCTGCGCGGTGCCGGCCAGAAACAGCAGCAGCGCGGACAGCAGCAGCCCTTGCGCCGCAGGGCGACCCAGGCTGTGCAGCCGCGACCGTGTGGGCAGGCGCAAAGCCGGATTTGCAGAAAAACGGAAAGCAGGAACGATCATCTGCGTCATGGCAGTTCTCCAGGTTGGTCAGGGGACGGGGAAATCGCCGCAGCGGGTGCGGCATCGGGAAGTGGCAGCAGCTCGGGGAACGGCGTCTCCAGTGCGTCCGCCAGTTGGTAGCCCACGCCGTCGAAGCCGACGACGCGGGCGATGCTCTCGATGCGGCGCTTGCGCCCACGCCCAGCGATGTGGATCACCACGTTGACCGCCTCGGCGATCAGCGCACGCGGCGGGTTCACCGCCACTTCGAGAATCAGTTGCTCCAGGCGCAGCAGCGCGCCCAGTGCGGAGCCGGCGTGGATCGTGGCGATGCCGCCGGGGTGGCCCGTGCCCCATACCTTGATGAGATCCAGCGCCTCGGCGCCGCGCACCTCGCCAACGACCACGCGATCCGGGCGCAGGCGCATGGATGAGCGCACCAGCTCGGTCATGGACACCACGCCAGCGCGGGTGCGCAGCGGTACGTGGTCGCGGGCCGCGCATTGCAGTTCCACCGTGTCTTCGAGCACCAGCACGCGGTCGCCCGTGGCGGCTATCTCGGCGAGCAGAGCATTGGCAAGGGTCGTCTTGCCGCTGCTGGTGGCCCCGGCGATCAGGATGTTCTTGCGCTCGCGCACAGCGCGAACCAGAAAGCCCGCCTGTGCGGCCGTCATCATTCCCTCCACGACGTACCGCTCCAGCGGAATGACGCCGATGGCGCGCTTGCGCAGCGCGAAGGCCGGCCCCGGTGCAGCGGGCGGCAAGATGCCCTCGAAGCGTTCGCCGGTTTCGGGCAACTCGGCCGATAGCAGCGGCTGGCCGCGATGCACTTCCGCACCGACATGGGCCGCGACGAGGCGGATGATTCGCTCGCCATCGGCTTCGGGCATCTCCACGCCCATCGGGGCGCGACCCGAGGACAGGCGATCCACCCAGAGGGTGCGATCCGGGTTGAGCATGATTTCCACCACGTCCGGGTCTTCGAGCGCGGCGGCGATCAGCGGCCCCATTGCCGTGCGCAGCATCTGGATACGTCGGTCAAGCGCCGCAGTGGTCATGGATTGGGGAGTGGTGCTCATGACGCACGCTCCTGGGCCTGGGCGGCTGCCGCCGTGCCCCCCATTCGCATCGGGTCGGGATGCAGTTCCTCCACCACGTCACGCACGAGGCTGCGCCCGCGCAGCAGGTGGCGGCCGAGCTGTTCGACGAACTGCTCGAAGCGCGCCTTGCCCTGGGCGCGGGCCGCGTCTTGGTGGGCCTCGGGAACCGGCGTGCTGACCGTGAGGTAGTAGCGGATGAACAGCGCCAGCGTCTCGATGGCGATGTTCTGGTCACGCTCCATGCGCTCGGCTTGGCGCGACAGCCGATCCAGCCGCTTGGCGATGGCCGCTTCGCGCTGGTCGGCCGCGTCCGGCGACAGCCAAGACGCTAAGGCGGCAGCGACGATGCTGGACTTGGACACGCCTTTCTTGGCGGCCAGTTCATCGAGCCGCTGGGCGTGCTCGGGCTGGATAAAGAGGTTCAGGCGGTAGTGGCTCATAGCTCGATTCCGTCGTTGGGGTCGAGGGATGCCAGCCGGGCCGTGCGCTGCATGGCCGGATCAAGCTGGCGCGGAAGGGGAAGCGGCAGGTCGTCGTCGTCATCGAGCAGGCCGAGGTCGGCCGCGGGCGCGGCGCTCTCGGGGTCGTAGGCGACGGCCTCAGTTAGCTCTGGCTGGCGGCGCGGGCAGCCGTCGTCGGCCGTGCCCAGGTGTTCCAGGCCATCGGCGGATGACGTAGCCGGTGCGGCAGGCGTCGGCGGAATCGCCAGTCCGCTCCAGTCGTCGGGGCGTACCGGAGGAACATCGGCATAGCGCCCGGCAGCGAGCACAGGCGGTGACAGCACGCGCCGCTTGAAATTGCTGTCTGCGTAGTAGCGCAGCTTCTTGGCCTTGATCGGCGCGACGCTGGAGACCATCACCACGGCCTCGTCGGGCGGAAGCTGCATGACTTCGCCCGGCGTCAGCAGCGGGCGGGCCGTCTCCTGCCGCGACACCATCAGGTGGCCCAGCCACGGCGCGAGCCGATGACCAGCGTAGTTGCGCTGCGCGCGTAGCTCGGTAGCGGTGCCAAGCGTTTCGGAAATGCGCTTGGCGGTGCGTTCGTCGTTGGTGGCGAACGTCACGCGCACATGGCAGTTGTCCAGAATCGAATGGTTCTGCCCATACGCCTTGTCGATCTGGTTGAGCGACTGCGCGATGAGAAAACTGCGGATGCCGTAGCCCGCCATGAAGGCCAGTGCCGTCTCGAAGAAGTCGAGCCGGCCCAAGGCCGGGAATTCGTCGAGCATCAGCAGCAACTTGTGGCGGCGCTCGATGCCATCGCTGCCGTCGAGTGATTCGGTGAGCCGCCGGCCGATCTGGTTGAGGATCAGGCGGATGAGCGGTTTGGTGCGCGAAATGTCCGAAGGCGGCACCACGAGGTACAGCGATACGGGGTGCTCGACGGAAATGAGATCGGCGATGCGCCAGTCGCAGCGCGAGGTGACTTCGGCCACCGTCGGGTCGCGGTACAGGCCGAGGAACGACATGGCCGTGGACAAGACGCCCGAGCGCTCGTTGTCCGACTTGTTGAGCACTTCGCGCGCCGCAGAGGCAACCACCGGATGCGGGCCATCGCCCAGATGGGGCGTGGTCATCATCCGGTGCAAGGTCAGCTCGAATGGGCTGGCCGGATCGGAGAGGAAGTTGGCGACGCCGCGCAGCGTCTTGTCCTCGCCCGCGTAGAGCACATGCAAGATGGCCCCGACCAGCAGCGCGTGCGAAGTCTTCTCCCAATGGTTGCGCCGCTCCAGCGCGCCTTCGGGATCGACCAGAATGTCCGCGATGTTCTGCACGTCGCGCACTTCATGCGCGCCGCGTCGCACCTCCAGCAGCGGGTTGTAGGCCGCCGACTTCGCATCCGTGGGGTTGAACAACAGGCAATGCGAGAAGCGCGAGCGCCAGCCGGCGGTGATCTGCCAGTTCTCGCCCTTGATGTCGTGGATGACGGCGGACGCGGGCCAGGAAAGCAGTGTCGGCACCACCAGGCCAACGCCTTTGCCGCTGCGCGTGGGCGCAAAGGTCAAGACGTGTTCTGGGCCTTCATGGCGCAGGTACTGCCGGTTATGCTGGCCGAGGAACACGCCGGCTGGCTGCGTTAGACCCGCCTTGCGAATGTCCTCCGCGTTCGCCCAGCGGGCCGAGCCGTAGGTGGTGACGAGGCGTGATTGGCGCGAGCGCCAGATCGACATGCCGATGGCAACCAGCACGGCGACAAGGCCGCTGCCGCCGGCAATCGCGCCGCCAATGTCGAAGACACGCGGTGCGTAGGCGTCGAAGAAGAACCACCACTCGAACAGCCGCCACGGGTGATAGACCGGCGTGCCCAGGAAGTCGAACCAGGGCGAGCCAAGGCGTACTTGATAGCCAAGGGCTGCTGCCGTCCATTGTGTGGCTGCCCACACGCCGGCGATCACGATGCCGAATACGACGGCAATCTGACCGAACAGCACGTTCGTCCCTTGCATGACCTTGTCTCCAATCACGGCACACGGAGGTGCCGCAGCACTGAGGATCAAGGCGCGTGCGCAGGTCGGTCAAAGGCCGTTCTGGCGGCAATTCAGGCTGAAAAGGCCAGATTTCTTGCAAGGGCGAAGACAATAAAAACGCCGCGAACGCGAGCGCGTTGCGGCGTGATGAGGTAACGGCGCGAATTCTGTCGCGGCGTAGCGACTGCGAGGGGCGCTACTTGGATTTCTGCTCGGGTCGATCACCGAAGAAGCGCCGATTGGCGGCTTCGGCCGCGCGCACGCAGAGTTCGTCGCCGACCTTCGCGCGATCCTCCTTGCATTGGCGCTGGAGTTCCTTGATGCGCTCAGGATGGGCCACAAGGTAGTCCACAGTTTCCGAAGGTTGGGATTGACCGCATGCCGCCAATGCGGCGGCGATCATCAGCAGCGGTAGCAATTTGTTCATGGCTCCAGTCCTTTCATCGCAGTTCTGGAAATCTTAGGCAGTGCCAATGTCATCTGTTGAATCGAGGCAAGCAACTCGTTCAATGAAGCGAGTCAACATCTCGCATGGCTCCATGTCGCGGCGAAGTAGATAGGTTGTCAACATCGGTGGTTGTCCCGCTAACGGCCGACCTATGACGCCAGGCTCGCGGCTGCCTGTGATGTGCGCCGTGCCGGCCAACCCCAATGCAATTCCAGCAGAAACGAGTGTCATCATCAGATCGAAGCTGGCGACGTGCTGGACGATCAACGGCTCTTGTTCATGTTTGCGCAGGATACGTTCGACCTGCCGTGCATGGCCCTCGCATACGGCTGGATCGCCCAGAACCAGCGGATGGCGCAATACTTCCTCCAACGGAACGCGCTTATAGGCCAGCACCGGATGGCGTGCCGGCACCGCCAGCATCAATTCATCTTCCCAGGCGGGAGCAACCAAGATGCCATCACCCACGTCATCTGCCATCGAAAATCCAGCATCGTATAGGTCATCGTGAAGACCCTTGATCTGCTGGGCTAGTGGCACTTCAAACAGCCGTATCTCTACTTCGGGATCTTCTTCACGGCATCGTGCCAGCAAGGCCGGCAAGCGCGAAGGCGTCACACCATCGGACAAGGCGATGCGCAACTGACCGTGAAAGCCGTTGGCAGCGGATTTGACGCTATCGCGCGCTTGCTCCAATGCAGCGAAGATGCGCGGCACGTGCTCCAAGAGTAGTCGGCCAGCGCGGGTCAATTGCGTGCTGCGGGTGGTGCGAACGAAAAGGCGTGCGCTAAGTTCTTCCTCTAGTTCCTTGATGGTACGGGATAGCGGCGACTGGTCAATGTGCAGTCGTTCGGCGGCACGAGCGAAGTGGAGTTCCTCCGCAACCGCAAGAAAGCATCGTAGATGACGTAGCTCCATGTTCGTGGATCGAGCTACAGCAGCGACTTGCGCTCGTTGCGAACCCGAATGGCTTCCATTAGTCCCGCGAGCCAGCAGGCGGGACACCCGCGCATAAGATAGATGGCCAAACCAAATAGCCCTGCCGCAGGCCAAAAGTTAGGGGTTAAAACGATGGCGCCCGCAATGGATGTCACGGCCAATGCGCCACGAACCAATTGCGCTTTAACAGAAGTGCTGCAATACATGATGCGCTCCTATCACCTGGGAACGGTGCGACGGGAAGAACTGAGAGATGCTGAGGACGCCCCCCTTGGGCGGCCGCACTACTCCCTCCTGCCAATAAGAGGGGCGCAACCGCCAAAACGGTTCGCCGCATGTGCAAAAAAGCTGGCCCTGCCAAAAGCGGGGACAGATTCCGCAGTGCGGCCTCGCAGATTTTTTTCGCTCGGATGCGAACCATCTTGACGACTCCCCGCCTCTTAGGAAGAGGCCGTCACTCTTGGCGACCGTGTTCGCCCGCGCGAGTCATCGCCTTGGGCGGTTCTCCCCTTATTCAGGATTACGCCCATGAAACTACGTATGACCGCCGCCTTTCTCGCTCTTGCCACGTTCGCCAGCATCGCCAGCGCCGGGGAGATCAAACCGTTCAGCCAAGCCGAGTTCGACCGTCTGACGCAGGCTGGCCAGCCCGTGGTAGTGGACGTCAGCGCGACGTGGTGCCCGACCTGCAAGGCGCAGAAGCCGATCTTGGAAACCCTAATGAAGCAGCCCGCCTACAAGGACGTGACCTTGCTGACCGTGGACTTCGACAGCGAAAAGAGCACCGTCCGGGCCTTCAAGGTCAGCATGCAAAGTACGCTGGTAGGCTTCAAAGGCACCCAGGAAGTGGCCCGCTCCGTGGGCGACACCACCGAGGCCGGCATCGAGGGCCTGATTCAGAAGACCACGCGCTGATGACGCTCGGCCTCGGTTCCTACGGCCTCGGACTGCTCGCGGGGGTGCTTTCCACGCTGTCGCCTTGCGTCCTGCCCATCGTACCGATCCTGATTGGCTCGGCGGTCAACGCCCATCGGCACGCGCCGTTGGCCCTGGCGGGCGGCCTCGCTCTGTCCTATGCCATTGTCGGCACGGCGCTGGCCTGGGCAGGCGCCTCGCTCGGCATCGACACAACGATCTTCCGGGGCGTGGGCGCGGCCGTCCTGGGACTGTTAGGCGTGGTGCTCATGTCCAGCGCCCTCCAGCAGCTGTTTGCGTCGCTGACGGCCGGCATCGGCAATGCCGGGAACGACCTGCTTGCGCGTGTCCAACTGGACGGGCTGACGGGGCAGTTCGTGGTGGGCCTAGTGCTGGGGCTGGTCTGGAGTCCCTGCGTGGGGCCGACGCTTGGCGCGGCCATCGTTCTGGCCAGCCAGGGTACGAACCTGGCGCAAGCAGGCTCAATGATGGCGGTGTTCGGTATCGGCGCGGCATTGCCCCTGGTTGCACTGGCCTATGTGTCGCGCAGCGCGATCGGCCGCACGCGATCCAAGCTCCTGCACGCCGGCAAGGCCGGGAAAGTCCTGTTGGGCGCGATCATGCTTGCCCTGGCCGCCCTGATCCTGACAGGCGCCGACAAGCCGATGGAAGCATGGCTTGTGGAACATTCACCGGCCTGGCTCACACAACTGACGACGAGGTTCTGAGCCATGCCGCGCCCGAATTTCACCTTCGTTTCGACAGGGTGACGCCGTGGGAAACATCTTGGACAGCATCGCGCGCCGCTGTGGAGAAGGACTGAGCCGCTACCTCAGTCGGCCCCACCATGTGCATAGCGTGGCCCCGCCGACCGATCCAGACCTTCTCATGGCGTGCCTGCAGCCCGGCGACGTGCTGCTGGTCGAAGGTCAGAGCCGGGTCAGCGTGGCCATCAAGTACCTGACCCAATCCACCTGGTCGCACGCGGCACTGTTTGTCGGCACGGCCGGCAGGCCGACCGATGCCGAAGGGCGGCCCCGTTGCTTTCTTGAAGCCGATCTACGCGAAGGCGTGCGTCTGGTCAGCGTGGCCGAGTTCGCCGATCTGCATACCCGAGTGTGCCGGCCCGTGGGCCTGACCGCTGCCGAGATTGACACCCTGGTCGGCACGGCGGTGGCTCGGCTGGGCCATCAGTACGACTTGAAGAACGTGATCGACCTGGCCCGATATCTGTTGCCCACGCCGCCGGTGCCGGTGCGTTGGCGCCGTCGCATGCTCGGCCTGGGCAGCGGCGACCCCACCCGCGCCATCTGCTCGACGCTGATCGCCCAAGCTTTCCAGTCGATTCGCTATCCGATCCTGCCGCTGATCGAGACCGTGCCGTCGCAGGACCCGATGTGCCCCGGCTGTGTGGCCGAGATTCTTCATGTGCGGCACCACAGCCTGTTCGCCCCGCGCGACTTCGACGTCTCGCCCAACTTCGCCATCATCAAACCCAATCTGGAAGCCGGAATATTTCCACTTAGGAGCACTCCATGAACGCCAAGCTGACACTGCCTCTTCTTACCGAAGACACCGCCCCTGAAAGGAGCCGCGAGTTCCTGAGTAACACGCGCAGGAAGCAGGGATTTGTTCCCAACATGTATGGAGAAATGGCCCACGCCCCTGGCGCGCTCTCGACCTACCTCCATGGGTATGACTGGTTCCGCAAGGAATCCGGCTTCACGCCGGCCGAGCAGGAAGTCGTGCTGCTGGTCATCAGTCGGGAAAACGGCTGCCACTACTGCGTGGCCGCTCACAGCATGATCGCCGAGAAGGTATCGAAGGTGCCGCCGCAGGCGCTCCAGGCAATCCGTGAGGGCACGCCGATGGATGACCCGAAGCTGCACGCCCTTACCGCCTTCGTCAAGGACATGGTGCAGACGCGGGGCAATCCGTCGCAGGCGAGTTTGCAGACCTTCACCGACGCGGGCTACAGCGAGCAGCAGGCTCTACAGGTGGTGCTCGCCATCGCCGTCAAGACGATCTCGAACTACACCAATCACCTGTTCGACACACCCGTGGACGCGGCCTTTGCGTCCTACGCTCTGCCGATAGGGACGAAATAAGTACGGCGCCCCACCTTGGAGTCAACCATCACTTGCCCGAGGTGGGCCTTCAAGAAAATGGATGTCGTGGATGGAAGGCATGAGATTGTTTGGTATACGGCGATCGTCGCTGCCGTGGGGATTCTTTGGGGAGTTGCTGACGGCGCTCTACATGGGTGTCATCGCGTGGATCGCGGCGGCCACGCATGTTCACTACATTCTTTTTCCCGAACTAGGCGCCCTGGCCCATGACATCATCAAGCGACCGCACGGCACCTGGGCCAAAGCGCCGGGGATGCTGGTTCTCACACCGCTTCTTACCGGGCTGGTAGGCACGATCTTCGCCCGAAGCATGGGCAGCGGGATCGTGCCGATCCTGCTGGCGACCGCAGCCGCGATGCTCATCATCCGCATATTGAAGTCATCGATTGCCCCGGCCATTTCGGCGGGCGTGCTGCCAATCTCACTCAACATCACAAGCTGGTACTACCCGGCATCGTTGCTGGTCGGCCTGATATTGCTCGCCGCGATCTCCCTTGTCTGGCCTCGCTTCGTCCCGCTACCGCCGGTGCGAACCGCCTCCGATGTGGCCGATGACGTTACCGAGGAAACTCCAAGCACCTACTCGTGGCTCCCGTTCTTTCTGGTGTTTCTGGTAGGCACGGCGATTCTGGCCGAAGCCACGGGTTGGCGGTTGATCCTGTTCCCGCCGCTTATCGTGATCGGCTTTGAAATGTTTGCCCATGCGGACGTTTGCCCTTGGGTCAAGAAGCCGCTGCTGCTGCCGGTCGCGTGTACCCTGAGCGCATTGATCGGGGTTGCACTGGTCACGACGTTCGGGGGCGCCCCGCTGGCGGTGATCTCCAGCGCGGCATGCGGCATCCTAATCTTGCGATTATTCGATCTGCACGTGCCGCCGGCGCTCGCCGTGGGCCTGCTGCCGTTTATCATCCCAGCCGTCGATTACCGATTCGCGGCCTCCGTGGGCATTGGCACCTTAACTCTGACCATGCTGTTCCTCGTATGGGGCAGGCTGAGAAGGATGCGCCTTTCACCGTCCTGAGGGGGCGCAACCTTCTTAGCTTTTGCTATCCAGCGCAGCACGATAGCTGCTTCACGTCCTTGCTGAAGGTCTGCGCGGCGAGCTTCAGGCCCTCGACCATCGTCAGATACGGGAACAACTGGTCGGCCAGTTCCTGCACCGTCATGCGCGCGCGGATCGCCAGCGCCGCTGCCTGGATCAACTCGCCCGCTTCTGGGGCCACCGCCTGCACGCCGATCAAACGGTGGCTGCCTTCCTCGATCACCAGCTTGATGAAGCCGCGCGTATCGAAGTTGGCGAGCGCGCGCGGCACGTTGTCGAGGGTGAGCGTGCGGCTGTCGGTCTCGATGCCGGCGTGGTGCGCCTCCTGCTCGCTCAAGCCCACGGTAGAGACCTGTGGGTCGGTGAACACCACCGCTGGCATGGCGGTCAGGTCCAGCGACGCGTCGCCGCCGGTCATGTTGATCGCGGCGCGGGTACCAGCCGCCGCCGCGACGTAGACGAACTGCGGCTGGTCGGTGCAGTCGCCGCCGGCGTAGATGTCCGGGGCGCTGGTGCGCATGCTGAGGTCGATCTCGATGGCCCCTTGCTTGTTCACCGCCACCCGGGCGGCTTCGAGGTTGAGGCTGCGCGTATTAGGTGTGCGGCCCGTCGCCACCAGCAGCCGGTCGGCACACAGTTCGCCATGGTTGGTGGTCAACACAAACTCGCCGTCCACGTGCGCGACCTGGCTGGCTTGCGTATGTTCCAGCACCTCGATGCCCTCCAAGCGAAACGCCACCGTCACGGCTTCGCCGATGGCCGGGTCTTCGCGAAAGAACAGCGTGCTGCGCGCCAGGATCGTGACCTTGGCCCCAAGCCGGGCGAAGGCTTGCGCCAGCTCAACAGCCACTACCGATGAGCCGATCACGGCTAGGCGTGCGGGAATCGTGTCGCTCACCAGCGCCTCGGTTGAAGTCCAGTAGGGCGTGTCCTTGAGGCCTGGGATCGGCGGCACCGCCGCGCTCGCGCCGGTGGCGATCAGGCAGCGGTCGAACGAAACCACGCGCTCGCCGCCCTCGTTCAGCCGCACGGTGAGGTTGCGGCCGTCCTTGAAACGGGCTTCGCCCGCTAGCCGCATGATGGCTGGGTTGCCGTCCAGGATGCTTTCGTACTTGGCATGGCGCAACTCATCGACGCGCGCCTGCTGCTGGGCCAGCAGCCGTTCGCGCAGGATCAGCGGCGGGTTCGCCTGGATGCCGCCATCGAACGGGCTTTCGCGGCGCAGGTGGGCGATGTGGGCGGCGCGGATCATGATCTTCGAGGGCACGCAGCCGACATTGACGCAGGTGCCGCCGATGGTGCCGCGCTCGATTAGCGTCACCCGTGCGCCGCGTTCGACGGCCTTCAGCGCCGCCGCCATCGCGGCCCCACCGCTGCCGATGACGACAATATGCAGGCCGCCGTCGTGGCTGGCCTTGTCGCCGCCGTCGACCCAATCGCGCATGCGGTCGAGCAGTCCGCCTTTGGGAAGCGCGTTCGACGCATCGGCCAGCGCCGCGCGGTAGCCGAGTCCGGCGACAGCCGCGATCAGGGCATCGGGTGAAGTGCCGGCCGCGATGGCGAGCTGGGCGCTGCCCTTGGTGTAGGACACTTCGGCCGATTGCACGCCAGGCACGTTTTCCAGTGCTTCCTTGACGTGGACCGCGCAGGAGTCGCAGGTCATGCCGGTGATCTTCAACTGTGTCATGAAGTCATTCCTTTCAATTCGTTGTGGCGCAAGCCAGTCAGCCGTGTTTCGCGGGCAGTTCGCAGCCGTCAGGACCGCAGCGGCGGTTGGCCTGAGATACCAAATCCCAGACCGAAACGACGGCCATCAAGGCGATCCCCGTATAGACCAGGGGCCGCATCCAAGCGGTGCCAAGCAGCCAGACCGCGCCCACGATAACGATGGCGGGACCGACCATACCCAGCAGACTCCGGTGCCATTGCCGGTGGCGTAGCCAACCGAGCGCGTTGGCCGCAAGCGCCAATGCAGCAAACAATGGCAACAGCCTGGAAATGAACAAGCCTTCGTATTGCTGGAGAAAACCCAGCCCGATGGCCGCGCCTAGGCTGGCGAGTGCGGGAAAGCACATTGCGCAGCCCATCGCGGAGACGAGGGTGCCCAATGCCCCGGCTTTGTCGGCGATACGCGCAATCGGTTTCATGGCATCGCTCCCGGTTTAGCGCTTGACGCTGGACGGATAGCCCGCGTCTTCGGTGGCTTTGGTCAGCTTCTGGACGCTGGCCTTGGCATCATCAAAGGTGACGACCGCTTCGCGCTTCTCGAAGGTCACATCGACTTGGCTGACGCCCTCGACCTTGGAGAGCGCCTTCTTGACGGTGATCGGGCAAGCGGCGCAGGTCATGCCGGGCACGGCCAGCGTGACGGTCTGGGTAGCGGCCCACACTGGAACGGTGACGGCAACGAGCGCAAGGGAGGCAAGCAGTTTTTTCATGGTGAACTCCCGATCAATAGAAGAAAGGCAACACGTAGGGAAATCCGAGCGCGACCAGAACGAGCGCTGCCACGATCCAGAAAATCAGCTTGTAGGTGGTGCGAACCTGCGGGATCGCACACACCTCGCCCGGCTTGCAGGCAGTTGCCGGCCGGTAGATGTGTCGCCAGGCGAAGAACAACGCCACCAGCGCCGCGCCGATGAAGATCGGGCGATACGGTTCCAGTGCGGTCAAGTTGCCGATCCAGGCACCGCTGAAGCCCAGAGCGACCAGAACCAGTGGCCCCAGGCAGCAGGTCGAAGCGAGGATGGCGGCCAGCCCGCCGGCGGCGAGGGCGCCGCGCCCGTCTTGCGATTCCGACATCAGGTTCTCCTTTCGAGGATTTGCTCGTTGGAGTAACGTTACTTCCGTAGTCAACTACGGAGTCAAGCGGAATGGAAAACACCTTGGAAAGCCTGACCATCGGCGCCTTCGCCAAGGCAGCCGGGGTCAACGTGGAGACGATCCGCTTCTATCAGCACAAAGGGCTGCTGCCGACGCCGAACCGGCCCTACGGCAGCATTCGACGCTACTGCAGCGCCGACGTGGCGCGGGTGAAGTTCGTGAAGGCGGCGCAGCGGCTGGGATTCAGCCTCGATGAAATCGGGGAGTTGCTGAAGCTGGAGGACGGCACCCATTGCAGTGAAGCAGCCGACCTTGCCGCACTGCGGCTGGCCGATGTTCGCACCCGCCTGAACGACCTTATGCGGATGGAACAGGCGCTGTCAAAATTGGTGAACGAATGCTGTGCGCATGAGGGCCATGTGTCCTGCCCGTTGATTGACGCGCTGCATGGCGGTTGAACTGGCATATGGACGGCTGCTGACACTACGGCGTGATCGCAGCGTTCGTCAGTACCGCCCTCGATTGCCGATTCGCAGGCTCTGTGGACATTGGCGCCTTGTCTCTGAACATGCTGCCCCCAGTATGGCGCAGGCGGAGCAAAACAGGCGCTTCACTGCCCTGACGGTGAGGCCAAGACGGACGAGCGCGCTCACTTCCGAATCGCCTCCTGCGTCATGCCGCCCAGCGCCTTGGAGATGTTTTCCACGACGGGGCCGCAGTTGTCGGCGCCATGGCGCGATGCGAGATACTTCGGATCGTTGTAGCCAAGCCACACTTGCCCAGTCGCGTCCTGCCAGGCCAAGGCCTTGAGCGGAAGGTCGATACCGGCAGTCTGCGCGCATTCCATCAAGGGGGTGCCGCCCTGGGGATTGCCGAACACCAGAAGCTCGGTCGACCGCAAGTCCTTGCCGACCTTCTTCGCGCCCTGCGCGTGATCGAGGCGCAGGAAGATATAGATGCCCCGAGACTTGGCGGCCGTCTCGAAACGGTCAATCGTTTCCTTGACACTGTACGGGCTTTGTACCGCAATCAGCCCATCGGCAGCTCCGGCCCCCGAAGCAAAGAAACCTGCCATCACGAGGGATATGGCGCGCAATGCAAGCATGCTGACCTCCTTGTCAGGCCGAAGCCTCGCAATGCTCCAAGAAGCCGCGAATCCCATGGTCGAGTGAAAGCCGGCCCGGCCCGATAGCGATCAGGGCAATCGCCATCGTCGCCCAGGGCAAATGAAAGTTCGCCCACCCGTCCGGCACGATGAGCTGGATCACCGCCGTCATGCCGAGCAAGCCCAGGGCACTCATGCGCGTGCCAAGTCCGAGAATCAGCAGGATCGGAAAGATGATCTCGGCCGATCCACTGGCGAAGGCGAGTACGTCCGGCGCAGGCAGGTCATAGACCTTCCCCAGGATGTGCAGCTTGAATTCATCTTCAAACAGAAAACTCGCCGCTGGCGACAGCGACAGGAGACCGTCCCATTTGGTGAGGCCCGACTTGAAGAAGGGCAAGGCCAGCGCCACCCGAAGGAACAGCGGCGCGGCCATGCCGGCGATCTTTGCCAGCCAGTGCAATGCACAGTTCGCCGCGCCAAGTATTCCGGGCCAACCTTTCGGCACTTGGAAGTTACTCATGATCGTTCTCCCCGGCTTCCAACGCGAAGCCGACAAAGGCGCCCATCTGGATCAATTCCCGCAAGTTCTCCGACAGGTCAAAATCGCCGTCGGTGGCGAGGGCCGTTTCCATGGCCTGCGATAGCGTCAGGCCCTGGCCGAGCGCGGCTACGAAGTCATGGCTCGCGGGAAGTATCTTGCGCACGTCCACCTCGGCGTCGGGGCGTAGCACCATCGTGTCCTGCGCTTCGGAGAGGTCAACGGGTGCTGGCGTGCCATCCGAGGTGTTCATCCTCCAGATGGTGAAGGCTGGGAATGGCGAACGCACCAGGCGCACGGAAGGGTGGAGCCGAAACCGCAGCATGGAAGCTTGGTCAGGCGGTACTCCTGCAAGCACGCTGGGCGCCAAGGGTTCTGCCTCGTGCGCGTGGTACGCCTCGGTCGCGGCGCGCTCGATGCGGGCCACGTCGGCGAGATAGGGTAAGGGTTCCGCGGGTGGAAAGGACGCGATGAAGTCCGGGAACTCGGCGCCGTAGTGCAGCAGCACCGGCGAGCTGGGCGGCGTGGCGGCCGCGAAGACGCGGGCCATCGCCGCGAAGAATTCGTCGCCCACCAGCTTGACGACGCAGGGAAAGCCCGCGCGCAGCGCGTCCGTCAGGCCAACGAACACATTGTTCCGATAGACGGCAAAGCGCCGTGCGCTCGGCTCGCCGTCGGGGCCGACCAGCCCCTCGGGCACCGCGCGTTCCGGGTCGAGCAGCGCCGAGGCGAATTCCTCCAGGCGTTCAGCCAAGCGTGCCATGGCGTCGCTCCTGTACGTTGGACATGCCCATCAGCACATCGGCCATCACGGCCTCTGTTTGCAGCTCGGGCCATGCGGGAATGTTGGAATCCCACTCGATCAGCGTAGGGACTGGCCCGATGCATTGGATGACCTGCCTAAAGAGGTTCCACACCCGCTCATCCACTCTTTGGTCGTGTGAGTCGATCAGCAAAGGGCGTCCCTTCTCGTCCGTCTGAAGGGAGTGGCCGGCCAAGTGGATTTGCTGCACATGGTCGAGGGGGAAATCGTTGATGTAGGCGCGCGCGTCCCATTGCTGATTCGTGCTCGCCACGTGGACGTTGTTCACGTCCAGCAGCAGACCGCACCCGGTTCTCCGGGTGATCTCCCTGATGAAATCCGTCTCGCGCCATGTGCTCTCCTTGAACCAGATGTAGGTCGCGGGGTTCTCCAGCAGCATTTGCCGGGCCATAGCTGTTTGCACCTGGTCGATGTGCTCGCAGATGCGGTTCAGCGTGTCGTCGGTGTACGGCACCGGCAACAGATCATCGAGGTAGCTGGTGCCATGTGAAGACCATGCCAGGTGTTCGGAAAGCAGGCCGGGTTCGTACCGCTCGTTCAGCGCCTTGAGACGCAGCAAATGCGCTTGGTCGAGTGGCCTGTCGGCACCGATGGACAGGCCCACGCCGTGCAACGACAGGGGATAGTGTTCTCGGATGGCCGTCAGGTAGCGATGGGGCGGGCCGCCAGCGCCCATGTAGTTTTCCGCATGAACTTCAAAGAAGCCCATATCCGGCCGCGTTTCGATGATGGTTCGGTAGTGGTCGGCCTTAAGGCCTACGCCGGCTCGCGCAGGGATTCCCCGCCCGGCGGCGTGCGCAGTTTGGTGAATGCCCATGTTGATCCTCGTTGTCACAAGCTGGCGGGCGGGGCGACAGGCCACCGCCCACCAAGGTGAATGCTCGCGTCAGGACTTGGCGCTGAGACTGCCGTGCCCGTTGGGCGTCGAGATCGTGGTGCAGGTGCCCTTGGCGACCAGCTTCCAGGCGTTCCCCTGGTAGTCGGCGGTGCTGGTACCCGCGCAACTTGTGCCGGCGCCGGCGAAGCAGTCGTTCTGCCCCTTCAGGGCAACGCCATAGCACTTGTCGAACTTGCCGGTCTTCATCATCTCCATGCTCTTGGCTTGGTTCTCCTGCATCTTCTTCTGCATGTCGGCCTGGCTCATGCCCTGCGAAAAGGCGGGGGCGGCGAAGGCTGCGACAAACGCCGTGGCGACGGCGGCGGACAACATACGGTTTGACATTGTGATCTCCTGATAGGAAAGAAGCAGCCGAGTGAGCTGCGGGTAATCGGCCAGCAATCGCCAGCCTCATTTCCTAAGAGGCGACCGCCGTGCAAAACGGTTCGGTAGAAAGCAAAAAAACCTCAATCACTGGCCTGGGCCTAGCAATTGAGGGTTATCCATGACAATGCGCAAGAAATTGCCGCCTCGCTTGGCGAGGCGGCCCGGACGAGGACTCAGCTTGGCTATTTCGTCGGTGTGCGGTGTCCGTGCCCCGAGGATGGTTCTGAACTGAGCATGTATTCGCGCACTAGCTCGCGGGCACGATGGAGCCGACTCTTGATCGCGCCGGGCTGCTCACCCAACTGAGCAGCGATCTCGGCAATGGTCAATTCCTCGAAGTCGCGCAGAAGTACCACTTCGAGGTAATGGGCAGGCAACGACTCCAGGGCATTGGCAAGATCGATTCTCAATTCATCGTCGGGACGATGAAGCAGCAGCTCCTCGGCTACTTCATCAGGCAGTGGCTCGTGCTTGAACATCATCCGCGCGAGCTTGCGGCATTCGTGCTTGATGACCGTGAACAGCCACGATGAAAAGGCCGCAGCCGCTTTTAGCCCGCTGACCTTGCGAGAAATGATGAGTAGTGATTCTTGAACCGCATCATCAACGTCGCTCGCATGGCAGTGCTTGTACGCATAGCGGCGTGCATCGGCTTGGCACACTGCCAGCAGACGGGAAAGGGCGGCCGCGTCTCCAGTCTGTGCCGCCATGATTAAATTGTTGCGGTCGCCAACAGGGGTGCCCATGCTGATCTCCTGTGCTGACTCGATGATTGGTTAATTCAGCGAGCCTTTATTTGTATTTCGCTCCGATTCTCGGGTCTTCGGCTACGATTCCTAATTTTCTGATAAACACCTGTCGCAAGCAAAGCGGGAGCTGCTACAACGCAAACCGGGCAGACAAAGCCTGCTAAAACGCTGGTGGCTGTCACATAGCTACCCAGTCCAAGGCCCAACCCGACGTAGAGCGTACTGTTATCCGGCGGAATCTCGCGTTCCGCCGTAGCCTCTGTGTCCTTCATCATTTTCGTATCCTCAATATGGCAATTTCTGCTCATTAAGAAGTTGCAGTCCGAACAGCGCACGAATTGGCATTGAGCCGACCATAGGTGTAGCCCAGCACTGCGCCCCAAATGAGGTGCATCATCAGGGTCATCATCGGCGCCATCATCCCCAGGTTCATCCCGAACAGGCCTGCGTCGGCCATTGGCATCGGACCGATCATCATCATGAGCCAAGCTAGCAAGGAAAACGACATTCCCTTGAGCAGCGCACTGCGCCCTGGCAGCCTGCCATACAGCAGTTGGAACAGGATGCCCCACACGACGGTGCCAATCATGAAGTGCGCCACCCATCCGACCATGGGCGAAGCCGGCATACCCATTTTTGCGTGCGCCATCTCCGTGAGCATGGCGATTGGATTCAATTCGGGCATCAAGCCCATGGCGCCCTTCATCAGCATCAGCAGCGACAGCGCTACAGTGGCGACAAATCCAGCCACCATCGAACGAACGTAACAAGACATGGTTACAAGCTCCTCAAGGTTGGGGATCGTTGATCCCGGATTGGATGGAGGCACCGACTGCTCCCATTTTTCCTATAAGAGGCGCCGAACTGGAAAAACGATTCGGTTGATCCGCTAAATTGTTGGGCCGAGTTGCCGTCCCCACCTCCAGGACACCTGCCCGCCGCGCACCGTTGCGGCGATTTGCTGCCCCAAGCGCTGCTCGATCACCGGCCGCCACGGCACGAGGCTAAATCCCATGCCGTCATCCAGCATCGCGTAGCGCCCGCTGGCAAGCATGACGCTGCGCCGGTAGATGCCGGCCACGCGCTGCCCGTCGGCCACGGGTCGATGCTCCAGGCCGGTGTCGGCGGCAATGTCCTTGGCGGACTGCGCCAGTTCCCGGTTGCGCAGCGTGCCCAGCAGGTTGCGCGCCAGGATCACGCGCTGCCCGCGCCGCTCGGCCAGCCCCTGTTCGGCCAGGAAGTCGGCGCGCTGCTGCATCGCCTGCTTGGCCTCACCGCCAAAGCCCAGGTCGCCCAGGCCGGAGCCGCCGCCGATCAACTGCTGGTCGAGCCAGGTGGCCCCGATCACGCGGGCCTGCCGCTCGATGGGCAGGTGCGATTTCAGCTCCACGGCTACGCCGCCCAGGCGTTGCGCGTCGTAGCGGCGGCCCTGCTCGGGCAGGTCGCCCGGCACCTTCCATAGCCCCTCGGCCACCCGCTCCACGATGCCCGCCCGGCGCAGGGCTTCCAGCCTGCGGACGTGGGCCGCCACGACCTCCTGCGGGTCGCGGCCGGGCACGGCCTGGCCCTGCGCGATGGCGAGGTGATGGTCGGTGCGGTACAGGCCATCGCTCGCCAGCGCGGCGATGTTCTTGTCGGCCGCGCGCACGTCGGCCGATCCCTTGACCTCCACCACGGCGCCGGTCGGGTAATTCGCCAGCTCGTCGTGGGCGTTGAGCGCGACGTAGTGCGCCTTGCCGTCCACGCCGTCGATGACCAGATAGCCCCGATCACGCAGTTCGTCGGCCAGTCCTTTCGCGGCCACGCGCCCGAGGATGCTGCGGCCACTTCCATCCGCGTCCTGCCCTGGCTCGAACACCGCCAGCTCGCGCGGCTCGCCGCGCATGGCCCGCTGCATGGTGCGGATGATGTCGCCGCGCTCGCCCAGGGCGCGCAGGGTCTTTTCCGCATCGGCATGCACGGCCCAGGTGCCGGGCTGCGTCTCGTCGGCCAGGCCCAGGCGCTGCAAGCGTTGCAGGCGGCCGATCAGCAGCAGGCGCTGGCGTTGCAGGCGGGGTTCGTTGAGCCGTTCGACATGCACCAGGCCATCGTCGCCGGCCTCGCGCTTCAAGGTGCGATCCAGGCTCGTCCACCGCTCTTGCTCTACCTCGTGCTGCAAGGTCTGCTGGATCTCCAGCTCGGTGCGCGGCCCCAGCCATTCGGTCGCCAGTTCGGCGGCGCGATGGCGGAAGCCATCGGCAATGTAGTCGCCCGCGATGATGAGGTCTTTGCCCGTGTCGTCGCGCCCGCGCACGACGATGTGCGTGTGCGGGTTGTCGGTGTTCCAGTGGTTGACCGCCACCCAATCGAGGTCCGTGCCCAGGTCGGCCTCCATGCGGCCCATGAGATGCCGCGTGTAGGTACGCAGGTCTTCCAGCTCCGCGCCATCCTCGGGCGAGAGGATGAAGCGGAAATGGTGCCGGTCGTCGGCGCAGCGTTCCTTGAAGGCGTCGAGGTCGGCCACGTCGGTCTGCGGCCCGTAGGCTTGGCCCGGCTCGCCGTCGCGGCCCACGCCGTCGCGCTCGATGTAGTGCAGGTGCTTGGCGAGCGACTGCGGGCTGGCCCGCTGGTGATTCACCAACAGCGTCTTGATGGTCACGCGCCGAGACATGGGCGTCAGCTTCGCCCCGGCGAAGCGCGCCGCTGTGTAGCCGCGCCCCAGTCGCGAGCCGGGCCGCTGGCCCGTGCCACCCGTCGCGCCAGGACGGCGCATCGTGGACTTGCCGCTGCTGGCCTTGCCTGCCTGCTTGAGCACCTTGGAAACGAAGCTCTGGCCTTGGCCCTTGCCCCGGTTCTTCGGGGCGCTGGGGCGCACGCGGAAATCGTCATCGCGGCGGTCAGTCATGGTCGTTCTCCCTGCAAGCTCTGGCGTGTCTGATCGTGCGAAGCACGCGGACATGCCCGTATTGGCGCGGGCCTCGCGCCACAAGCGGCACGGCGGCAAAGCCGCGCCGTGCTGCGCCAACCCCACGTGCAGACTGGCTTTCGACGCGGCCCGGTGCCGCGTCCTTTTGTCTTGCCTTCCGCCTTTGCCCCTCGCTGGCGCTCCGGGCAGCGGCGGCCCGGCGGCGCTGCTGCGCGAGCAGCCAGCACGCCGGCGAACGCGGCGACGGCCACAGGCCGGGCGCGTTCGAGGCAAGACGCCTGCACACGGGAAGGCAGCGCGAAGTGCGGCGCCCGATACGCAGGATCGGCGCTCGCACGACATGCGCGACGGCACGAAGAAAGCCACCGGATCGACATGCCCGATGGCACGATGAGATGCACGGCGACGTGCATCTCATCGGCAGCCATCATGGACGCTTCTCCAGCCAGACCGGGTGCGCGATGCCGATCACGGCGGACGTGCGCACCGGCCCGAAATACCGGCCATCGAACGATGCCGGATTGGTCACGCTCAACAGGAGCAACTCGCCCGGTTCGAGGCGGCGGCACTGCTGCCAGGATGGCAGCGGCCGGCCCCAGCGGTCGGCGCGCAGCACGGCGGCCGAAGGCACGCCGTCGATGCGGACGATGCCGCCAGCGATGCACACCTCCTGCGGCGCGATCGCGCCCACGCGCTTGAGCAGCGGCACGCCCGCCGGCAGGTAGCGGCGTTGCGCGGCCAGCGCTGCGGCATCTGGCGGCAGCGAGGCCAAGACGATGCTGCCCACGGACAAGGGACGTGGCAGCGAGCCGGGCCGATGGTTCAGCGGATCGACGCGATACCAACCCATGGGAACGCTGTCGGACGGGTTGTAGATCAGGCGCGGCAGCGGATGCACGAAGGACGCCCAGGCCAGCGCAGCGAGGCCGCAGGCGGACAAGCCCGCCAGGACGAGGCGCGCGCGAGAACGCGGCGCAGTGCCGATGGTGGAAGCGGCGGTCATGGCAGCGCCCTCCCGGCTAGCCAGGCGGCGTGCCGCTCGGCGCTGTAGTCCGGCAGCGGCAAGCGCGCAGCGAGCCGATTGCCCAGCGTGCGCCAGTACGCGGGGGAGGCGTCTGCGGGCGCGATGCCCAGCGCCTCGACGCCGTCGATGCGTTCCAGCACGGCGCGCACGTTGGCGTCGCCTTCGGCGTGTAGCAGCAGGCGCGCGCCCGGCTGCACGCCGGGGATGCGCTGCGCGCCGGCCAGCGGCGTGCAAGTCTGCATCACCATGAGTTGCCAGCGGATCGTGCCGTAGGCGTTGGCCTGCCAGCGGATGCGGCAAAGCATCGCGCCGGGCAGGAACAACGCGCATCGCCGCCAGTGGTCGAGGCGAAGGATGCGCGACGGCTCGCCGAAGCGCAGATAGAGGTCGAAACGCTGGTCGATGTAGGCGAGCGCCACGCGCGTCATCGGCGCACTGGCAGGCTGGCCGATAGGCGCAGCCAGTGCAGCCGTGGCCGCGACAGCGGCAGGCGAAACGGATGCGGTCATGGTGTGTTCTCCCTGCGGTTCTCGGGAAACTCTCGCTCTAGCAGGCCGCGCAGCAGGTCGGCCACGGTCACGCCTTGCGTGAAGGCCGATACCTTGATGCGCGCCCGCATGGCGGGCGTGATGTCGAGAGTGAGGCGAGCCGTGTAGAGGTCGCCCTTGCCCAACGCATCGGCGTCGCCCTGGCGAATCCACGCTTCAGCGTGCGGATTCGCAGGCGGACGCGCGCCGATGCCGACGCGCTTTGCCGTGCGTTTGCTGTTGGGTGGCGGCTTCGCTGTCATGTCGTCCACCGCAGCAATTCGTCCACTAGGGCGGTGATTTCGCGGGCGGCGGCGCTGCCCGGCGCCGTCTCGCGTGAAAGGCGGCCAGCGGCCACGCTGTCGGCGAACACGATGCGCTGATGCACTTCCGCGCGCAGCGCAGGAAGCGGCTGGTCGGCGAGCGCCTGGCGCGCTTCGCGCCCGATCACGGTGGTGCTGACGCGCCGGTTGATGACGAAGGCCGCGCGCAGCGCAGGCCGGAACACTTGGGCCTCACGGATCAGTGCGACCATCTCGGCACTGGCCCACAGGTCGTAGGGGCTGGGCTGCACCGGGATCAGCACGCGCTCGGCCGCGAGTAGCGCGGAGCGCGCGAGGGCGGCGATGCGCGGCGGGCCGTCGATGACGACGTGATCGGCCCGCCTGGCGAGTTCTGGCGCTTCCTGATGCAGCGTTTCGCGTGCGAGGCCCACGGCGCTGAACAGCCGAGGCAAGCCTTGCTGGCTGCGTCGTTGCGTCCAGTCCAGTGAAGAACCCTGCGGGTCGGCGTCCAGCAGCACGACATGCTGGCCGCGCATCGCCAGCTCGCCGGCGATATGGGTGGCGAGCGTGGTCTTGCCCACGCCGCCTTTCTGGTTGAGCAGCGCGACGATCATGGCCTGGCCCTCCATGCTGGAAGAGCAGGCTTTGTCTGCTGCGTTTGTGGCCGCGCAGCGGTTGTCCACCGCGACGGCGTTTCCCTACTACAAGTTAGAGAATTTAAGTTAGGTAAGTTAAGGGAGGTCGAAACCCGCGCCGTTATTGGCTTTGCGGACGATCCGTACTCCTGATAGCACGATAGTCGTACTCCCGATAGCACGATACCCCGTACTCCTGATAGCACGAGCCCGTCCACCGCTTTTCCCGAAGTTATCCCCGTGCCGTGAACGGCACGGGCCGAAACATCAGCAACTCGACTCCATCGCCCGGCATCCGCTCGATGCTCAGGACATAGCCGGGCAGCGACTGCCGCGCGACGAGCGCGCGCAGGTCGTAGGCAAAGTCCGAGAAGCGCGTGACGCTGCCCGATTTCCGGTACAGGTGCCGGAAATCGAATTGCCAGCCGCCTTCCTGCCGCCCGCCGTGCTTGCGCACCAGGCGGTACAGCCACCGTTCGATGCCGCCCGTCAGCCGGAAATACGCCGGGTCGATGGTCAGCACCAGAGCGGCATCCATCACCCCACCAAAGAACCAATCCGGCAGGATCAGCTCCAGCCCCAAGGGCGTGCCCTTGGCATCGGCCAGTTCCTTCCACTCGTTGATCCACGAAAACCGATGCAGGCGTCGCCCGGTTGTCTCGCGGATCGACGTGGCCACGGTCGTGGATTGCAGCCGATCCAACGCGGCTTTGAGGCGCTGGTAGTCGCGCAGCGACGTACCGCGCCCGATGAAGCGCAGGATCTCGTAGGGCGTGGCCTGCATCAGCCGCGACGGGCGTAAGCCTGCGTCGCGCGCCTCCACGATCTGCGAAGCAGCCCAGATCAGCACGTCCGCGTCCCAGATCGTGGCGATGCCGTGCTCCTGTGTGCCTTCCACGCGGATCGTGACGTTGCCCGCCCGGAAGTCGATGGGCGCCGTGCGCCGCGACTTCGCCAGCGAGAAGAACGGAAAGGCCATCAAGTCCTGGCTGTCGCGCGGCGCCATGTCGCCCGGCAAGGCACGGAACAGGTCGAGCTGTTCGCGTTCTTGCGAGGGCCGCTGCCGGGACGGCAGCGCGGGGCTGGGCATGGCGGTGGCCTGGCGCGTGCCAGCGATCAGCGCGCACGGCTGTCCGCCGAGTGCTGTTCGGCGTACTCAGGATCGGAAGTCGTCTCGAAGCTGCGGTCGGCGGCCCAGGCGTCGAGGTCGGCCACGGCGTACATGACGCGCCGGCCGAACTTGCGAAAGCGCGGGCCACCGCCGATCACGCGCTGCTTCTCCAGCGTGCGCGGCGACAGGCGCAGGTACTCGGCGGCTTCGTCGTTGGTGAGGTAACGCTGCGGTTGTGCGGCAGCGGTCGGGACAGTGGCGGCAGGCCGCAAGGGAGCGGGACGCATGGTGTGAACCTCCATAGCTTTCAAAGCTCCGGCCACACAGCGCAACCGGATGGAGGCAGTCTCAGAAAACGAAGCTCCGCTGCTCAGGGACGTTTTGCGTCCCCATCAAAACGTCCCTTCTCAAGCGGCGGCAGTTGTGCTAGCCGGCGATAACCGCCGCGCATCAGTGCATCGCCGCGCCGCACCAGGCGGCGCACGCGGGCGCGCAGGTCGCCGTCGGCGTGCCAGTCCGCCGCCACGGCATCGGCACCGAACAGCCCTTCGGCCACGTCGCGCAAGGACGCACCCGCCAGGGTCGCGTCGAGCGCCTGCAGGGTGTGCAACTCCAGCATCGCGGCCGGTGTAGGCCGGGGCCTGGCCGCGGCCAGCGTCGCGCTGCGCGTAGGCGCAGGTGCGGCAGCGCCGCCGCCACCTCCGCGATTGGCATAGGCGACCGCCATGCCATCTTCCAGGCCGGGCGCCAGCGCGAAGCGCGCGCAATGGCCGGGGTTGTGCGCGATCAGCGCCAGCCCTTTACCGTCGTGCAGCAGTTGCTTGTGACCGGGGATGTGCCAGAACGCGAAGGCCGCCGCATCGGGCGGCGGATCGGCATCGGGATGGAGTTGCACCACGGCATCGTGGCCGGGCAGCCAGGCCGGATGCGCGTCGCGCGCATCCAGGGCCGGGTCTTCCAGCAGACGCAAGCCCCAGCGAAGCGCCGCCTGTTGCGCCGCTTGCGGTCGGCGCTGGTGGCGCTGCCAGTCGAGCCGGTAATCGGGGTGGCGGCGCAGGTACTCCCAGGCCAGTGCGAGCGTGTCCAGGCACAAGATGTAGAGGTACGCGGCGGTCGGATACCAATGCGCGATATGGTGAGGATTGACCATGACTCAAGCTCCCGTCGAACAGCAGGAACGTCGTCACGGGCGTTCAAGAACGGAGCCACCGCATCCACATCAAAACATCATCCGAACCTGTTTAAGCTGTACATCAAGTGTCAAGACCGATTGGCTCCGGGGTATTGCGCAATGCGTCCGAATACGACGGCCGCGCAGTCCAAAAAAGTCACGCGGCACAAATCAAGGTGCCGTAACTCGCGCCAAAGATCGTGGCCGTTTCCGTCTCAAAGGCCCTGTTTTGGTGCAAGAGTGCGAATTGAGACCGGACAAATCCGAATTCCGACGGAAATAGTCTCAATACGTCCGGCTGCGCCGGAACGCGATTGGCTTAATCGACAATGCCGCCGTTCTCCTGGGCCAGCCGGACATATTCCGACAGGGGCCGCGCCGCCTGGAAATACCGATCCCGCATCACAGGCTGCTTGCGCGGCCCGACGATGGATGCCAGATCGGACAGCTTCACGGTGCCCAGCTCAGGCATCCCCAGGCCCAGGTCGATCAGGCCGTAGGCCGTATCGCCGTCGGCCGGGTCGAGCGAAGCGAGCAGCCAGGTGAGGTGTGCGTCCGGTGTGAACAGGCGCACCACGGGCAGCGGGTCGCCGGCCTGACCGTCAGCACGTGCCTGGCCGTGGGTCAGCAGGCGTTGGCGCTCGTCCTCGGTGATGAGTGAGTTCATGGCGATCTATTCCCAATTCACAAATCCGCCCAAGCGTGAAAACGCAAAGCCGCATCGGCGGATTTGGGAAAAAGCACGATTGTGATTCCGTGGCTATGCGCCTTTGTGGAAATCCGCAGAGGCACAAATGCGGATTCCCGTAAAAACGCAAAACAGTGAGGTTTCACTGAAAGAGTTAAAGATAACGTGGTTTTAATTGTGCTGCGACTTGACGCTTCTGTCTATGCAGAAGCGACCCATTCAGCGCGGCCGACCGGCCGGCGCCACCACCTACGATGCCGAGTTGGCGCAAGCCTTCGGCGCGGCGGTGCGCGCGTTGCGGACGGAGCGCGGCATTGCGCAGGAATCGCTGGCGCACCTGGCTGGCGTCGAGCGCTCGCACATGGGCAAGGTCGAGCGCGGCGAGCACATGCCCACGCTGGCGATCATCTTCAAGATCGCCGGCGCGCTCGAATGCAGCACGGCAGTGCTGATGAGCGAGGCTGAAAGCCAGCTCGCAGCGGCGGCCCATCCGTAGGCTCCGGCTGCATCGAGGGGCGCCAAGCTGTGCGCGGCGGGGATAGCTCGTAGGGCTTTCCCTCGGAGGCAAGCGAAGTGCGCAGCGCCGCAGGCGCGAAGGCGTGAGGGATTGGAGCCGGATGGCCGTGACGGCAAAGACGGCACGGGGCGTAGCCCGTAAAAGTCCGGCGGCGGGTCGCGCCGACACGCCATGCCCTGATTGCAACGGCAAGCACCGCGTCCCCGCATAGAAGTGCAGCCCACACTATGGGCCACCGCCTGCCACCAGGTTCGGTACGAACCAACACAACAGCGCAGCGCCCCGCCATGTGGCGGGGCGCTGCGGGCGGCGGTCACGCCGCCTGGGGCTTGCTGCGCGACCAGATCAAGTCGTGCGTGCCGTCTTCGCCTTCGATCAGGCGGGCGTAGACCGTGGCCGGGAACGATGGATCGTCGAGGGTCACGGAGATGTACTCCCGCCCGGCCTCGCTGGTCTTCTTCCACGCTGCGCCGATGTCGTGGCTGGCGGCCTGCAGGCGGAAGTCGGGGGCCTTCTCGTTGTCGCCCTTGTCGTTGGGCACCAGCTTGACCTTGACGTTGAGCGTCAGGGTGCGAAGCGTGCCGGTGAAGCCGTCTTTGTCTGCGGTGAAGGTGCCGATGTTGGCCATAGTGAAATCTCCGTTCGGTGGAACAAGGTTCGCGCCCATCGCGTCCTTGTTGTGATCCGGCCGGCGGGGGACGGGCTGGCTGCACCGCTTGCGGTCGAAACGCAGTGGAGAGCCGGGAGGCGAAAAGAATTTGTCCCGCGAGGAATGCACCGAACGCAGTGACAAAGCAGGGGAAATTGTTTTCGCCGGACGGTTGCAGCCATGAAGCCCGAGGCGCAGCCGCGCCACCGCCAGGATTCACAACAACACAAGGACGCCTTGGGCCGAACCGCACCGCAAGGAGATGTGGCCGGCTCGGCATCCCCGCATGAAGACTGCTCCGGCTCGCCCACTGACGCAGGCCAGGTCAACCACCCGATGACAGGCAAGAACGCCTCCGCCGCAACTTGCGGCGCCGGTCTAGTGGCGTGGCATAGAAACTCCATAGCGATGCTGGGCGGGTTGTCCGTGAACAGTCCTTCATGGACGTGATGGGCAAGAACCGCCAGCGTTGAGGACGGCACGCATTTGCACAACCCGCCGCAGCAAACGCCAGCGTGTTCGCCAGCGCCCCGTCCATCGTGGCGGAGCGCTGGCCGGGCCGATCCGGCGAAGCCGGTTCGGCGGCATCGAGGGGCGCCAAGCTGTGCGCGGCGGGGATAGCCCGCAGGGCTTTCCCCTGGAGGCAAGCGGAGCGCGCAGGTGTGGGCCGGGCGGATGCTCGGCTGCTTTAACGCCGCCACCTGAGCCACCGCGAGGGCGGCGGCGTTCTGATTCGGCAGTTGGCCTTGAACACCGGGCGCGGCCACTGCCGCGCCCGGATTTTGCTTTCACCGCGCCCAGGACGGAACGGCATGGGCGCGGTGCTGATCGGGTTATTCCTTCGTCTCGATGAGCCACCATACGGCACGCGGCAAGGCGCGGCCCGTGATGGGGTGAATGTCGGTCAGGTCGGCGCGGGCTGACCAGCCCGAGGGCGGGCGGTAGCCGCGCACGTCGCCATCGCCGTGCCAGCGGCGGGCGCGTACCGTGCCGGGGGCGTAGATCGCCGCCATGCGTGGGCGGCTGGTGGTGGTACGTGTCATGGGGTGTTCTCCTTCCAGCAAGCGCCCCGGTCGAGACCGGGGCGCTTGCTGTCGGCGCGGGTCAAGCGGCTAGCGCCACGGCGGTTTCATTCGCCATTGCCTCGGCATCCTCCGGGGCGTTGTCCTGGGCCTGCGGCGCCGCCGGCGTGGTTTCCTGCGTGCCTTCGGCCTTGAAGATGGCAGGCATCCAGCCAGTGCCATCGGCCAGCCGCTCCGCTTCGCTGGCAATGTCGGCCTTCTTCAGCTTCGCCAGCCGGGTGACGTGCGACGGGGCGAACTGCTCCACGGCTTCCAGAATCGCGGCCTTCGGCACATGCCGGAAATAACCCTCATTGGTGGGCTTCCACCATGCGGCCATGTCCAGCCCCACGGCCTGCGCCAGTTCCTCGCCCGGCTGCTGCCGCATGGTGCGGGGTGTCACCACGTCCACCGTGACGGCCACGCATACCGCCAGCAGTCGCACCAGTTCGTCTTGCGAATTCGCCAGCAACGCGGCGAACAGTTCGGCGCTGTCCTGCGGCAAGGCTTCGCCCGCCACCTGTTGCAGTTCGCGCAGCGCCACGGCAGCGGGCGATTCCGGCCAGTCCGGTGCCATGCCTTCCAGCCGGTCTTGCACTTTCAGGCTCACGCCCAGCGGCAGGTCGTGGCCGTAGTGGCTGCCGTGCAAAACGGTCTGCACCATGCCATGCACCAGCGCGGCCAGCGCCACTTGCGGATGCTGCGCCACTTCGATTTGTAGCGCGGCGGTGCGGTGGGCACTCAACCGCTGCGCCAGTCGGTCGGACATGGCGGCGGTCTTGGGCTGGTCGTCGTCCTCGCCTTCGTCGCCGTTCTCGGCATCCTCACCGCTGAAACCTTGGCGCAGGCGTTCCAGCGTGCGCAGGGCCTTGGCCTCGGCTTCGCGCATCAGGCCGTGATGGATCACGGCCTGCCCGTTGCGGTCGATGGTGACGATGGCACCGGCTGCGGCCTTCACGGTCGGGCTGTAGTCCTGCAAACCATCTTCCAACGCCTGCAACTGCTCGCCCACGGCTTCGCCTTCCTCTTGCAGCGCGTCGGCCTTGTCCTCGTCCTCGGCTTCCAGCGCACCATCGAGGGCTTCGCCAATGGCCTGCACCTTGGCTTGCAGCTTTTCGATGCGCTGCGCTTCGCGCTTGGTCGGTTCGCGCCGCTCCCTCGGCGCACGCTGGAAAGCGTGCAGGTCGGCATGGGTCACGCCCGGCGTGGCATCCACCCATGCCCAGCCTTCGGCCTTCACCTCGGCGGCGATGCCCGCCAGCCGGTCTTGCGCCAGCCTGTCCAGCAGCGCGGCATCGGTCAGATACACGCCCGCGTCACCTTCCGCGAACAGGTCACGGCGCACGCCACCGCCTGCGGCCTCGTAGGTTTCCAGCCCGACGAACCGCACCAGCGGATGCCGGTAGGCGTCGATTTCCCTTTCGGTGAGGCGGTCGCGCAGCGCGGACGGCTGGCGCTGCCACGTTGGCGCATCGTAGAAGGCGGCTTCCTGCGCGGTGTGGTCATCGGTGATGGCAAGGGCCATCAACTGGTCAAGGCTCACGGCATCGGCGCGGTAGTCGGCCATGAGGCGCGGCGAGACGTTCGCAAGCTTCAAGCGGCGCTGCACCACCAGCGGCGTGACGGAAAAATCCGCTGCGATGTCCTCGATGGGTCGGCCTTCGGCCACCAGCGCGGCGAAGGCTTCAAACTGGTCTGCCGGGTGCATGGCTTCACGCTGCACGTTCTCGGTGAGACTGGCAGTGCGGGCCGTGCCATCGGCCACTTGCAAGCAAGGCACCTCCCAATCCTTGGCGATGCGGTGCTTTTTCGCCAGCAGCTTCAGCGCAGCAAGGCGACGACCACCGGCGACCACCTCGTAATGCTCGCCATCGGCGGATGCGATCACGATCAGGTTTTGCAGCAGGCCCACGCGCTGGATGCTTGCAGCCAGTTCGGGGATGGACATGCGCGGGGTCTTGCGCACGTTGCGGCCCGTGGGGCGCAGCACCAGCCGCGACAGCGGAACCAGAATCAGGTTCTTGGTCGGGTCGGCGGCTTCCAGCGGGATAGCGGCGGCGGCATTGACGGCGCGGGCTTCGGTGGTGGTGATGGCGTTCATGGTGGTTCTCCAATCGAGTGAAACAAGGAATGGAGGGGAAACCGCCCCTCCTGCGGGGGACGGGTCAGGCTTTCAACTGGCGCAGGCCATCGGCCAGCATCCACAAGGCGCGATTGAGGCGCACATCGGAATCAATGCCCTGTATCGGACGGGTCTGCTGGCGGCGTCCGTTGGCGCTG
The DNA here is from genome assembly GCF_057315035.1 of Cupriavidus sp. Classification (NCBI taxonomy): domain Bacteria; kingdom Pseudomonadati; phylum Pseudomonadota; class Betaproteobacteria; order Burkholderiales; family Burkholderiaceae; genus Cupriavidus; species Cupriavidus sp. The sequence continues at coordinate 459,827 of NZ_DBHKYV010000001.1, read as the reverse complement.
CGACCATGCAATCCGCCTTTGGTCAGGTTCTCTTGGGTGCGGTTGAACACGCTCCACAAGTCGGGGCGGCGGTCTTCAAACCGGCGCGGCATCAGAATCTGGCTTTCGGTGATGGGCGCGGGCTTGTTCGGGTCGTCGTACTTGAGGGTCAGCGCGGCGCGGGCGAACACTTCGGCTTCGCCTTCATCGAGCGTGATAGCGCGCATGGCGTCGCGGGAATCGCGCACAAGGTCGAAACCGCGCAGCACCTCGAAAGCGCCTTCGATGACTTGGCCCGCCACGTCGCCTTTATGGGGGACGCGCACATCGGCCACGGTGTCGCCGCACACAAGGCCATTGCTGCAAACAAATCGGAACTGGCCCGCCAGCATCTGATAGCTGCTGGTGCCATCGTGCGAGTTCAGCAGGATGATTTCATTGGCTTCCGCGCCGTTGATCTGGCTGGCGTGGCGCAGGCGCAGCATGTGTTTCGTGTGCTCGCGCTTGCCTTCATCGCGCACGCGGGTTTGCGTCACCATGAAAGGCTGAAACCCTTCTTTGCGAAGCTCGGTCAAAACCGCCGCCGTAGGGATATAGGCGTATCGCTGCGAACGACTTTCATGCGGGGCATCCGCAAAGATGGACGGCGCTACACGGTGAATCTGGTCATCGGACAGCGGGTAGTCGCTGCGCAGTGCGGGGGAATGGGAAGCGAAACGGGTTGCAAGCATGTCGTTCTCCTGACTTGGCTGTTGAAGAAAGCGCACACCGGATTCCTAGATTCGGAGCCCAGCCTTTCGGCTGTTCGGTGCGGTCGGCACGAGGAACCCGGTTGGCCCTGTTGCCACCGTCTTTCCTGAGTTCATCGCCCGCGACGGTCAGGAGCGCGCGGACGGGGGCCGTCAAGGAAAAAAGCGCAGGGTTGGTGCGGCCCGCAGGCGAAGCCGAGGACACGGCCCTGCGCGCCTTGATGGCACACGGGAGCGGGCTACAGTCGCGGACAAGGTGATGGAGTCAGGGAAGACGGCTGGACATGGCAACGGGCACCTTCCACGCCGACCGCACGGCAAGCGCAAGCGCGCAGGCCCGAAGCTGGAAGCTGGGCCGGAGGCGTCAGCCGAGCGGAGCGAGGGAACGATGGAAGCCCGACAGGGGCGAGACGCCGCAGGCGGCTCGATGCGCAGCACGACAGCGCGACCGGCCATCTCCCAGGTGGCCGGGGACGCCCAGACTTCAAAACCGAATGGACAACAGGGTCAGGACGAGCACGCGCAGGGCATCGTGGATCTGCTGTGGATGCTGTCTGGCCGATCCGGCGCAGCCGGGTCGGCGATGTTCAGGGGCGCCAAGTCTGCGCGGCGGGGATAGCCCGCAGGGCTTTCCCCTGGAGGCAAGCGAAGCGCGTAGCGCGCCGCAAGGGGCGCGAAGGCATCAGGCCGAGTCGTCAGGACGCAGGCTGGATTGCGCAACCGGCACCCACGGCGAAGTCGAGTTCAGCAGATAGCGCGCTCCGCGCGCATAGTGACCACAAAGCCCGCTGGGCTGGTAGAAACCGGTGACGCGGCGACGGAACTGCACGCCGAACTGGTTGGTGTAGATCACCGCGTCGCCGATCTTGAAGCGCAGCGGCTGGCCGTTCTCCGGCGCGAAGGGCTTGAGCGCATCGTGCTGCGCCGTGATTTCGATGATGTAGTCGTGATGGCTGCTCATGGCATTGATCTCCTGAAATGATCGAGAAAGCGCAAGGAGCGCCTTGAGGCGCTCCAAGGGCGAGGTCAGACGACGATCCGCCCCGCCAGCCGCGCATCGCGCACGTAGGCGCTCAACCGCTTTTCGCCACGGAAAGACAGGTCGCGCTCGATCGGCAGGCCCAGCCCGCCGCGCACGCTCGCCAGCTCGTTCAAGCTGACCCAGCCGAGTTCCGGCATCCCCAGCCCCAGGTCACAAAGACCGAAAGCGTGGTCATGGTCGTCGGGGTCAATCTCGGTCAGCAGCCAGGTCGCGCCGCCGTCCGGCGTGAACAGCTTGACCACCGGGGCTGGGTCGAAGTCCGGGTTCTCCAGCGATGTGCTGCCGTTGGCCAGCAGCACGACGCGCTGCTCGGCAGTGATAAGTACGTTGTTCATGGTGAACTCCTGAAAGGTTGCCGGGCGGAATTGCCCGACCCTTCCGGGGCACGGCGCAGCGCAAGCAGTCAGGGGTCGTAGACGGCCGCCAGGACGCAAGCGCCATTGGCGCGCAGCCCTTGACGGCGAGAACGCCGTGGCACGATGAGGGGAACAGCAAGACCGCCTCCCTCACAACCTCCACGCACCTCCGGCTTTGGGGCAAGTGCGTAGCACGCGCAGGCCCGCGAGGGCCGGAGTTGCGCCAGCAGGCGCAGCAAAAAGGGGGCCGAAGCCCCCTCGGTCAGATCAAGCCACGTTCGGCGAAGGACGTAGTGAGGCTGCCCGCCACGATGATGTGATCCAACGTGCGAACGTCCACCAGCGCCAGCGCGCTCTTGAGTTGCAACGTCAATGCCCTGTCGGCCGCACTTGGCTCTGGATTGCCGCTCGGGTGGTTGTGCGAAACGATGACCGCTGCCGCGTTGAGCCGCAGCGCTTCCTTCACCACTTCGCGCGGATACACCGATGCGCTGTCGATGGTGCCGTGGAACATCTCGGCATACTCGATAAGGCGATGCTGCGAATCGAGGAACAGCACCGCGAACACCTCATGCTCGAAGCCGGCCAGTTTGGCGCGCAGGTACTCCTTGACTTCCGACGGTGAACTGAATGAGGCACCGCGCTGCATCTTGTGCTCGATGGCCTGGCGCGCGGCCTCCAGAATCTGGTCGGCCGTCGCCGGCAGGTAATGACCTTGGGAGTCGCGCACCATCAGCGCGGCATCGAACGAGGAAAAGGACAGTTGCGACATGATCGTGCTCCGGTTGCTCGGGCGGAATTGCCCGGAACCGTGTCCAGCACGGCGCAGCGCAAGCAGTCAGGGGTCGCAGACGGCCGCCAGGACGCAAGCGCGCAACAGCGCGCGCCGCCCTTGACGGCGAGAACGCCGTGATACGGTGAAGGGAACAGCAAGACCGCCTACACCCCGCCCACTGCACACCCTCGGCTTTTGGGGCAAGCGGAGCGCGCAGGCCCGTCAGGGCCGAAGGCGTCAGCCGAGCAAAGCGAGGGAACGATGGAAGCCCGCAAGGGGCGAGACTCGCGCAGCGAGGCTCGATGCGCAGCACGACAGCGCGACGGCGGAACGCCGGGATGCCCGACTGCTTGGGACAGGACTACTCGGTGTCCGTCTTGCGCTGCTCGATCTGCAACTGCGCCCGCTCTGCTGCCTGTTGCAGCCGTTCCACCAGCACGCCCCTCGGCGGCAAGGCAGTCAGGTACTCGGCGACGTGGATGCCTGACTTGTCCAGCTCCAGCAATTCGATCTGCTCGCGCTTCTTGCCGGTGCAAAGGATGATGCCCAGCGGCGAGGCTTCCTCCGGCTCGCGTTCGTGCTTGTCCAGCCAGCGAAGGTAAAGCTCCATCTGCCCCTTGTAGGCCGCCTTGAACTCGCCGACCTTCAACTCCACCGCCACCAGCCGCCGCAACTTGCGGTTGTAGAACAGCAGGTCGAGGTGGAAATCCTCGTCGTCAATCGGGATGCGCTTTTGCCGGGCGACGAAGGAGAAACCGGCCCCCAGCTCCAGCAGGAAGGATTCCATTTCGCGGATGATGGCCGCTTCCAAGTCGCTTTCCTGCCAGGTGTCACGCAGCCCGAGAAAGTCGAGAATGTAGGGATCGCGCATGACCAGCGCCGGCGTCATGCGCTGCGCATCGCGCATCGTCGCCAGCTCCTGCGCGATCGTCTCGCCCGGCTTCTGCGACAGCGCCGTGCGCTCGTACAGCATCGAGTCGATGCGCTCGCGCAGCGTCCGCACGCTCCAGCGTTCGGCGCTCGCCATCTGCACGTAGTATTGCCGTTGGAGCGGGTCTTTCAGCGGCAGCAGCGCCAGGAAATGCGACCAGCTCAATTGTCGTGACAGCGTCACGACAATTGGCTCGTCCGGGTAGGTGGCGGCGAACTGCACCATGCGGCGCAGGTTCTTGTCCGCGAAGCTGCGCCCGTAGTCGCGCACAAGCTGCGCCGCCAGGGTCGGCAGGATTTCCTCGCCGTACCCGGCCCGCTGGCCGGCCAGCACCTCCGTATGGATGCGCTGGCCGATACGCCAGAACAGCAGGGTCAGTTCGGCATTGACCGCCAAGACGGCGCGCTGCCGCGCCGCCTCAATCAATGCCCGAATGTCGCCCAGCAGCGCCGAAGGCGCTGCGGAGGACGCCACGGATACTTTGCGCCGGTTCATGCTGCTACTCCCTCGGCCTGCCGCGCACCCGTGATCGCCTGACGACGGCTCGCCACCAGCTCGGCCGCCTCGCGTACCGGCTTGTCCTCGGTGTGGACGTAGTGCATGAACATCGCCACGGTCTTGTGCCCGGTCAGCTTCATGCCTACCTTGGTCGGCACGCCCGAATTGGCAATGTCGGTCGTCGAACGATGGCGGATGCCGTGCGTGCCGACGTGCGGCACGCCGGCGGCCTTAAGCGCCCGGCACCATCCGCCATAGTGCTCGCCAAAGGTCAGGTGCTTGTCCGGGTCGTTGGGCGATGGCAGGACATACGGGCAGCCTTCCCGACGTGGCGCCGTCGAGAGCAGCCGATAGGCTTCCGCGCTCATGGGCTTGGACATGCCGCCCGTCTTGCTGTCGGGCCACACCACTCGCCGGTTCTCGAAGTCCAGCCAGCTCCATTCGAGCGGACAGATTTCGGAGCGACGCGCGGCGAACTCGAATTGCAGGCGGATTGCCAAGGGGATGACGTAGTTCTCCAGACCTTCCGCTTCCAGCTTGTCCAGGTGGCGGAAGATCAACGCCAGTTCGTCATCAATGATGAGCCGGGTTTCCTTCCCAGGTGGGTACATCGGGACGTGACGGCACGGGTTCGTGCCGTCGGGACGGTAGCCCCACACTTCGGCCAGGTTGAACATCTTGCGCAACACGCCGAAAGCCTTGTTCGCTTCGGTCGGCTTGTAGGCCAGCTTTTGCATCAGGCCGGCAATGTCGGGCCGCTTCACGTCCTGCACCTTCTTGCGGCCCAACAGTGGAATGATGCAGCGGTCGATGACGCCCTGATAGCCCTCCTGCGTGCTGGGCTTGTTGCGCTTCTTGGAGTATTCCTCCATGAACTTTTTGCACAGCTCCGTGACGGTGGGCGCCTTGCGCGCATCGGCCTTGGCGCCGCCAGGATCGCCGCCCCGGCGAACCTCGGCCAACCAGTCCTGAGCCATGACGCGGGCCTGTTCAACGGTCAGTTCCCCGAACAGGCCCAGGGCGGGCTTGCGTCGCTCGCCCGCGTTCGTGCGGTACTGGAGCATGAACACGCGGCGGCCCGCCGGGGTAATCTTGCACAGGAAGCCAGGCACCACGGTATCCCGTAGTTCGACGGCCTGCGGCTGGGGTTGCGCCGCCTCCACGGCGGTCTTGGTGAGCTTGATCTTGGCCATGATGACTCCTCGGAAAGACCCGTTTCCAAGAGCCACATGGGAGCCATGAGAGCGGAAGCCGGGTCAGGTTTCAGAAAGCACCGGCATATGATGGACGCGCGTAAGTTATTGATAAACCTTCTGTATCGGGTTCTAGCGCAGTCCAGCAAAGTTCGGTGCTGGAGTCATCGTGAAATAAAAAAACCGGCTCCCAGGAGCCGGTTTTTCATTCGCGCCGCAGAACGTCGCGCTTGTTCAGGCCTTCAAGCCTTCATGCCTGCAGGCCGCTGGCCTCGTCGGCGCCGATCCGTACGTTCATGCATTGCACCGCCGCGCCGGCCGCGCCCTTGCCCAGGTTGTCCAGGCGTGCCACCAGGTTCAGGCGTTCTTCATTGCCGAACACGAACAGGTCCACGCGGTTGGTGTCGTTGCTGGCCTGTACGTCGAAGAAACCCTTGTCGAGGTTGTCGTCGCTGTTGTACGGGTGCACGCGCACGAACTGCTCGCCTTCATAGTGCTTGCGGTAGATGTCGAGGATTGCCTCGGCATCGGCCTTGCGCGACAGCAGCGACGGATAGACCGGCACCGTGACCGACAGCCCCTTGAGGAAGTTGCCGACGATCGGGTTGAAGATCGGCGCCTGCTTCAGGCCAGCCTGCACGCGCATTTCCGGCAGGTGCTTGTGGGTCAGGCCCAGCGCGTACGGACGCGGGCTGTTCAGCTTGGGGTTACCGCCGGCTTCGAACTCGGCAATCATTGACTTGCCGCCGCCGCTATAGCCGGTCAGCGAGAACGCCGAGACCGGATAGTCGGCCGGCATCAGGCCCGCTTCCACCAGCGGACGCACGGCCAGCACGAAGGCACTGGCGTGGCAGCCCGGCACCGCGATGCGGTTGCTGTTGCGCACTTTCTCGCGCTGGCCACGGGTCAGTTCGGGCAGGCCATAAGCCCAGTCGTCGGACGTGCGGAATGCCGTGCTGGCATCGATCACGCAGGTATTCGGGTTGGTCACCAGCGATACGGCTTCACGCGAGGCCACGTCCGGCAGGCACAGGAAAGACACGTCCGAGGCGTTCAGAAAGCGTGCTCGCTCCTGCGGGTCCTTGCGCTTGTCATCGGCAATGCGCAGCAGCTCCACATCGCTGCGACCCGAGAGATAGTCAAGCAGCCGGAGACCGGTGGTGCCTTCCTGACCATCGACGAACACTTTGAAAACCATGGCGGACTCACTCTGAAAAATGCGAAAAGTCTCGTATCCCGAAGATGCGAGAACCTGCATTGTAGCGAGGTTGAGGGTCGGACGCAGGGTTTACGCCAAATTCGCGGTTGCGGTTTGGTACGGTTCGACGGTGGAGAAAAATAACCAACTAGGTTAATATCGCATGGAGAAGTCGACGGCGCATTACAAGCTGGAGCGGGTCAGGGCGTTGATTGCGGAAGGACGGGTGGCGTTCACCGCGTCTGCGGCGCGGGATCATCAGGCGATGGAAATTTCGCGGGGTGAGGCCGTGGCGGTAGTGAGCAAGTTATGCCCGGGCGACTTTCATAAGAGTATGACGACATACCGGGACCACCGGGTCTGGCAGGATGTCTATCATCCGCGCACGCCGTATGGGAGCCTCTACGTGAAGCTGACCGTGGAAAGCGATTTGCTGGTCGTGTCGTTCAAGGTGCGTTAGCACATGGCCGGAAGGCCGGAAGGATGGCAGCAAAATGAAATGTCCAGAATGCGGTGGCGCCCAACTGATCAAGGGGCGCCGCGACATGCCATACACCTATCGGGGCGAGTCCACGGTTTTCGAGGATGTGGAAGCCGAATGGTGCCCGCTATGCGGGGAAGGCGTGCTATCCCGTGACGAGCACGAACGGCTTGACGAGATCGCCCTGGCCTTCAACAGGCAGGTCAACGCCTCGCTGGTCGATCCCACCTTTATCGTTTCGGTCCGCAAGAAGCTGCACCTCGACCAGAAGGAAGCCGGCGAGATCTTCGGCGGCGGCGTGAACGCGTTCTCGCGCTACGAGACCGGCCGCACCAAGCCGCCGCTGGCATTGGTCAAGCTGTTGAAGTTGCTTGACCGACACCCTAACCTGCTCGAGGAAATCCGGACGATCTAGCCTGCGTGCCTTAAAGCGGATAGTCGTAGTCGATCGACAACGGGGCGTGGTCGCTGAACTTCTCGTCCTTGTAGATCGAGCAGACCTTGGCCGTGCCGGCGATCTTCGCAGTTGTCAGGTGGTAATCGATGCGCCATCCCACGTTCTTGGCGTAGGCCTGGCCACGGTTGCTCCACCACGTGTATTGCTCGGGGCGAGGGTCAAGCTGGCGGAACACGTCCACATAGCCGTGGTTGTCGAACAGCTCGCCAATCCAGGCACGCTCCTCGGGCAGGAAACCCGAGTTCTTGAGGTTGCCCTTCCAGTTCTTGATATCGATTTCCTTGTGCGCGATGTTGACGTCACCGCACAGGACGATCTCGCGCCCGCTGGCCTTCAGTTGCAGCAGGTGGGGCAGGAACGCTTCCATGAAGCGGAACTTGGCCAGTTGGCGCTCTTCGGAACTGGAGCCGGACGGCACGTAGACCGAGATCACTGCAAGGTGCGGATACTGCACCTCTACATAACGGCCTTCGGCATCGAATTCGGCGCAGCCAAAGCCGGTGATGACGCGCTCGGGCTTGTGGCGCGTGTACAGGCCCACGCCGCTATAGCCCTTTTTCTCGGCATAGTGGAAAAAGCCGTGATAGCCGTGTGGCGCCAGGAACGCCTCGGTCATGTCGGCTTCCTGTGCCTTGAGTTCCTGGACGCAGACCATGTCCGCGTCCTGCTTGCCCATCCATTCGAAGAAGCCTTTCTTGGAGGCTGAGCGGATGCCGTTGAGGTTGGCGCTGATAATCCGTAACATCTCGGGAAATTTTGAATTCAGAGAGAAAAGATGACGCAGCAGACGACGCCGGAAGACCTGAGCCAGTCCTTTATCCGCTTTGCACTGGACGCGGGCGTGTTGTCATTCGGCGAATTCGTGACCAAGGCTGGCCGCAAATCGCCGTATTTCTTCAACGCGGGCTTGTTCAACCAGGGCGCAATGCTGGGCCAGGTGGCGCAATTCTACGCGAAGACCCTGATCGGTTCGGGGCTGCAGTTCGACGTACTGTTCGGACCGGCCTACAAGGGCATCACGCTGGCCTCGGCCACGGCCGTGGCACTGGCCGGCATGGGACGTGACGTCGGGTTTGCCTACAACCGCAAGGAAGCCAAGGATCATGGCGAAGGCGGCACGCTGGTGGGCGCGAAGCTGCAGGGCAAGGTCGTGATCGTCGACGACGTGATTTCCGCCGGTACGTCGGTGCGCGAGTCGATGCAGATGATCCGGGCCGCGGGTGCCGAGCCTGCCGCAGTGCTGATCGCGCTGGACCGCATGGAGAAGAGCGGTACGGCCGACAATATTGGCACGCATTCGGCGGTGCAGGACGTGCAGCGCGAATACGGGATTCCCGTCATCGCCATTGCCACGCTGAAGGACCTGCTGGCATACCTGGATGCATCGCAGGACCCGGCGCTCGGGAACTCTCGCGACGCTGTGGCTGCCTATCGTCAGAAGTACGGCGTCTGACAGCACACTACAACGGCCCCGCATGGGGCCGTTTTTCATTTCGGAGCGCGGCGTGGCGAAAAAACGGCGGCAGGACGTGTCAGCAGTTCAGCGTGAAATAGGCGAGCAGGGCGCACCACCACAGGATTCGGCTGCAGATGCAGCCACGCCGGCCAAGGCGAAGCAGACTGCGGCAACGCCGCGCGCCTTGCCAGTCGAGCATTGCGCGCGAGACGCGCCGCCACATGATGGCCCGGCTCACGAGGCCTACGCGATTCGTGCCTTGGTGCTGCAGGGTGGCGGGGCATTGGGTTCCTACCAGGCTGGTGTCTACCAGGGTCTGTCCGAAGGCGGCATCCACCCGAACTGGATCGCCGGGATTTCGATCGGCGCGCTGAATGCGGCCGTGATTGCCGGGAATCCTCCCGAAACGCGGGTCGCGCAATTGCGCGCGTTCTGGGAATACATCTGCGCCCAGCCGTGGTTGCCCGGGCTGCCGCTGGAGTTGCTGACCGAAGCCGCGCCGCTGTGGCCAGAGCCCATGCGCGTCTGGTTCGATAGCCTCAACGCCACGCGTGCGCTGGTGGAAGGCCAGCGCGGGTTCTTTACGCCGCGCGCCATTACGGACCTGTGGGCGCGCTTCGACGATCCGGGTAGCGCCAGTTACTACGACACGGCACCGCTCAAGGCCACGCTCGAACGGTTTGTCGATTTCGATCGCATCAACCATCCAAAGGAAATGCGCGTGTCGGTCGGGGCGGTCAATGTGCACACCGGCAATTTCGCCTATTTCGACAACACGCGCATGACGCTGCGCGCCGAGCATTTCATGGCCTCCGGTGCGCTGCCGCCCGGCTTTCCGGCCGTCGAGATCGATGGCGAGTATTACTGGGATGGTGGGCTGGTCTCGAATACGCCGTTGCAGGAAGTGCTGCAGGCCCAGCCGCGCCGCGATGCGCTGATTTTCCAGGTGGACTTGTGGAGCGCGCGCGGCAAGCTGCCACACAACCTGCTCGATGTGGCCGAGCGCCAGAAGGACATCCAGTATTCGAGCCGCACGCGTGCCATTACCGACTACATGCGCGAGCAACAGAACTATCGCCGCATGCTCAGTGAGCTGATGGAACTGGTGCCGCCGTCAAGGCGCGATGACCCGTGGTACAAGCGCGCGGCGGATCACGCATGCGACGCGCGCCGCAACGTGATCCAGCTGATCTATCGCGACAAGACATTCGAAGGCAGCGCCAAGGATTATCAGTTTGGCGTGCTGACGATGCATGAGCACTGGTCAAGCGGTCTCGATGACATTCGCGATACGCTCAAGCACCCGCACTGGCTAGCCATGCCCGGCCCCGAACGGCCGTTCGTGACGCACGACGTGCATCGCGGCAACGGCGATGGCTGACTGGTCGACCCTGACCTGGTAGAGCCTGACCTAGTCGACCACCACCTTGGCCAGTTCAGGCTTGGGCGGTGGATACGCTGGCTTGAGGGTGTCGAAGGCCGCTTTCAGGATTTCGGCCACCATCAGGTTGCGATGGCTCTTGGAGTCCGCGGGCACGATGTACCACGGGCTCTCCGGCGTTGCCGTGGCGGCGATCGCATCTTCGTAGGCCTGCTGATAATCCTTCCAGAACTTACGTTCGGCCAGGTCCTGCATGTCGAACTTCCAGTGCTTCTGCGGATCGGCGATCCGTTCCTCGAGCCGCTTTTTCTGCTCGCCCTTCGAGATGTGCAGGAAGCATTTGATGATCGTCGTGCCGGTCTCCACGAGCATTTGCTCGAACGCGCGGATCTGCTTGTAGCGACGCTCGCATTCGGCATCGTCGATCCATCCGTGCACGCGTGTAATCAGCACGTCCTCGTAGTGGCTGCGATTGAAGATCACGATTTCGCCCTTGCGCGGCACCTGGGCGTGTACGCGCCACAGGTAGTCGCGTGCGAGTTCTTCGGGCGTGGGCGCCTTGAAGCTGGCCACGCGCACACCTAGCGGATCGAAGCTGCGGAAGACCGACCGCACCGTACCGTCCTTGCCGCTGGTATCCATGCCCTGCAATACGATCAGCAGCTTGTGGTTGTGCTCGGCGTAGAAGATGTCCTGGACGGCGTCCAGTTGGGCGCCCAACTCGTCCAGATGGGCAACGTCGGAAGACTTGCTGCCGGTGGACAGTGGCTTGCTGCCGGCGTCGAACGCGGCAAGCTTGAACTGCTTGCCGGTGGTGATGCGGAAATCGTCCAGGCTCATGGGCTCTCCGGTGGCGGGGTGGAGCCACCCCGCATTCCACAGATCCCCGCCAGATGGCGGGAAGAGCCCTAATGTTCAGGCAGGCAACGTGGACAGGTCAATAGACCCTTCGAACACGGTGGTGGCCGGGCCGGTCATCTGCACGGGCTGGCCCGCACCCTGCCACGCAATCGACAATTCGCCACCGTGCGTGCGCACCCTGACCGGCGTGTCGAGCAGGCCGCGGCGGATGCCGGCCACCACGGCCGCACAGGCACCGGTGCCACAGGCAAGGGTTTCACCGGCGCCGCGCTCGAACACGCGCAGTTCGATGGTATGGCGGTCGACGATGGCCATGAAGCCCGCGTTGACGCGCTTCGGAAACGACTTGTGATGCTCGATCACGGGGCCATCCTGCAGCACCGGGAACTGTTCCACATCGTCCACTACCTGCACCGCATGCGGATTACCCATCGATACCGCGGAGATCCATTCGGTACGGCCGTTGACTTCCAGTCCGTACAGCGTGTCATCGCCCTCGCGACGCGTCGGCAGGCCATCGGCCACGAACGGCACGCGCGCCGGGATCAGTTCGGGTGCCCCCATGTCTACGGTCACCTGCCCATCGTCCTGCAGCGTCAGCGTGATCACGCCGTTCATGACCTCCACGCGCACCGAGCGCTTGTCCGTCATGCCCTTGTCAGTGACAAAGCGTACGAAGCAACGCGCGCCGTTGCCGCAGTGCTCGACCTCGCCGCCATCGGAATTGAAGATCCGGTAGCGGAAATCGACGTCGTCGCGCGTGGATTTCTCGACGATCAGGATCTGGTCCGCGCCGATGCCGAAATGCCGGCTGGCCAGCGCGCGCCACTGCGCGTCGGTCAGGTCGAGTTGTTGGTGGATGCCGTCCAGCACGATGAAATCGTTGCCGGCGCCGTGCATCTTGGTGAACTGGAGTTTCATGTTCGCAATTGTAATCAGTAGATGTCGGGTTCGCCGGGCGGCCGGTGCTTGAAGCGCTTGTGTACCCAGTAATAGTCGGCCACGCGCGGGCGGATGGCTTCTTCGAAGAAGGCATTCATGCGCCGCGTATCGTCGGTCACGTCCTCGCCCGGGTAGTTGTCCCATGGCGGCAGGATGTGCAGCACATAGCCCTTGTAGTCGGGAAGCTGTTCCGTGTAGATCGGGACCACTTTGGCCCCCGCCAGCCGCGCCAGGCGCGAGACCGAAGTCAGCGTCAGGGCCTGTACCCCGAAAAACGGCACGAACTCCGAGTCGCGCTCGCCGAAATCCATATCGGAGATCAGTTGCAGGGCCTCGCCTTTCTTGAGCACGCGCAGGATGTTGCGCACGCTGTCATTGCGCGAAATCATGTTCGCGCCAAAGCGGCCGCGCGCGACCTTCAGGAAATCGTCGAACAGCTTGTTCTTCTGGACGGTATAAAGCGATGCGCCGGAGCGGCCGACGTTGTCGCGCAGGTGCATCGTCAGCCGGATCGCGCCCGCTTCGAGGCCCGACAGATGCAGCGTCACCAGGATGTGCGGGGTGCCGTCGAGTGCCACCAGGTTGGCCTGGTCATTGATCTGCACCAGCCGGCGCATCTTTGCATCGTCGCAGGTCCAGAAGATGCCGCCCTCGGCAAAGCTGCGGAACACCTTGCGATAGGTTTCGCGCGACATCGCCTCGATTTCGGCATCGCTTTTGTCCGGGAAACACAGGCGCAGGTTGGCACGCACCACTTCGCGGCGCGGGTTCGGGATCAGGTACAGGAATCCGCCCAGTGCCTCGCCGAAGCGGGCCACGAACGAATAAGGGAGTTTGCCCAGCACGGTCAGCAGCCCGATGCCGAGCCAGGTAAAAATGCGGCTCATTGGTTCTTGTTGGTGGAAACGGTCGGTGCGGCACCGAAGGTTTCAGGCGGCAACTCGGCGCCGGCCGGATGCTTGTAGCGGTTGTAGCCCCACAGATACTGGGTTGGATCAACCGCGATCATCTGCTCGATGTTGGCATTGATCATGGCACACGCGGCCACGGGGTCGGCCGGCAGCATGCCGTCGTCGCCGAGAACGCGCAGATGTCCGCGATAACCCACCCCGCGGGGCAAGCGCTCGGCAATGATCATGACCATGGGGGCTTTTGTCAGTTGCTGCAGCCTGTGCACCAGCGTCATCGTATAGGCCGGCTTGCCGAAGAATGGCGCCCAGGCTCCTTCGCCGCCGCTTGGCACCTGGTCGGGCAGGATGCCTACGGCCTCGCCGCGCTTGAGCGCGCGCACCACCATTCGCACGCCACGCGGGTTGGCAGGGGCCATGGCCAGGTTGTGCCGGGTGCGCATGCGTTCGACGAACTCGCGCAGCCAGGGCTGGTTGGGTGGCTTGAACATCGCCGTCACGGGGCGTTGCTCGGCATGCGACTGTGGCAACACCTCGAAGCAGCCCATGTGTGGCGTCAGGATGATCAGGCCATTGCCCTGTTCCTGCAGGCGCTTCATATGCGGCCACAGGCAACTTTCAAAGTTGTCGGTCCGCACCGTGATCGATTTGCGGCTCCAGAAATACGGCATCTCCACCATCATGCGGCCTGTATTGCGGGCCGCCTCGGCAATCATGGCATCGGTGGCGTCCGGGTAGGCATTCCGGAAGTTTTCCACCAGCCGGCGACCGTAGCGGCCGGGCAGTCGCGCCACGAGCAGGCCAAGTGCTCCGCCGAACGCATGCAGTACGCGCAGGGGCAGGCGGGAAATAAGCCAGAAGAGAAAGGTCATGACGGCGTCAGGGACATATTCCGGCGACAAGCCGGGGAATTCCTTGGTACTTCTTCAGTACGGGCGGCATCGGGGCAGCGGCTGTGGCGTTTTCATCATTGGCGCGCTGCAACGAAGCCGGCAGGCGCGTATAATACCCGGCATCGCCGAGTTAACTGACAACTTGCGGGGCGATGCCGCTCTACCCGAGTGGCCTAAATTCCGCTAAAGCGTCGCCGCATCGTTTCCCGAGGCTGGCGCGCGAAGCTAACCAACCTGGAGAAACAAGATCGTGTCGAACGATTTCCTCTTTACTTCGGAATCTGTCTCCGAAGGCCATCCCGATAAAGTAGCCGACCAGATTTCGGACGCGGTCCTGGACGCCATCCTTGCCCAGGACAAGTACGCCCGTGTGGCGGCCGAAACGCTTTGCAACACTGGTCTGGTGGTGCTGGCAGGCGAAATCACCACGACGGCGAACGTCGACTACATCCAGGTCGCACGCGACACCATCAAGCGCATCGGTTACGACAACACCGACTACGGCATCGACTACAAGGGTTGCGCGGTGCTGGTGGCCTACGACAAGCAGTCGCCGGACATCGCCCAGGGCGTGGATCGTGCATCGGACGATTACCTGAACCAGGGTGCTGGCGACCAGGGCCTGATGTTCGGTTACGCCTGCGACGAAACGCCGGAACTGATGCCGTTCCCGATCTACTACGCACACCGTCTGGTGGAGCGCCAGTCGCAACTGCGCCGTGACGGCCGCCTGCCCTGGCTGCGTCCCGATGCCAAGTCGCAGGTGACGGTCCGTTACGTGGATGGCCGCCCGCACAGCGTGGATACCGTGGTGTTGTCGACCCAGCACGCACCGGACATCTCGCAGGCCCAGATCCGCGAAGCCGTGATCGAGGAGATCATCAAGCCGGTGCTGCCGGCCGACATGCTCAAGGACACCAAGTACCTGGTGAACCCGACTGGCCGTTTCGTGATCGGTGGCCCGCAAGGCGATTGCGGCCTGACCGGCCGCAAGATCATCGTCGACACCTACGGTGGCGCTTCGCCGCACGGCGGTGGCGCGTTCTCGGGCAAGGATCCGTCGAAGGTCGACCGTTCGGCCGCGTACGCCGCTCGCTATGTGGCCAAGAACGTGGTGGCAGCCGGCCTGGCGCGTCAGTGCCAGGTGCAGGTCAGCTACGCGATCGGCGTGGCTCGCCCGATCAACGTGACCGTCTACACCGAAGGCACCGGCAAGATCTCCGACGAGAAGATTGCCGAGCTGGTGCAGGAGCACTTCGACCTGCGTCCGAAGGGTATCGTGCAGATGCTGGACCTGCTGCGTCCGATCTACGAGAAGAGCGCCGCCTACGGTCACTTTGGCCGTGAAGAGCCGGAATTCTCGTGGGAAGCCACCGACAAGGCAGCTGCGCTGCGCGCCGCCGCCGGTCTGTAAGCCTTTCCCGGGCTTGCTCGAAACCCCGCTGGTCCATCCGGACCGCGGGGTTTTTTGTTGCCGGCGCATCACGTTGGCGCGAGGCGCCAAGCGAGTAGAATCCGGTCAAACCGATCTTCACGGAACCGCCATGTCCCTGGACCTGATCCGCACCCAGCCGTACACCGACTGGTCGCCCGAGGTAACACCCGAAACGCGCGCCACGCTGCGCCGCGAGCTGGAGCAGGGCGCCGTGCTGTACTTCCCGAACCTGCATTTCCGCTTCCAGCCTGGCGAAGAGCGCTTTCTCGATCCGCGTTACTCGGATGGCAAGTCAAAGAACATCAACCTGCGTGCCGACGACCGGGCCGTGCGCGGCGCCGCTGGTACCGAGCAGGACCTGACCGAGCTCTACAACCTGATCCACCGTTATGCGCAGTCGAGCGAAGCGCTGATCCGCGCGCTGCTGCCCGAATACCTGCCGCACATGACGCGCGCGGGCACCTCGCTGCGGCCAAGCGAGATCGCCGGCCGCCCGGTGAGCTGGCGCAAGGACGATACACGCCTGCACGTGGATTCGTTTCCGTCGAATCCGATGCTGGGCAAGCGCCTGCTGCGCGTCTTCCACAATATCGATCCGGAAGCGTCGCGGGTGTGGCGCGTGGGCGAGCCGTTCGGCGATTTCGCGCAGCGCTTCGTGCCCCAGACACATGGCATGTGGCCGGGCCAGGCATGGCTGATGAAGACGCTGCATATCACCAAGCGCACGCGCAGCGAGTACGACCACCGCATGCTCCAGTTGCATGACCTGGCCAAGGCCGATCTCGAGTACCAGAAGACGGTGCCGCAGCAGGAGTTTCATTTCCCGCCCGGCGCCACATGGATCGTGTTCAGCGACCAGTTGCTGCATGCGGCCATGCGCGGCAAGGCGATGATGGAACAGACGATCTATCTGGATCCGGCCGCGATCGGCGACCGTACCCATTCGCCAGAGGCCGTGCTGTCGCGCATGCTGGGCAAGCCCATGCTGGCGGCCTGAAAACACGCCTTCCGACCTGCCTCCCTAGCGCATCAGCATCTTCAGCATCGACTCGAAGCGTTTGCCGTAGGGCGGCTTGAGCAGGCCCGCGCCATTGAAGCTGGCCTGGTGGAACACCGGTTTGAGTTTCGAGAACGTCTCGAAGCCGGCCTCGCCGTGATAGACACCCATGCCGCTTGGGCCGACACCGCCAAACGGCAGGTCGTCCTGGGCAATATGGAACAGCGTGTCGTTGACAGTGACGCCACCGGCCACCGTCTGCTGCATCACG
This sequence comes from Cupriavidus sp., assembly GCF_057315035.1. Classification (NCBI taxonomy): domain Bacteria; kingdom Pseudomonadati; phylum Pseudomonadota; class Betaproteobacteria; order Burkholderiales; family Burkholderiaceae; genus Cupriavidus; species Cupriavidus sp. Next base: position 443,024 of record NZ_DBHKYV010000001.1, on the reverse strand, counting down.
CGATCCACGACATTGCTGTGCTTGTCGAATACATACAACGCCAGAGGTCGCGGCCGCGCGTTGACGAATGCGATGGCGTCGTCGATGCTGCGATAGGTCACCACGGGCAGCACCGGCCCGAAGATCTCCTCCTGCATGGCCTTGACGTCGTCCGGTACGTCGATCAACAGCACCGGCGGCAACTGCCGTACAGTGGCGTTGGGCATCGCATCGGTCAATGGCACCACGCCAGCGCCGGCCGCACCAGCGGCGTCGATCATCGATACCAGCCGGTCGAAATGCCGGGGGCTGATGATGCTGGTGTAGTCGGGGTTGCGCGCGATATCGGGATAGAGCCGATCCACCACGCGTCGCGCGGCCTGCGCAAAGCGGTCGCGCTGCTCGGCTGCCACCAGTACATAGTCCGGCGCGATACAGGTCTGGCCCGCGTTGAGCAGCTTGCCAACCAGGATCCGTTCCACCGCGCGTTCGAAATCGGCGCCGGGACCGATGATGGCCGGCGACTTTCCGCCCAGCTCCAGCGTCACCGGCGTCAGGTTTGCCGCGGCGGCCTTCATCACATGATGGCCGACATTGGTCGAGCCCGTGAACAGCAGGTGGTCGAACGGCAGCGCGCTGAACGTGGCGGCCACGTCGGCATCGCCGTTGATCACGGCCACTTCATCGGGCGCGAACGTGGCTTGCACCAGCCGCGCGAACAGTTCGGAAAAACGTGGCGTGTATTCCGACAGCTTGACCATGGCCCGATTGCCCGCCACCAGCGCACCGGCCAGCGGGCCGATGGTCAGGTAGAGCGGATAGTTCCACGGCACCACGATGCCGATCACGCCCAGCGGCTGCGGCATCAGGCGCGACTTTGCAGGTTTGAACCAGAGTCCGGTGCGGGCCCGGCGCACACGCATCCAGCGCTTGCCATGCCGCAGTGCATCATCGATACCGGCCAGGCTCGGGAAAACTTCCAGCAACGCGGTTTCCTGACGTGGCCGATTGGTGAAATCCGCGCTGATGGCCTCGGCGATGGCCAGGTGGTTGTCGCGCACCAGGCGCTTGAGCCGGCGCAACCGGTCGGCCCGGACCTCCCATGCCGGGCTCTGGTCGTGGCGCGATGCGGCGCGCATGGCATCGAACACAGTGGACATGGCGGGCACTTCTCTCATTGGCGGTCTCCTTCCCGGGGGCTGTATTCCATGGGCCATCGCGCACCATAAGGCAGCACGCGCGTTATATCAATGGAATCAATCGAGCCTTCCCTTCAAACGTCTCGCACCGGCGGGCGCCAATGCGGGCTGCCGCCCTCTGCCCCCTTCACCGGCCCGACGGCAGCGCCTACACTTTATTTTCGCAGCGGACGTCCGCCGGGGACTGGATCGGCACCGGACACGCGGGGAGACAGATGGAAACGACTTTTGACTATCTCGTCGTGGGCGCCGGCTCGGCCGGCTGTGCACTGGCGGGGCGGTTGGCTGACAGTGGCAGCGACACGATCGCGCTGCTCGAGGCAGGTGCACACGATCATCATGTGCTGGTGCGCACACCCGCTGGCTGTGCGGCCATGCTGCCGCGCGCCGGCGCGCGCAATTACGGCTACCAGACCGTGCCCCAGGACGAACTCGGCGGCCGGCGCGGCTATCAGCCGCGCGGCCGGGGCCTGGGCGGATCTTCGTCGATCAACGCCATGATCTATGTGCGCGGCCGCCCGAGCGACTACGATGGCTGGGCCGCCGCGGGCTGCGACGGCTGGGCATGGGACGACGTGCTGCCGTATTTCCGGCGTGCCGAATGCAACGAACGCGTGGCCGGCCACGACGACGATCCGCTGCATGGTGGCACCGGTCCGCTGCATGTCAGCGACCTGCGCTCGCCCAATCCGTTTGGCCAGCATTTCATCGATGCGGCTCAGCATGCCGGCATCGTGCGCAACGACGATTTCAATGGCGAGGAGCAGGAGGGTGTTGGCTGGTACCAGGTCACGCAGCACAACGGTGAACGCTGGAATGCGGCGCGTGCCTACCTGCATGGTGGCAATGAGCGCGACCGTAACCGCAATGGCGGGCGCAGCCATCTGCAGGTGATGACCGGCACACAGGTGCTTCGCATCCTCTTCGAAAAGCGTCGCGCGGTGGGTGTGCTGGCCTGGCGCGATGGCCAGGAGGTCGTGCTGCGTGCGCGTCGCGAGGTCATCGTCTCGGCGGGGGTGTTCGGCTCGCCGCAATTGCTGATGGTTTCGGGCGTGGGCCCGGCCCGACATCTGCAGGAGCACGGCATTGCCGTGGTGCATGACCTGGCCGGTGTTGGCGGCAATCTACAGGACCACCTCGACATCATCCTGCACAAGCGCGTGGCGGCGCCCGAGCTGTTCGGGATATCGCCCGGCGCGGTGCGCAGGTTGATCGGCGAATACCTGCGGTACCGGCGTGACCGCTCCGGCATGATGACCTCGAACTTCGCGGAAGCCGGTGCGTTCGTACGCAGCCGCCCCGGACTGGCCGAACCCGATCTGCAGTTGCACTTTGTGGTGGGCATGGCCGACAACCATATGCGCAGCGTGAATTTCGGACATGGCTATTCCTGCCACGTCTGCGTGCTGCGGCCGCGTAGCCGTGGCCTGGTCGGACTGGCTTCACCGGACATGCGCGACGCCCCGCGCATCGACCCGCGCTACCTGTCGGATCCGCAGGACATGGAGGACATGCTGGCTGGCCTGCGCATCGTGCGCGACATCTTTGCCCAGGCGCCGCTGGCCGTGTTCGGCGGGCGGGAGCTGTACTCGGAAGGACTGCGGCTGGACGGCAGTGACGACGACGCGGCGCGCGCGCTGATCCGCAAGCACGCCGATACGATCTATCACCCGGTAGGCACATGCCGCATGGGCATGGACGCGCTGGCCGTGGTGGACCCGCAGTTGCGCGTGCGCGGCGTGGAGGGTTTGCGGGTGGTGGATGCGTCGATCATGCCGACGCTGATTGGTGGTAACACCAACGCACCGGCGATCATGATCGGCGAGCGTGCGCATGACCTGATCCGCTATGCGCCGCATGTCACGCTGCGGATTACGGAGACAGCGGTGGCGGATTGAATTGCTGCTGGTTGGTTTGCTCCCCTCTCCCACAACGCGGGAGAGGGGAGAACACGGACAGCAGATTACCCGCGCATCTGGAACTGTCCCACCATGTCGCGCAGCTTGCCGGCCTGTTCGTCCAGCGATTGCGCGGCGGCAGCCGCTTCCTCGACGAGCGCCGCGTTCTGTTGCGTAACCTGGTCCATCTGGCCCACGGCATGGCCGACCTGCTCGATACCCGCGCTCTGTTCCTGCGATGCCGCCGAGATCTCGGCGATGATGTCCGACACGCGCTTCACGGCATGACGGATCTCGGTCATCGTGTTGCCTACGCCTTCCGCCTGCGTGGAGCCGGTGCGCACGGTGTCGACCGATGCCTCGATCAGTTCCTTGATTTCCTTGGCCGCGCTCGACGAGCGTTGCGCCAGGCTGCGCACTTCGCCGGCCACCACCGCAAAGCCGCGGCCTTGCTCACCGGCACGCGCCGCTTCCACGGCGGCGTTCAGTGCCAGGATATTGGTCTGGAAGGCGATGCCTTCAATCAGGTTCGTGATCTCGGCGATGCGCTCCGAGCTGGTGCTGATGGCGCCCATCGTATCCACCATCTGCTGCACGGAATGATTGCCTTCATCGGCCACCAGGGCCGCATTCGATGCCAGTGACGAGGCCTGGCGCGCATTCTCGGCATTCTGGCGCACGGTGGCCGTGAGCTGCTCCATGCTCGATGCGGTTTCTTCCAGCGATGCGGCCTGCTGCTCGGTGCGCGACGACAGGTCGACGTTGCCCGCGGCAATCTGCGCGGCGGCCACGCTCACCGAATCGGTGGAGCGGCGTACTTCGCGCAACGTGCCGGACACGCGCTCGATCAGCGTATTGAACGATTGCGCGGTCAGGCCGACTTCATCGAGACGGTCTACCGGCGCGCGGCGATCGAGATCGAGCGACGTGCTGACATGCAACAGCGTGCCCTGGATCTCTTCAAGGCTGCTGCGGATGCGACGATACAGTCCGATCGCCATGAAGGCCGTGAGCACGACCGCGATCACGATCACAATCGAAAATACGCGTACCGATGTTTGATGTTGTGCCTTGTTGTGCGCCACGGCTTCGTCGCCAAGCTTCGTGTTGTATTCGAGATGCTCGTCCAGGTTCTTGCGCACGGCGGTGGAGGCCAGGTGCAGCTCCCCCGCGGTCAGCATCTGTTGGGTGGCGGCGAAGTCGCTGTTCCTGGAGCGTTCGAGAAACGCGCCGAACTGGTCCCGGTAGTGCTTGATGGCAGCGCGATCGGCCTCAAGAAACTTCCGGTCGGTTTCGTCGGAAATATCATCGCGTTCGTACTTGGCCAGCAGGTCGTCGAAGCGCTTGTTGGAGCGCTCCAGCATGGCTTCGGCATCGGCCTTTGCGTTGACGTCGTCGGTCATGGCATGGCGATACAGTGCCACGCGGATGTTGGCCAGCGCATTGCTGACGTTGTTGAGGTCACGCACGCTGCCGAGCGTGTTGTCGTTGAAGTATTCGAAGCGTTTTTCCGACTGGTTCATCTGCCAGATACCGCCAAGGCCGACGAAGAGTAAGGCGAGTAACGCGAGGGACAGCGTGAGAAGCAGACGTTTGCTGATATTCATGGGGGATGTGGCGGCACACGTTACTTGGCGCGTGCCGTCCGTTGTGGCGACTTGGTTTTCGCAGCGGGCGGGAGCCCGTCGCCACAACGTTTACGGCGGGGCGCATGGCCCCTGAAGATGGACATGCCGCAATGCAGCACGTGCTGTGCGATCTCCGCACACTATAAGTTCAGCGAGGCCAGGCGCGGTCCGTGATGCGGATCAAAGTGCCGATATCTGCATCCAGCGTGCCGAAGACACGGCCATGCTGGCGGCCCAGACGGCTTGCCACGAACTGCTCGGCCGATTCTGCGTGGCCATGCGCGATCATCAGCGCCGCCTGCGCGGTCAGTACCAGTCCCTGCGCAAAGCGGCGCGCGCTGGCTTCGAGCGCATCGGCCGGACCGTGCAGCATGGCCTGCAGCGACGCCAGTTCCGCGCGCACCGCGGCGTGGCCATTGGACAGGCGCGCCAGGTCCTGCATGATGCGTGCGCCATCGTCGGGGTTGCGTTGCAACGCACGCAAGACGTCAAGGCACATGATGTTGCCCGAGCCTTCCCAGATCGAATTGACCGGTGCTTCGCGATACAGCCGCGCCATCGGCCCTTCCTCGACATAGCCGTTGCCGCCCCAGACTTCCATGGCCTCGCCGGTGGCTTCCAGCGCGCGCTTGCAGATCCAGAACTTGGCGGCCGGCGTCATCACGCGTTTCCAGGCCGCGGCCAGCGGATCGTCGTCGGCGTGTTCGAACGCATTGGCCAGCGCCATCATCATGAGCGCGGCCGCCTCGGACTCCAGCGCCAGGTCGGCCAGCACATTGCGCATCAGCGGCTGGTCGGCCAGCAGCTTGCCGAACGCCATGCGATGGCGCGCGTGATGCAGCGCCTGCACCAGTCCCGCGCGCAGCAGCGCCGCGCTGCCGATCACGCAATCGAGCCGGGTATTGGTGGCCATCTCGATGATGGTGGGAATGCCGCGGCCTTCCTCGCCGATCAGGATGCCGGTGGCGCCGCGGAATTCCACTTCACTGCTCGAATTGGAACGGTTGCCGAGCTTATCCTTGAGCCGCTGGATCAGGATCGGATTCTTGCTGCCATCGTCGCGAAAGCGCGGCACGAAGAAGCATGACAGGGGGCCATCGGCCGCACCCATGCGCGCCACCACCAGGTGCGCATCGCACATCGGCGCCGAGAAAAACCATTTGTGCCCGGTCAGCGCATATTCGGCCCCGCGCCCCTCGCCACGCACGGGCATGGCCACGGTCGTATTGGCGCGCACATCGGAGCCGCCCTGCTTTTCCGTCATGCCCATGCCGATCATCACGGCAGTCTTGTCGCGCCAGGGCAGGTCGCGCGGATCGTGCTCCTTCGCGTAGAGGCGGGGTTCGAGATCGCGGAACAGGGCCGGTTCCTTGCCCAGGACAGGAATGCTGGCCAGCGTCATCGTGGTGGGACACAGCGACCCCGATTCGACCTGGGCCTGCAGGTAGTAACCGGCCGTGCGCGCGGCCCATACCCCCGCGCGCGGTTGCACGAATGGCAGGGCCTGCAGTTGCTGGCTACGCAGCAATGCCAGCAGCTGATGCCACGCGGGATGAAACTGAACCTGGTCGATGCGTTCGCCGGTGCGGCTGTGCGTGTGCAGTTCCGGCGCGAACCGGTTGGCATCGGCCGCCCAACCCTGTACCTCGGCTTCGCCGAGCCTTGATCCATAGGTGGACAGCGCATCGGTGTGCCAACTGCCGCCGAGCCGGTCCAGTGTCGTGCGCAGGCCGGGATCGGTGTCGAACAGGTTGTAGCCGGCAAGGTCGGGCACCTGGTTGAACACGCCGTGAGTGTGCGCGCTATCCAAGGCGACGGATGTGGCGGTCATGACATCTCCTGGGGCGGCACTGGCGGCCGCTGTTGAAATACGGACTACCTGCTGCGGGCCATGGTACGGCAATCCAGCCGTTCGCAATACACATGGGAAAACTGGTCCGCGAAGCGTCGCCCTGCCCACTTTGCGCGTATCGTGCAGCGCAGCATGGCATTCCGATACCGTGATGCACGACAGCCGCGACAGAATTTTGGGTAGCGCGGCGCAAGCCCTTGTGCTTAAATTCACCCCGTTGGATGAAACAGGGGTGCCGTCCGGATGGGCCGGGCGGCTGAGAGAGTCCCTTCGAACCCGATCCGGCTAGTACCGGCGTGGGAAGTTTCACATGAACCGAATCGCTCTTGTCCCGCGGGATTTCCGCACCGGGACGCCGCCGCCGGCCCAGCCGCGCAGGCCGGCTCACAGGGCTCCTGGTTTCGTCCATCCCCGCAAGAGAGAGGACGACACCCATGGCCCGTACTGCCCCCGCCGCTTCGTTTGAATCGCTGGAAAGCGATCTCGACCAGAAATTTGCCTATCCGGCTTCCAGCAAGACCTACCTGACCGGCAGCCGCCCGGACATTCGTGTGCCACTGCGCACGATCCTGCAAACGGCCACACGCACCGACAAGGGCGAGATGGCCAACCCGCCGATCCCGGTCTATGACACCTCGGGTCCGTACAGCGATCCCGACGTGCATATCGACCTGAAGGCCGGCCTGCCACCCGTGCGCGCCCAGTGGATTGCCGAACGCAACGATACGGAAGTGTTGCCCGGCCTGTCGTCGGAATACGGCCTGGCACGTGCCAACGATCCGGCCACCGCGCACCTGCGTTTCGCGCAACTGACCAATCCGCGTCGCGCCAAGGCTGGCGCGAATGTGTCGCAGATGCACTACGCGCGCCGCGGCATCATCACGCCCGAGATGGAATACGTGGCGCTGCGTGAATCGCTGAACCTGCAGGCGCTCTACGACAAGCCCGAGTACAAGGCGCTGCTGCGCCAGCACCCGGGCAATGCGCTCGGCGCCGCGCTGCCGCTGCGTCCGGAAGACATGACGCCGGAATTCGTGCGCCGTGAAATTGCCGCCGGCCGCGCGATCATCCCCGCCAACATCAACCACACGGAACTGGAGCCGATGGCCATCGGCCGCAACTTCCGCGTGAAGATCAACGGCAATCTCGGCAACTCCGCCGTGACGTCGTCGCTGGCCGAGGAAGTGGAAAAGATGGTGTGGTCGATCCGTTGGGGCGCCGACACCATCATGGACCTGTCCACCGGCAAGCACATCCACGAAACGCGTGAATGGATCCTGCGCAACTCGCCGGTACCCATCGGCACGGTGCCGATCTACCAGGCGCTGGACAAGACCGGTGGCATCGCCGAGGACCTGACCTGGGAAATGTTCCGCGACACGCTGATCGAGCAGGCCGAGCAGGGCGTGGACTATTTCACGATCCACGCCGGCGTGCTGCTGCGCTACGTGCCGATGACCGCCGATCGCGTGACCGGCATCGTGTCGCGCGGCGGCTCGATCATGGCCAAGTGGTGCCTGGCCCACCACAAGGAAAACTTCCTGTACACGCGCTTCGACGAGATCTGCGAAATCATGAAGGCGTACGACGTGTCGTTCAGCCTCGGTGATGGCCTGCGTCCGGGCTGTATCGCCGATTCGAACGACGACGCGCAATTCGGTGAGCTGCGCACGCTGGGCGAACTGACGGCCAAGGCATGGGAACACGATGTGCAGGTCATGATCGAGGGCCCGGGCCACGTGCCGCTGCAGCGCATCCAGGCCAATATGGACGAAGAGCTCAAGCATTGCTACGAGGCGCCGTTCTACACGCTGGGACCGCTGGTCACCGACATCGCGCCGGGCTACGACCACATCACCAGCGGCATTGGTGCCGCCAATATCGGCTGGATGGGCACGGCCATGCTGTGCTACGTCACGCCGAAGGAACACCTGGGCCTGCCGGACAAGGAAGACGTGCGCGAAGGCATCATCACGTACAAGATCGCCGCCCACGCCGCCGACCTGGCCAAGGGCTGGCCTGGCGCGCAGTTGCGTGACAATGCGCTGTCCAAGGCGCGCTTCGAGTTCCGCTGGGAAGACCAGTTCAACCTGGGCCTCGATCCCGAGCGTGCACGTTCGTTCCACGATGCAACGCTGCCGGCCGAAGGCGCGAAGATCGCCCACTTCTGCTCGATGTGCGGGCCGAAGTTCTGCTCGATGAAGATCACGCAGGAAGTGCGCGACTACGCGGCATCGCTGCCCGCGGCCGAACGTGGCATGGAAGAGAAGTCGATCGAGTTCGTGAAGTCGGGCGCGAAGATCTACTCGTAAGCCACCACGCATTGTCTTGCAGGACGGGCACGGCCTCGCGGCCGTGCCCGGTAGTGGCATCACCGCAGTAACAGAAGTACCAGAGTCCCGCGCGCGGCGCCCCCACGCGGCGCGGCGGTATTCACCCAACTGGAGGCCGGACGGCGCAACCGTTTGCCCATGCCGCCGGCATACAAGCCCATGACAGCAGTACAGTCCTTCGATGTCGCCATCCTTGGCGCCGGCCTGGCCGGGCGTTTGTCCGCCTGGCAACTGGTACGCGCAGGCGCCCGCGTGGCGCTGGTGGAGCGTGGCGGCCCCGACGGCAGCGGTTCCGCCGCGCATGTCGCGGCGGCCATGCTGGCGCCGCTGGCCGAATCGGCAATCGCCGAACGGCGTATCGTTGACCTCGGCATTGCCAGTGTCGACCTGTGGCGCAGCTGGATCCAGGCGCTGCCCGAACCCGTGTTTTTCCAGGAAGATGGCACGCTCGTGGTGTGGCACGCACGTGACCGCAGTGAAGTGTCGCTGTTCACCGGCCGCATGCGCGCGGTGGCGCCTCCCGAACTGGTGCAGGCACGCCTGCGCGCGCTCGACGGCAATGGCGTGGGCCAGGTGGAGCCGGCGTTGGCCGGGCGCTTTCCCCAGGGCCTGCTGCTGCAAGGCGAAGGGCAGCTCGACAACCGTGGCGCCATGCGCGCATTGCTGGCCTGCGCGATTGCGGGCGGCATGCACTGCGTGTGGGAAGCGGGCGAAGTCGACGCCGATGCGTTGCCGTCGCTCGGCATCCGTGCCGACGTGGTGCTCGACTGTCGCGGCCTTGGCGCACGTGCCGCGTGGACCGATTCGTCCGGCGCCCGCGAAAAGGCCCTGCCGGGCCTGCGCGGCCTGCGTGGCGAAGTGGTCCGCGTACACGCGCCCGATGTGAAGCTGCATCGCCCGGTGCGCCTGCTGCATCCGCGCTACCCGATCTACATCGCGCCGAAGCCCAACGATCTCTACGTGATCGGCGCCACCGAAATCGAAAGCGAGGACGACTCGCCGATGAGCGTGCGTTCCGCGCTCGAACTGCTGTCGGCCGCGCACTCGCTGCATCCCGCGTTTGGCGAGGCGCGCGTGCTTGAACTCAATGTGCAGCGCCGACCCACGCGTCCCGACCATCTGCCCGCGATCCGGGTGGACCAGCAAGCGCGTGTGGTGCGCGTGAACGGACTGTATCGGCACGGCTGGCTGATTGCGCCGGCCGTGACCGAAGCCGCATGCCACGTGGTGCGCGCCATGCTGGCCGGCGATCCGGCCGCGCATGCGGTGCCGTCTGCGCTACGCTGGCCCGGCATGATCGAGTCGGTGCAGGAGCCAGCGCAGCCTGCGCACGGCGTGCTGGCCGATGCGGGCGGCACGCTGCATTAATCAAGAAGACATCATGCAAATCCTGCTCAATGGCCGATCGCTGGAACTGCCCGATGCCGCGACGCTGGCCGACGCGGTGACGGCAGCCGCCATCGCGCCGCCATTCGCCGCCGCGGTGAATGGCCAGTTTGTTCCGCGTACCGCGCATGCCAATACATCGCTCGCCGCGGGCGACCAGATCGACCTCGTGCAACCCGTGACGGGAGGCTAAGCCACCATGACATTCGAACCTGCCGAAACCCTGCGCGATCCGTTCGTGCTGTACGGGGAATCATTCGATTCACGCCTGCTGCTGGGCACTTCCCGCTACCCGTCGCCTGCCACGCTGCAGGCCGCCGTGGAAGCGTCGCGCCCGGCCATGATCACGGTTGCGCTGCGCCGCCAGACCGCGGTGGGCAGTGGCGATGGCCAGACGCTCGGTGGCGAGACGTTCTGGCAGATGCTGCGCAAGCTGGGCGTACCGGTGTTGCCGAACACCGCCGGCTGCTTCGCGGCACAGGAAGTCATCACCACGGCCATGATGGCGCGCGAGGTATTCGAGACCGACTGGATCAAGCTCGAACTGATTGGCGATGACTACACGCTGCAGCCCGATACGCTGAACATGCCCGCCGTGGCGGAGACGCTGATCAAGGAAGGCTTCAAGGTGCTGCCGTATTGCACCGAGGACCTGGTGCTGTGCCGTCGGCTGCTCGACGTGGGCTGCCAGGCGCTGATGCCGTGGGCTGCGCCGATTGGCACGGGCCGGGGCGCGGTGAACCCGCACGCGATGCGCACGCTGCGCGACCGCTTGCCCGATACGCCGCTGATCGTCGATGCGGGCCTCGGCCTGCCGTCGCACGCGGCTCAGGTGCTGGAGTGGGGCTACGACGGCGTGCTGCTCAATACTGCCGTGGCGCAGGCCGCTTATCCGGTGAACATGGCACGCGCATTTGCGCTGGCCGTCGAGGCGGGCCGTACCGCGTACCTCGCCGGGCCGATGCCCGAGCGTGAGGTGGCGCAGGCCAGCACGCCCGTGGTTGGCATGCCGTTCTGGCATGCCGAAGGCGCGGAGGATCGTGCATGACGCGCCAGGGAGTTGCCGCGGCCATCGACGCCGCAATGTTCGAAGACCTGATGCAACGCTTCGCCACGATGTTCGGCCGTGACGAAGCGCCGTGGCAGGCATGGCAGGTTGCCAACGCGCCGGCTACGCTGGGCCATCACGACGTGGTGTTATCGGATGGCGAGGCGACCGCCGTCGAGATCGACCGTGTCAGCGCGGCCAATGCCGTGCTGATCGAATCGGAGCGTGAGGGCGGCCGCTGGATCGACACCGTGCGTTCGCCGATGGGCACCTGGGTGCTCGAGGTGGGCGCCGACGACGACACCGCGCATTCGCCGGCCTTCGTGGCGGTGCTGTGTGCGGCACTGTCGCTGCATTTCCCGGCGCATGATGCGTTGTGCATCGCCCGCGCATGGCAGCCGGGCAGCGCGACCTGGCCGAGCGACTTTGCACGCTTTCCGCGCGTTCGCCACGCAGCGCTGGCGTCTCCCGACCAACCTGCGAAGGCGTTCGCGCCGTGCCCTCCGGACCTTGGCCTCTATGCGGTCATGCCCACGGCGGCATGGATCGAAAAGCTCGTGCCGCTGCAGGTGCCGACCGTGCAACTGCGCTTCAAGTCCGACGATGCCGCCGCCGTGAAGGCCGAGATTGCGCGCGCCGCCAAGGCCGCCAAGGGCTCGGCGTCACGGCTGTTTATCAATGACCACTGGCGCGTGGCCATCGACCATCACGCCGCCTGCGGCGGTGACAGCGGTATCTACGGCATCCACCTCGGACAGGAAGATCTAGACGAAGCCGATCTCGATGCGATTCGCGCCTCGGGTCTGCGCCTTGGCGTCTCGACGCATGGCTATGCCGAAATGCTGCGGGTGGCGGCGCTTGCGCCCAGCTACCTGGCGCTCGGAGCGATCTTCCCGACCACGACCAAGATCATGCCGACCCAGCCGCAAGGCATGGGACGGTTCCAGTCGTACGTGAAGCTGATGAAGCCGGTGATTCCGTCGCTGGTTGGTATCGGCGGCGTGAATGCCAGCAATATGCGTGAGGTACTGGCCGTGGGCGTGGGCAGCGCGGCCGTGGTGCGCGCGATTACCGAGGCCAGCGATGTGCCTGCGGCAGTGAACGGGCTGAACGCGTTGTTTGTGTGACCGTTGCGTCGGTGTTGACGCTCCGGCTCTCCCCCAGCCCTCTCCAGGAGGCGGCGCAGGCGGGAGAGGGGAGCGAAAGTTTGGGCGCTAACCGGCCATTGACGCTGGTCGTGCCACGCCATTCCGCATATCCTCTCCATCCAGTCATCAAAGGAATGAGGTTCCGCCATACGGAACCCTGCAGAGAGGAAACAGCTGTGACCCAGATCATCCCCGCCGCGCCTGGCACCCCCGAAAAGCCTTACTTCGGCATCGACATTCCGCTGATGCGCCTGCTGGGCCTGCAGCCCGAGTACATGGAAGAGGGCCTGTGCCGCACGCGCCTGCCGGCCAATGCCAATGTGGTGAACAGCCGTGGTGACGTGCATGGCGGCACATTGATGGCGGTACTGGACTTCACGCTGAGCGGCGCGGCACGCTCGCACGCGCCGCTGGACGTGGGCGTGATCACGATCGACATGTCGACGCATTTCCTGTCGGCCGCGCGCGGGGAACTGACGTTCGAATCGCGTTGCATTCGCCGTGGCAACAAGATTGCCTTCTGCGAGGGCGAGGCCCGCGACGCGTCAGGCACGGTGTGCTGCGTGGCCCGCGCGTCGTTCAAGCTCGTGCAGTTGGCCGGCGGAAATTAACCCTGCGGCGCCGGCGACGTTTCGGCCGGTCGATAGACGGCCAGGAACCGCACTCGCTCGGTGATGCCATAGTCGCCGGGCGCATATTGCATCAGCCAGTCGCCCGGCTTGCCGGTCAGTACGTCGCCACCAGCCGAGCGCTCGATCGCGAACGCTTGCGCCATTTCCCGGGCTAGCACCGGCACCGGCTGGTTCCGATAGGGGCCGGCCTCGCCATGGGCGTGCGGCCCGGCGGCGACGTAGCGCGCGTCGAACCGTTCGCGGGAGACCACCCAGCGGTCGCCCGTGGCGCCGGTCACGATGGCATCGCCGCGCCCATACCGGTTCGGGCCTTCGCGGCTGATCAGTTCGCCCGGTTCGGCGGCGAAAACCACCTGTACGGTTTCATTCTTTACGTACCAGCGCGCGGCAGGGTCGTCGCGCAAGTCGACGTTGGTCAGCGTTTGCATGTCGATTTACCCCAGTACCCGTGGCGCGAAGCCGTGATTGAGCGGGCCGTTGCCGGCCCCGATGCGATACTGCGCGCCGGCGGCAATTGCCTGGGCGACATAGTCGAGCGCGGTGCCCACGGCGTCGGGCAGCGCGTTGCCGCGCGCCAGTTGCGCGGCGATGGCGGCAGCCAGCGTGCAGCCGGTGCCGTGCAGGTTCGGCGTGTCGATGCGCGGATGCGTGTACACGCGCGTGGTGCCGTCGGCAAGCATCAGGAGGTCATCGAGACCCGTGGCGCCGGGGCCATCGTCCTCCAGATGCCCACCCTTGAGCAGCACGGCCTGGCAACCCATGGCCAGCAGGTCGGCGGCGGCGCTTTCCATCTCGGCACGACGCGCGATGCGGCGGCCCAGCAGGTAAGACGCTTCCGGCAGGTTCGGCGTGACCAGCATCGCACGCGGGAACAGCAGCCTGACCATTGCCTGGCTGGTTGCGTCGTCTGACAGCGTGGCGCCCGAGGTCGAGATCATGACCGGGTCCACCACAAGCTTGCGGATACCGTGACGGTCCACGGCGCCGGCCACGGCCTCGACGATGGCGGCCGTGCCGAGCATGCCGGTCTTGGCCGCATCCACGCCGATATCGCTGGCCACCGCGTCGATCTGCGCGGCCACCATGTCGGCCGGGATGGCATGCACGCCGGTCACGCCCAGCGTGTTCTGGGCCGTGATGGCCGTGATCGCGCTCGTGCCAAAACAGCCGAGCGCGGCAAAGGTCTTCAGGTCCGCCTGGATGCCGGCGCCGCCACCGGAGTCGGAACCGGCGATGGTCAGGGTGCGGGGTGGCGTGGGGAGCATGTGCAAGGCGCGAACAATCGGAAACAAAAAGCTGGCAAAAAGCCGGAAAAAATCTAGGGGTTCGCGCCACAGGTCGCGAACAGGCACGCTACAATACCGCCACTCCGAGGAGCGTTGCAACGGATGGCTCGCCATTCGCCAGGCTCGGACTGTCTCAACGGCGCTCGCTGTTCCGTGGTTTGCACGGACGCGAGTCGACCTGTCTGCCTGCCAGCCAAATGTCACGTGCTACGTGCATCGTGCGTGGCGCGGCCACATTCCTCCCGTCCCTGCGTCCACTTCTACATCGAACGGAGTGACTCATGAACGCTGTGACTGACCTCAAGCAAGACTACATCGTGGCCGACATCGGCCTGGCCGGCTGGGGCCGCAAGGAAATCGCCATCGCCGAAACCGAAATGCCGGGCCTGATGGCAATCCGCGACGAATTCGCCGCCGCCCAGCCGCTCAAGGGTGCCCGCATCGCCGGTTCGCTGCACATGACGATCCAGACCGCCGTGCTGATCGAAACGCTCAAGGCACTGGGCGCCGACGTGCGCTGGGCCTCGTGCAACATCTACTCGACGCAGGACCATGCCGCCGCCGCGATCGCCGCAACGGGCACGCCGGTATTTGCGTTCAAGGGCGAATCGCTGAAGGAATACTGGGACTTCACGCACCGCATCTTCGACTGGACCAACGGCGAGACGCCGAACATGATCCTGGACGACGGCGGCGACGCCACGCTGCTGCTGCACCTGGGCGCCCGCGCCGAGAAGGATGCATCGCTGATTGCCAAGCCGACCAGCGAGGAAGAAACCTACCTGTTCGCGGCCATCAAGGAAAAGCTGGCCAAGGATCCGAGCTGGTACAGCCGTAACCTGGAAGCCATCCGCGGCGTGACCGAGGAAACCACCACGGGCGTGCACCGCCTGTACCAGATGGCACAAAAGGGTGAACTGAAGTTCCCGGCCATCAACGTGAACGACTCGGTGACCAAGAGCAAGTTCGACAACCTGTACGGCTGCCGTGAATCGCTGGTGGACGGCATCAAGCGCGCCACCGACGTGATGATCGCCGGCAAGATCGCCATCGTGGCCGGCTACGGCGACGTGGGCAAGGGCAGCGCCCAGGCGCTGCGCGCGCTGTCGGCCCAGGTGTGGGTGACCGAGATCGACCCGATCTGCGCACTGCAGGCCGCCATGGAAGGCTACCGCGTGGTGACGATGGACTACGCCGCCGAACACGGCGACATCTTCGTGACCTGCACCGGCAACTACCACGTGATCACGCATGACCACATGGCAAAGATGAAGGACCAGGCCATCGTCTGCAACATCGGTCACTTCGACAACGAGATCGACATCGCGTCGATCGAGAAGTACGAATGGGACGAGATCAAGCCGCAGGTTGACCACGTGGTGTTCCCGGACGGCAAGAAGCTGATCATCCTGGCCAAGGGCCGCCTGGTGAACCTGGGCTGCGCCACGGGCCACCCGTCGTACGTGATGAGCAGCTCGTTCGCCAACCAGACCATCGCCCAGATCGAACTGTGGGCCGAGCGCGACAGCGGCAAGTACCCGGTTGGCGTGTACGTGCTGCCGAAGCACCTGGACGAGAAGGTGGCACGCCTGCAGCTGCGCAAGCTCAACGCGCAACTGACCGAGCTGACCGACCAGCAGGCCGCCTACATCGGCGTGCAGAAGCAAGGCCCGTACAAGGCCGACCACTACCGCTACTGATCGGTACCGCCCGATCCCCACTCCCGCCGTTTGTAGCGGGCACCCCTCTCCCGCGTGCGGGAGAGGGGTGGGGGAGAGGGCAGCGCGCCAACTGCGCGATGCGGCTTGTACAAACCGTGCAGTGACTGACGCCACTCAAAGACCAGAACCAACCACAACAAAGGACTCCCATGAGACTGTTGGCCGTTTGGATCATCAATGCCGCATCGCTGTTCCTGGTGGGTAGCCTGATCAGCGGAATCCATCTTGGCGGTTTCGGCTCGGCAATGCTTGCCGCGCTGGTGCTGGGGCTGGTCAATACGCTGATCCGGCCGATCCTGGTCATCCTGACACTGCCGGTCACGTTGCTGACGCTGGGCCTGTTCATCTTCGTCATCAACGCGCTGCTGTTCCTGTTTGTCGGCAACCTGCTGCAGGGGTTTGTCGTCGACGGCTTTGGCTCGGCGTTGCTCGGCTCCATTCTCTACAGCGTGATCTCGTGGATCCTGTCGAGCGTATTGCTCGGCGACCGCGACTGACACTTTTGCGGGGCGCCGCCCGCGCGGCGTGCCAATCATGACTGACCGCTACTACAGCTTCGAATTCTTCCCGCCCAAGACCGCGGAAGGCGCGGAGAAACTGCGCAATACGCGTGCGCAACTGGCGCCGCTGCAGCCCAAGTACATCTCGGTGACGTTCGGCGCCGGCGGTACCACGCAACAGGGCACGCTCGACGCCGTGCTGGAAATCCAGCGCGAGGGTATCGAGGCCGCGCCGCACCTGTCGTGCGTGGGCTCCTCGCGCGAAAGCATCCGCGACATTCTCAAGACCTACCGCGATGGCGGCATTCGCCATATCGTGGCCCTGCGCGGCGACATGCCGTCGGGCATGGGCGAAATCGGTGAGTTCCGCTACGCCAATGAACTGGTCGAGTTCATCCGCGCGGAAACCGGCGACTGGTTCAATATCGAAGTGGCTGCGTATCCCGAGTACCATCCGCAGGCCCGCTCGCCGCGTCACGACCTGGAAAATTTCGTGCGCAAGGTGAAGGCCGGCGCCAACTCGGCGATCACGCAATATTTCTTCAACGCCGACGCGTACTTCCGCTTTGTCGACGATGTGCGCGCAATGGGCGTCGATGTGCCGATCGTGCCCGGCATCATGCCGATCACGAATTATTCGCAACTGATGCGCTTCTCTGAAATGTGCGGCGCCGAAGTGCCGCGCTGGGTGGCCAAGAAGCTCGAATCGTTCGGCGACGACAAGGAAGCGATCCGCGCGTTCGGCCTCGATGTGGTGACGGGACTGTGCGAACGCCTGCTCCAGGCGGGTGTGCCGGGCCTGCACTTCTACACGCTGAACACGGCCAGCGCCACCAAGGCGATCTGGCAGCGGCTCAAGCTGTAATCTCCGGCTCGCCGCGCCGGCAGATCATCGTGTATCTGCGGCGCGGCCGATGGTGTCATACTCGACGCCATGGTCACCGCCACCTTCCGTTTCTACGAGGAACTGAATGATTTCCTGGCGCCATCGCAGCGCCGGCGGGATCTGTCGTGCCCCTGCGCACGGGCGGCCACGGTCAAGCACATGATCGAGGCACTCGGCGTGCCGCATACCGAGGTCGAACTGATCCTCGTGAACGGCGAGTCCGCGGTGTTCGAGCAAGTGGTCCAGGATGGAGACCGCGTGGCGGTCTATCCGAAGTTCGAATCACTCGATATCTCGCCATTGCTGCGGGTCCGCGAGCAACCGCTGCGGGTAATCCGCTTCGTTGCCGATGCCCATCTGGGAGGCCTGGCGCACCTGCTGCGCATGACCGGCTTCGACACGCTCTACGACAATCATTTCGAGGATCGCGAGATCGCGCGCATTGCCGCCGATGAGCACCGTATCGTGCTGACCCGCGACCGCGAACTGCTCAAGCGGCGCGAGATCACGCACGGCTGTTATGTACGCGCGATCAAGTCGGCGCTACAGGCGCGCGAGATCTTCGCGCGGCTCGATCTCGCCAACAGCGCCCGGCCGTTCTCGTTATGCCTCGACTGCAATGTACCGTTGCACCGGATCGACAAGGCCGACGCACAGGGACGCGTGCCGGAGGGCGTATTCGAGCGTCATCAGCGCTTTGTCACATGCCCGCACTGCCGGCGCGTGTTCTGGGAAGGCTCGCACTGGCGCAGGATGCAGGAACTGGTGTCTGCGCTGCTGCGCAGCCCGGACCCGGAACCAGCCCGGGACTGCGCTGCGGACTGAATTATTCGAAACGGTGGTCGACCAGCACCAGGCTCTCATCGAGCCGGTCATAGCGGTGCGCATAGCTCGCATCGAAGCGCACCACGCGCCGCAGCTCGGGCACATACCAGAGCGAGATCTTGTAGGGCACCGACACCGTATTGCCTACGGCGCCCGCTCCATAGAACGAGCGCATTACCGTACCGTCGTAGGTAATGCGCAACGCGCGAACTTCGCCCGTGGACAGGCGGAACGGACTCTCGCCGGTGATGCGGCCGGTCAGCTCCGTACGCGAATCGCTGCCGGGCGCCTTGTAGGTGTACTTCCAGCGCATGCCGACCTTTGCATCGGCAGGGACCCAACCTCCGGGAGGGGAAAGATTGTCGATTTCACCGCCAATCGGCGACGTCATCTTCTGCAGGCGACCGTCGAGTGATTCCACGCGGGCGCCCTGGTTGAAGATCACCTTGTCGCCATCGATCCGGTCGACGCGATACACCACCTCGCGCTTGAGCTTGGTCAGGCGGTCGGTCAGTTCGTAGCGCCAGGTTTCGCCTACGCGTGGCGGCTCGCTGACTTGCGGCGCCGTGTCGGGTGCAGCCGGGCTGGCGGCTGCGACAGGTGCAGCGGGTGCGGCGAGTACTGCCGTGGGTTTGTAGTCGGCCAGCGAACGCGCGCTGCGCGCCGGGGCGGTGGCAATCCATGCGGACGGCAACGCGCTGGCGAGCTTCTCGCCTTGCGCGCCGCGTGTCAGCACGCCCACCAGTCGTCCGCTGTCGTCGAACAGGCCGCCGCCGCTCATGGCGGCGGTGGGCGCGACCGTTGCCTGGATACGGTCCAGGCCGCCGTCGGGTCCGGCGCGCAGGCCGGCTACGGTGCCCTGGTTGATCGATACCCGGCCATCCTCGGCCGCGACGGCCGTGAATACGCGTTGCCCGAACGCCGGCGCACCGGCTGCGATGCCTACCGCCGGCGCGTTGAAGTTGGCCACCTTGAGCAGGCAAACATCACGCTCGACGTCTGGGGCATCGAGCGTGGCGCCGTAGCTGACATTGTCGCGCTGGATCATCACGGTCTTGGCGCCCGCCAGCACGTGGCAGGCCGTCACCAGCTGGCCCGGCGCGGTGACCACGGCGGAGCCGGTGGAGAGCGGCGCGCGCTGCGGTCCGAGCGTGGCAACCGTAAAGACGCTTGGGCTGACCTTGGCCAGCAACTGGCCCGCGTCGAGCGCAAGTGCCGGGGCAGGAACGAGGGAATACAGCGTGAACAGGCCAGCGGCCGCTTTCAGGGTTGTCTTATTCATGAAGGCTATTTTTCTTGTTCGCGGTGCCGACGCCCCGTGGAGGCGTCACCGGCTATTGATGTGTGACCCGCGCGATGCCCGCCAGATTACATCACACCCCGTTCCGTCACCAGCCAGTCCATCGGCAGGTCGTGCGCCTGCGCAACAAGTGGAATCCGGCACGCGTCGAAGCCGATGCCGATGGCCAGCGGCGTTGCGCCAAGCTGCGCCATGGCTGCCAGCGTGCGGTCGTAGAAGCCGCCGCCATAGCCTAGCCGGAACTTATCGTCGTTGAAACCGACACAGGGAATGAGCAGCGCGTCGGGCAACACGGCCTCGGTGCCGTCGGGTACCGGAATGCCGTAGTGGCCGGCGCGCATTGTCGTCTCGGGGGTCCAGGAATGGAAATCGAGCGGCGCGCCGGGGCGGCTGACCACGGGCAGCGCGGCCATGCGCCCGGGCATGGCGGCAAGCCATTGTGCTACCGCCTGGCGTGCATCGAATTCCTGCTGGATTGGCCAGTAGAAGCCTAGCCGCCGCACACCGAGGCGTTCGAGCAGAAGCCCGAGCGCGTGTTCGATACTGGCGTCGGCCGCCATGCGTCCGGGCAGCGCGGCGCGTAGCGCCAGCAGTTGACGGCGCAATGCACGGCGCGCTTCGGCAGCATCGAATTGGCGGGCGTCTGGACCGTTGTCCGGGGCTTGGGTTGGGGGCATGGCGTGCAATAATGGCCGGCGAACAGACATTCAGAGACAAACAAGAACTTGCGTGCCTGTCTCCATCATGGGCACGCGCGACCACTTAAGGGATAGCAAGAATGCCGAAGGGAGTATATCTGCGCCATGCAGGCCGCGCCGCCTGGCTCGCATTTGCGGGGGCACTACTGGCCACGCCAGTCCATGCGCAGAAAAAACCGGCGCCGCAGCCGCGCCCGGCCACGCAACAGCCGGCCGTGCAGACCATTCCGTCGACTCCGGACGATGCCTTCGTCGCGCTGCGCGAAGCCGCCCGCAAGAATGACGTGGATCGCGCCGCCGCGATTTCCGCCACGCTGGTCGATTACCCGATTCCGTCCTACGTCGAATATTTCCGCATCAAGCCGCAGATGTTTGATGCCGGTGGCCAGCCGCGCATCGATACACCCGATGCCGAAATCGCCGCATTCCTGCAGCGCTACCAGGGCGAGGCCATTGCCGATCGCATGCGTAACGACTGGCTGCTGGTGCTGGGCAAGAAACGCGACTGGGCCAACTTCGATATCCAGTATCCGCAGTTCGTGCTCAAGGACGACACGCAGGTGGAGTGCTACGCGCTGCTGTCGAAGGCGCTCAAGGGCCAGAACGTGGCGGCCGAAGCACGAGCCGTACTGGTCGACCCGCGCTACCTGGGCGACGGCTGCGTGGACCTGATCAGCTATCTGGCGCAAAGCCAGCAGATCCAGCGCAGCGACGTGGCCTTCCAGGCACGCCAGGCGCTGGAACAGAACTACACCACGCTGGCCGCGAAGATCGCCGCCGCCGTGCCCGATGCGCGCGCGGACAGCGATCCGCTGGCTACCGTGGTCAAGATGGCGCGCAACGATCCCGCGCAGGCTTCGGCCTATTTGAGCACCATGGTCGGCAACCTGTCGCGCGACGAGCAGGGTGCCGCGTGGGGCGTGATCGGCCAGTTCGCGGCCAAGAAACTGATGCCGGAAGCCGCGGGCTACTATCGCCGCCAGATGGACCTGGGCGGCAACCAGTGGTTGTCCGACGAATCGCAGGAATGGCGCGTGCGCGCCGCATTGCGCCAGGGCGACTGGAAGCAGGTGCGCCAGTCGATCGAACTGATGCGCCCCGAACTGCGCGCCAAGGATCCGGCCTGGACATACTGGTATGGCCGCGCACTGAAGGCCGATGGCCGCACCAGCGATGCGCAGGCGCAATTCCAGTCGATCGCCGGCCAGTTCAATTTCTACGGCCAACTGGCCAATGAAGAACTGGGCAACCGCATCACGCTGCCGGCGCGCACCGCGGTCAGCGATGCCGAGGCCATGGCCATGCGCACGCGTCCCGGCTTTGTGCGTGCACAGAAGTTCTACGACCTGAACCTGCGTTTCGAAGGCAATCGCGAATGGAACTGGGAACTGCGCGGCATGAACGACCGCGAGCTGCTGGCTGCCGCCGAGTACGCGCGCAAGATCGAACTGCTCGACCGTACCGTCAATACGTCTGACCGTACCAAGGCCGAACACGATTTCGCACAGCGTTTCCCGATGCCGTATCGCGACATCATGCAGCGTGCCACCGATGACGTGGGCCTCGACATGGCCTGGGCCTATGGCCTGATCCGCCAGGAATCGCGCTTCATCATGAACGCGCGTTCGTCTGCCGGTGCGCATGGCTTGATGCAGGTCATGCCCGCCACGGCGAAGTACGTGGCCAAAAAGATTGGCATGACGGACTTCTCGCCGTCGATGATGGGCGATCCGAATATCAATATCCTGCTCGGTACAAATTACATGAGCATGGTGCTGACGGATCTCGATAGTTCATGGACGCTGGCCTCGGCAGGCTACAACGCCGGCCCGGGACGCCCCAAATCATGGCGTTCCAGCCTCTCGCGGCCCGTGGAAGGCGCGATCTTTGCAGAGACGATCCCGTTCACGGAAACGCGCGTCTATGTCAAGAATGTGCTTTCCAACGCTACGTACTATGCTGCATTGATGAGTGGCCGTCCCCAGTCGCTGAAAGACCGGCTGGGAGTGGTCGCGCCGTCCTCGGTCACGACGACCAGCCTGCCCTGATCGGCCCGGCTCCGTGACACGGGAACGCGCATGAATGCCAGCGCATCGCGTTTGTCACGGAGCCCACCATGCAGACCAGCAATGTCCTAGTCATCGGGGGCGCCGGCTTTATCGGCAGCCACCTCGTGTCCCGCCTGGCCGGCGCGGCGTCAGCGTCAGGCGCGCCGCTCGAACCGGCCTCCAATCCCGATAGTCCGATCGCCCCCGACCGCATCGTGGTCGGCACGCGCAATGTCGAACACGCGCAGCACCTGCTGCTGTTGCCGCGCGTGGAGGTTGTCGAGCTCGGACTGGCCGATGCCGCCGTGCTTGACGATGCGATCGGATCGCTCGGTGTCGATGGCATCGTGGTCAATCTGGTGGGCGTGCTGCATGGCGATCGCGCCGACCCCTACGGGCCGCAATTCGCCGCCGCGCACGTCGACCTGCCGCGCCAGATCGTGGAGGCATGCAACCGGACGGGCGTACACAGGCTGATTCACATGAGCGCGCTGGGTGCCGATACGCATGGCCCTTCCATGTATCTGCGCAGCAAGGGCGAGGGCGAACGCCTGGTACGCGAAAGCGGCCTGCAGTGGACCGTCCTGCGGCCATCGGTGGTGTTCGGTCCCGATGATCATTTCCTGAACCTGTTTGCCCAGTTGCAGCAGATGGCGCCGGTGGTGCCGCTGGCCTGTGCCCATGCGCGCTTCCAGCCCGTGTTCGTGATGGACGTGGTGCAGGCATTCGTCAATGCCATGGCCAATCCGTCGACCGTTGGCCGCACCTATGATCTGGGCGGCCCGCAGGTGTACACGCTCGAGGAACTGGTGAAGTTTGCCGGGCGTGCATCGGGGCATCCACGGCCCGTGATTGCACTGCCCGATGCGCTGGCGCGCATGCAGGCGGCGGTTCTCGAACATATGCCCGGCGGTACGGTACTGTCGCGCGACAACCTCGACTCGATGCGTCTCGACAATGTGCTGGCCCAGCCCATGGCGCCAGAGCTCGGTGTGCATCCGGTCAGCCTGGAAGTGGTGATGACCGATGTATTGGGTGGCCGCAGCCGCGACACCGCATTGCAGGCAATGCGCGGCAGCGTGCATCGGTAAAGCTGCCCCCAACGGCGTTGTGATCAGCGCTCACAGCCTTGCTAGCGCATTTCGTTTGGAGGCCCCGCGCCGGATAGATAGAATGTCTGGTTCGGGACGCTTGGCCGCACGCCGGCGCCCGTTGCACCCCAGATCTCCGCCCCCAAGGAATTCGCGATGAAGCTCGTCATCGGCAACAAGAACTATTCGTCCTGGTCGCTGCGCCCCTGGCTGTTGTTGCGCCATGCCGGTATCGCGTTCGAGGAAATCCCGCTGCGCCTGTTCACGAAGGCGTTCGACGCGGAGATCGCGCGCTACTCGCCCGCCGGCAAGGTGCCCGCGCTGATCGATGGCGACGTGACCGTGTGGGATTCGCTTGCGATCTCGGAATACGTGGCCGAGCGCTTTCCGGCGAAGCATCTGTGGCCGGCCGATGCGGCCGCGCGGGCCGTGGCGCGTTCGGTCTGCGCCGAGATGCACGCCGGCTTCGGCAACCTGCGCAGCCAGATGCCGATGAACAGCACCGCGGTACTGCCGGGCATTGGCTGGAGCGTGGCAGTGCAGCGCGATATCGATCGCATCGCGGCGATCTGGACCGACCTGCGCACGCGTCACGGCGCAAAGGGCCCGTTCCTGTTTGGCGAGTTCACGATCGCCGACGCTTTCTATGCCCCCGTGGTCAGCCGCTTTGCCACCTATGGCGTGCATCTGCCCGAAGCCGCCAAGGCCTATGCCGACTTCATCCTGTCATTGCCTGCCATGCAGGAATGGGTGGCCGGCGCGCGCGAGGAGCGCGACTTCGTGGTGGCTGACGAACCGTACCGCACGCAGCCGGACCGGCCCGACGCGATCATCGTGACGGGCTGATCATGCAGGTGTATGCCGTTGGCGGGGCCATCCGTGACCAGTTGCTGGGCGCGCCAAGCCAGGACCGCGACTACGTGGTAGTGGGGGCCACGCCGGCGCAGATGGAAGCCGCCGGCTTCAAGCCGGTCGGGAAGGATTTTCCGGTTTTCCTGCATCCCGTTACCAAGGCCGAGTACGCGCTCGCACGTACCGAGCGCAAGACGGCGGTGGGCTATAAGGGGTTTGCGTTCTACACCGGCCCCGATGTCACGCTTGAAGACGATCTGGTTCGACGCGACCTGACCATCAACGCGATGGCCCAGGCCGTGGATGAACACGACAACCTGATTGGCCCGATCGTCGATCCATACGGCGGCCAGCGCGATCTGGCGGCACGTGTGTTTCGCCATGTGTCCGATGCGTTTGCAGAGGATCCCGTGCGCATCCTGCGGGCAGCGCGCTTTGCGGCGCGTTTTCACGCGTTCACGGTGGCGCCCGAGACGGTTGGGTTGATGCAAAGGATGGTCGAGCAGGGCGAAGTCGACGCGCTGGTGCCGGAACGTGTGTGGCAGGAACTGGCGCGTGGCCTGATGGAGGCCAGGCCATCGCGCATGTTCGATGTACTGCGCGAATGCGGCGCGCTGGCGCGGCTGATGCCGGAACTCGATCGGCTGTGGGGCGTGCCGCAGCGTGCCGACTACCATCCGGAAGTCGACACCGGCGTGCACGTGATGATGGTGGTCGACTACGCGGCCCGCACGGATGCATCGCTGCCGGTGCGCTTTGCCGCGCTCACGCACGACCTGGGCAAGGGCACCACACCCGAGGATGTCTTGCCACGCCATATCGGCCATGAGCAGCGCAGCGTCAAGTTGCTGGAAGCGGTTTGCCAGCGACTGCGCGTACCGAACGATTGCCGCGAACTGGCGCTGCTGGTGGCACGCGAACACGGCAATATCCACCGCTCGACCGAATTCGGGGCCGCTGCGCTGACGCGGCTCGTGGAGCGTTGCGACGCGCTGCGCAAACCGGGTCGCTTTGCCGAAGCGTTGCAGGCGTGCGAGGCCGATGCGCGCGGGCGGCTGGGCTTCGAAGACCGCGACTATCCGCAGACCGGGCGGTTGATGGCCGCACGCGATGCGGCGGCATCGGTCGATGCGGGCGCGATTGCGAAAGCGTGCGCGGACAAGGTGGAACTGATCAAGGATCGCGTGCACCAGGCGCGGGTGGCAGCGGTTGCGCAGCGGCTGGGGTTGTCGGAATAGGGCACGCTGACCCCATTGTTTTCTCCCCTCTCCCGCGAGCGGGAGAGGGGCGGGGGAGAGGGTCAGCGGTTCAATTTGCGAGAGTCGGCAAGCAGAACCTCATGCCCTCTCCCCCAACCCCTCTCCCGCCGGGCGGGAGAGGGGAGCAAACAGGCGGGATGCAGCCAGCTACAAAAACTTCCCGATCACCAGTGCCACCAGCGACAACAGGATCGTCGACGCGAACGGCAGCACGTATTCCTTGCCGAACAGCCTGAAGCGGACGTCGCCGGGCAGTCGTCCGAGTCCGATCTTCTGCAGCCATGGCAGCGAGGCCGACAGCACGATCACGCACAGGAAGATGGTCAGGGTCCAGCGCAGCATGATTGATGTTCAGAGGGCAAAGGTTCGATCGCCGCGCGCAAAGCCCGCCAGCGGCAACGCATCGTCGAGGTCGCGGGTCAGGGCAATGACCTTGAACAGCTCACCCATTTCCGCTTCGCTCAGCAGCTTCTGCACGGCATTGGCTTGCGGCAGGAAAGCGCGGGCGTCGGACGGGTCCAGCGACATCATCAGGTCGGTGATGCCGGCATTCATCAGGAAGCGCGCCTGCGAGGCAAAGCCCGCCACGGTCAGTCCGGCTTCCACTGCCGCCTGCGCGATGCCGCTGAAGTTCACGTGCGCGGTAATGTCCTGCAGGCCCGGATACAAAAACGGATCCGGATGCGCATGATGGCGGTAGTGGCACATCAGTGTGCCGCCCACGCGTTGCGGGTGGTAATACTCCGACGCAGGGAAACCGTAGTCGATGAAGAAGGCCGCGCCACGTTCGAGCATGGCGCCGACTGCGCGCGTAAAACCTTCGGCTTCGGCATGGGTCTCGGTGACCACGTCGTGATCGCCGGGCACATCCTTCAAAGCCGCGGGCACGGCCGCGTCGTCGAGTGGCCGGTCTTCGAATGCAAAGGTACCGTCGTGGCGCGCCACGCCGCGTTCGTGCCATATGCCGCCGTTGCGCGCGAACAGCCGAACCGGCATCGCGTCGAGAACCTCGTTGCCGACGATCACGCCTTCGAAGCGTTCGGGCAGTTCGTCGAGCCATGTCACGCGGCCGGCCAGGTGCGGGGCGCGTTGCGTCAGTGTGTCTTGCTGGCGCGCGCGCAGTTCACCGGACAGTTCGACGATGTAGTAGGTCTCGGGGAGCGCCGCTTCGGCTTCCAGCGCCAGTAGCAGGTCGGCTGCCAGGCGACCCGTGCCGGCGCCGAATTCCATCACGCGCGGCAGGTTCATGCCGATCAGTGGCGCCAGCTGGCGGGCCAGCGTACGCGCGAAAAACGGGGTCAGTTCGGGGGCGGTGATGAAGTCGCTGCCATCGCTGGCGTCGCGGCCGAACTTGGCGGCGCCGCCGCTGTAGTAGCCCAGGCGCGGGGCATAGAGCGCGCGCGACATATAGCGATCGAAGCCGATCCAGCCGCCAGCGGCCGCGATGGCGTCGCCAATGACAGTGGAAAGGGCGGTCGACGCGTCAAGCGCATCGGCGGGGGGAAGGGGTAGACTAGCGACTTTCTGCATACCGCGAATTGTAGCAATGCCAGACTCAATGAATCAGGGCGCCACTGGCGCTCAATCCGGTGGCTCGCGCGGCGTCGCGCTGGTCACCGGTGGCGCACGCCGGCTGGGCCGGGCCATCGCACTCGAACTCGCCGCGCAGGGCTGGGACGTGGCCGTCCACTGCAATCGCTCGCGCGACGAAGCTGATGCGCTGGCCGCGCAGATCGGCAAGCTGGGGCGCCGCGCCGCGGTGCTGCAGGCCGACCTGTCCGACGAAGCCGCCACCTCCAGGCTGATCGCCAGCTGCATCGATGCGCTCGGCGTGCCGTCGTGCCTGGTCAACAATGCATCGCTGTTCCAGTACGACGTGGCGACCAGCTTCTCGTATGGTTCGCTCGACACGCACATGCGCACCAATGTTGCCGCACCGCTGCTGCTGGCGCGAGAGATGCACAAGGCGCTTGGCGCCGATGGCAACGAGACCGAGCAGCGCGGCGTGGTGATCAACCTGCTGGACCAGAAGCTCAACAACCTGAACCCGGACTTCCTGTCCTACACGCTGTCGAAGTCGGCGCTGCAGACCGCCACCGTGCAGCTGGCCCAGGCGCTGGCGCCGCGCCTGCGTGTGGTGGGCGTGGCCCCCGGCATCACGCTGGTGTCCGGCGACCAGTCCGACCCGGGCTTTGTCCGTGCGCATGGCATGACCCCGCTTGGCAAATCGTCCACGCCGGACGATATTGCGCAGGCCGTGGCCTACCTGGCCGTGGCGCGCGCCGTGACCGGCACCACGCTGTATGTCGACGGCGGCCAGCACCTGATGCCGCTGGCCCGCGACGTGATGTTCCTGACTGAATAAAGCCGTAACTTGATTGCCCCCGCCATGACCTTTGCCGCCCTTTCCCATCCCAGCCTGCACGACTGCCGTCGCATGTTCCTGCGCAACTACGAAGTGCAGATCAATATCGGCGTGCATGAATTCGAGAAAAAGGGCGAACAGCGCGTGCTGGTGAATATCGACCTGTTCGTGTCGCTGGCCGAGACCACACCCCATGCCGACAAGCTTGAGGAAGTCGTGGACTACGACTTCATGCGCAATACGGTGGCCGCGCGCATGGCCCAGGGCCATATCCACCTGCAGGAAACGCTGTGCGACGACGTCGCGCACGCCATGCTGCAGCACCCGAAGGTGCGCGCCGTGCGTGTGTCGACCGAGAAGCCCGATGTCTATCCCGATTGCGAGTCGGTGGGCGTCGAAGTCTTCCATATCAAGCAGGGCTGAGCCGGAACAGCGCCGGACGGGCCGGTCCAGTAGAATATCGCCCCGTCAATTCCGGCTTTTCTTTCGGGTGACCGGGCCATTGTTCAGCGCCCACACCCGTTACAGGTGCGTCTTATGAGTCACTCCGCTAACTTCTACCGCCTTGAAACCCGCCTGCAGTCGCTGACCGGCAAGGCCATCGGCGACTTCGGCATGATCGAGGACGGCGACACCGTGCTCGTCTGCATGAGCGGCGGCAAGGACTCGTACACGATGCTGTCGGTCCTGATGGCGCTGCAGAAGCGCGCGCCCATCCAGTTCAAGCTGATTGCGATGAACCTGGACCAGAAGCAGCCCGGGTTTCCCGAGCATATCCTGCCCGCGTACCTGAAGTCGCTGGGCGTGGAATACCTGATTGTCGAAGCCGACACCTATTCGATCGTCAAGGAAAAGGTGCCCGAGGGCAAGACCACGTGCTCGCTGTGCTCGCGCCTGCGCCGTGGCGTGATCTACCGCACGGCCAAGGAGCTTGGCGCCAACAAGATTGCGCTGGGCCATCACCGCGACGACATCGTCAACACGTTCTTCCTGAACATGTTCTTTGGCGGCAAGATGAAGGCGATGCCGCCGAAGCTGGCCACCGATGACGGCCAGCACATCGTGATTCGCCCGCTGGCATATTGCGCGGAGAAGGACATCGCGTCGTATGCACGTGCGATGGAATTCCCGATCATCCCGTGCAACCTGTGCGGTTCGCAGGAAAACCTGCAACGCAAGAAGGTGAGCGAGATGTTGCAGGCCATGGAGCGTGAAAACCCGGGCCGTATCGACAACATCTTCGCGGCATTGCGCAACGTGGTGCCGTCGCACCTGGCCGATACTGACCTGTTCCCGTTCACGGGGCTCGCCACGGGCCTGGCCAAGGTCGATGAAGCATCGCTGTTCGGTGAGACCACCTATACCCAGCAGGCACTGACGTTCACCGGCAGTGTCGATGCGAACCGCATGGAGTTCGTACGGTTCGACAAGCTGCAGAAGGCTGGCGAGCAAGCCCCGCAATCCGCAACCTGAGCGGCGGCCTGGGTGGCGACCTGCGCGGCCGGCGCCTACTTTGCCGCCTGCGACGATCCGCCGCTGTCCCGCATCAGGGAGCGGGTATCGTCGATCCATTTCTGGAAACGGTCCGATGCGTGGGCCTTCTGCTCGGCGGTGGTCAGGTTTGCGATCTTGACGGTCAGGTCCACGCCGGCCGCGGTGCTGCGTTGTTCGCCGGTGCCCGGCCGCTGCCAGTGGTCGGCGTATTTGCGCAGCATGTCTTCGGCCTGCGCCTTGGGTGGGCGCGTGGTGGATATCTCGCGCGCCAGCGCGACCCATTCCTGCTGCCGCTTTACGCGCTCCGCATAGCGGGCTTCGGCCCCTTGCATATACGGCCCCATCGCGTCACGGATCGTTTGCTCCTGCTCCCTTGAAAAGCTGCCGTAGATCAGCTTGGAGTAGTCCATGATCTTGTCGAAGCGCGCCTCGGTGCGGGCTGCGGGGTCCGGCTTCAGGAATTCCTTGCGGTACTTGGCATTGCTCTCGGCAAACTTGCTTTCCATGCGCTTGAGCTGGTCGGGCGTCAGCGTCAGTGTCAGGTCGGCCAGGTCGGGAATGGCATTCTCGAACGCCTGGCGTCCCAGCCGGTTGGTGTCCTGCTGCACCTGGCGGATCATCCCCGCATCCACCGGGCCGGCCACTTCACCCTTTACCCGGGTCAGCACACTGGCAATCTCGGGAAGCTGGGCGCGCCGGTGCCAGGCAAAAAAGCGCGCTATGGCCTCCTTGGTCGGCGGTTCCTGCGCATCCGACACATCCACATAGCGGTCTACCCACCAGTAGGCCAGCTTGTCGCCCTGCTGGTAGCCGAGCTTCATGGCGTTGCATCCGCCCAACGCCGCAATGATGGTAAATGCTGCAAACCATGCAAAAACGCGTCGTGACCAAATGTGAACAACCGTAACGCCAAGTGATCGACCCGGTGTGGCACGGGGGCGCATGCTAGAATCGGCGCGCATGTTTCCGGGGCCGGTGAATCGCCCGCCAGCCCAATCGTGGCAACGGTTTGGCCACATCGGCCGCAGTGCTCCCAGGATCGGATTCTTCAGTTTTTTCTCAGACACACTCACTTAGGAACCTCCTTGTGAATATCGTCATTCTTGCCGCGGGCATGGGCAAGCGCATGAATTCCGCGTTGCCCAAGGTACTGCACCCGGTTGCCGGCCGCTCGATGCTGTCCCACGTGCTCGACACCGCCCGCACGCTGTCGCCATCGCGACTGGTCGTGGTGGTTGGCCACGGTGCCGAGCGCGTGCGCGAAGCCGTGGCCGCCGACGATGTTGCCTTCGCCGAGCAGGCGCAGCAACTGGGCACGGGCCACGCCGTCATGCAGGCGCTGCCGCTGCTCGATGACGGCCAGCCCACGCTGGTGCTGTATGGCGACGTGCCGCTGACGTCCGCCGCCACGCTCGCGCATCTCGTGCAGGCCGCCGGCAATGAGCGCCTGGGCGTCCTGACGGTCGAGATGCCCGATCCTACCGGATACGGCCGCATCGTTCGCGATGCCGCAGGCAATATCGTCCGCATCGTCGAGCAGAAGGATGCCAGCGAGGAAGTGCGTGCGATCCGCGAGATCAACACCGGCATCATCGTCTGCCCGACGGCGCATCTGCGCCGCTGGTTGTCCACGCTGCGCAACGACAACGCGCAAGGTGAGTACTACCTGACCGACACCATCGAACGCGCCGCCGGCGACGGCGTGGAGATCGTGTCGGCCCAGCCGGCCGAGCTGTGGGAGACGCTGGGCGTCAACAGCAAGGTCCAGCTGGCCGAAGTCGAGCGCATCCACCAGCTCAATATCGCCCAACGCCTGCTTGAAGCGGGCGTCACGTTGCTGGATCCGGCGCGCATCGACGTGCGCGGCCAGCTGACCTGCGGGCGCGACGTGACCATCGATGTAGGCTGCGTATTCGAAGGCCAGGTACACCTGGAGGATGGCGTGCACATCGGTGCGCACTGCGTGATCCGCAACACCACCGTGGGCGCTGGCGCACGCGTGCAACCGTTCTGCCATTTCGAGGAAGCAAAGATCGGGCCGGACGGCCGTATCGGTCCGTATGCGCGGCTGCGGCCCGGTACCGAACTGGGCCAGGATGTGCACATCGGCAATTTTGTCGAGATCAAGAACAGCCAGATCGCCGACCATAGCAAGGCCAATCACCTGGCCTACGTGGGCGATACCACCGTGGGGCAGCGCGTGAACATTGGCGCGGGTACCATCACTTGCAACTATGACGGCGTGAACAAGCACCGCACCGTCATCGAGGACGATGTGTTCATCGGCTCCGATACGCAGCTGGTGGCGCCCGTGACCGTACGTCGCGGCGCGACCATCGGTGCCGGTACCACGTTGACCAAGGAAGCGCCGGCCGACAAGCTCACGTTGTCGCGCGCAAAGCAGATGACCATCGATGCCTGGCAGCGTCCGGTCAAGCAACCGAAAAAATAAGGGGTTCACAGCATGTGTGGCATCGTCGGCGCGGTTTCGCACCGCAATATCGTTCCCGTCCTGATCGAAGGGCTGCGTCGCCTGGAATACCGTGGCTATGACTCGTGCGGTGTGGCCGTGGTGCGTGACGCGATCCTGGAGCGCGCCCGCACGGTGTCGCGCGTGGCCGATCTGGATACGCAGACGCAGTCGTCCGGCCTGGGTGGCCAGATTGGTATCGCGCACACGCGCTGGGCCACGCACGGCAAGCCCGACACGGTCAATGCGCACCCGCATTTCTCGGACGAGACCATCGCGCTCGTGCACAACGGCATCATCGAGAACTATGAGCCGTTGCGCGACGAACTGCGCGCGGTTGGCTACGGCTTTGAATCGCAGACCGATACCGAAGTCGTGGCTCACCTGGTGCACCAGGCCTACACGTATCCGAGCAGCGCCACGCGTGGCGACCTGTTCGCATCGGTGCGCGCGGTGACCAAGCGCCTGCATGGTGCCTACGCGATTGCCGTGGTGGCCAAGGACCAGCCCGATGTGGTGGTGGGCGCGCGTGCCGGTTCGCCGCTGGTGGTGGCGCTGGGCACTGACGAATCATTCCTGGCATCGGACGCACTGGCCGTGGCCGGTACCGCGAACCGCATCATTTACCTGGAAGAAGGCGACGTCGTGGAACTCACGCGCGCCGGCGCGACGATCCGCGACGTGCACGACCACGAAGTGCAGCGCGAAGAGCGCGTGGTGGAAGCGCATGCCGCCGCGGTGGATCTCGGTCCGTATCGCCACTTCATGCAGAAGGAGATCTTCGAGCAGCCGCGCGCACTGGGCGACACGCTGGAAGGCATTGCCGCGATCTCGCCGGAGCTGTTTGGCGATAACGCCGAGCAGGTCTTTGCCGGGATCGACAGCATTCTGATCCTGGCCTGCGGCACCAGCTACTACTCGGGCTGCACGGCCAAGTACTGGCTGGAATCGATCGCGAAGATCCCGACCCAGGTGGAAGTGGCCAGCGAGTACCGCTACCGCGACACGGTGCCGAATCCGCGCGCGCTGGTGGTGGTGATCTCGCAGTCGGGTGAGACCGCCGACACCATGGCCGCATTGCGCCACGCGCGTTCGCTGGGCCATACGCATACGCTGGCGGTCTGCAACGTGGCTACGAGCGCGATGGTGCGCGAGACCGAACTGCGTTTCCTGACGCGTGCCGGCACCGAGATCGGCGTGGCATCGACCAAGGCATTCACGACGCAGCTGGCTGCGCTGTACATGCTGACGCTGGCGCTGGCCAAGGTGCGCGGCCATCTGACCGAGGCACAGGAAGCTGATGCACTGACCAACCTGCGACACCTGCCCGCTGCCCTGCACGGCGTGCTGGCGCTGGAGCCGCAGATCATCGCGTGGTCCGAAGATTTCGCACGCCGCGAGAACGCGCTGTTCCTGGGCCGTGGCCTGCACTATCCGATCGCACTGGAAGGCGCGCTCAAGCTCAAGGAAATCTCGTATATCCACGCCGAGGCCTACCCGGCCGGCGAGCTCAAGCATGGCCCGCTGGCGCTGGTGACCGAGGCGATGCCGGTGGTGACCGTGGCGCCGAACGATGCGCTGCTGGAGAAGCTGAAGTCCAATATCCAGGAAGTGCGTGCGCGTGGTGGCCGCCTGTACGTGTTTGCCGATGCCGACACGCATATCCAGTCGTCGGACGGTATCCAGGTGATCCGCATGCCAGAACACTACGGCGCGCTGTCTCCCATCCTGCATGTGGTGCCGCTGCAGTTGCTGGCCTATCACACGGCCTGCGCACGTGGCACCGATGTCGACAAGCCGCGTAACCTGGCGAAGTCGGTGACCGTGGAGTAATTTCCGCGCCGTTGCAGTGAACCGATGAAGCAATGAACCAAGGCCGCCTTCGGGCGGCCTTTGTTATGTTGATGCCATGTCCCAAGGTTTCATGCGCGCAGCGCTGCGCCGGCGGCATGATCCTCGATCCACTGCAGCGCGTGTAGTCCATCGCGGGCAACCGGCAGGGGCGGCGTGACGCGGAATACGTCGTTGAAGATCTCCAGCGAGAGCGGCCCGGCGTAACCGGTCTTCAGCACGGCGCGTGCGAAGTCGAGCACCGCGAGTTCGCCCTGGCCCGGGAAGTTGCGGTGATGGCGGCTCCATGACAGCACATCGAGCGCCATGCGGGGCGCATCGGCCAGTTGCACGAAGAACAGGCGATCGGCGGGAATCGCCTCGATGCCGCGCAGCGAGTCGGCCAGCGCTTCGCCTTGTGACGCACCCAGCGCCAGCGTGTGGAAGCTGTCGAGGATCAGCCCCAGGGCAGGGTGGTCGGCGCGCTGGACGATGTCCCACGCCTGCCGCCAGTGCCTGACGTGGCGGCCCCACGCCAGCGCCTCGTAGCCCACGCGCATGCCGCGTTGCGCGGCGGCTTCGGCCATCTGCCACAGGTCGGCGGCAGCACGCTCCGGGTCGTCGATCGCGGTGTCCTGCACGTTGCTGCAGGCCAGTATCAGGTCCGTGCCCAGTTGCTCCATTACATCGAACGCCTGCGTGGCGCGCGCCATATTGGCTGCAAACTGTTCGGCGGGCATGGCCTCGAAATCCCGGAACGGCTGGTACAGCACGATTTCCAGGTGCAGGCTTGCCGCCAGCTTGCGGATATCGGCTGGCGTGCCCGCGAAGTCCTCCAGATCCTTGGCAAAGATCTCCACGCCATCGAACCCGGCTGCCGCCGCGGCTTCAAGCTTCTGCGGCAGGGTGCCGGACAGGGAAACGGTTGCGATCGAGGTGGGGTGAAGGCTGGAAGCTGACATGGCGCATACAGGGAGGCGGCTGCAATGACCCTAGGTTAGAAGTCGGCCGTTGCCACAACAACCACTATTCGCCCCGTAGCGTGCGACAATCGCGCCATCAGGATCGACTGCCGCGCAAAATGCGGGTTTACGCCATGAATGACGAACCGATGAACCGCCGCGACTGGATCGCCGGACTGGAAAAGGGGCTGGCCATCCTGGAGGCCTTCGATAACGATCATCCGCGCCTGACGCCGACCCAGGCCGCGCAACTGACGGGCCTGACCCGCACGGCGGCGCGGCGCTACCTGCTGACACTCGAACACCTGGGCTACACCACCAGCGAAGGGACGCTGTTCAGCCTGACGCCGCGCGTGCTGAAAGTGGGCTGGTCGTACTTCGATTCGGCGCGTCTGCCGCGCACCGTGCAGCCATTCCTGCAGCAGATCACGGCGGCAGTGGGCGAGGCCGCCTACCTGAGCGTGCTCGATGACTGGGAGCTGGTCTTTATCTCGCGCACCAGCACCAGCCGCGTGATGAGTACCGGCTTCGTGCTGGGGGCGCGCGTGCCCGCGCCGCTGGCGTCAGCCGGCGTGATGATGCTGGCGTCGTTGCCAGAAGAGAATGTGCGGGAGTGGCTTGAGAAGGTCGTGCTGGCGCCCTACACGCCTTATACGATCCTGCAGCACGACAGGCTGCTGCAGGAAGTCCGCAAGGCTGGCGCCCAGGGCTATTCGGTGGTGGAGCAGCAGTTGCAGATTGGCGTGCGCGGCGTGGCTGTGCCGCTACGCGACCGGCACGGGCGAGTGATTGCCGCGCTGTCGGTCAACATGCAGATTGGCGACGAGACCGCCGAGCAGGCGCTGGGCCGTGTCCTGCATGTGCTGCAGGACACGGCATTGTCGATCATGCGCGTGCTGTAGGAGGGCGCAGCTTTGCCCGGCGTGCTGTTGCCGGGCTTGCCTGGCAAGATCAGAACTTGTGCCGTATGCCGGCCATCACGCCGAGCCGCGTGGCGTTACCGTAGGTGTTGCCACTGTTGGAGAAATTCGGCGAGCTGTTCAGTGCGATCCATTGCCCCTGCAGATGGGTGTAGTCGACTTCGATATAGATGTCGCTGCGCTTGCTGAACGCGTAGTCGAGCATGCCGGCCGTGGTTAGCCGCTTGCCGCCCTGGCCCGCGTGGCGCAACCAGTCGTACTGCAAGGTGCCGATAAAACTCAAGGCATCGGTGATCGGATAGCGTGCCCCGATGTAACCGACATTATTGCGATAGTCGGCCACATCGAGCCGGTTGTTCGTATAGCCCAGGTAATACTGTCCGCGCGCGGCCTTGTATGTGCCACCCACCCCCCATACAGTCTGTTTGCTGGCCTGCGCGGCGGGCACGGCGCCGAAGAATGCCGACGTGACGTTCTGCGTCTGCTGGTACACCGCGCCCACTTCCCACGGGCCGTAGCTGTAGGCCAGTGATCCAGCGGCGGCCGAGCTGTTCTTGATGCTGCCCGGAACCTCGCCAAACGTGTAGGCGCCGGCTACCTGCAAGCCACCGAAGGCCTTGATGTACTTGAGCGTGTTGTCGTAGCGCAGGCCCGTGTAGTTGCCACCCTGGTAGCCGACGATCGAGTTGTTGGCAAACGCCATGGCTTCATACGATGACAGCACCTCGTGGGCCAGCGTGTACTGGCGGCCCAGTGCCAGCTTGCCATAGTCGCCATCGAGGCCGATCACTGCGGTGCGGCCGAACAGCCGGCCACCTTGCTGGCTGGTGCCGACTTCGGGATTGAAGCCCGATTCGAGAATGAACCACGCCTTGAGGTTGTTGCCGAGATCCTCGGTGCCGCGCAGGCCCCAGCGGCTGCCGGTCAGCACGCCATCGGTCATTTGCACCTTGCCGTGGCCGGCCGCGTCTTCATGGGTGCTGTAGCGAATGGTGGTATCGACCAGGCCGTACAGCGTCACGCCACCCGTCGTTTGGGCGACCGCCCCCGCACTGCCCGCGCCAAGCGCGAGCAGCGTCATCAGTTGCTTCTTCATGGTTTGCAGATTCCCTGTAAGTTGTTATTCCGGTTCCGTGCGGGACGAGCGGGGCGTTATTCCGTGGGGACCTCGCGTGGAGCCATCAGGAACATCCAGGTCAGCGCAATGAAGTATGCGCAGGGAATCATCGTGAACAGGACCGCGTAGTTGTTATGGGTGGTGGTCAGTACATAGCCCACCAGTTGCGTCATGAACATGCCGCCAATCGCGCCGATCATGCCGCCGAAGCCAAACACCGAGCTGATCACATGCTTGGGCGTGTAGTCCATCACCATGCTCCAGATATTGGCGGTCCAGGCCTGGTGCGCGCCGATGGCCACCGAGATGGCCGCCACGGCGGTCCACAGGCTGCTGGCGCCGGCCGCGAACACGATCGAGGCGATGCACACGGCAAAGATCAGCATCGACAGCAACCGGGCCTTCACGGCCTGCATGCCCTGGCTGATCAGCCACGACGACAGCGCACCACCGCCTACGCTGCCGACATCGGCTGACAGGTAGATCACGATCAGCGGGATCCCCATCTGCGTCACGCTGATGCCAAGCTGGTACTGCTGGTTCAGGAATGGCGGCAGCCAGTAGAGATAGAACCAGAACACCGGCGCGGTGATGGCGTAGGCCAGCGCAAACGCCCAGGTGCCACGCATGCGCAGGATGCGCGAATACGGAATGCGTTGCGGCGAAGGCTCGGAATCCTTGGTCACATAGGCAAGTTCACTGGCACTGACGGTGGGATGCTGTTCCGGGTTTGCATACTTGAGCCACCAGACCACCAGCCAGATTGCACCCAGCGCGCCAATCACCAGGAACGCCGCCTGCCAGCCCCATGCCTGCAGGATCAGCGGCAGCATTACGGGGGTGATCATTGCGCCCACGTTGGTCCCTGCGTTGAAAATGCCGGTGGCCATGGCACGCTCTCCAGCCGGGAACCACATGCGCGTGGTCTTGACGCAGGCCGGATAGTTGGCCGCTTCGGTCAAGCCCAGGAAGAAGCGGCAGATCATGAAGCCGACCGCGCTGGCCGCAAGCGCGTGCGCGCCGCACGCGATGCTCCAGAGCAGCACGGCCAGCGCAAACGCGCGCTTGACGCCCACCATGTCGATAAAGCGGCCTTGCAGCGCAAAGCCGATCGCATAGCCCACCTGGAACCAGAAATTGATATTGGCGTAGTCCTGCGCGGTCCACGCCATCGCCTTGGCCAGCACGGGCTGCAGCACGCCCAGCGCGGCACGGTCGATGTAGTTGAGCGTGGTGGCAAAGAACACCAGGGCCAGCATGCCCCAGCGGACTTTGCCAATCGCCAGGCTGCCGCGCATCTTGTCGAACATGGAGCCGTTCATGGCAGGGGGCGCGGCCAGCGGCTTGTGAGTCGTAGTCATTTGTCTGTCTCCACCGGGATGTGG
The DNA here is from genome assembly GCF_057315035.1 of Cupriavidus sp. Lineage (NCBI taxonomy): Bacteria > Pseudomonadati > Pseudomonadota > Betaproteobacteria > Burkholderiales > Burkholderiaceae > Cupriavidus > Cupriavidus sp. Next base: position 404,912 of record NZ_DBHKYV010000001.1, on the reverse strand, counting down.
TGATTTATGTGTATGCAGTCTATGAAGCGGATCAGCAGGGGTCAGTAGCGGATCGTTGCAACCTCCCGCAGCGCGTCGGGTGTGGCGGTGCCGAATCCGAAGAACGACAGGTAGGCCGGAATCATCTCGAACAGCATGTCGGTGCCGACCTGCACCTTGCAGCCGCGCGCCGCAGCTGCCTGAAGCAGTGGGGTGTACTCGGACTTCATGACCACTTCGCCAACCATTGCGTCAGGTGCGATGCGCTCGATGTCGAACGGCAAGGGGTCGCCCGCATTCATGCCGAGCGGCGTGGCATTGACCACCACGCCGTAGCCATGCGGGTCGTTGGAACCCGTGGTCACGCGTAGTGCGGGATAGTGCTCGGCCAGACGCTCGCGCAAGGCCAGTGCCGTGGCATCGCGGGTGTCGTAAAGTGCCAGTTCAGCCACGCCGGCTGCGGCCAGCGATGCTGCAATGGCCGATCCCACGCCGCCGCAGCCGGACACCATGGCACGGGCACCGTCGAGTTGGCAGCCCTTGCGGCGAATGCCATTGACGAAGCCCGCGCCGTCGAACTGGTCGCCCACGAGCTTGCCATCGTCGCGCAACAGCACGGCATTGCACGCACCGGCGATGCTTGCAGTGGGTGTCAGTTCATCGACCAGCCCGACGGTAGTGACCTTGTGCGGCATCGTGACGAGCGCGCCGCGGATATTGGTCAGGCGGAACAGCGAGCGAAAAAACGCCGGGTAGTCGTCGGCCTGCACGCCCATCGGGACTACCACGGCATTGATGCCCTGCTTCTCGAACCAGGGGTTGTAGATCATCGGCGCCTTGAATGATTCGGTCGGGTAACCGAGGTGCGCGATGAGGAGCGTCTTGCCATTGATCATGTGAATTCCGGAGCGATTGGGTAGTGGTGGTCGTCGGTGCGGCAACCTGTCATGACGTAACAGTAGATGCCGCAAGGGCTGCAGGCCAAGCGTAGCGCGCGTAACTTCGCGCGATTAATGAACGCTAGTGGGCGATCAATGCTCGGAGCACGGGTTTCTACGGAGGGGTGGTCCGGCCGGGTCCGGGGCATGATCCCGATGCCCCCTTTTTCGTGAGACAGACCATGACCGACGTCGCCGCAAACGCCTTCGTGCCAAGCGCCGATGGATTCCAGACGTGGGACAACCCGCTTGGCATCCAGGGCTACGAATTCATCGAATTCGCATCACCGGATCCTGCCCAGCTCGGACGCACATTCGAACGCTTTGGCTTTGCCGCGATTGCCCAGCATCGCCACAAGGCTGTGCGCCTGTATCGCCAGGGCGAGATGAACTTCATCGTCGACGCGGAGCCCGATTCGTTTGCCATGCGCTACGCGTCGGAGTACGGCTTGTCGATCTGTGCGGTCGGACTGCGCGTGCAGGATGCTGCCGCAGCCTATGCGCAGGCGGTGGAGGCTGGCGCGTGGCCGTTCGAAGGCGGCACGGTCGGGCCGATGGAACTGAATATTCCCGCAATCCAGGGCATTGGCCAGTCAGTGATCTATTTCATTGACCGCTGGCGCGGCAAGGAGGGGCGGCCCGGCGATGTGGGTGACATCTCGATCTACGACGTCGACTTCCGGCCACTGCCCGCCGCCGCGCATTCTGCCGATGCTGGCCTGCTGCGTGTGGACCACCTGACGCAGGCGGTCGATGCCGGCCACCTCGATGAATGGCTCGATTTTTATCGACGCGTGCTTGGCTTCCGCGAGATCCACGAGGTCAATCCGCGCTGGCAACTGGCGAGCGAGTCGCGCGTGCTGCTGTCACCCTGTGGCCGGATTCGCATTCCGTTATACGAGAAAGGTACCGCGCGCCATGACCAGATGCGCCACTACCTGTCCGATGCACATGGCGAAGGCATTCAGCATATCGCGCTAGCCACCGACGATCTGGTCGCCAGCGCGGCCGCGCTCGCGCGCAACGACGTGTCGTTTGTCCAGCCGCCTGCCGCCTACTACGAATCGGTCGATACCCGCCTGCCCGGCCACGGCCTGGACCTCGAGGCACTATGCCACTACGGCATACTGATCGATGGTGCCGTGCGCCCCGACGGCAGCCACGAACGTTTCCTGCAGGCATTCGCCAGACGCGAAGCGGGCGAGTTCTTCTTCGAGATCGTCCAGCGCGACGGGCATCACGGCTTTGGCGAGGGCAACCTGCCGGTGCTTGAAGCGTTGGCGCAAGGCTAGGTAGCGTCTTTAATTGCGCTACAAAGCGAAAGGCCTCCCGATTGGGAGGCCTTTCACTCTTTACGCCGGGGCGCCCTTGCGGGTTGTGCCTGTCGACGCGCCGGGGTCAATCCTAGAGACCCGATCCAACACTGTCAATTGCCATGCGCACATCTTTTTTCGCGCATTTTGATCGCGTCGTCTCTTTGCCACGCTTGAATAGTTCTAGACATTAATTCAAGAAAAAACGATAGACGAGGTTGTTGGTTTTTATTCTTTTCGGATTGAGTAAAACGCAATTCGCGCTCGGGATAGAAATTGCGGCGTTGTCTCATAGCCCGGCAGTTTTCAGTGAGCTACAAAGCGAAAGGCCTCCCGATTGGGAGGCCTTTCACTCTTTACGCCGGTGCGCCCTTGCGGGGAAAGCTTGCCGACGTCTCAGGTGAGATCGTAGAGAGCCTTCAGGAGCCTGTCAATCATCATGCAAACAACATCAATTGATAACTTTGAGCGTGTCGTGTCATCGCCACGTCTGAATAGCTACAAAAACTACTTTAAAGCAAAAACGATGGACGAAGTGATTGGCTTGTATTTATGGAATGGAGAGGTTTCGTCATGCTTTGCATCGCACCTCGCGTATTTTGAACAGGGGCGCGGCGTAATAGTGTGCATCGAGCCATCTCGTTGTTTCCCATGCTGGCGAGGTAGTGGCGAGCGTCTCCCCCGCGCTCTGGCCGGTTGTTCATCGCAACTTGCCAGTGGCACATTCATGCCAGACTGAGTGAAGCGCAAACCGCACATCAAGGCGCCCCCAACCTACCGTCCGGTAACCCCACATCGGATGGCGGAATCCATTTCGCGGTATCCTTGCCGGCATGCCGCGTCGGCGCCTCTCCCAATCGGCGCCACGTGGCGCGCCTGCCCCGTGCCTGCATCATGCCCCACGGGCACCATGGCGCCTCCAGCAAATGCATACCATATGAAAGACCTAGAAAGTGAGCTGATCGGCTCCGCCCGGCTGCCGACCCGCTATGGCGAATTCACCGCCCATGCCTTCCAGGGCATGGATACCGGTACTGAACACCTGGCCCTGTCGATGGGCGATATCTCGGGCGAGAACGTGCTCGTGCGCCTGCATTCCGAGTGCCTGACGGGCGATGTGTTCGGGTCTTGCCGCTGCGATTGCGGCGAGCAACTGGACCTGGGCATGAAGAAGATCGCCGAGGAAGGCCGCGGCGTCCTGCTCTACCTGCGTGGCCATGAGGGTCGCGGCATCGGCTTGTCGAACAAGATCCGCGCGTACGCGTTGCAGGATGGCGGACTCGATACGGTGGATGCCAACCTTGCGCTCGGCCAGGCCATCGACGCGCGCACCTATGCGTTTGCGGCCGACTTCCTGCGTCAATGGGGCGTGACGTCTGTCCGCCTCATGAGCAACAACCCGGTCAAGATCCGCGCGCTCGAAGATGCTGGCATCAAGGTGACCGAGCAGATGCGCCATATCGTGCCCGCCAACTCCGAGAACGAGAAGTACCTGGCGACCAAGCGGTCGCGCATGGGTCACCTGTTCGACTAGGTCAGCACCTGACGGGCTCATGTAGGTATAGACCGACAGCGGCTTGCGAGGCCCCCCGACAGTATTGGCGGGGCCACTCTTCTATCGTGGAACCAAGGCCCGCGTCGCCGCACAGGCGGCTCGCGGAATGTTCCATGGCGTGTCGCATCAAGCAGCAATTGCGCGCCACGCCCGATGAGATGAGAGGAGTTCGCCATGGCTGACAACAATGTGTCTGTACTGAACGACCTGATTGAAGTCTCGCGCGACGGGGAAGAGGGCTTTCGCAAGGCTGCGGAAGATGCCAAGAACCCGGAACTGAAGACACTGTTTTCGAGCCGCGCGACGGAAATAGGCGCGGCGGTACGTGAACTCCAGGGCCAGGTAACGGCACTGGGCGCCAAGCCGGAGGATCACGGCAGCGTGTCGGGGGCCCTGCATCGCGGCTGGATCAGCTTGCGCACCGCGGTGACTGATCGTACCGACCTGGCCATCCTGGAAGAGACCGAGAAGGGCGAGGACGTCGCCAAGAAGAAGTACGCCGATGCCCTGCAGGAAACGGACCTGAGCTTCGATATCCGTGCGCTGATCGAGCGTCAGTACCAGGGGGTGCTGCGCAATCACGATCTGATCCGCGACCTGCGTAACCGTTATCGCGCCAGCGGTGAATAAGCCGGCGAATATAAAGTAGGCCGGACAAATAAAAGCGCCTCGCTACAGGCGCTTTTATTTTGGCCGATTTTCTGAATCGAAATCAATATCACTCGCACACGCATCAATGGCGTGCGGTCATCGGCCGGAAAGCCGCGCCGGGCTTGACCTTCCGGGTTGGCGAATTACCATGAAAATCATCGCTGCTGCGCTTCGGGAATGAATGCCATGAAAACCGACAAGAAGGTAATTCAACTGCTGAATGGCCAACTCAAGCACGAGCTGACCGCGATCAACCAGTATTTTTTACACGCCCGCATGTATGGCCATTGGGGCCTCAAGGCGCTGGGCAAGCACGAGTACGAAGAGTCGATCGAGGAAATGAAGCATGCGGACAAGTTGATCGAACGCATTCTGATGCTCGACGGCCTGCCCAACCTGCAGGACCTGGACAAGCTGATGATCGGCGAGAACACCGAGGAGATGCTCGGTTGCGATCTCAAGCTGGAATTGACGTCTCAGGCCAGCTGCAAGGATGCGATCAAGTACTTTGAATCGGTTGGCGACTATGTGTCGCGCGAGATCGTGAGCCATATCCTCGAGGACACCGAAAACCATATCGACTGGCTGCAGACGCAACTGGAACTGGTGGGCAAGGTCGGCGTGCAGAACTACCTCCAGTCGGCCATGGGCGGCGTGGACGAGTAGCTGGCGCAAATTTCCGTCCTCTGCAGAATTTTTCCACTTCGGCTACACTGCGCCCCGCACTACTGAACGGCCCGCTCGGGCCGTCATCCCGGGGCGGGGTGGCAGAGTGGTTATGCGACGGCCTGCAAAGCCGTTTACGACGGTTCGATTCCGTATCCCCGCCTCCATCTTTCTGCTTCACTCCTGCCGCCTGCTTCGGCTTCATTCCCGCTTCGTATTCCCGTCACGTATCGCACCGATACTGAGCGTTGGCCTGGCGCATTTCATGCTCGGTTTTTTCTCACGCATGGGACGCGTCGCATTCGGTGATTCCCCTCTGGAAACTCGGGGCCAATTGCGATACTGTGGGGCGCGCGTGCACCAATCGTCAGCATTTCACCGCTCTCCTGGCGCACGTCGTCGTACGACGACCGGTGTTTCAAATCGGTGATCGACGTATCAGGTTTCACCATGCAGGGCTTCCATGGCATATCCGTCGCAACGTGATGAGAGAAACAGAGGCTCCAAATGATTAAAGATCTGCGAATCCGCATGGCTCAGCCGTCGGATGCGCCTGCCATCGGCACCGTGCTGGAGCGGTGTGGTCTGCCGGTGGACGATTTGCCGCGCCTGGTCAGTGAGTTCCACGTGGCAATACTGGAATCGCAACTGGTAGGTTGTGCGTGTGCCGAACTGTTCGGCGATACGGCCATTGTCCGTTCCGTGGCGGTGCTACGCGAATGGCGTGACCAGGGTGTGGCAAGCCATCTCGTGAATGCGGTAATGATGCGCGCGCGTGCCAATGGCAGCCGTCGCGCGGTACTGCTGACCTCGACCTGTCCGAGCTATTTCGCGCGTTATGGTTTTTCGCTGATCCACGCGTCGAAACTGCCGACCGCGGTTTTGGAAAGCCAGGAATTCCAGCGCCTGCGCAATACCAGCGCCCTCTGCATGAGTGCGGAACTGATGTGAGCTTCGGCAAGAAATCCTGAAAGCGTCAATAATCGGGGCTCCATTTTCTGTCAGTGCATCGAGGAGACCCCATGTCGACGACTGTCCGTGCTGTCCGACTACACGAATTCGGTTTGCCGCAGGTAATGCGGCTGGAGCCGGTTGAGCTGCCACCGCCGGCAGCCGGCGAGGCGCGCGTGCGGCATACCGCGATTGGCTTCAACTTCATCGACATTTACCAGCGCCGCGGCACGTATCCGCTGCCGGCCGGCACCGGGTTGGGGTTCGAGGCAGCGGGAGTGGTCGAGGCGATCGGCGAAGGCGTAAGCGACGTGAAGGCAGGTGATCGCGTGGCCTATATGAACGCCGGGCTTGGCGCGTACGCCGAAGGTCGCAATGTTGCCGTCGACAAGCTCGTCAAGCTGCCTGACAACGTCAGCGACGAGCAGGCGGCAGCAACCATCTTCAAGGGCATGACCGCGCAGTACCTTGTGCGCCACACATACGCCGTAAAGCCTGGTGACACGGTGCTCGTGCATGCCGCGGCCGGTGGGGTAGGGCAAATCCTCAGCGGCTGGGCCAAAGCCCTGGGCGCTCGCGTGATTGGTACGGCCGGGTCGGCGGCCAAGTGCGAACGGGCGCGGGCCGCCGGTTGCGATATCGCCATCGACTACAGCCATGGCGACTGGGTCAAGCAGGTTCGTGATGCCACCGATGGACGCGGCGTGACCGTGGTCTACGATGCGGTGGGCAAGGACACGTTCCTGGGCTCACTGGATTGCGCGCAGACCTTCGGCATGGTGGTGTTGTACGGCGCGGCATCCGGTCCGGCACCCGCGATCGAGCCTGAATTGCTCAACAAGAAGGGCTGCCTGTTCCTGACGCGTCCGTCGGTCTTTCCGCATAACGCGGATCCGGCGCGCTTCCGCGCCAACGCGAAAGACCTGTTCGATGCCATCGCGGCCGGACATGTGAAGGTCGATGTCGGCGCGCGCTTCCCGCTGGCCGATGTGGCGCATGCGCACGAGGCCGCGGAGCGCCGTGAAACCACCGGCGCCATCCTGCTGCTGCCCTGAGCGTCGCCCCAGGGGCCTTGGCGATCAATGACGATGCTTTGCCCGGTGGTGTGCCGGGCCATCGTCGCAATGATTGATCTCGACGCTTACGTGGACCAGTTCCTCGTGGACCGATAGCGCCTGCCGCACGCGCTGCGGGGTCAGCGATGTGTCATGCGTGACCAGGCTGGCGATGCAGGCAAACTGCTCGCGGCCAACGCGCCAGACGTGCAGGTCCGCCACACGCGTGCCATCTTCACCCTCGGCAAACTGGTCGAGCACTTCGCGCACCTCGTCCACCACGGGATGATCCATCTCGCGATCGAGCAGCACCGTGCCGCTCTGGCGCATCAGCCCTATGGCCCAGCGCCCGACCAGTACCGCGCCCACCAGCCCCATTACCGGGTCCAGCCAGCTCCAGCCCAGCCACCAGCCACCCGCGAGGGCCACGATGGCCAGCACGGAGGTAGCCGCGTCCGCGACCACATGCAGATACGCGGAGCGCAGGTTGATGTCGTGATGATGATGATCATGCGCGTGGCCATGGGCGTGCCCGTGGTCCGCATGACCATGATCGTGTCCATGGCCATGCTGATGCGCGCCACCGAGGATCAGTGCGCAACCCAGGTTGACCAGCAACCCGATGGCGGTGACGGCCATGGCCTGCTGGTAGTGGATGGGCTCAGGACTGAACAGGCGCTCGACCGATCCGAACACCATCAGGCCGGCCACGCCGAGCAGGAACACCGCGCTGGCAAATGCGGCCAGCACTTCGATCTTCCACGTGCCGAACGTAAATCGTGCGTCCTGGGCCAGTCGCCGGGCGGCCGCGTAAGCGAAGGCCGAGAGGCCAATCGCCACCGCGTGCGAGCTCATGTGCCAGCCGTCGGCGAGCAGTGCCATCGAGTTGAAACCAAGGCCGGCCGCGATCTCGATGGCCATCATGGCCAGCGTGATCCACATGACCAGGCGCGTGCCGCGCTCGGCCGCCTGGTTGCCGGTGTCAAAGACGTGGGAATGGGTCCACGCGGACAGGTTGTGGGTGTGCATGGGAAGTTCTGTATTGCGTTGGGTGACAGCCACAAGGGTAGCAGTCGCGCGTGGCAATACGCGGCACGACCATGACAGGAACAGGGCGTTGCCTGCGCAGGCTCAATTTCCAGCCGTGACTACCAGCCGTGATAGTCCGCCGCGGTGTCATGGCCGCCGAAGCGCTCGGCCATGTAATCGACGAAGGCGCGCACGCGCGCCGACAGTTTGTCGCGAGTCAGATAGACCGCGTAGATGTCGGCCGGCGCCGCCGACCAGTCGGGCAGCACCTGCCGCAGCCGCCCGGAGCGCAGCAGTGGCGCGACCTCCCATTCCGACCGCAACAGGATCCCGTGTCCCTGGAGCGCCCAGTTCACCGCCACTTCGCCATCATTGGTCGCCGCAGGGCCGCGCACCTTGACCGTCTCCTGGCGGCCTGCGGCATGCAGTTGCCATGTGCCATACGCCGTATCGCTTTCACGGATCACGATGCACCGATGCTGTTGCAGCGCACGTGGCGACGCCGGCTCGCCATGGCGTGCCAGATAGGCCGGGGCGGCACACAACACGCGGTTGTTCGGTGCAAGCTTGCGGGCGTTGAGCCGGGCATCGGGCAGGTCACCCACCAGGATGCCGATATCGAACCCTTCCTCGGCCAAATTCAGCGCGCGGTCCGTGAGCTGCAGCTGGACTTCGACATCGGGGTAGGCCAGCAGGAATTCGCCCACGGCCGGGGCCAGGTGCCGGCGGCCGAAGCCCAGCGTGGCATTGACGCGCAACAACCCGCGCGGCGCAACGCGACTGCTGCCCAGACCCTGCTCCAGTTCCTCGAGCTCGGTGAGGATGCGCCCACCCTGTGCCAGATACGCTTCGCCTTCCGGGGTGACCGATAGTCGCCGCGTCGTGCGATTCAACAGCCTCACGCCAAGCCGGGCTTCCAGTGCGGCCAACCGCTTGCTGGCAGCCGACGGGGTCAGGCCGAGCTGCTGTGCCGCGCCGGCCAGGCTGCCGCGCTTGACCAGCAGGATGAAGAAGGCGAGATCGGAAAAGGCATCCATGGCAAGGTCGACATTGCAGGAGAATTCAAATTCGTGAATGCAATGCACGAATGAAGTGAGATTCGAGGAATTATAGCGATGGATTCCACGGCTAGACTGCGTCCATCGAGATTCCCATCCCACAACAGGCAGGCAAGCATCATGGCCGGACGCACGCTTTACCGGAAACTCGTGGAGTCGCACACCGTGGTCGCGCTCGATGCGGACCACGTGTTGCTCTTCGCGGATCTTCACCTCATGAACGAGTACACCAGCCCGCAGGCGTTTGCGGGGCTGGCCGCGCAGGGCCGTACGGTGCCCATGCCCGGGCAGCAGCTGGCCGTGGTCGACCACATCATCCCGACGCACGCCGAATCGCCACGCGTGATCCAGGACCCCGCGTCGGCGCTGCAGGCACGCAATCTCAAGCGCAACTGCGACCTGCATGGCATTGCGCTATTCGATACCAATGATCCGTTGCAAGGCATCGAACATGTGATCGCGCCCGAGCACGGCATGATCCGGCCGGGCATGGTCGTGCTGTGCGGCGACAGCCACACCACGACTTACGGTGCGTTCGGCGCGCTTGGCTTTGGCATCGGCACTTCCGAGGTGGAACACGTGCTGGCCACGCAGACGCTGGTCTACCGGCTTGCGCGGGACATGCGCATCCGTGTCGATGGACTGCTGCCCGCGGGTACCACGGCGAAGGACCTGATCCTCCATATCATCTCGCGCATCAGTGCACAGGGAGCGCGCGGCTTCGTGGTCGAGTTCACGGGCAGCGCGATCAGCGCGTTGTCGATGGAAGCACGCATGACCTTGTGCAATATGGCCGTCGAAGCCGGTGCGCGCGGCGCGTTGATAGCGCCCGACGCCACATCGATCAGCTATGTGCTCGAGCGTGCCGCCGATATCGATGCGCAACTGGCGCAGCAGGCGCGTCAAGCATGGGCAGAACTGGTGTCCGATGCCGATGCGGGATTCGAGGTCGAGATGGCTTTCGATGCATCGGCGGTGGAGCCCTACGTGACATGGGGCACCAGCCCCGACCAGGCGATTCCGGTGGGGGCTGCCGTGCCGAGCCCGGCCGATGCCATCGATACGATTGCGCGGGCCTCTGCCGAGCGCGCCCTCGACTATATCGGCCTGGTGCCGGGCAGCCGGCTGCAGGGCTTGCCGATTCAGCGCGTATTTATTGGCTCATGTACCAATGGCCGCATCGAGGACCTGCGCGCGGTTGCGGATATCGTGCGGGGTCGCAAGGTGGCCCCCGGCGTACGGGCAATGGTGGTGCCGGGCTCGGGGTCGGTGCGGCAGCAGGCAGAAGCCGAAGGCATTGCCGCACTGCTGGTCGAGGCCGGTTTTGAATGGCGCAAGCCGGGTTGCTCGATGTGCCTGGCGATGAATGACGATGTGCTCGCGCCAGGCGAGCGTTGTGCATCGACTACCAACCGCAATTTCGAAGGGCGGCAGGGGCGTGCGGGCCGTACACACCTGATGAGCCCGGCCATGGCCGCGGCGGCGGCCGTGACAGGCTGCATCACCGACTCGCGCGAGCTGACTGGAAAGGGGACCACGCATGTCTGAATTCACGCTGATCGAGGGCATCGGGGCACCACTGCCGCTGCCGAACCTGGACACCGACCAGATCATGCCGAAGCAGTTCCTGCGCGGCATCGACAAGGCCGGGCTCGACCGTGGCCTGCTCTACGACATGCGCTTCGACGAGCATGGCCAGCCACGCGCGGACTTCGTGCTGAACCAGCCCGCGTGGCGCGCTACGCAGGTGCTGGTGGCGGGCCCCAACTTTGGCTGCGGGTCCAGCCGGGAACATGCGGTGTGGGGGCTGCAGCAATACGGCATCCGCGCGATCATCGCGCCCAGCTTTGGCGAGATCTTCTATTCGAATGCGATGAACAACCGGCTGCTGCTGGTAGTGTTGCCGCAGGCCGAAGTGGATATCCTGATGCAGGCTGTCAGCGATCCGGTGGCACCGGCGTCGATCCGGATCGACCTGGATGCCATGACGGTTGGCACGGGCACTTACCATACACCGTTCTCGATGTCGGCCCGGCATCTCGACATGTTCCGCCGTGGCCTGGACATCATCGGCATGTCGCTGACCCACGCAGATGCAGTAGCGGCGTTCGCCAGCCGGCACCATGCCGCGAACCCATGGCTGCGCGATGTTGCCGCGACGACCATGGCACGATTGGCCTCGATGAACGGATTGGCCTGAGCAGGCTGAGGAGACAGAGCGATGTTCGACGGATTCACCACACACCGTATCGATCATGAGGGTGTGCCGATCCATGCCGTGGTGGGCGGAGACGGCCCGCCGCTGCTGCTACTGCATGGCCATCCACAAACGCACGTGATCTGGCATAAGGTCGTCGGCGAACTGGCGCGGCATTTCACGGTGGTGGCCACCGATCTGCGCGGCTACGGTGACAGCGGCAAGCCTGCCGGGCTGGCTGACCACGCCAACTACAGCAAGCGCGTGATGGCCGCCGACCAGCTGGCCGTGATGCGCGCACTGGGGTTTGAGCGCTTCCGTGTACTGGCGCACGACCGGGGCGCGCGCGTGGCGCATCGGCTGGCGGTCGATCATCCGCAGTCAGTGGAAAGGCTCGTAACCCTGGACATTGCCCCGACCCTGGCAATGTATAACCAGACCAATGAGGCGTTTGCGCGTGCCTATTACCACTGGTTCTTCCTGATCCGTCCGGCGCCATTTCCCGAAACGCTGATCGAGACCGATCCCGAACTGTATCTGCGGCAAACCATGGGCAGCCGCAGTGCGGGACTCGCACCCTTTACCGCAGAAGCACTCGCCGAATACCTGCGTTGCCTGAAGCTGCCGGGCGCCGCGCACGGCCTGTGCGAGGACTATCGGGCCAGTGCCGGCATCGACCTGGACCACGACCGAGCCGATATCGCAGCCGGCCGAATGGTCGAATGCGAGATGCTGGCGTTGTGGGGCGCCGACGGCGCCGTCGAAAAGTGTTTCCAACCGCTTGAAGAATGGCGTAAGGTGGCGCGCCGCGTCAGCGGACATGCACTGTCGTGCGGCCACTACATCGCCGAGGAAATCCCGGAACAATTACTGGAAGAAGTGCTGCCTTTCCTGCGCGCGCAGTAGGCACAAGTCATTGATTGCCTTAAGGCTTTCTACGCTCTTCCGGAGCGCGGCAGAGCGGCCGCAGATGGGGCAGGGCCCGTCCGGGGCCTGCCCCGTGCACGCGATCCCGTCCCGTTGTAAGCACACACCAACTCCCTGCATCTTCAATTTTCTTGAAAGCCCTGTTTAAGCTACGGCGTGCAGGGTTCTTCGCATGCTGGCATCATGCCGAATTGGAGATTTTCTGATAGGTCAGATGTACGGATCGACGCTTGCAAGCCTGGAGCTCGATACATACATTCATGGATGCATGTATAATGCATCGCAAAAATTCGATCAGAAACCCCCCTCTGCTGTTAATTCTCACAATGACGTACCGTTTTATTGCAGGCTGCCTCGCCGTCTGGCTCGGAATTTGTGTTGCCGCGAGCTGGCTGGTGGAGCGGCTCTGGGCCTGACCCGTCCTGGCACGAAGCGTGCTGCGGCAGGTCTGGCAGTCGATCCATGTTTTATTGCCGAGCCACTCTCTCTTCGATGCCCTCGAACATGAAGACAGAACAACAAGAACGCCGCATGCACCCCGCCCAAGTCTCCCGAGTCCCGTTTTTCGTCCGCAGTGTTGCGGTGGCCGCACTGTTCGCGGCTGCCAGTTCGGCCGCCAGCGCTGAAGAGCTGGTTGGCTGGAGCCATCCTGCCGTACACGTGGCGTACGGCCGCGATACCAGTCATGACGTCAACAAGTACGAACTCGGGCTGAACTTCAACACCCCGATCCAGTACGGCAACCCGCAGGGCTGGCTGTTCCGGCTGCAGGCCGAATTCAATGTGGCCGGTTGGGATGCGCGTGGCGGTACCAACCAGCAGAACCTGTTCGAGTTTGGCGTTTCGCCAATCCTGCGCGTGGAAAAGCGCGGTGGCTATTTCGTGCCATTCGCCGAAGCATCGGTAGGCCTGCGTGTGCTGAGCCATACCGGCACGTCGGACCAGCATCGCTCGGGCACCGCATTCCAGTTTTCCGACATGGTGGGTCTCGGCGTGGGCTTCGGCAAGAACGCCAATACGGAAGTGGGCTTCCGCTTCCAGCACATCTCCAATGCCGGGATCAAGGAGCCGAACCCGGGCAGCAATTTCTACACCGGCTACGTGCGCTATCGCTTCTGAGCGACAGATGCGCTGATGCTACGCGGCGGCGCTGGCGAGATTCGCCGTGCCGCTGCGTACCGCATCGAAGAACGCCCACAACTGAGGCGCATCGCTGGTCGCCACATTGAAACGGATCCACGGCGAGTCCGCTTCATCGGGTTCGAAATACGATCCCGGCGCCAGCCAGATGCCGTGCTCCAGCGCCAGCGTGGCCAACTGGTTGCCAGTCAGCGTCGCGCCATGGTCGTGCTGCGCCAGCCGCGCCCAGGCAAACATCCCGCCTTCGGGGCGCAGCATGATCTCCAGCCCATGCGCTTCCATTTTTTCCGTGACACGATCCTGTTGCGCGCGTAGCCGCTCGGCCAGCGCGGCGACATGCCGTCCGTAGTGCCCGCTCGTCAGCACCGAATATACGAGCCGTTCGGTCACCTCCGACGAGGTCAGGCCCACGGCCATCTTGGTGCGTGCGAACGCCTTGGCCAGGTCCGGACTGGCCGCCAGGTAGCCGACGCGTAGCGAAGGGGTGATCGTCTTCGAGAATCCGTTCACGTAGACCACCTGCGACAACCCGTCCATGGCAGCCAGCATCGGCGATCCGGCCGGCGCCAGTTCGCGGTAGATATCGTCTTCCACTACCAGCAGGCGGTGCTGTTCGGCCAGTTGCAGCACGCGGAACGCATTCATGCTGGTGAGGCTGGCACCGGTCGGATTCTGCAGCACGGTGTTGACGAACAGTGCGCGCGGCGCATGCTGGCGGATCGCGTCGTCGAGCGCATCGGTATCGAGGCCCGCATGGGTGCGAGGCACGCCGATCGCGCGCAGCCCGGCCAAACGCAGGATCTGCAGCAGATTGCAGTAGCACGGCGATTCCACCAGCACGGTGTCGCCGGGCCGCAGCAGCGTGCGCACCACCAGGTCCAGCGCCTGCGTGGCTCCCTGGGTCAGTACCACTTGCTGGGCCTGCACCGGCATGCCGTACTGGCTCAGATGCACCGCGATATGTTCGCGCAGCGCGCCGAATCCATAGGGATGCCCGTAGCCGGATACCTGTGCCGCCGGCACGCGAGCGGCGGTGCGCATTGCCTGGTGCAGTCCTTCCTCGTTAAGCCAGTCGCCGGGTAGCCATCCCGCCCCCGCCTTGATCGGCACGGAATGGTCGGCAAATACATCCGACAGCAGCCATGCCGCATTGAGGCCCGGTGCTTCCCAGTGCGGGGCACGCGGATGGCCAGCCGGGGCGTGGCGGTGTGCAACCGTATAGCCCGAGCCGGGACGCGCGGCGAGATAGCCCAGCGCGGTCAGTCGGCCATAGGCCTCGGCCACCGTGAACGTGCTGACGTCATGCTGCTGCGCAAAGCGTCGCACCGACGGCAGCGAAGCGCCGGCACGCAACGCGCGCCGGTCTACCAGCGCGACGATGCCGGCCACGATCTGTTCGGTCAGCGTTTCGCCGCCACGACGGGTGCGGATAAGGTTCAGGTTGAGCATGCGACGCCCGGAAAATCTGGAACCTGTACAGTGTACTGGCACCTCTCAGATGGCGTCGCAGTTGATGCACTGCAACGCAAACCGCCAGTTTCCGGCCTTTTCCGGCTTGTTGTCGAGGCATGGCAACGGTGCGGCGCGGCACGCCTGCCTGTACGGTTGTTACGGACTTGCCTGTACGGCAAGGTGGAGTTCTCGCGACCGTCTATTCTTTACTCCAGACCCCGCCGTTAGAGTTGCCGCACCACGTGACACACCGTCGCGCCACACCCGCATAACGATACCGCCATCAGGAGAATGTATGGACGCCGCCAAGACCGTGATTCCCGATCTCGAATCCCTGTGGATGCCTTTCACCGCCAACCGCCAGTACAAGAGCGCACCGCGCCTGCTGGTATCGGCCAGCGGCATGTACTACACGACCCACGACGGACGCCAGATCCTGGACGGATGCGCGGGTCTGTGGTGCGTGGCGGCAGGCCATGCGCGCAAGGAGATCGTCGAGGCAATCGCGCAACAGGCGGCCACGCTCGACTATGCGCCGCCGTTCCAGATGGGGCACCCGCTGGAATTCGAAGCCGCCACCAAGGTGGCCTCGCTGATGCCGCAGGGGCTCGACCGCATCTTCTTCACGAACTCGGGTTCCGAGTCGGTCGACACCGCATTGAAGATTGCGCTGGCCTATCACCGTGCGCGTGGCGAAGGCCAGCGCACGCGCATCATCGGCCGTGAGCGCGGCTACCATGGCGTGGGCTTCGGTGGCATGGGCGTGGGCGGCATTGGCCCGAACCGCAAGATGTGGTCGGCCAACGTGATGCCCGGCACCGATCATCTGCCGGCCACGCTGAATATTGCCGAAGCCGCGTATTCGAAGGGACAGCCGCAGTGGGGCGGCCATCTGGCCGACGAACTCGAGCGTCTCGTCGCGCTGCACGATGCGTCGAACATCGCTGCCGTGATTGTCGAGCCGCTGGCCGGTTCGGCCGGCGTACTGGTGCCCCCGGTTGGCTATCTGGAAAAACTGCGCGAGATCACCAGCAAGCACGGCATCCTGCTGATTTTCGACGAGGTGATCACCGCCTTCGGCCGCCTTGGCGCCGCCACTGCCGCGGAACGACTCAAGGTAACGCCGGACCTGATCACGATGGCCAAGGCCATCAACAACGCGGCCGTGCCGATGGGTGCGGTGGCGGTGCGCCGCGAAGTACACGATGCCGTGATCAACGCGACCCCGCAAGGCGGCATCGAGCTGCCGCATGGCTACACCTACTCGGGCCATCCGCTGGCGATGGCCGCATGTATCGCCACGCTGGACCTCTACAAGCGCGACAACCTGTTCGGCCGTGCTGCCGAGCTGTCGCCGAAATTCGAAGCGGCGGTGCACGGCTTGCGCGGCGCACCGTACGTGAAGGATGTCCGCAACCTCGGCATGGTGGCCGGCGTGGAACTGGAATCGCGCCCCGGTGCACCGGGTGCGCGTGCTTACGAAGCGTTCCTGAAATGCCTGGAGCTTGGCGTGCTGGTACGCTACACCGGCGATATCCTGGCGTTCTCGCCGCCGCTGATCATTTCAGAGGCCGAGATCGACCAGTTGTTCGATACCGTGAAGCAGGCACTGCAGAGCATCAAGTAAGACCTGCCCAGGAATATTGAGAGGAAGACCGCAGTGAATATCGCAGAGAACCGGCAGATCGCCGAAATCCATCACTACATCGGCGGCACTGTGCACCGCGCGGGTACCGACCGCTTTGCCGATGTGTTCAACCCCGCCACCGGTGACGTGGCGGCCCGCGTGGCCATGGGCACCACCGACGACGTGGCCGCCGCCGTGGCCGCTGCCAAGGCAGCTTGGCCCGCATGGGCCGAAATGCCGCCGCTGCGCCGCGCGCGGATCCTGTTCAAGTTCAAGGAACTGCTGGACCGCCACCATGATGACCTGGCCGCGCTGATCACGCGCGAGCACGGCAAGGTGTTTTCCGATGCCAAGGGAGAAGTCACGCGTGGCATCGAGGTAGTGGAATTTGCCTGCGGCATTCCGAACCTGCTCAAGACCGACTTCACCGACAACATCGGCGGTGGCATCGACAACTGGAACCTGCGCCAGCCGCTGGGCGTGGTGGCCGGCATCACGCCGTTCAACTTCCCGGTGATGGTGCCGATGTGGATGTTCCCGGTAGCGCTGGCATGCGGCAATACGTTCGTGCTGAAGCCGTCGGAGCGTGATCCGTCGCCAAGCCTGCTGATCGCCGACCTACTCAAGCAGGCCGGCCTGCCCGATGGCGTGTTCAACGTGGTGCAGGGCGACAAGGTTGCCGTCGATGCGCTGCTGGCGCATCCCGATGTGCAGGCGCTGTCATTCGTTGGCTCCACGCCGATCGCCGAGTACATCTACACCGAAGGCACGAAGCACGGCAAGCGCGTGCAGGCGCTGGGCGGCGCGAAGAACCATCTGGTGGTGATGCCCGATGCCGACCTCGACCAGGCTGTCGACGCGCTGGTCGGTGCGGCCTATGGGTCGGCCGGCGAGCGCTGCATGGCGATCTCGGTGGCCGTGGCGGTTGGCGACGTGGCCGACAAGCTCGTGCCGCGCCTGGCCGAGCGTGCCGCTTCGTTGAAGATCCGCAACGGCATGGAAGACGATGCCGAAATGGGCCCGCTGGTCACGGCCGCGCACAAGGCCAAGGTCGAAGGCTATATCGCCAAGGGCGTGGCCGAAGGCGCAAAGCTGGTCACCGATGGTCGCGGCCACAAGGTGGATGGCCACGACAACGGATTCTTCGTCGGCGGTACGCTGTTTGACAACGTCAAGCCGGACATGACGATCTACAAGGAAGAGATCTTCGGCCCGGTGCTGTCGGTGGTGCGCGTGCATGACTTTGCCGAGGCCGTGGACCTGATCAACCGGCACGAGTTCGGCAATGGTGTGTCGTGCTACACCAGCGACGGCGGCATCGCGCGTGCGTTCGCACGTCAGATCCAGGTCGGCATGGTCGGCATCAACGTGCCGATTCCGGTGCCAATGGCATGGCATTCGTTCGGCGGCTGGAAGCGCTCGCTGTTCGGTGACCACCATGCCTATGGCGAGGAAGGCGTGCGCTTCTACACGCGCTACAAGAGCGTGATGCAACGCTGGCCGGACAGCATCGCCAAGGGCGCGGAATTCACGATGCCGGTGGCGAAGTAACTGTTTGCTGTGTGTTGTGTCTTCTCCCCTCTCCCGCCTGCGGGAGAGGGGCGGGGGAGAGGGCCGGCGGCTCAAGCCGAGACAGGTCGCAACTTGAACCTCATGCCCTCTCCCCCAACCCCTCTCCCGCGCGCGGGAGAGGGGGCAAAGAGTCGCCAAGGCGCGCATCAGCGCGCCCTTTCGCCGGCGGCGCTGCGGTTCACGAGACGTGCAGGACAAGTCGCCGATGCGACCTGTTCCACCTATAGTCATATCGATGACTGCACCCGGAGCCGCGCCATGAGTCTCTTCCGCACCAAGAACATAGAATCGATGCTCGATGTCAGCGAGCATGACGGATTGCGCAAGGTGCTGGGACCGGTCGACCTGGTGTTGATGGGGATCGGTGCCATTATTGGCACGGGCATCTTCGTGCTGACCGGCACGGGCGCGCTCACCGCTGGCCCGGCACTGACCGTGTCGTTCGTCATCGCCGCGATGGCGTGCGGTTTTGCAGCGTTGTGCTACGCAGAGTTTGCCTCGGCAATTCCTGTTTCCGGATCGATCTATACCTACAGCTATGCCACGCTGGGCGAGATCATCGCGTGGATGATCGGGTGGGACCTGCTGCTCGAATATGGATTGGCCACGTCGGCGGTGTCGGTCGGATGGTCGGGCTATTTCCAGTCGTTGATCGCGGGCTTCGGCATTCATCTGCCGCCGGCGCTTGCCGCGGCACCCGGGTCGGTGCCCGGGGTGGAAACATTCCTGAACCTGCCCGCGATCCTGATCATGCTGGCCATCACGTGGGTGGTGTCATATGGCGTGCGCGAGTCGGCGCGGCTCAATAACGTGATGGTGGCCATCAAGATCAGCGTGGTGCTGATGTTCATCGTGGTGGGCGTCTGGCACGTAAAGCCGGCCAACTGGGAACCGTTCGCACCGTTCGGCTTTTCCGGCATCTTCAATGCCGCCGCGCTGGTGTTCTTTGCCTTTATCGGCTTCGATGCGGTGACCTCGGCCGCCGAGGAGGTGCGCAACCCGGGCCGCGACCTGCCGATCGGCATCATCGGGTCGCTGGCGGTCTGCACCATCCTGTATGTTGCCGTGGCAGCCATCATGACCGGCATCGTGCCATTCATGAAGTTCGAAGGTGTCGATCATCCGGTGTCGCTGGCGCTGCAGTACGCGGGGCAGAACTGGGTGGCCGGGTTTGTGGACCTCGGCGCCATCCTGGGCATGACCACCGTGATCCTGGTGATGACCTATGGCCAGACACGCATCATTTTCGCGATGTCACGCGATGGCCTGCTGCCCGAGGCGCTGTCGACCGTGCATCCGGTGCATGCCACGCCGTTCACGGCCACATGGACCGTTGGCATCATCTTCGCGGCGATCGCCGGTTTCGTGCCATTGAATGTGCTGGCCGAGCTGATCAATATCGGCACGCTGTCGGCGTTCACGCTGATCTCGGTGGCCACGCTGGTGCTGCGGCGCACGCATCCGCATCTGCATCGCACGTTCCGTTGCCCGGGGGTACCAGTGGTGCCGTTGCTGTCGGTTGCGTTCTGCGTGTTCCTGATGGCCCATCTGCAGGCGCTGACGTGGATCGCATTCCTGTGCTGGCTGGCCCTGGGCCTCGTGATCTATTTCGCCTACTCGCGTCGCAACGCCGTGCTGCACAACCACGGCGGCGACGCGCAGGGCTGACTATCTGCTGCCCGCATCTTCGAGGAACGCCCGTGAGCGTTCCTCGCCCGCGTAGGCGGAGTTGATGCGCACCCAGGCCGAGGTCTCGCCGCCGGGCCGGAAGAAATGCCCCGGCGCCAGTGCAATGCCATATTGCTCCGCCAGCGTGACGAGCTCGCGAGAATCCTCGATACCGCGTGGGCGCGCCCAGAGGAAGTTGCCACCGGCCGGCTCGCAGAACACCTCCCACTGATACTGGCCGAGAATCTTGACGGCGTCGGCAGTGACTTCGCGCGTGCGCACGCGCAGCCGTTCCACATACTTGCGGTAGTTGCCGCGTTCGAGCATCGTTGCCGTAACGGCCTCGGCAAAGTGTGAGCCCGCCACGCTTGTCAGCACCTTCACATCGATCAGGTCCTTGATCAGTGTTTTGTCCGCGACGAGATAACCGACGCGCAGCGCCGCCGATACCGTCTTGGAGAATCCGCCGATATAGATCACGTGTTCGAGCTGGTCGAGCGTGGCCAGCCGGTCGGTGAAACTGAGCTGGAAATCCGAGAAGATGTCGTCCTCGACAAAGCGGAAGTTGTGCCGGCGTGCAAGCTCCAGCAACCGGAATGCCACCGGTGGTGCCAGGGTCGATCCCGTGGGGTTTTGCAGCACGCTGTTGGTGAAGAACAGCTTGGGCTTGTGTTCGCGCAAAAGCCGTTCGCAGGCCTCGGGATCAGGGCCGTTTGGCGTGTGCGGTACGCCCACCAGCTGCACGCCGTGCATGCGCAGCAGGCCAAACAGGTTGTAGTAGCCGGGGTCTTCCACAAAGACCGTATCGCCGGGCTTGAGCAGGTGCCGCACGATAAGGTCGAGTGCCTGGCTGGCACCCGAGGTGATCAGGATCTGCGACAGTTCGGCCTGGATGCCCACCTGCCGCACGCGCGTCAGCACCTGCTTGCGCAGCGCGGGATGCCCGAGCGGCGTAGCGTAGTGAATCACGCTGTCGATATCGTGCCGCGTGATATGGCGGATCGCCTGCGTCAGGCCTTCCACGTCGCGCCATTCCTCGGGCACGAAGCCACCCGCCAGCTTCAGCATGCCGCTGGGATGGTGGAACTGGTCGATGATATGCAGCGACAGGTCTTCGGCGAGGCTTGGGTCCGACCATCCGCGGCCGCTGCGACCGGCCAGCGCGCTGTCCGCCACATAGAAGCCCGAGCCCTGGCGCGAGGCGACCAGTCCTTGGGAGACCAGCCGGTCATAAGCCTCGATGACCGGAAAGCGGCTGATCTTGTGCTCGGCGGCCAGTGCGCGGATCGATGGCAGGCGCGCGCCGGGCGTGGCTTCGCGCGAACTGATCCACGATTTCACGCCAAGCACGATCTGCTCGGTCAGTGGCACGCCGGTGGAAGAGTCGAGGATGAGCTTCATGGGTGTCGGATGCGGCAACTGTCAGTAAAAACTACTGAACAGTTCAACCAAAACTGTTCGGAACTGTGCATGGGATTGTAGATCGCGCCATGAATAATGGAAGCGTGGCGCAGCGCCCCCCTTTTATCGCTCATGGCATTGATCCAGAGCGGCTGCGCCGGGCAAGACAAGGAGACGCCCATGCGTGAACTCAGGACTTTCGAACTTGATGAACCGGGCCGGCCTGTTAGCTGGCGCGCGCGCCACGGCCAAAGCGTGACCGCGCTGGAAGGCCGCCTGTGGCTGACCGTGGAAGGGCAGGTTGCCGACATCTGGCTGCGCCCTGGCGACGTGTACGCGCTGGTCGAAGGCGAGCGTGTCTGGTTGTCCGGAGAAGCGCCAACGGCGCGCTTCCTGCTGACCGAAACGCCGGCGCCGTGGTCGTTGCGCCGTGGCGTGTACCTGGCACGTCAACTGATGCGCCGCTGGAACGGGCGCAAGACCGATGCGTTTGGCGATTGCCCCCAGGCCAGCGCCTGACCGATTCTCTCTCCCTGCCTCGTGATCCGGAGGCCGCTTCCATGACATTCCTGCGGGAGTGTGCGGCCACCGGGCTCTTTTTCCATCCGCTTTGCCGTGCGACGATGCATCTGGTGACGATCGGTGCTTTCCCGCGTCCCTGGACTTACGTTAACGTAAACGTCATATAATCGTCCGGCCCCTGTCAGTGCGGTCGTCAGAACCGCCAACGGGTGGCAGCCAGCCACATAACAGAGCGGTGGAGACAATGACTGATCTTTCGGATGTGAGCAGGACGGCGGCCGCCAAATCCCAGGCGAGCGCCGGCAGCGGCCCGGCCAACAAGGTGCGCTTTGTCACTGCGGCGTCGCTGTTCGACGGCCATGACGCGTCGATCAACATCATGCGGCGCATTCTTCAGTCGCATGGCTGCGAGGTGATCCACCTCGGCCACAACCGCTCGGTACATGAAGTGGTGACCGCCGCGCTCCAGGAGGACGTGCAGGGCATTGCCATCTCGAGCTACCAGGGCGGCCATGTCGAATACTTCAAATACATGATCGATCTGCTGCGCGAGCACGGCGGCGAACACATCCAGGTGTTCGGCGGCGGCGGCGGCGTGATCGTGCCCGATGAAATCCGCGAACTGCAGGCTTATGGCGTGGCCCGGATCTATAGCCCGGAGGATGGCCAGCGCATGGGCCTGGCCGGCATGATCGCGGACATGGTGCAGCGTTGCGATATCGACCTGACCGGCTACGCACCGACCGCGCTCGACGGCGTGTCAAGCGGCGACCGCCGCGCGCTGGCGCAACTGATTACCGCGCTGGAGAACGGCAGCGCTGCGCCGTCGCTGGTCAGCGCGCTCCACGACCAGGCCCGGACCGCGACCACGCCGGTACTTGGCATCACCGGTACTGGCGGTGCCGGCAAGTCGTCATTGACCGACGAACTGATTCGCCGCTTCCGCCTGGACCAGCAGGATGCGCTGTCGATCGCCGTGATCTCGATCGATCCGTCGCGCCGCAAATCGGGCGGCGCCTTGCTGGGCGACCGCATTCGCATGAATGCGATCAATCATCCGAACATCTTCATGCGTTCACTGGCAACGCGCGAAGCGGGCTCTGAAATCTCGCAGGCCCTGCCTGACGTGATCGCCGCCTGCAAGGCCGCGCGCTTCGACCTGGTGATCGTGGAAACCTCGGGCATCGGGCAAGGCGACGCGGCCATCGTGCCGCACGTCGATCTGTCGCTATATGTGATGACCCCCGAGTTCGGCGCGGCCAGCCAGCTCGAGAAGATCGACATGCTCGATTTTGCCGACTTCGTGGCCATCAACAAATTTGACCGCAAGGGCGCGCAGGACGCGTGGCGCGACGTGGCCAAGCAGGTGCAGCGCAACCGCGAGCAATGGCACAGCAACCCCGACGAGATGCCGGTCTATGGCACGCAAGCATCACGCTTCAACGACGATGGCGTGACCATGCTCTACCAGGGGCTGGTCCAGGCTTTGTCGGCGCGCGGGCTGGTGCTCAGGCCTGGCGTGCTGCCGCAACTGACGGGACGCATTTCCACGGGCCAGAACGTGATCGTGCCACCCGCGCGCAGCCGCTATCTGGCCGAACTGGCCGATACCGTGCGGGCTTACCATCGCCGTGTGGCCGGGCAAAGCAAGCTGGCACGCGAGCGCCAGCAGTTGCGCGCGGCACGCGCCATGCTGAAGTCCGCCGGCAAGGATGCAGACGGGCAGGCGCTGGAAACCCTGGCCACCGAGCGTGACGCGTCGCTGGGCAGCGTCGAACGCAAGCTGCTGGCGATGTGGCCGCAAATGCAGGCCGCCTACGGTGGTGACGAGTACGTCGTGAAGATTCGCGACAAGGAGATCCGCACCGGGCTGATCACGACCACGCTGTCGGGCACCAAAGTGCGCAAGGTCGTGCTGCCACGCTTCGAGGATGAAGGCGAAATCCTGCGTTGGCTGATGCGCGAGAACGTGCCGGGCAGCTTTCCGTACACCGCCGGCGTGTTTGCCTTCAAGCGCGAGGGCGAGGATCCCACGCGCATGTTTGCGGGCGAAGGCGATGCATTCCGCACCAACCGCCGCTTCAAGCTGGTGTCGGAAGGCATGGATGCCAAGCGGCTCTCAACCGCGTTCGACTCGGTCACGCTGTATGGCGAAGATCCGCATGAGCGTCCGGACATCTACGGCAAGGTGGGCAACTCCGGCGTATCGATTGCCACGCTCGAAGACATGAAGGTGCTCTATGACGGCTTCGACCTGACCAGCCCCAGCACGTCGGTGTCGATGACGATCAACGGCCCGGCGCCGACCATCCTGGCGATGTTCATGAACACCGCGGTCGACCAGAACCTGGACCGGTTCCGCGCCGACAACGCTCGCGAACCCACCGCCGACGAGGAGTCCAAGATTCGCGCCTGGGTGCTGCAGAACGTGCGCGGCACGGTGCAGGCCGATATCCTCAAGGAGGATCAGGGCCAGAACACCTGCATCTTCTCGACCGAGTTTTCGCTGAAGGTGATGGGCGATATCCAGGAGTATTTCGTCCATCACCAGGTGCGCAATTTCTATTCGGTGTCGATCTCTGGCTATCACATCGCCGAGGCCGGCGCGAACCCGATCTCGCAACTGGCTTTTACGTTGGCCAACGGCTTCACCTACGTGGAGGCGTACCTTGCGCGCGGCATGCACATCGACGACTTCGCGCCCAACCTGTCGTTCTTCTTCTCGAACGGCATGGACCCCGAGTACAGCGTGCTGGGCCGCGTCGCACGCCGCATCTGGGCGGTGACCATGCGCGACAAGTATGGTGCAAACGATCGCAGCCAGAAACTCAAGTACCACATCCAGACTTCGGGCCGCTCGCTGCATGCACAGGAAATCGACTTCAACGATATCCGCACCACGCTCCAGGCGCTGATCGCGATCTACGACAATTGCAATTCGCTGCACACCAATGCCTACGACGAAGCGATCACCACGCCCACGGGCGAATCGGTGCGCCGCGCGCTGGCCATCCAGCTGATCATCAATCGCGAGTGGGGCGTGGCAAAGTGCGAGAACCCGAACCAGGGCAGCTTCCTGATCGAGGAACTGACCGACCTCGTGGAAGAAGCCGTGTTGCAGGAGTTCGAACGCATTGCCGAACGCGGCGGCGTGCTCGGAGCGATGGAAACGGGCTACCAGCGCGGCAAGATCCAGGAAGAGTCGCTGTACTACGAGCAGCTCAAGCACGACGGCACGCTGCCGATCATTGGCGTCAATACCTTCCGCAATCCGAATGGCGACCCCACGCCACAAACGCTGGAACTGGCGCGTTCGAGCGAGGACGAGAAGCAGAGCCAGTTGAGCCGCCTGGCGGAATTCCAGGGCAGCCATGCGCCGGATGCGACAGCTATGCTCGACCGCCTGCGCCAGGCCGTGATCGATAACGGTAACGTGTTCGCGGTGCTGATGGATGCGGTGCGCGTGTGCTCGCTGGGGCAGATCACGCACGCGTTGTTCGAAGTTGGCGGGCAATACCGTCGCAACATGTAGCCGGAGACAGTTCACGCGGCGGGGCGCTGGGGCTACACTCTTCGTTCCGCCGCAAGCCGGACCCATCTCCGAGACATTCATGCAAGCCGAGTACGACAGCAACAATATCTTTGCCCGCATCCTGCGTGGCGAACTCCCGTGCTTCAAGATCTACGAGGACGCGGATGCTATCGCGTTCCTGGACATCATGCCCCAATCCGACGGTCATGCGCTGGTGGTGCCGAAGGAGGCTGCGGTGGATCTGTTCGGCCTTTCCGAGGCCGGTGCGGCCGCGGCCATCCGCGTCACGCAGATCGTCGCGCGCGGCGTACGCGAAGCATTCCAGCCGGACGGCGTGGTGATCAGCCAGTTCAATGGCGCGGCAGCCGGGCAGACCGTGCCGCACGTGCACTTCCATATCGTGCCGCGCTACACCGACCAGGCCCTGCGCGGTCACGCGCGCCAGCAACAGGACATGGCAGTGCTCAAGCAGCACGCCGAACGGGTGGTGGCTGCGCTGGCGAAGCTGCAGGCGTGAGCCCCCGAATCGAAACGAATCTCTGACAAAGCAAGGAAGCGAGACATGGCAATCAAGACAGTGGGCATCGTAGGTGCCGGCACGATGGGCAACGGCATTGCGCAGGCATGCGCGGTGGCGGGCCTAGATGTGGTGATGGTGGATATCAGCGAGGCGGCGGTACAGAAAGGCGTTGCCACCGTGGCGTCGAGCCTGGACCGGCTGATCAAGAAGGAAAAGGCCACCGAAGCCGACAAGGCCGCCGCGCTGTCGCGTATCCATGGCAGCACGTCGTATGAGGATCTGAAGCGCACCGACATCGTGATCGAGGCTGCCACCGAGAACTACGATCTCAAGGTCAAGATCCTGAAACAGATCGATGCCATCGTCGGCCCCGACGTGATCGTGGCTTCGAACACCTCGTCGATCTCGATCACGAAGCTCGCCGCGGTGACCTCGCGCGCCGATCGTTTCATCGGCATGCATTTCTTCAACCCGGTGCCGATGATGGCGCTGGTGGAACTGATTCGCGGCCTGCAGACCAGCGATGCCGCGCATGCCGATGTGGAAGAGCTGGCGAAGCAACTGGGCAAGTATCCGATCACGGTCAAGAACAGCCCGGGCTTCGTGGTCAATCGCATTCTCTGCCCGATGATCAACGAGGCATTCTGCGTGCTTGGCGAAGGCCTGGCATCGCCAGAAGAAATCGACGAAGGCATGAAGCTCGGCTGCAACCATCCGATCGGCCCGCTGGCACTGGCCGACATGATCGGCCTGGACACCATGCTGGCCGTGATGGAAGTGCTGTACACCGAGTTCGCGGATCCGAAATATCGCCCGGCGATGCTGATGCGCGAGATGGTTGCCGCAGGGTACCTGGGCCGCAAGACCGGCCGCGGCGTGTACGTGTACTCGAAGTAAGGATGTATTTTTCTCCCCTCTCCCGCATGGCGGGAGAGGGGCCGGGGGAGAGGGCCCGGCGGTTCAAATTGCGATAACCGGCAAGCAGAACCTCGATGCCCTCACCCCCAACCCCTCTCCCACTTCGCGGGAGAGGGGAGCAAAACAGTGCTACTCGCCGTACTGTCGCAACCCTTCCAGATCGAGTACCTCGATCACGCCATAGTCCACGCGCACCAGCCCCTGCTGCTCCAGCACCTTGAGTGCCTGGTTTGCGCGTTGCCGTGAAATCCCCGCCAACAAGCCGATCTCTTCCTGCGAGATCTCCAGCGTCTTGCCGATGCCGGGATACAGATGCTCATTGAACAGTGACGACACCGCACGCGCCACGCGTGAATCGATGTCGAGCAGGCGTTCGTATTCCACCGCCGCGATGAATTGTCCAAGGCGCTCGTTGAACTGCATCAGCAGGAAGCGCGTAAAAGGCAGGCTGGTATCCAGCAACCACTGAAAAGTGTCGCGCGGCACGAAAGCAATGTGCGAGCGGCGCAGCGCCATCACGTCGTACTTGCGGATCTCGGATTTGAGCACGGCGCCTTCGCCGAACCAGCCGCCCTGCGGCACGCCCGTGAACGTGACTGACTTGCCGGATGGCGACACCGTGGTGATCTTGACGATGCCTTCGACCACGCCAAGCCAGTGCTCGGCCATTTCACCCTTGTGACAGACGTAGTCGCCTTGTGCGTACTCACGCACGGTGGTCACGCGTTTGACACGCTCGCGTTGTTCGGGGCTCAGGTCGACGGCCCAGGCGCTGCGGTCGATGAATTCGTGGTCTGAAGCGGTACGCATCGGACTCCCGTAGGGATTAACCCGGAATTGTCGCCGGCGCGACAACCCGGGGGGATGGCATCGGCTATCTTACGATCACACGGAACCGGCCCTGCCAGCAGTCCTCACCCAACAAGGCAAGGCGGGCGTGATGCGGTGCGGCAATGCCGTGCTGGCAAAC
The DNA here is from genome assembly GCF_057315035.1 of Cupriavidus sp. Classification (NCBI taxonomy): domain Bacteria; kingdom Pseudomonadati; phylum Pseudomonadota; class Betaproteobacteria; order Burkholderiales; family Burkholderiaceae; genus Cupriavidus; species Cupriavidus sp. The sequence goes on along the minus strand of NZ_DBHKYV010000001.1, from coordinate 377,271 downwards.
GCCCAGTATAGCGACCGGTCTGGCGGCTTGATACCCGGCATGGCACCTACGCCATCCGCAGGGGAGAGGAGACAGCGATGCAGGAATCGTCGGCAACGACCTTCCCGCGATGGCTGCTGGCGCATGCCACGCAGCGGCCCGACCATCCGGCCTATCGCGAGAAGGATCTCGGTATCTGGCAGACCTACAACTGGTCACAGGCCGCGCGCGAAGTGCGGGCCCTGGCCTGCGGCCTGGCGGCGCTGGGTTTCCGCCGTGGCATGAACCTCGCAGTGGTGGGTGACAACCGTCCGCGTCTTTACTGGGCGATGACCGCCGCGCAAGCGCTCGGTGGCGTACCGGTGCCGCTATACCAGGACGCCATCGCCAACGAGATGGTCTACGTGCTGGACGACGCCGAGATCGAGTTCGCGATCGTCGAGGACCAGGAGCAGGTCGACAAGCTGCTGGAGGTGGAGTCGCAACTTTCCACACGCGGACGCGCGGTACGGCATCTGGTCTATGAAGACCCGCGCGGCTTGCGCGATTACGATCATCCGACGCTGCTGTCGTATGAACGCGTGCAGGAAATCGGCCGCGAATACGACCAGGCGAACCCTGGTTTCTTCGACGCGCAGGTGCAGGCGGGCATGCCTGACGACACGGCGATCATTCTCTATACGTCGGGTACCACGGGCAAGCCGAAGGGCGTGTGCCATTCCCATGCGGGCCTGATCGGCGCCGCGCGCAACGGTTGCCAGTTCGATGGCCTCGGTCCCGATGACGACGTACTGTCATACCTGCCGATGGCATGGGTTGGCGACAACCTGTTTTCCTACGCACAGGCCATGGTGGCCGGGTTCACCGTGAACTGTCCCGAGTCGCGTGAAACCGTGATGACCGATTTGCGCGAGATCGGGCCGACCTACTACTTTGCACCACCGCGCATCTATGAAGGCCTGCTTACGCAAGTCATGATCCGCATGGAAGATGCGGGCTGGCTCAAGCGCAAGCTGTTCCACTGGGCCATGAACGTGGCGCGCCGCTGCGGTGCGGACATCCTCGACAAGCGTGGCGTACCGCTGCTGGAACGCATGCGCTACGCGTTGGGCGAAGTGCTGGTCTATGGCCCGCTGCGCAATGTGCTGGGCATGAGCCGGATCCGCGTGGGCTATACGGCTGGAGAGGCGATTGGACCCGACCTGTTCCGCTTCTACCGGTCGATTGGCGTCAACCTGAAACAGTTTTACGGCCAGACCGAAACCTGCGCGTATGTGTGCCTGCAGCCGGACGGCCAGGTCAAGTTCGACTCTGTCGGTCCCGCCGCGCCCGGCATGGAGATTCGTATCGCCGACAACGGCGAAGTGCTGGTGCGTGGCGTTGGACTGCTCAAGGCTTACTACAAGCGCGACGACGCTACACGCGAGGCGATCAATGACGAGGGCTATTTCATGACCGGCGACGCCGGCGTGATCGACGCCGACGGGCACCTGAAGATCATCGATCGCGCCAAGGACGTGGGCAAGCTTGCCGATGGCTCGATGTTCGCGCCCAAGTACATCGAGAACAAGCTCAAGTTCTTCCCGTACATCAAGGAAGCGGTGGCGTTCGGTACCGACCGCGAACACGTCTGCGCGTTCATCAATATCGACTTCGATGCGGTCGGCAACTGGGCCGAACGCCGGCACCTGCCGTACGCGGGCTATGTCGATCTGGCCGGCCAGCCCGACGTGATCGCGATGATTGCCGAGTGCGTGGAGCAGGTGAATGCCGATCTGGTTAACGACGCGATGCTGGCCGGCTCCCAGGTCGCGCGCTTCCTGATCCTGCACAAGGAACTGGACCCCGATGACGATGAACTGACGCGCACGCGCAAGGTGCGGCGCGGCTTTATTGCCGAGAAATACGGCGTGCTGGTTGACGCGCTCTATGCGGGGCGCGCCGAGCAGTTTATCGATACGCGCGTGAAATTCGAGGATGGCCGCGAAGGCAGTGTCTCGGCCACGCTGAAGCTGGTGGACGTGAAGCGCTTTCCGCCCGCGGGCGGTGCGCGCGCGGCTTGAGACACGGAGGCGCACAGCATGACGGTAACCCAGACAGCGTGGCAGGGCGGCATGGCGCGCGTGGATGCCACGGGCGCGATGGTATCGCCCGGCACCATTACGCCACCGGGACGCGCGGAAGGCGCGCCTGACGACAGCGTGCGCACCGGCGACGCCCATCAGCCCGACACCACCGCACGCACGCATACGCGTGGCGATGTGATCCTGGACCTGCAGAACATCTCGCTATCGTTTGGCGGCGTCAAGGCACTGACCGATATCTCGTTCGATGTCTGCGAACACGAGATCCGAGCCATCATCGGCCCGAATGGCGCCGGCAAGAGTTCGATGCTGAACGTGATCAATGGCGTCTATCACCCGCAGCAGGGCCGCATCGTGTTTCGCGGCCAGGAGCGCCGCCAGATGCATCCGACCGCGGCCGCACGCCAGGGTATCGCGCGCACGTTCCAGAACATTGCGCTGTTCAAGGGCATGACCGTGCTCGACAACATCATGACGGGCCGCAACACGCAGTTCCGTACCGGACTGTTCGCGCATGCGCTCTGGTGGGGCCCGGCACGCGCCGAGGAAATGCGCCATCGCCGCAAGGTCGAGGAAGTGATCGACTTCCTGGAAATCCAGGCCATCCGCAAGACGCCGGTGGGACGCCTGCCGTATGGCCTGCAAAAGCGTGTGGAGCTGGCGCGCGCACTGGCGGCCGAGCCGTCGATGCTGCTGCTCGACGAACCGATGGCGGGCATGAACGTGGAAGAAAAGCAGGACATGTGCCGCTTTATCCTGGACGTCAACCAGCAGTTCGGCACCACCATCGTACTGATCGAACACGATATGGGCGTGGTGATGGATATCTCGGATCGCGTGGTGGTGCTCGACTACGGCAAGAAGATCGGCGACGGCACGCCTGCAGAGGTCAAGTCGAATCCCGATGTAATCCGCGCCTACCTGGGCACCTCGCACTGAGCACACCGAAAGGCAAGCGACGATGACCTTCTTCTTTGAAATCCTGATCGGTGGCCTGCTCTCGGGACTGATGTACTCGCTGGTGGCGCTTGGCTTCGTGCTGATCTACAAGGCTTCCGGCGTGTTCAACTTCGCGCAGGGTGCGATGGTCTACTTTGCCGCACTGGCGGTGGTAGGGCTGATGGACAAGGGCATGCCGATGTGGGCCGCGGTGATCGGTGCGTTCATCGTCATGATCATCGTCGGCATGAGCACCGAGCGCTTCGTGCTGCGCAAGCTCGTCAACCAGCCGCCGATCACGCTGTTCATGGCCACCATCGGATTGTCGTTTTTCCTGGAAGGCCTGGGGCCGCTGCTGTTCGGCAACGAAGTGCGGCCGATCCAGCTTGGCATCGTCGACGAGCCGATCGAGGCAATCCTGACGAAGTTCAATATCGTGGTGTCGAAGTTCGACCTCGCCGCCGCGCTGATTGCCGCAGTGCTGGTGGCCGTGCTCGCGCTGTTCTTCCAGTACACCAAGGTGGGCCGTGCGCTGCGTGCGGTGGCCGACGATCACCAGGCGGCGTTGTCGCTGGGCATCCCGCTGCAGAACATCTGGGCCATCGTCTGGGGCGTGGCGGGCTTTGTCGCGCTGGTGGCGGGCATGCTGTGGGGCTCGCGCAATGGCGTGCAGTTCGCGCTGACGCTGACGGCGCTCAAGGCGCTGCCCGTGCTGATCCTGGGCGGCTTCACCTCGGTGCCGGGCGCCATCGTTGGCGGGCTCATCATCGGCGCATCGGAGAAGCTGGCGGAGATCTACATCCCGCCGGTGTTCCAGTCGGTGTTCGGCGGCAATTTCGGGGGAATCGAGGGCTGGTTCCCGTATGTGTTCGCGTTACTGTTCCTGCTGGTCAGGCCCGAAGGCCTGTTCGGCGAGAAACATATCGACCGCGTCTGACGGGAGTCCGCCATGCTCTACCGCGAATCCGGCCAGTTCAAGACCAGCTACGTTGCCGACAGCCAGATCTTCCCGATCCGGCAGGACCGAATCTTCTTCGCGCTGCTGTTGGCGGTGGCGTTCGTCGTGATTCCATTCACGGGCAGCGAGTACTGGTTCAACGCCATCCTGACGCCGTTCCTGATCTTTTCGCTGGCTGCGCTCGGGCTCAATATCCTGACCGGCTATGCCGGCCAGCTGTCGCTGGGTACCGCGGCATTCATGGCTGTCGGCGCCTATGCCGCGTACAACTTCCAGCTACGGATCGAAGGCATCCCGGTGTTGCTGACGTTCATCCTGGCCGGGTTCTCGGCGGCGCTGGTGGGTGTGGCGTTCGGGTTGCCGTCGTTGCGGATCAAGGGCTTCTATCTGGCCGTGGCGACACTGGCCGCGCAGTTCTTCGTGGTGTGGGCGCTGACGAAGTTTCCGTGGTTGTCGAACAATAGCTCGTCCGGGGTGATCACGGCGCAGCGTCTGGACCTGTTCGGCATGCCGATCGATACCCCGGTGAAGAAGTATTTGTTCGTGCTGGGCATCGTCACCGTGCTGGCGCTGCTCGCCAAGAATCTCGTGCGCTCCGCCACGGGCCGCGCGTGGATGGCGGTGCGCGACATGGACGTGGCAGCCGAGGTGATCGGCATCCCGCTGATGCGCACCAAGCTGCTGGCATTCGCGGTCAGTTCGTTCTATTGCGGCGTGGCCGGCGCACTCTATGCATTCTGCTATCTCGGTTCGGTTGAGCCGGACGGCTTTTCGCTGGACTTGTCGTTCCGGATCCTGTTCATGATCATCATCGGCGGCGTGGGCAGCATCCTTGGATCGTTCCTGGGTGCCGCGTTCATCCTGCTGCTGCCGATCTTCCTGGACAACGTGCTGCCGGCCCTGGCAGCGCTGCTGCACCTGCCATTCACCAATGCCACGGTGTCGCATATCCAGTTGATGGTGTTCGGTGCGCTGATCATCTTCTTCCTGATTGTCGAGCCGCACGGACTGGCGCGGCTCTGGCAGATCGCCAAGGAGAAGCTGCGCCTGTGGCCATTCCCGCATTAGGTTTCCCCGAGTCTTTCCCATAACAATGCCCTTTCGAGGGGAAGGAGACTGTGATGACAACCGTGTTTCGCAATGTGCAGCGCGCCGCCCTGGTGGTCAGCGTCGCGGCTGCCCTGCTGGCGCCCGCTTTGCCGGCGCTGGCGCAGGCCAATGACCAGTTTGTTGCGCTGCCAAGCTATCGCGTGGGTCCCTATGGCTCGAACGGGCAGTCGTTCTATGGCGGCTTTGTCGACTACCTGAACTACGTCAATCTCAAGGACGGCGGCGTCAACGGCGTGAAGCTGTCGTGGGAAGAGTGCGAGACCGAGTACAACAACGCCAAGGGCGTCGAGTGCTACGAGCGCCTGAAAGCCAAGAACGGCACCAGCAAGGGTACCGCGTACCACACCATGTCCACGGGCATTTCATATGCGCTGGTGGACAAGACCTCGGCTGACAAGGTGCCGCTGGTGATGATGGGTTATGGACGCACCGATGCGGTCGATGGTTCGGTGTTCCCATACGCATTCCCGCTGGTCACGACCTACCAGATGCAGGTGTCGGCCATCGTGAAGTTCCTGGCCTCGAAGAACGGCGGATCGCTGGCGGGCAAGAAGATCGTCTACCTGTATCACGACTCGGCATATGGCAAGGAGCCGATCGTGGCGCTCGAGGCCGAGGCCAAGCTCGGCAAGTTCAACCTGGTCGAGATTCCGGTGGCGCATCCGGGCAACGAGCAGGGCGCGCAATGGCTCAAGATCCGGCAGGAGAACCCGGACTACGTGATCTTCTGGGGCTGGGGCGTAATGAACCAGACCGCGCTGAAGGCGGCGCAGAAGGTCGGCTTCTCGCGCGACAAGATGATTGGCTCCTGGTGGGCCGGGTCGGAAGAGGACACCGTGCCGGCCGGCGATGCGGCCAAGGGCTATATGAGCGCGACGTGGAACGTGTCCGGCAAGAGCGTGCCGCTGATCGCCGATATCGAGAAGGTGGTCTACGGTGCTGGCAAGGGCAATATGCAGGACAAGAACAAGGTCGGCTCGGTGCTCTATAACCGCGGCGTATCGGCAGCGGTGGTCACCGTTGAAGCGATCCGCGTGGCGCAGGGCAAGTTCGGCAAGGGCAAGGTGATGACCGGCGACGACATGCGCTGGGCCTTCGAGAACCTGAACCTGACCAGCGCGCGGCTTCAGCAACTGGGTGCCACGGGTCTGCTGCCAGAGATCAAGACCAGCTGCGACAACCACGAAGGCTCGGGCAAGGTGAAGATCCAGCAGTGGGACGGCAGCAAGTGGGTGGTGGTGTCGGACTGGATCGAAGGCAACAAGAACCTGATCCACCCGCTATTCAAGGCCACGGCCGCGCAATACGCGAAAGAGAAAGGCATCACGCCAGCGTGCATGAAGTCGTAGAGAGTAATGGTGGTTTTCTCCCCTCTCCCGCGCGCGGGAGAGGGGCGGGGGAGAGGGCCAGGCGGTTCAATCACCGACACGTCGCAACTTGAACCTCAATGCCCTCACCCCCAACCCCTCTCCCGCCGTGCGGGAGAGGGGAGCAAACACACAGGGAAAAGAGACATGACCCTTCTCTCCATCAACAATATCGAAGTCATCTACGATCACGTGATCCTGGTGCTCAAGGGCGTCTCGCTGGACGTGCCGGAAGGCCGGATCGTGGCGTTGCTGGGGGCCAACGGCGCAGGCAAGACCACCACGCTGAAGGCGATTTCCAACCTGCTCCATGCCGAGCGTGGCGATGTCACCAAGGGCTCGATCGAGTTTCGCGGCCAGCGCGTGGATCAGTTGACGCCCAACGACCTGGTCAAGCGCGGCGTGATCCAGGTGATGGAGGGGCGCCACTGCTTCGCGCACCTGACCATCGAGGAAAACCTGCTGACGGGCGCCTACACCCGTGGCTTGTCGCGCGCGGAAACGCGTGACGAACTTGAAAAGATCTACGGTTACTTTCCGCGCCTGAAGACGCGCCGCAAGTCACAGGCTGGCTATACCTCTGGCGGCGAGCAGCAGATGTGCGCGATTGGCCGGGCCATGATGGCCAAGCCGTCGATGATCCTGCTCGACGAGCCGTCGATGGGACTGGCGCCGCAGATCGTGGAAGAGATCTTCGAGATCGTGCGCGGCCTGAATGCACGTGAGAACGTGAGCTTCCTGCTGGCCGAGCAGAACACCATGGTGGCGCTGCGCTATGCGGACTACGGCTATATCCTCGAGAACGGCCGCGTGGTAATGGATGGCGATGCCGAATCGCTGCGCACCAACGAGGACGTCAAGGAATTCTATCTGGGCGTGGCCGCCAACGATGCCGAGGATGGCGCGCGCAAATCATTCCGTGACGTGAAGAGCTATCGCCGCCGCAAACGCTGGCTGGCCTGATTTTCCGAGGCACCGACATGGCTGAATATTTCGATTCGCTGGAAACGCGTGCACCCGCGGAACGCGAAGCCGCACTGCTGGCTGCGGTGCAGCGGCAGGTGGCGCATGCCCAGGCGCATGCGCCGTACTTCGCCGAGATATTGTGTGATTTCGACGCGCGCGAGATTGTCTCGCGCGACACGTTGGCATTACTGCCGGTCACACGCAAATCCGACCTGGCCGCGCGGCAGCGCATGGCGCCGCCGTTGGGCGGGCTTAATGCTACCGCGCTCGGCGGACTGCGCCACGTATTCCAGTCGCCGGGGCCGATTCATGAACCCGACGGTTTTGCCGCCGACTGGTGGCGCACCGCGCGCGCGATGTTTGCGGCGGGCTTTCGTGCCGGAGAGCTCGTCTACAACACGTTCTCGTATCACTTCACGCCGGCCGGCATGATGATGGAATCTGGCGCACACCGGCTCGGTTGTTGTGTATTCCCGGCCGGCGTGGGGCAGACCGAATCGCAGGTACAGGCATTGGCCAGTCTGCAACCTTCGGCGTATGCGGGCACGCCATCATTCCTGAAACTGCTGGTCGAACGCGGCGGCGAAATGGGGCTTCCCTGCGGCAGCCTGACCAAGGCGCTGGTGTCTGGCGAAGCGTGCCCGCCCGCATTGCGTGCATGGTTGCACGATCACGGCATCACTGCGCGGCAGATGTATGGCACGGCGGACCTGGGGCTGATTGCCTATGAAACCGAGGGCGGTGACGGTTGGGTGGTCGACGAAGGCGTGCTGGTGGAAATCGTCGAACCCGGCGGTTCGAAGCCGATGCCCGAGGGCGAAACCGGCGAGGTGGTGGTCACGGTGCTTGGCAATGGCGACTATCCGTTGATCCGCTTTGGCACTGGCGACCTGTCGGCCATCGTTGCCGATTCGACGCATCTGGCCAGCCCGTGCGGCCGTACCAATATCCGTCTGAAAGGCTGGCTGGGTCGTGCGGACCAGGCCACCAAGGTCAAGGGCATGTTCGTTCATCCGGGGCAGGTGGCCGATGTGGTGCGGCGCCATCCCGAGATCCGCGCTGCACGGCTGGTGGTCACCGGCACGGTGGGTGCCGACGTGATGACGTTGCACTGCGATGCCACGCGCGACGATGAGGGGTTGGCGCGAGCCGTGGCCGACTCGATGCGCGAGGTAATGCGCCTGCGTGGCGAAGTGAGCTTTGTCGCGGCCGGAACGTTGCCGCAGGACGGCAAGGTGATCGAGGACGCGCGGCGCTACGACTGAGAGGACTGGTCGCCGGTATCGGGGTAGCCACCGCGAGGCCGGGTTGGCAAGCGGACCATCCAGACCGTGACGGCCAGTCCGATCGCCAGCAAGGTCAGCGACGATACCGGCCGCGCACGCAGCAGCCATGCGGTGGTACCCATTGACAGCCACATCATGGATAGCGCCAGGCATTTGGCGCGAAACGGAATGCTGCGATGGGCCTGCCAGTCGCGCACGAGCGGCCCGAAGCGCTCGTGCGTGATCAGCCAGTGGTGGAATTTCTCCGACCCGCGCGCGAAGCACGCCGCCGCTAGCAGCACGAAAGGCGTGGTCGGCAGCAACGGCAGGAAGATGCCGATGATGCCGAGCACCAGGCTCAGCACGCCGCAAGTGACCCAGAACGCGCGGATTGCGCGTTCGCGGTGCGTCAGCGTTTCAGGCTGGCCGGTTCGGAGGAGCGGGCTTTCGCGGTCGGAAGGTTGCAACGGTTCGGGGGCAAAGGGCGGAAATCGCCCTTATGCTACCAGTCCCAGCCGGGCCCGCGCCGCCTCGTACTCGGTCTTCATGCGCGCCACGATCTCGCCGGCGCTCGGAATGTCATGGATCTGGCCCACACCCTGGCCTGCACCCCAGATGTCCTTCCATGCCTTGGTCTTCGAGCTGCCGCTCGAAAAATCCATCTTGCTCTTGTCGGCCACCGGCAGGTTCTCCGGATCGAGCCCGGAATTCATGATGCTTTCGCGGATGTAGTTGCCGTGCACCCCGGTGAACAGGTTGGTGTAGATGATGTCCGATGCGGCCGAGCTCGTGATCGACTGCTTGTACTCTTCGCTCGCGTGGCCTTCCTTCGATGCGATAAAGCGCGTGCCGACATAGGCAAAATCGGCGCCCATGGCCTGTGCGGCCAGCACGGCATCACCGGTCGCGATCGACCCCGAAAGTGCAATCGGGCCGTCGAAGATCTTGCGCACTTCACCCACGAGCGCGAATGGCGACAGCATCCCGGCATGGCCACCGGCCCCGGCAGCTACCAGGATCAGTCCGTCGACGCCGGCCTCGATGGCCTTCTCGGCATGGCGGATGCTGATTACGTCGTGCAGCACGATGCCGCCGTAGCTGTGCACCGCATCGATCATTTCCTTGGGCGGAGCACGCAGCGAAGTGATGAAGATCGGCACCTTGTGCTCGACGCAGACCTTGATGTCGTGCTCGAGGCGCGCGTTCGACGCATGCACGATCTGGTTCACTGCCACCGGACCCACTGGCTTGCCCGGGTTGGCCGCCTTGAACGCAGCCAGTTCCTCGTCGATCTGCGTCAGCCATTGGTCGAGCAATTCGGCAGGACGCGCATTGAGCGCGGGAAACGATCCGACGATGCCGGCCTTGCATTGCGCCAGCACCAGTTCCGGATAGCTGACGATAAACATCGGCGATGCGATGACGGGCAGGGCCAGGTTTTGCAGGGCGGTTGGAATATGTTTGGCGCCGGGCATGGTGTCTCCTCGATTCCTTGCAAGTGAACGAACTGAACGAACTGAACGATCGTTCGATTATAGGGAGTTTCGGATCGGTGTGGACTGGGGGTAGAGGTCGGCGTCTACGTGAGTTTGCGCCAAAAAAAAGCCCCGTCAAAAGAAGACGGGGCGATTACCACGAAGACTGATAAGAAGAGACGGTCAGACACCTGCCAATGCCTTACCGTGAGACGAATCTTAGTCGGCGTTTGTGACCACCAGAAGACAGCCCCAAACAATTCCGGAAAACCCTGATCAGACCTTTTCCAGCAGCAGTCCCTTCAGGTATTCACCTTCGGGGAACGCGGCAGACATCGGGTGATCGGTTCCCGCCGACAGCCGGCGCAGGATGCGGGCATCGGCGCGCGCATCGGTGACGGCACCGGCCACGATCTTGTGGAACAGTTCCATGCCGATCGCACCGGAACACGAGTACGTGAACAGCAGTCCGCCCGGTCGCAGCAACTGCATGCCGACCAGGTTGATTTCCTTGTAGGCGCGCGCGGCGCGGTCGATATGCTGGGCCGACGGGGCGAACTTGGGCGGGTCCAGCACGATCAGGTCGAACTGGCGGCCTTCGGCGCGGAATTCGCGCAGCATCTTGAACACATCGGCGTCGAGCCAGGTGGCGCGATCCGCATCGAAGCCGTTCAGCGACACATTGTTGGCCGCGATCTTGAGCGCTTCGCCCGACGAGTCGATCGACGTCACCGAGGTGGCACCGCCGCGTAGCGCAGCCAGCGAGAAACCGCCGGTGTAGCAGAAGCAGTTCAGGACCTCGCGGCCCTGTGCCAGGTCACCCACCAGCTTGCGGTTGTCGCGCTGGTCCACGTAGAAGCCGGTCTTGTGCCCGGTGCGCACGTCCACGTAGTAACGCACGCCATGCTCGGTCACCGACAGTTCGGGGTCCGGCTCCGCGCCAGCCAGCACGCCGGTCACGAGCGGCAGGCCCTCGCGCTGGCGTACCGCGGCGTCGGAGCGCTCGTAGACGTTCGGGCACCCGGTTTCCTTGACCAGTGCCTGGACCAGCGCATCCTTCCACTGTTCCACGCCCGCGGCATTGAACTGGCAGACCAGCTGGCCGGTTTCGCCCTGGCCGTAGTAGTCCACCACCAGGCCGGGCAGGCGGTCCGCTTCGCCGAAAATCAGGCGCACGGCGTCGGTGTCGCGCACCCAGCGCTGGCGATGCGCCACCGCGGCGGCCACGCGGCGCTTGAACAGCGCATGATCGACCGGCTCGTTTTCATCGAAGGTCCACACGCGGGCGCGGATCTGCGATTCGGGGCTGTAGGCGGCGCGCGCCAGGAAACGGCCATCCGCGCCACGGACGACCACGGTCGAGCCCGCCTCGCAGCGGCCTTCGGTGGAGGCGATGCCCGTGGCGTAGATCCACGGATGGCGCCGCAGCAGGGATTTTTCCTTGCCCGGCTTCAGGGTAATGACGTTCATGCGGTTACAGCACCACCTTGACCATCGGGTGCGATGTCAGCGTGCGATAGATTTCGTCGAGCTGTTCGCGGCTGGTGACCCATACGGTCACGGTCAGCCCGAGGTAGTTGCCGTTGCGCGACGGACGCATCTCCATCTTGCCGGCGTGGAAGTTCGGGTCGAATCCCTGGATCAGCGTCACGATGGCTTCGGCAAAGCCGTCCTGCATCGCGCCCATGACCTTGATCGGGAAGTCGCTCGGGTATTCGATCAGCGATTGCTCGGGCGGGATATCACCCAGGGTCTTCGGACCGTCGTTCGATTCTGTCGTCATCTGCAAACCTTACTTGCGCTTGAACCAGAGGCGGATCGTATCCCACAGGCGGCCGAAGAAGCCGGCCTCGGGTACTTCCTCGAGCGCCACCACCGGGAACTCGCCCACCTTGTTGGTGCCGTCCATCAGCTTGACCGTGCCCACCTGCTGGCCGGCGGCGATCGGTGCAATCAGCAACTCCTGGCGCTCCAGCACCGGCTTCAGGCGACCGCCCGTGCCCTTGGGCACCGTGACGAACGTCTCGTTGGCCACGCCGATCTTGATCGTGCCAGCCTTACCTTTGTAGATCTCGGGCGTGGCCAGCACCTGGCCCTTGTCGTACAGGCGCAGCGTGTCGAAGAACTGGAAGCCGTAGTTCAGGATCTTCAGGCTTTCCTGGGTACGGGTCTGCTCGGTGGCCGTGCCGATCACGATCGACACCAGGCGGCGCGAACCATTCGGCACGTTGGCCAGCGGACGCTGGGCCGACGAAACCAGGCAATAGCCGGCCGATTTGGTGTGGCCGGTCTTCACGCCGTCCACGGTCGGGTCGATATACAACAGCCGGTTGCGGTTGGGCTGCCTGATCTTGTTATAGGTGAACTCCTTCTGCGAGTACATTGCGTAGTACTCGGGGAAGTCCTTGATCAGCCGCGTGGTCAGCGTGGCCAGGTCCATCGCCGTGGTGTAGTGGTTCGGATCGGGCACGCCGTCGGTGTTCGTGAAGTGCGTGTTCTTCATGCCCATGCGCTGGGCCTCGCGGTTCATCATCGCGACGAAGCCTTCCTCGGAGCCGCCCACGGCCTCGGCCAGCGCCAGCGCGGCGTCGTTGCCCGACTGCACGATCAGGCCCATCAGCAGGTCCTGCACGCTGACCGGCTTGCCGGCCTCGATGAACATGCGCGACTCATCGCTTTTCACCTTGCGCACGATGTCGGTCGGCGTGATGGTCTGGTCCAGCGTCAGGCGCTTTTCCTTGAGCGCCTCGAACGCCAGGTAGGCGGTCATCAGCTTGGTCAGCGACGCAGGTTCGATGCGCAGGTCCGCATTCTGGGCAGCCAGGGCCTGGCCGCTGGTCACGTCGTACAGCATCCAGGACTTGGCGGCGACCTGCGGCATCGGCACGCCTTGCGCCAGGACGGCGGCGGGCGCGGCGGCTAGCGCGGTGGCGAGCGTCGCGGCAACGGCGACGGGGGCAAGGGCGGACACGAATCGCGGCGTGGCTCTGTTCAGCATGTGTAGTTATCCAACGAGAAAAAGTTTGCGCGGACGGGACGGTTCACCGTTCCCACGCGTTGACGACAAGCTGCTTGATCAGGTGCAGCTTGCGGTGGAAGAAATGGTCGGCGCCGGGAATCACGATGACCGGCAATTCCTGCGGGCGGGCCCAGTCGAGCACGCTGGCCAGTGGCACGGTGTCGTCCTGCTCGCCATGGATCACGATGGTATCGGCCGGCACGGTAGCCACATCCCAGCGGCTCGTGGCCGTGCCAACCAGTACCAGGCGCTGTGCCGCCTTGCCGGCTTCGGCCAGGCGGCGCGCCACGTGCGTCTGCACGAAGCTGCCGAACGAGAAACCGCCGAGCGCCAGCGGCAGCGTGGCCACATCGGCCGACCATGCGGTCTGCGTGCGCATCCAGTCGATCACGGCCAACAGGTCGTCCTGCTCGCCAATGCCCTGGTCGTGCTCGCCCGCCGTGCCGCCAACGCCCCGAAAATTCGGCCGCACCGTGGCATAGCCAAGCGCGACGAAGGTGCGCGCCAGCGTCTGGGCCACCTTGTTGTCCTTGGTGCCGGCAAACAGCGGGTGCGGATGCGCCACGAGCGCCAGGCCGCGCACGGCTTCGTTCTGCGGCAGATCGATCGAGATGTCGATGGCGCCGACGGGGCCGGCGATGGAGGTGACCTGGGTATGCGCGTTCATGGTGGCAGGGGCAGGGAACATCGGCACAACAAAAAACCGGGCATCGACCCGGCGCGGCTCGGCGGGTAACCGGATCAGCGATCCACCATCAGGCGCTCGACGGGCTTGCCGTTGACCAGATGGCTGTCGATGATCTCGTCGATGTCCTGCTCGTCGACGAAGGTGTACCAGACGGCCTCGGGGTAGACCACGAGTACCGGGCCAAGTTCACAACGGTTCAGGCACCCGGCCTTGTTGATCCGCACCCGGCCTTCGGCGCCCGCGATGCCCAGTTCCTTGCAGCGCTTCTTGGCGTATTCCTGCATGGCCTTGGCATTGTGGTCCGCGCAACAGGCCTTGCCGTCGTCGCGCTGGTTCAGGCAGAAGAAGACGTGGTGTTTGTAGAAGCTGCTCATGACGGCGAACTGGGATGGCGCGTGGCCGCCTGTGACGACGCAGTGTCAGGCGCGGCATGGCCGTATGGATTCGGAAGCTCGGAATTATACGTGGTCAGCCACTGCGTTCCGCACCGCGGCAACGCCCGGATTTCCGGAATTGGCGAGGCGAACGCCGATCCGGGACCCGATCCACGCATGCCGGCATGCCGGGGAATGCCTTTGTCGACACTTTTTCGGTGCCGGAAGGCCCGGCAGGTGTCTGGCTTTCCGGAGTCGCCCATTCCGGATTTCCGGAAAGCTGGAGCATTGCGGCCGGGGATTTTTATCTTTTCCTTATGAATCAATGGCTTGCCAGTCCGGGTGATGGTGGCACGGCGGTTGCAAATAGTTACGTCCAGACGCGCCGCCCATGCCTTCAGATCCAGGCGCGCAACGTGGGCGCCCCCGAGCGCCCGGCACCGGTCAAAACACCGAGGACGACATCATGAGGAAACCCTTCTACAAGATCCTGTACGTACAGGTCCTGTTCGCAATCGCCGTGGGCATTCTGCTGGGCCATTTCTTGCCCGACACCGGCGTGGAGATGAAGCCACTGGGCGACGCCTTCATCAAGCTGATCAAGATGATCATTGGTCCGATCATCTTCTGTACCGTGGTGTCCGGCATTGCCGGCATGCGCGACATGAAGAAGGTAGGACGCGTGGGCGGCAAGGCGCTGCTCTACTTCGAGATCATTTCCACGTTCGCGCTGCTGATCGGCCTGGTCGCGTCGCACCTGCTGAAGCCCGGCGTGGGCTTCAACATCGATCCGGCCACGCTCGATACCAAGACGATCTCGCAATACGTGTCGAAGGCCCATGGCCAGAGCACGGTCGAGTTCTTCATGCACATCATCCCGGACACGATCTTCAGCGCGTTCGCCAATGGCGACATCCTGCAGATCCTGCTGGTCTCGCTGTTCTTCGGTTCGGCGCTGGCCGTGGTGGGCGACCGTGCACGCATCATCCATGAGATGGTGGACCAGGTGTCGAAGGTGTTCTTCCACATCGTCCACGTGATCACCAAGGTGGCGCCGATTGGCGCGTTCGGCGCCATGGCATTCACGATCGGCAAGTACGGCCTGGGTTCGCTGGTGCCGCTGCTCAAGCTGATTGGCACGTTCTACTTCACGGCCATCGTGTTCGTGCTGGTGGTGCTGGGTACCGTGGCTCGCCTGACCGGCTTCTCGATCATCCGCTTCGTCGCCTACATCAAGGAAGAGCTGCTGATCGTGCTGGGTACCAGCTCGTCGGAAGCCGCACTGCCGCACCTGATGGAAAAGCTGGAGAAGCTCGGTTGCTCGAAGTCGGTGGTGGGGCTGGTGGTCCCGACCGGCTACTCGTTCAACCTCGATGGCACCAACATCTACATGACGATGGCCGTGATCTTCATCGCGCAGGCCACCAATATCGAGCTGACGCTGCTGCAGCAGCTGACGATCCTGGGCGTGGCGATGATCACGTCCAAGGGTGCCAGCGGCGTGACCGGTTCCGGTTTCATCACGCTGGCCGCGACGCTGGCCGTGGTGCCGACCATTCCGGTGGCCGGCATGGTACTGATCCTGGGTATCGACCGCTTCATGAGCGAGTGCCGCGCGCTGACCAATATCGTCGGCAATGGCGTGGCCACGGTGGTGGTGTCGGCCTGGGAACGCGAGCTCGACCGCGCCCGCCTGAACCGCGTGCTGCGTGGTGGCGGCGATGATTCCGTCGAACTCGCCGACGCCGGCGCCCGCTGACGTGACCCGGCCGGAGTCCGGCACGCCCGCTGACGGCGTAGCCGGCTCCGGTCTACCTCCACCCGCCGGCGCGCCCGACCCCCAGGACGGCCAGCGGGTATCATCGGCGCGAGAGCTTCCGCGCGCGCCGATGCCCCATTCCGACGACTTCCTTGCCGTGCATGATCCCGCACCACCTGGCCCGGTGCATGCGCCAGGCACCAGTTCGCGCTGGTGGGGCTTTGCCATTGCGCTGCTTGGCGGCCTGCTGGTGTTGTGCGCACTGACCTGGCTGTTGTCAGTGCAGCGCGGCATTGCTGCCTTGCAGCAGTCCACCGCCATGCGCGCCGACCGCTATGCGGCCACGCTCGAATCAACGCTCGACCGCTACGAATTCCTGCCGGCGCTGGTCTCGCTGCATCCGTCGGTGCGCGCGCTGCTGGCCTCGCCCGAGGATCCGGCCCGCATTGCCGCGGTCAATGACTACCTGGTCGAAGTGAACCGGCGCGCGCGCGCCTCGGCCACCTATGTGATCGCCGCCAACGGGCTGGCGCTGGCCGCCAGCAATCATGGCGAGCCGGGCAGTTTCGTCGGCACCGACTACCGCTTTCGTCCGTATTTCCAGATGGCATCACGCGGCGAGGTCGGGCGCTTCTATGCAATCGGCGTCACCAGCGATGAACCGGGCTACTACATTGCCCAACCGATCGAGGCCGGTGGCAAGGTGATCGGTGTGACCGTCGTGAAGCTGAACCTCGAATGGTTCCCGCGCGCAGGCTCGGGCCGGGGCGAACCGTTGATGGTGTCCGACGACCACGGTGTGATCTTCCTGTCGTCGGTGCCGGGCTGGCAATACCGCACGCTGAGGCCGTTACCGCCAGAACTGCAGGCGGAGCTGCACAACACGCGGCAATACCACGATGTCGATGTCACGCCGCTGCCGCTGCATCCGCTCGACTCACCAGTCACGCGTTGGCTGGCCGATACCACGCTCAATGATGGTGAGCGCCTGGTGCGGGTCGGCTGGACGGACAGGAGCGGCGCCGGCAACGCCCCCGATGGTATCGATGGCGCAGGCCTGCGCTTCGGCCTCGCCGATGAGGGCGGCGACCGCTATCTGGAGATCAATCGCGCGATCGGGCCGGCCAACTGGACCATGCAGGTGATGGCGCCGCTGGACCCGGTGCTGGCCAATGCGCGCGGCGCGACGCTGGGCGCGGCGCTGGCGTATGCGTGTATCTGCCTGCTGCTGGTGAACCTGCGCCAGCGCCGCCAGCGCGCACGCGACATGCTGTACAGCCGCCGGCTGCTGGAAGCGGCCTACGACGAACTGGAGCGCCGGGTAGAGGCCCGTACGGCTGACCTGATGGCCATCAACGAACAGCTCGAAGCCGAGGTGGCCGAGCGCACCCGTACCGAAGGCGAACTCCGTGCGACGCAGGACGAACTGGTGCAGGCCAGCAAGCTCGCGGCGCTGGGTCAGATGGCGGCGGGCATCACCCACGAGCTGAACCAGCCACTGGCCGCGTTGCGGACGTTTTCCGACAATACACGTGTGCTGCTGGAACGTGGCCAGCTCGATGCGGCCAACGGCAATCTTTCCGCGATTGCCGACCTGACCGAACGCATGGGCAAGATCACCGGGCAGTTGAAGCTGTTTGCCGGCAAGGCGCGCCAGCGCCGTAACGCGGTGCGCGTGCGCGCCGCGCTCGAGCATGTGCTGCAACTGATGGCGCCGCGCCTCGGGCAAGTCGTGCTGACGGTACGCGGCCTGGAAGGCGACGCGGCCGACCTGGCGGTATGGGCCGACGAACTGAAGCTGGAACAGGTGCTGCTGAACCTGGCCGGCAATGCGCTCGATGCGATCGCCACCGAAGGCCAGGCCGACGGAAGGGTCGAAATTGCCGTCAGCGCCACTGCGGACATGGTCCGCATCGCCGTGCGCGACAATGGCACCGGCATAGCGCCGGAAGCATTGCCACACCTGTTCGAACCGTTCTACACGACCAAGGAAATTGGCCAGGGCCTGGGACTCGGCCTGGCCATTTCGTCGTCGATCGTGCGTGAGTTCGGGGGCCAGCTGGTCGCTGGCAATGTGGCAAGCGGCGGCGCCGAATTCGTGGTGACGTTGCGGCGGGCACACCAGCCCGTGGCGGCGTGAAGAGGATATGAACATGATTGCGATGCAAGACGGACTGCGCGTGCTGTTTGTCGAAGACGAACCGCTGGTGCGCCAGGCCACTGCGCAAAGCCTGGAACTGGCCGGCTTCGCGGTGCTGGCGTTGCCGTCGGCCGAGGCCGCCATGCCGCATCTGACCGCCGATTTCCCTGGCGTGCTGGTTTCCGATGTGCGGCTATCGGGCGCGTCGGGGCTCGACCTGCTGCAGCACTGCCGCAACGTGGCGCCAGGCGTGCCAGTGATCCTGGTGACTGGACATGGCGATATCACGATGGCGGTTCAGGCGATGCGCGAGGGCGCCTACGATTTCATCGAGAAGCCGTTTGGCGCGGACCGCCTGACCGATACGGTGCGCCGTGCGCTCGAACGCCGTGCACTCGAACTCGAAAACATGGCATTGCGGCGCGAGCTGGCCGGTCCGGCGGCCGGCACGCGCATCATCGGCCGGTCGGCGGCCATTGCCAGCGTGCGCGACCTGATTGCCAATGTTGCCGCGACCGACGTGCCGGTGATGATCAATGGCGAGACCGGCACGGGCAAGGAACTGGTGGCGCGCAGCCTGCATGCGCTGTCGACGCGGCGCGATGCACCGTTTATCGCCTTGAACTGTGGCGCGGTGCCCGAGGCAATCTTTGAGAGCGAGATGTTTGGCCACGAGGCTGGCGCGTTCACCGGCGCCGGCAAGCGCCGGGTCGGCAAGCTCGAGCATGCATCGGGCGGCACGCTGTTCCTCGACGAAATCGAGAGCATGCCGCTGGCGCTGCAGGTGAAGCTGCTGCGCGTGCTGCAGGAAGGCACGCTGGAACGCCTGGGATCGAATACCTCGGTGCCGATCGATGTACGTATCGTTGCCGCCGCCAAGGGCGACATGGAAGGGCTGGTTGCGCAGGGCACCTTCCGGCAGGACTTGCTGTACCGGCTCAATGTGGTGACGATCCCGCTGCCGCCGCTGCGTGAGCGCGGCGAGGACATCGTGCCGCTGTTCGAGCATTTCATGCTGGTAGCCGCGGTGCGCTACCAGCGGCCCGCGCCGATCCTTTCCGAAATGCAGCGCCAGCAGCTGAGGCAACGTCCGTGGCCCGGCAATGTGCGCGAGTTGCGCAACGCGGCCGATCGCCTGGTGCTGGGCGTGCCCGAAGGAGGTGGCGCCAGGGCCGAGGGTGGCGATGAGTCGGTACCGCTGCGCGAACGCATGGAGCGCTATGAGCGCGCCGTGATCGCCGATACGCTGGCACGTACCGGCGGCGCGGTCAGCCAGGCCGCGGATCTGCTGCAAATGGGCAAGGCCACGCTCTACGACAAGATCAAGCGGTACGGTCTGTAGTAACCGGCGGGTTGTCCGCGCAACGCGGACGAGTTGATACACTCGCGGCTTTCGGCGCCTTTTGCCCGCCGGATAACCGATGGTTGTCTCCCCTCTCCCGCATGGCGGGAGAGGGGCGGGGGAGAGGGCAAGCGCATCAACAGCCACGTAACGCCCTATGACCACGACGACCGCAAATTCCGCCGATATCGACGGCCACAACCTGACCCCCGATGCCGTAGCCGCCATTGCCCATGGCCAGCGCAAGGCCAATGTCCCCGGCGCCGTACTCGACAAGGTTGGCGAAGCCCGTACACGTTTCGAGCAGGTGGCCGCGGCCAATGTGCCGATCTATGGTGTATCCACCGGGTTTGGCGAACTGGTGCACAACTGGGTCGATATCGAGCATGGCCGCGCGTTGCAGGAGAACCTGCTGCGTAGCCATTGCGCGGGCGTGGGCCCGCTGTTTTCGCGCGATGAAGTGCGCGCGATGATGGTGGCGCGTGCCAATGCGTTATCGCGTGGCTATTCGGCCGTGCGCCCGGTAGTGATCGAGCAGTTGCTCAAGTACCTGGAAGCGGGCATTACGCCGGCGGTGCCGCAGGTGGGATCGCTGGGCGCGAGCGGCGATCTTGCGCCGCTGTCGCATGTGGCCATTACGCTGATTGGTGAAGGCAAGGTGCTGACCGCCGATGGCGGCACGGCGCCGACCGCCGAGGTCCTGCGCGAACATGGCATCGCGCCCATCACGCTGGCGTACAAGGAAGGCCTGGCGCTGATCAACGGTACCTCGGCAATGACCGGCGTGTCGTGCCTGCTACTGGAGACGTTGCGCGCGCAGGTGCGGCAGGAAGAAATCATCGCGGCGCTGGCGCTGGAAGGGCTGTCGGCATCGGCCGACGCATTCATGACGCATGGCCACGACATCGCCAAGCCGCACCCGGGCCAGATTCGTTCGGCTGCCAATATGCGCGCATTGCTGGCTGGCTCGACGCGACTGGCGGGACACGACACGTTGTCCACCGAAATGAAGTCGCGTGCCGGCGAGGAAAAGAACACGGGCACCGGCGTGTTTATCCAGAAGGCGTACACGCTGCGCTGCATTCCGCAGGTGCTTGGTGCGGTGCGCGACACGCTCGACCACTGCGCAACCGTGGTCGAACGCGAGCTCAACTCGTCCAATGACAACCCGCTGTTCTTTGATGACGGCGCGCTGTTCCACGGCGGTAACTTCCACGGCCAGCAGGTGGCATTCGCGATGGACTTCCTGGCCATCGCAGCCACGCAACTCGGCGTGATGGCGGAGCGCCGTCTGAACCGGTTGCTGAGCCCGCACCTGAACAACCAGTTGCCGGCGTTCCTGGCAGCTGCCAACGAAGGCTTGTCGTGCGGGTTTGCCGGTGCGCAGTATCCGGCGACCGCGCTGGTTGCCGAAAACCGTACCATCTGCAGCCCTGCCAGCATCCAGAGCGTGCCGTCGAATGGCGACAACCAGGATGTGGTCAGCATGGGCCTGATCTCGGCGCGTAATGCACGCCGCATCCTCGACAACAACCAGTACATCCTGGCGATCGAATTGCTGGCAGGCTGCCAGGCGGTCGAACTGGCGGGCGCGGTCGAGCATCTGTCGCCGGCAGGGCGCGCGGTATTCGCGTTCGTGCGTCAGCACGTGCCGTTCCTCGACATGGATCGCTACATGACCGACGAGATCGAGACGGTTGCCGCGCTGCTGCGCGCCGGTGCACTGGTTGACGTGGTGCGCGAGGCCGGCGTGGAACTGGCCTGAAGCGCTATTTCCACATGCTGCGCATGCGGCTGGCCAGGTCGACCTGCGGCAACGCCGGCTTGGCCTGCCCCTCGCCGGGCATCGGCGGGGGCGGCCACGAGCGGCTGTAGAAATTTGGCATTACACGGTTCGGCAGGAAGCGCGTGCGTGATGCATAGACGTGGCGATCGCCAAAACCCACCTGGTTGTGCACGTAGAAGCGCTGCGGCACGATCACATCGAGGTGGTCACGCGCGCGGGTCATTGCCACGTAGAGCAGGCGACGTTCCTCCTCGATTTCCTCGGTGGTGCCGGTGGCCAGGTCCGACGGCATGCAGCCGTCGACGGCATTGAGCACGTACACGGCTTTCCACTCTTGCCCCTTGGCGGAATGGATCGTGGACAGGATCAGGTAGTCTTCGTCGCGCGACGGCACGCCCGACTCATCGCTTGAAGCACTCGGCGGATCGAGCGTGAGTTCGGTAAGAAAACGTTCGCGCGAGCCATAGGTGGCGGCAATGCGCTCGATCTGCTGCAGGTCGGCCTGGCGCGCGGCCGCGTCGTCATGCATGCGTTCGAGGTGCGGCAGGTACCAGGCGACCACCTGTTCGAATTCCGAAGGCCATGGCGAGGTCGGCGCCATCAGGGCGCGCGCCAGCGATAGCAGATCGTCCCAGGCAGGCGCGGCGGCCGGCGGAGCTTCGAAGGCTTCCAGCGCGACCAGCGGTTCGGTAGCGGCTTCCAGCCCTTCCAGCACGCGCGCGGCGGTCTTCGGACCGATGCCGGGCAGCAATTGCAGGGTACGGAACCCGGCCATGCGGTCACGCGGATTCTCAAGCCAGCGCACCACGGCCATCACATCCTTGACGTGTGTCGATTCCAGGAACTTCAGGCCGCCAAATTTCACGAACGGGATATTGCGCCGCGCGAGTTCGATCTCGACCTGCGCGCTATGGTCGGCGGCGCGGAACAGTACCGCCTGCTGCATCAGGGCCAGCCCCGCCTCGCGTCGTGCCAGCACCTGTTCGACCACAAAGCGGGCCTGGTCGGCCTCATCGTTGACCACCACCACGCCAGGCTTTTCCGCGGACTCGCGCAACGACCAGAGGTCCTTGGTAAAGCGCTCGGCGGCCAGGCCGATCACGGCATTGGCCGCGTGCAGGATCGGCTGCGTGGAACGATAGTTCTGCGACAGCGTGACCTGTTGCGCTGGTGGCGTGAAATGCGTCGGGAAGTCGAGGATATTGCGCACCGTGGCGCCGCGGAAGGCGTAGATCGACTGCGCATCGTCTCCGACCACGGTCAGGCCGCGGCCATGCGGCTTCAGTGCGAGCAGGATCGAAGCCTGCAACGCATTGGTGTCCTGGTATTCATCGACGAGCACGTGATCGAAGCGCGCGCCCATGTCCTGCGCCAGCGCGGGCTCGGTCAGCGCCTGCGCCCAGTAGAGCAGCAGGTCGTCATAGTCGAGCACCTGCTGCTTCTGCTTGGCTTCGACGTAACCGGCGAACAATGTCTTCAGCGCGTCGGCCCACATCGCGTAGCGCGGAAACTGGGTCTTCAGTACCACTTCGATCGGCAACTGCGTGTTGACCACGCGCGAGTAGATGGCCAGGCAGGTTTCCTTGCGCGGGAAACGCGATGTTTGCTCGGACATTCCCAGGTCGTGCCGTACCACGTGCATCAGGTCGGCGGAGTCGCCACGGTCGCTGATCGTGAACGTGGGCGCGAGGCCCAGCGTTTCGGCGTACTCGCGCAGCAGGCGCGCGCCAATCGCGTGGAACGTGCCGGACCATTGCAGCGCCGCGCGTCCCGCGCCACTCTGCGTGCCCAGTGCCTGATCGACGATACGCTCGACCCGGCGGCCCATCTCGGCCGCGGCACGGCGCGAGAATGTCAGCAGCAGGATGCGGCGCGGATCGGCACCACCCACCACCAGATGGGCCACGCGATGCGCCAGCGTATTGGTCTTCCCCGAGCCGGCCCCGGCAATGATCAACAGCGGCGCGTCGCCTGCGTAGGCCACGGCGGCATGCTGCTCCGGGTTCAGCTTGGCAAGGTAGGGCGGTGCCTGCACGGTGTCGGCAGGCGCGTCGGCTTCGTGGGCGAGATCCGGCAACACGGCGTGATGGGCTTAGTCAGGACTAGGAAAAATCTGGCGCCCACTGTATATCCATACAGCCCTCACTGGCAAGCCGGACGCATCATTGCCGTAGCCAGGCAACAAAAAAGGTGCCGCAAGGGCACCTTTCTCGAGCGATCGACTGGAATCAGGCCGCTTATCAGGCCGCGTTGGCCAGCGCCCCGTCGAGCAGCTTGTGCAGTGCGTCCCACTCGGGTTCGCCAACGTAGCGCTTGAGGATCTTGCCGTTGCGGTCGACCACGAATGTCGTCGGCGTAAGCTGGACATTGCCAAATGCCTTGGCCGCCATGCCATCGGAGTCCATGGCCACCTTGAACGGCAACTCGCGCGTCTTGGCATAGTTGGCCACGTACATCGGCGGGTCGTAGTTCATGGCAACCGCCACGAAATCGAGCCCCTTGTCCTTGTATTGCTTGTAGGTGTTGATCATCTGCGGCATCTCCTTGACGCAGGTGACACAGCTGGTGGCCCAGAAGTTGATCAGGTAGACCTTGCCCTTGAGATCGCCCGTGGTGCTGACTTTTTCGCCCGAGAGCAGCGTGAAAGTGGCGTCGGGGACCGTGTTGGCCGGCGTCAGTGCGCGATAGCCAAAGAAACCGAGCAGCGCGACGATCACGACCGCGACGGCAATTGGCCAGCGCTTGCGTGAGGAGGTGGTGGGGATAGCGGTGTTGGGCATGGTGCAACGGTCCCTTGGGGGAAGCCAGCTACGGACAGCGGCTATTCTACTGCCACGCGCGGATGCTGGCTGGGCGTCCCGTCAAACGCTGCCGAGGTGCGGCAATTCGCCGCAATCGCGGGTTTGACGGATTGCCTATTTCGAAGCGACCGGCCTGGCGGATACCTTGGTGCGCGCCTCGTCGATGGCCTGCTCCAGGTAGGCGCCGTAGAAATCGGGCTGCATGCCGCGCAGCGGGCTGGCCAGGTTGCGCCCGTGGCGGTCCAGGAACAGCACGGTCGGCGCCACCGAGATATTGTGGGCACGGGCCCATTGTTTGGCCGTGGTCATGGTGCCGTCGACGTCACGGATCGGCGTATCGGCCGTCATGTCGATTTCACGCGCGGTGATTTCGCCGGCAGTGGCCTGGGGGCCGAGATAGTTGCGGCGCACCGTCTCGCAGTACGAGCAGCCGGGCAGGCTGACCAGCACCACTAGAGGCTCACCGCGTTGCGCGGCGTCGGCCGATTGCGCGCCCACGTCAGTCACCGCTGGCAGGTGCGGGGCGCCCATGGCGGCTCGTGCAATGGTCAGCGCCAGCGCGGCCAGCACGAAGGTTGCGGAGCGAAGCAGGGGGCGGGAAGACATGGCGGGACCTCACGAAAAGCGCTGCCGGCGCAATCGCTGAATGCGCGACGGCGCGGCTTCCCGGATAATACCGGCTTGCGCCCGAATTTGCCCGCTTGCGCCTGATTGCGCCCGATTGCGCCCGCCATCCTGATGCCGACCAAGACTTCCCGGAAGTTCCTGTTGCCGCTGTTCGCGCTGCTCTGGCTCGCGCTGGCCGGCTGTTCACCGCGCTATGACTGGCGCACGATCGTTTCCAGCGATGGCAAGTATGCCGCGCTCTATCCGGCCAAGCCCACCAGCGCCGCGCGCGACGTTTCCATCGCGGGCCGCAAGTTGCCAATGACGATGGAAGCCGCGAACATCGACGGCACCCTGTTTGCGGTTGGCGTGGTCACCTTGCCCAGCGACGACGCTGCGCTACGGCGCGAGGCGCTGGCATCGATGCAGGCGGGGCTTGTCTCCAATCTTGGCGCGCATCCCGAGACCCCACCGCAGGCGCGTCCGGTTACCGTGATGTCGGCGGCACAGCCGCCGATCCCGCTCGACGGTGTGGAGCTTTCCGTGGCCGGAGTTTCGCCGCAGGACAAGTCGCCGCGCCGGCTGACCGCGCGGCTGGTGGCATCGGGCGCGCATATTTACCAGGCCGTGGTGCTGGAAGCTGGCGAGGCCGCGCGCGACACGCGCCAGGCCGAGCAGGTGGACCAGTTCCTGAGTGGCTTTCACCCGTTCTAGTTACGTTTTCATTCAAGGAGTGCAGTAATGCGTTGGGAAGTCTGGCTGGCCTATTTTGCAGCGTGCTGGGTGATTGCCGTTTCGCCGGGATCGGGCGCCGTGCTGTCGATGAACCATGGCCTGTCGTATGGCCTGAAGAAAACGTCGACCACGATCCTGGGTCTGCAGACCGGCCTGGTCATCATCCTGCTGATTGCCGGTGGTGGCCTGGGCGCATTGCTGCTGGCGTCCGAGGAAGCGTTCCTGGTGGTCAAGACCATCGGGGCGATGTACCTGATCTACCTTGGCATCCAGCAATGGCGCGCCAGGGTGGAAACGAACCCGGGCGCGGAGCAGGGCGGCCAGGCAGGCACGGTGCGCGTGGCCACCATGAGCCGTCGCCGGCGTTTTGCCACGGGCCTGCTGACCAATGTCACCAACCCCAAGGGCATCATCTTCATGGTGGCGGTGCTGCCCCAGTTTATCGATCCGTCCCATGCGCTTGGCGTGCAACTGGCCATCCTGGCCGCCACGATGTGCTTCGTGGACCTGATCGTGATGCACGGCTACGCGCTGCTGGCGTCGCGCATGCAGGGCCTGTTCCGCAACGCGCGCGCGGTGCGCTGGCAGAACCGCTTCTTCGGCGGGGTGCTGGTGGCGGTGGGTACGGCGTTGTTCTTCGTGCGCCGCCATCACGCCTGAGATTGGGCGCGCGCGGATTGAACGGGCGCCAAAAGGCGACTGGCGCTGTGCGTCGGGGTTTGCTTCAATGGGAGTGACCAGCGAATCATGGAGACCCCGATGCGCGATCCTGTTGCCCTGATGGTCCGTCCCGGCGCCCACCGGGAGCCGCCTCCCGACGAACCGCCGCCGCCCGGCTTTCCGGCGGACCAGCCACCCATCGAGGAACCGCCGCCTCCGCCGCTGGAGCCGCCGGTGTAATGGAAGGAGCGAAGGCGGGGATGGGGGCCGTACTCATTCAATGGATTGGGCGAACGTCTTTCATCATGCTGCGCGGGAAACCTCGGACTTCAGGCCGGGTATGGATAGCGCGGCGTGCGCCGCACGCCCTTCTCCCGCTTCTCCTCTGTAGTGGCTATCTTTGGGACGAAAGTGGTAGCCATATCCGTCTGCCCGCTGCACCAGCGAACAACGGCTGTGGCTGATTGCCTGCACGACACCATTCGGCGTTTGGATGTTGAACGAGCCTGACGCGCGCAAGGCCACGTTCGAGAAAAAGGCGCGCCCGCTTCTCGCTGCACGGCATCAACGGCCTGCCGTGTTGGTCCAACACAAAGACTGCCATGGCAATCTCTCCTGAATAGGTGCCCTTACGGGCCTGGTTACGCGCCCCTTGCGGGGCGTCTCCCTTCGGCAATGTTGCGAACCGGCGATCTGCCCTGATCCGTTTCGTGCTTACCCTGTCGCTTGTCTGCAATCGGGGCTTCGAGAGGTAGGGACTAAGGAAGCATCCCTACGTCGGTCTTGTACCTATTCGCAACGTAGCGGGTTGGCTACCGCTTTGCCTGGTCAACCCGAGCTTTTCAGTTGCCTTTCAAGCTCCGGCCTTTAGGCCGGGGTAGTTGACGAAACGGTGAAATTCCTCGCGCGAGCTTACGCATGCCAGATCGGCTTCACTTTGAATCGCTGCCAGTAGGCTTGCTCGCTGGGTTGGCAAACAAGCATGCCACGCGCGCAGCAAAAATGGTTTGATCTCAGTGAAGGACTCGCCATTTAATGCACGGTTGCAAGCTGCGTTGAACAGCCAGTTGTAGACGTCCCGGTTCTCCGCTGTATTTCTTTAACCCGTCCGCAATACCCGCCGATACTGGATGGCCTCGGCCACATGCCGGGCGTTCAGTACCTCCACGCCATCCAGGTCCGCGATCGTGCGGGCCACCTTGAGCACGCGGAAATAGGCGCGCGCCGACCAGCCCAGTTTCTCCATTGCACCGCGCAACAAGGCCTGGGCCTCGCTGTCGAGCGGACAATGACCTTCGATGGCGCGGCCGGACAGTTCGCTGTTGGGGGTGCCCTGGCGCGCCATCTGACGCGCGCGGGCGGCGCCGGCGCGCGCGCGTACGGCCTCGCTGGGTTCGCCGGGCGGCCCGTCGAGCAATTCGCGCTGGCCTTGCGCGGGGACTTCGATCTGCAGGTCCACGCGGTCGAGCAGGGGCCCCGAGATGCGTGACTGGTAGCGTTGCACCTGGTCCGGTGTGCAGCGGCACATGCGTGTGGGATGACCGAGGTAGCCGCACGGGCAGGGATTCATGGCGGCGATGAACTGGAACCGCGCCGGGAAATCGGTCTGGGCCGCGGCGCGCGAGATCGTGATGTGGCCGGTTTCCAACGGCTCGCGCAACACTTCGAGCACGCGGCGTTCGAACTCGGGCAGTTCATCGAGGAACAGCACCCCGTGGTGGGCCAGTGAAATCTCCCCGGGGCGTGGATTGCCGCCGCCGCCCACCATGGCGGGTCCACTGGCTGTGTGGTGTGGGCTGCGAAATGGCCGGCGCCCCCAGTGCGCGGGCTGGAAACCATTGGGCGTCAGGCTCGCCACCGCTGCCGCTTCCAGTGCCTCGGTGTCGGTCATGGGCGGCAGCAGTCCCGGAAACCTTTGCGCCAGCATCGACTTGCCGGTGCCTGGCGGCCCCACCAGCAGCACGGAATGCTGCCCGGCCGCAGCCACCTCCATGGCGCGCCGGGCCTGGAGCTGTCCGCGTACGTCGCGCAGGTCGGGCACCTCACCGGCTGCACTGCCGCGCTCGGGTGGCGTGGCGCGCGCGAGCGTGCGCGCCGGTAGCAGCCCTGCGTGATGGCACACATCGCGCAGCGTATTGCCGGTGTAGACCGCCAGGTCTTCGACCAGCGCGGCTTCCGGGCCGTTGCCGGTGGCGACGATAAACGCGCGTGGTGGGTGTCCGTCGGCGCGCCGGGCGCGATTGTCGCGCGCCAGCCCCATTGCCATGGCCAGCGCGCCGCGTACCGGCCGCAGGTCGCCGGCCAGTGACAGTTCGCCAGCAAATTCGAAGGCATCAAGCCCGCTTGACGGCAATTGGCCGCTGGCGGCCAGGATGCCCAGTGCAATGGCCAGGTCGAAGCGCCCCGATTCCTTGGGCAGGTCGGCCGGCGCCAGGTTGACCGTAATGCGGCGATTCGGGAATTCGAACTCGCTGTTGAGCAGCGCCGCACGGACGCGCTCGCGGCTCTCGCGCACTTCGGTGTCGGCCAGGCCGACGATATTGAAGGCCGGCAGGCCGTTCGCAAGATGGATCTCGACCGAAACGGGCGGTGCATCGATGCCGGTCAGGGCCCGGCTGCGCAGGACGGCGAGGCTCATGAGTGGCTCAGGCGTTTGCGAAAGTGTTAAAGAAAAAGGCCACCGGAATCCGGTGGCCTTTCTGGCGTGGCGAGGCGTAGTGCGCGCTGGGCGTCATACCCCGGAGGAAGGGGGCGCGCCGATGCCGGCCCGGGCTTCCAGTGCCGCGACGCGCGCTTCCAGTTCTTCGAGCCGGGCGCGGGTGCGTGCCAGTACCTGCGACTGGACATCGAATTCCTCGCGCGTGACCAGGTCCAGGCGTGCAAAGCCCTGGGTCATCATGCTGCGCACGTTTTTCTCGATGTCCTTGGCCGGCGAATTGCGCAGCGCTTCGCTGACCTTGTTCTGCAGATCATTGAAGAGATCGGTCGGTTTCATGGTGAAGCTCCTGTAGTGACCAATTTGTTTCGTTCCGGGGTCCGTGTGCCATCGCCATGACGTATCTGCCATGCATGCACCGTGATGGGGCGCCTTGCAGGGGCGTAACGCACATGCGGTGACCGCAGTGATGCACCTGAGTGGGGCGCACCAAGTCTGGTCGCCGTCCATCCGCGCTTGTCAGCAGTCCAAACGCCAAGCCTGCAGCACTTGACCCTTCATGACGCGGATTATGGCGCTTCGTTGCCCGCCATGAAAGCTCCAACAAGGCTTGCTCACATCTTTTAACGGATTTCAGTGCTTTCGGGGCGCGTCAGCGAGCGTCGGACAAGTGGTGCCGACACCGCCTGTCGACGGGGGATCACACGTTTCGGAGCATGCGCCGCCACGGGGCGGGATCGCTGGCACGGCAGTTGCAGTACTGGATGCCAGGAGCGTCAAACCTTCGAATTCAAAAAGAAGCAGCAGATCCCTCAAACGAGCCCCGCGAAGATTTCAGGAAAAGGAGAAAACCAGATGAAGACGTCGAGCCTCGCAGTCAGCGCCGCTGCGGTATTGCTCAGCCTTGCCGCCCCGGTTGCGTTCGCGCAGACCGCACCCGATGCCGCCGCGCCAGCCGCCGCCGCACCGGCCGCCGAGCCGGCATCGCCCCACACGTTCACGGCCAACGTGTCGCTGGTGTCTGACTACCGCTACCGCGGTATCAGCCAGACCAACCTGCGTCCGGCCATTCAGGGCGGGTTCGACTATTCGCACGAGAGCGGTTTCTATGTCGGCAACTGGAACTCGAGCATCAGCTGGCTCGAGGACTCCAATTCGGCCGTTTCCGCGCCGGTCGAAATGGACTTCTACGGTGGCTTCAAGAATTCGTTCAAGGTGGCCGACCAGGACATCAACTACGACGTGGGTGTGCTCCAGTACTACTACCCGGGCGGCTACACCACAACGCGCCCGTACACCACCGAGCTCTATGCCGGTATTGGCTGGGGTCCGGTATTCCTGAAGTACTCGCACGCGGTGACCAACCTGTTCGGGGTCGACGACAGCAAGAACAGCTACTACGTCGACCTGACCGCCAACGTGCCGTTGAACTTCTGGGACCTGACGCTGAATGCGCACGTGGGCTACCAGGGCGTGACGCACCACAGCGATGCGTCGTACACGGACTGGAAGATCGGCCTGACCAAGGATCTCGGCAAGGGCTTCGCACTGTCGGTGGCCTATGTCGACACCAACGCCAAGGAATCGTTCTATACCAGCGCCAACCGTGGCCGGTACCTGGGCAAGGCCGCTGCCTGGGCATCGATTACCAAGACTTTCTAAACACCACGCTTCAGGCAGGGTGGCCCGCCTGAGAGGGCCACCCCGAGGAGAAATCTGATGAAACTCATCATTGCAGTCATCAAGCCGTTCAAGCTCGACGAGGTGCGCGAAGCGCTCTCGGACGTGGGCGTGTCCGGTATCACCGTGACCGAGGTCAAGGGCTTTGGCCGCCAGAAGGGCCATACGGAGCTCTATCGCGGCGCCGAATACATCGTCGACTTCCTGCCCAAGGTGAAGATCGAAGTGGCGGTGCCGGACGATGTGGTCGAGCGCGCCATCGAGGCCATCGAGAAGTCGGCCCGCACCGGCAAGATCGGCGACGGCAAGATCTTCATCGCGCCGGTCGAACAGGTCATCCGCATCCGCACCGGCGAGACCGGCGGCGATGCGCTGTGACACAAGAAAGACGAGAGACAGAGGTTAAGCACATGAAAACCTGGTTCAAGCGATTCCTGACGGCTGGCGCAATGACGCTGGCGCTCGGCACGGCCGGCCTCGGCCTGTCCACCCATGCCGTGGCGCAGGACAAGCCCGCTGCCGAGGCTTCGGCCCCGGCGGCGGCCACCGCCCCCGCCGCAGCGCCTGCCGCGGCAGCTCCCGCCGCGGCTGCTGCAGCGCCCGCCGAAGCCGCGCCTGCCGCGGCACCGGCACCGGTCCCCAACAAGGGCGATACCGCCTGGCTGCTGGTGGCTACCGCATTCGTGATCCTGATGACGCTGCCTGGCCTGGCACTGTTCTACGGCGGCCTGGTCCGCTCCAAGAACATGCTGTCGGTGCTGATGCAGTGCCTGGTGATCTTCTCGCTGGTGTCGCTGCTGTGGGCCATCTACGGCTACAGCTTCGCGTTCACCGAAGGCAACGCGTTCTTTGGTGGCACGGATCGCCTGTTCATGAAGGGCCTGAACGCGGATGCCGTCACGGCAACGTTCAGCAAGGGCGTGGTGATTCCGGAACTGGTGTTCTTCGCATTCCAGTGCGCCTTCGCCGCGATTACCTGCGGCCTGATCATCGGCGCCTTCGCCGAGCGTGCCAAGTTCTCGGCCGTGCTGGTGTTCGTGGTGCTGTGGTTCACGTTTGCCTACATCCCGATGGCCCACATGGTCTGGTTCTGGCCGGGTCCTGACGCCTACACCGACGCCGCTGCCGCCACGGCTGCCACGGCCAAGTCTGGCTGGCTGTTCCAGAAGGGCGCGCTTGACTACGCTGGTGGCACGGTGGTGCACATCAACGCCGCAGTGGCGGGTCTGGTGGGTGCGTTCATGTTCGGCAAGCGTATCGGCTTCGGTCGCGAAGCGATTCGTCCGCACAGCCTGACGTTCACGATGGTGGGTGCCTCGCTGCTGTGGTTCGGCTGGTTCGGCTTCAACGCCGGTTCGGGTCTGGAAGCCAACGGCGGTGCCGCACTGGCCTTCGTCAACACGCTGCTGGCCACGTGCGCCGCAGTGCTGGCCTGGACTTTCGGTGAGTGGATCGGCAAGGGCAAGCCGTCGATGCTGGGCGGTGCCTCGGGTGCAGTGGCTGGCCTGGTGGCGATCACCCCGGCTGCCGGCTTCGTGGGTCCGATGGGCTCGATCGTGATGGGCCTCGTGGCTGGCCTGCTGTGCCTGTGGGGCGTGACCGGCCTGAAGCGCATGCTGGGCATGGACGACTCGCTGGACGTGTTCGGCGTACACGGCGTGGGCGGTATCGTGGGCGCGCTGCTGACCGGTGTGTTTGCCGCACCGAGCCTCGGTGGTGTCGGCATCTACGACTACGTTGCCAACAAGGTGGCCGACGACTACTCGATCGCTGGTCAACTGTGGATCCAGTTCGAAGGCGTGCTGACCACCATCGTGTGGTCGGGCGTGGTGGCCCTGGTGGCCTTCAAGCTGGTTGACATGCTGATTGGTCTGCGCGTGCCTGAAGAGGAAGAACGCGAAGGCCTGGATATCACCTCGCACGGCGAAACGGCCTACGAAGTCTGATATCCACGAAAGTGTTGTGCTGGAGAGCTGATTGGGAATCTTCTCTCAGGAGTTTTGCCCCGGCCTGGTGCCGGGGCTTTTTTATTGTTGCGGGCCATTCCGTGCAACTGCAAGAAATGTGTTGGAGATTTGTGTGAGTCGGTAGGAATTGCTGAATATCGGTGCGAGCGATTCACCGATCTGGCGTGCGTGACTGTTTTGCACGACCGAAGATGATTTATCGAAATTCCAATGCGCAAACCTTGATTTCATCCAGCGCCCTTTGTGCCGTGGAACTCTAGGATCCTCTCAACGATCCGGAGTTATTTTCCTTGGCCTTTTTTGCTTTCCGTGCACTAGATTTTGTAGGACGGTTTTATAAGGCGAATTTTCTTCCGGCATGCATGGCAGCAATGCAGGAAATGGCATCTGATCCCGGAATTCCAGCTGGATCAGATTGGTCGGCACGCATCGTTGGATTTCACAAATTCTGTTAAAGGAGTTTAATCGTGAGTCAAATTTCTTCCGGTGCGAGTCCCGCTGTTCCAGTCATGTCACCGCGCCTGTGGGTGGCGGGAGACCTGAACGCATTCTTCGGCCTGTTCACCAATGTCCTGCTCAACGTGCTGGTGCTATCGGGCCTCGCCTTGTTCGTGGTGCAGATGCCTGGCGAAACCGTCTATGGCCGCATTCTTCCGGCGCTCGGCATCGCGTTGCCACTGGGCAACCTCTTCTATGCCTACCTGGCCTGGCAACTGGCCAGGAAGGAGGGCCGCGATTCCGTGACGGCGATGCCGTACGGCCCGAGCGTGCCGCACATGTTCATCGTCGTGTTCGTGGTCATGTTGCCCACGTACCTGTCCACCAAGGATGCCATCCTGGCGTGGAAGCTAGGGCTGGTATGGGCCTTCATTGTCGGCATCATCGTGCTGCTCGGGGCGTTCGTCGGACCCACCATCCGCAAGTACACGCCGCGCGCAGCCATGCTTGGCACCCTGGCGGGCATCTCGATTGCCTTCATCTCGATGCGTCCGGCCTACCAGATGTTCGATGGCGCGTGGATCGGGCTGGTCTGCTTCATGATCATCCTGCTGTCGTGGGTGGGCAATGTGCGCTTGCCGTTCGGCGTCCCAGGTGGCCTGGCCGTGGTGCTGGTGGGGGCGGGCATGGCATGGATTGCCACCGCGCTTGGCTGGAGCAACCTGATGCAGCCGTCGGCCGTGGGCGAGGCCATCACCCATTTCTCGCTGCACCTGCCGATCGTCAGTGGCGATGTGTTGTCGATTCCGTTCAGCCAGGTATGGCCATTGCTGGTCACGGCGATTCCGCTCGGCATCTACAACTTCACCGAAGGGATCAACAACGTCGAGTCCGCCAGCGCGGGCGGCGACAACTACAACCTGCGCGCGATCCTGATGGCCGACGGGCTCGGTGCGATCGTTGGCGCGTTCCTTGGCTCGCCGTTTCCGCCGGCGGTGTATATCGGGCATCCCGGCTGGAAGGCCATGGGCGGACGCATCGGCTATTCGCTGGCCACCGGCGTCGGCGTGGGCCTGATCTGCTTCCTCGGCCTCACCGCGCTGTTGTTATCGCTGATTCCGCTGGTATCGATCGTGCCGATCCTGCTGTTCATCGGGCTGGTGATCGGTGCGCAGGCGTTCCAGGCATCGCCGAAACGACACGCCCCGGCGATCGTGCTGGCGCTGGTGCCGAATATTGCCGAGTGGGCCAAGACCCAGGTGGATGGCGCGCTGGGCGCCGGCGGCTTCAACGTTGCGGCAATTCCGGAAAAGGCATTTGCCGACATGGCCAACGCCGGCGTGCTGTATCGCGGCATGGAACTGGCGGGCGGCGGGGCGGTGCTGGCCGGGCTGATGATCGGCGCCATTGCCGTGTTCGTGATCGACCGGCGCTTCAACTGGGCGGCCGTCTATGCGGGTGCAGCCACGCTCCTGTCGTTTTTCGGCTTTATCCATGGCGCGCACCTGGCAGTCAATGCATCGCCGGGCGTGTCGTTTGGCTATGCAGTGGCCACGTTGCTGTTCATCTGGATGGCGTGGCAACAGAAGCGATCGGGCGAAGGCATCAGCTGGGCACCGTCCAACGATGACGAAGCCGACCCGGTTCATTGATTCAGGAGTATTTCACCATGGCAAAGACGCTGTTCGTCAACGGCACCCTCATGCGCGGCCTGGCGCTGCACGGCAACCTCGACGGTGCCGAATTCCTGGGCGAGTTCCGCACCCGGCCGCTGTACCGCATCTACTCGATCAATGACGTGCACCCGGGCATGTTCAAGGTCAGCGAAGGCGGCGTGTCGGTCGCGGGAGAGATGTACCGCATGAGCGACGAGACCTGGGCGCGCGTGGAGGCCGGCGAGCCGCCGCATCTGTACTGCGGACCGGT
Organism: Cupriavidus sp.; assembly: GCF_057315035.1. Classification (NCBI taxonomy): domain Bacteria; kingdom Pseudomonadati; phylum Pseudomonadota; class Betaproteobacteria; order Burkholderiales; family Burkholderiaceae; genus Cupriavidus; species Cupriavidus sp. Next base: position 342,551 of record NZ_DBHKYV010000001.1, on the reverse strand, counting down.
CGAGCTGGACGATGGTCAGGTGGTCGACGGCATCCTCTATCCGCAGGAGCAGATCACCGCGGCACACACCGATATTTCGAGCTATGGCGACTGGCGCGCGTACATGGCGTCGAAGCGCGCGTGACGCGCCGATTCTGCAGGAGTTTGCAATGACCAGATCCATCAAGGCGGAACCCTACGATCTTCCGTTCGACCCGGACATGACGGCGCTCGTCATCATCGACATGCAGCGCGATTTCCTGGAGCCCGGCGGCTTTGGCGCGATGCTTGGCAACGATGTATCGCTGCTGCGTGGTGCGATTGCACCGTGCAAGGCCGTACTCGATGCCGCGCGGCGCCACGGGCTGCTGGTGGTGCATACGCGCGAAGGGCACAGTCCGGACCTGGTCGACTGTCCGCCGACCAAGCTGGCGCGCGGCGGACTGGAAACCGGGATTGGCGACGCGGGACCGATGGGGCGCATCCTGGTACGGGGCGAAGCAGGGCACGACATCATCCCGGAGCTATATCCGGTGACAGGCGAGCCCGTGATCGACAAGCCGGGCAAGGGCGCTTTCCACGCCACCGACCTGGAACTCCGGCTGCGCAACCGTGGCATCCGGACGCTGATCGTATGTGGCGTGACGACCGAGGTCTGCGTGAACACGACCGTGCGCGAGGCCAACGACCGCGGCTTTGAATGCGTGGTGGTCTCCGACGCCACCGGATCCTATTTTCCCGAATTCCAGCGCATCGGGCTGGCAATGATCAAGGCCCAGGGTGGCATCTTTGGCTGGGTGGCGCCGTCGGCGGACGTGATCGCCGCACTGAACGCCTGAGCGGGCGCGCCCGCGCCGCAACAGGAAAGGATGTTCGTATGACATCGACCGCAGTACGCTTCTTCCCGAATCTCTATCGAGACTCGGTCGCCTTGATGCAACTGTCCGCGAAGCTTGGCAAGCTTCCGGGCGTGAGCGAGGCCTCCGCGCAGATGGCCACTGGGCCCAATCTCGAACTGATGGTTGGCGCGGGGTTGCTCGACGCCGCGCCCGCGGCCCGTCCCAATGACATCCTGCTGGTGGTGCGCGGCGAGGCCGACGCGCTCGACGCCGCGCTGGAGCAGGCCGCGGCCCTGCTCAACGAGAAGGCTGCCGATGCCGCGCAGGACGCGTTGAGCGAGCCACTGCGCAGCGTGCAGATGGCGTACGAGGCCAGCGATGGACGCGCCAATCTCGTGCTGATTTCCACGCCGGGTGACTATGCCGCGGCCGAAGCCATGAAGGCGCTGCGGCTGGGCATGAATGCGATGCTGTTCTCCGACAACGTCAGCGTGGAAGCCGAGGTTGCGCTCAAGCGCTACGCGCAGTCGCGCAACCTGCTGGTCATGGGGCCCGACTGCGGCACGGCCATCATCGATGGGCTGCCGCTGGCGTTTGCCAATGTGGTGGCGCGCGGAGACATCGGTGTGATCGCGGCGTCGGGCACCGGCCTGCAGCAGGTCACCTGCCTGATCGACCAGTACGGTTGCGGGATCACCCATGCGATCGGTACTGGCGGGCACGATCTTTCCGAAGCCGTGGGCGGAATCACGATGCTGACGGCGTTGTCGCAACTTGCCGCCGACCCGGCGACCCGGGTGATCGTACTGGTGTCGAAGCCGCCGGCGGCCAGCGTTGCCGCGCAGGTACTGCGCGCCGCGCGTGAGAGTGGCAAGCCGGTGGTGGTCTGCTTCCTGGGCGCAAATCCGGAAGAGACGCGCGCCGCGGGACTGGTGCCGGCGGCCACGCTGGAGCAGGCCGCGCAACTGGCCGTCGATCTTTCGAAGGGCGTCGGACCGCGCGAAGCCGCGCCAACGGATGCTGCCATGCAGGCGCGCGCGGCGGCACTCGCGCAACGGCTCAAGCCGACCCAGACCATGTTGCGCGGGCTCTATACCGGTGGCACGTTCTGCTACGAGGCACTGCTGTTGTTGCAGGACGAACTGCCCGGGCTCCAGTCGAACACGCCAACCGGAAAGGCGCTGCGTGTTGCGGATCTTTGGCATAGCCAGGGCCATACCATCCTCGACCTTGGCGACGACGATTTCACGCGCGGACGTCCGCATCCGATGATCGATCCCGGCCTGCGCAACGAACGCATCGTTGCCGAAGCATCGGACCCGGGCGTCGGCATCATCCTGCTCGACTTCGTGCTCGGATACGGCGCGCATGAAGACCCGGCGACGCAGATCGTGCCGTCCTTGCAGGCGGCACGCAAGGTGGCGGCCAGCGATGGCCGCGAAGTGCTGTTCATCGGCCATGTCTGTGGGACCCGAGGTGACCCGCAGCAACTGGATCTGCAACGCCAGACGCTGGCGGACGCCGGTGTGGAACTGGCCGACAGCAATGCGCAGGCGGTGCAGCTGTGCCGCACGGTGCTGGGCTGCGTAAATCGAATCGATGCAGGAGCCTGATGCCATGACCCTGATTCAGCAGAAGCCCGTTGTCATCAATGCCGGGCTCGCCAGCTTCGCCGCCAACCTGCGCCAGTGCGGCGGCGAGGCGTTCGAACTGCAATGGCAACCGCCCGCCGAGGGCGATATTGACGCGGGCCTGGCACTGGCCAGGCTCATCGATGATCCGCGTATCGAGGAAGCCAACCGCGTGGCCTACGCGCGCTATATGGCAGCGCAACCGGTGCTGACCGGCGTGTCGACGGCTGGGGAGGCGATCCCCGGCATGGGCGGCCGGATCATCCTGCATTCGGGACCGCCGATCGGCTGGGACGCGATGTGCGGACCCCAGCAGGGTGCGGTGCTGGGCGCGATCCTGTTCGAAGGCTGGGCCGATACGCTGGCCGATGCGCGCGCCTTGGTCGAGCGCGGCACGGTGCGGCTGGAACCCTGCCACCATCATGCGGCAGTGGGTCCGATGGCCGGCATCATCAGCCCGTCGATGCCGGTCTGGATCGTCAAGAACATGACCGGCGGCAATGTCGCCTACTGCAACATGAACGAAGGGCTTGGCAAGGTATTGCGCTTTGGCGCCCATGGCGATGAAGTCCTGCAGCGCCTGCGCTGGATGTCCGGCACGCTGGGGCCGACGCTGGCCACGATCGTCGAGGAACTGGGCGGCCTGGAACTGAAGCCGTTGATGGCGCAGGCCCTGCATATGGGCGACGAGGTGCATAACCGCAATGCAGCGGCCAGCGGACTGCTGTTCCGCAAGCTGACCGTGGCGGCGCTGGCTTCCACCCGGCTGGACCCGCGCAGCGTGGCCGAGACGCTGGCGTTCGTGGCCGGCAATGACCACTTCTTCCTGAACCTGTCGATGGCGGCCTGCAAGGCCATGCTCGACGCCGCGCACGGCGTGCCGCATGCCACGCTGGTGACCGCGATGGCCCGCAACGGCGTGGACTTCGGCATTCGCCTGTCGGGGCTCGACGGCTGGTTCACTGCGCCGGCAGCCGTCATCGACGGATTGTTCTTCCCGGGCTTTGGCCCCGAGCACGCGGCGCGCGACCTGGGCGACAGTGCCATTACCGAAACCGCCGGTGTAGGCGGCTTTGCCATGGCGGCGTCACCGGCCATCGTGCAGTTTGTCGGCGGAACGCCGCGCGATGCGCTGGCCAATACGCGGCGCATGTTGCATATCACGCTGGGTCAGAACAGTGCGTTCACGTTGCCGGCGCTCGACTTCACCGGCACGCCGGCCGGCATCGATGCGCGGCGCGTGCTGGACACCGGCATCCTGCCGGTCATCAATACCGGCATTGCGCATCGGGAAGCCGGTGTCGGCCAGATCGGCGCAGGCATTACCCATGCACCACTGGCCTGCTTCACCGAGGCCATTCGCGCGCTGGCTGCGGTTCTGCCGCCAGCGCCGCAAGGAGACCCGAATGAGCACAGTTGAGCAGGCAACACGCCCGATTGCGGTGATTGCGGTTGGCGGTAACGCGCTGGCCCCTGAAGGCGGCGGCACGACCCTGCACGACCAGGCCCGTGCCGCCGCGCGCGCCGCGGACCATGTTGTCGATGTGGTGGCGCAGGGCTGGCGCGTCGTGCTGACGCATGGCAATGGTCCGCAGGTCGGCTATATCCTGCGCCGCTCCGAGCTGGCCATGAACGAAGTGCCACCGGTGCCGATGGACTACGCCACGGCCGACACGCAGGGCGCGATTGGAGACATGTTCCAGCGCAGCCTGTACAACGCCTTGCGTCGGCGCGGCATGGCGATGCACGTGGCGACCGTGATCACGCAGGTGGTGGTCGATGAAGCCGATCCCGCGTTTCAGGTCCCCAGCAAGCCGATCGGCTCGATCATGGACGAGGCGCTGGCCCGGCAACTGGCGCAGTCAAACGGCTGGAGCATCATGGAAGAGCCGGGCCGCGGCTGGCGCCGCTGCGTGGCTTCGCCGCGGCCGCGTGCCGTGGTGGAAATCGAAACGATCCGCGCGCTACTGGACCGCAACCATATCGTGATCGCGTGCGGCGGCGGCGGCATACCGGTGACGATGGACGCCGACGGCCTGCTGAGCAATCGCGAGGCGGTGATCGACAAGGACCTCGCATCGTCATTGCTCGCGCAGCAATTGCAGGCGCAACGGCTGCTGATTGCCACAGCGGTGCCGAAGGTGGCGATCCATTTCGGCAAGCCCCAACAACGCTGGCTCGATCACCTGAGCGTGGCCGAGGCCGAACGGCTGATGGCCGAGGGCCATTTTGGCAAAGGCTCGATGGGACCGAAGATCGAGGCCGTCCTGGAATTTGTGGAAAAAAACGCACATTCGGAGGGTGTGGTCACCGACATCCCGAATATGGGTACGGCGCTGGCCGGCGCTGGCGGCACCCGGATCGGTGGCTAGGCGCGGTCCGCTGGACGGGTAACCGGGGGCGCGCCGGAGCGGGCCTTGTCAAACGGACTCAAACGGACTCAAACGGGCGTCAGTATTCGCAGGGTGCTTAAATCGGATCTTAAAAAGTCTCAATTGTCTTTAAGGGGGAGCACGCATAGAGTGCCACTGAGGCAGTTTCCTCCACCTGCAGAACGCTCCCCGTATCTGTCAGGCCATTTGAAAGCGCGGCGCACGCCGCGCTTTTTTTTTCGACCAGGGTGGTTCAAGCTGGATACCGTATGCGCCCCAGCATTGGCTACCGGGGTTTGAAATGCCGTGATCGGCCCCATATCCCCCTCCTTCAAGTCCCCTTTAGCACCCTTAAGCCGGCGTCCGCATATGGTTATATGAGGCCAGCCTGCAGTCTGAAGGCCGTTCCCTTACAATCGGGGCGGACAATAAAGCTAGATACCTTAGGATGGATATGGTCCCGCATCTCATCACCGCGCTGAACGGTCCGCTGCTCGAACTGGAAAAGAAGATCCTGGACGCGACTCCGTCCATCGAGCGCTGGTTCAGGCTGGAATGGCAGGAACATACGCCGCCGTTCTATTGCTCGGTCGACCTGCGCAATGCCGGTTTCAAGCTGGCACCGGTCGATACGAACCTGTTCCCGGGCGGTTTCAACAATCTCGCTCCGGAGATGTTGCCGCTGGCCGTGCAGGCCGCCATGGCCGCGATCGAGAAGATCTGCCCCGACGCCAAGAACCTGCTGCTGATCCCCGAGCGCCACACCCGCAACATGTTCTATCTGCAGAACGTGGCGCGGCTGTCGCTGATCATGCGCCAGGCTGGCCTGAACGTGCGCCTGGGCTCGCTGTCCGAGGAAATCACCGAACCGACGCCGATCGACCTGCCCGATGGCCAGACGCTGGTGGTCGAACCGCTGGCGCGCCTGGGTACCAAGGGGCGCCGCCTGGGGCTGAAGGACTTCGACCCCTGTTCGATCCTGCTGAACAACGACCTGTCGGCCGGTATTCCGCCGATTCTTGAGAACATCCAGGAACAGTACCTGCTGCCGCCGCTGCACGCGGGCTGGTCCACGCGCCGCAAGAGCAGCCACTTCGCCGCCTATGACGAAGTGGCGAAGAAGTTCGCCAAGCTGATCGACGTCGATCCGTGGATGGTGAACCCGTACTTCGCACGTACGTCGGGCGTGAACTTCCACGAACGCATCGGCGAGGAAGAACTGGCGGACGCGGTGGAAGGCGTGCTCAAGAAGATCGCCAAGAAGTACCGCGAGTACGGCATCAAGGAAACGCCGTACGTGGTGGTCAAGGCCGATGCGGGCACCTATGGCATGGGCATCATGACCGTGCGCGATCCGTCCGAGATCAAGGGGCTGAACCGCAAGGAACGCAACAAGATGAGCGTGGTGAAGGAAGGCCTGGAGGTCTCCGACGTCATCATCCAGGAAGGCGTGCACACGTTCGAGAAGGTCAACGAGGCCGTGGCCGAACCCGTGGTCTACATGATCGACCGCTACGTGGTGGGCGGTTTCTACCGCGTGCACACGGGCCGCGGCAACGACGAGAACCTGAACGCGCCGGGCATGCATTTCGTGCCGCTGGCCTTTGCGCCCAACGGCATTCCCGACAGCCATGCCAAGCCGGGCGCGGCCGTGCCGAACCGGTTCTACATGTATGGCGTGGTGGCCCGCCTGGCCCTGCTGGCGGCTTCGGTGGAACTTGAGAAGACCGATCCGAATCCGATTCTCTGATCCGCGGCGCCGGCCGCACACCCTGTCCGCCCCTGGTCCGGCTTGGCTGAGCCGGACATATCCAATCTGACGCGACCGCGACGAGCCATCATGCGCATCCTGTTCATTACCGATCCGCTGGAGACCTTCAAGACCTACAAGGACTCCACCTACGCCATGATGTCCGAGGCGGCTGCACGTGGGCACGAGCTGTTCTTCTGTCTGCAGGCCCAGCTGTCGCTGTCGGCCAACGTGGTCGAGGCGGTGGTGCGGCCGCTGGAGCTGACCGACGATGCGCATGACTGGTTCCGCCTGGGCGACGCCGCGCTGACGCCGCTGACCGCGTTCGACGCGGTGCTGATGCGCAAGGATCCGCCGTTCGATATGGAATACGTGACCAGCACGTGGCTGCTGGAACTGGCGGAGAAGCAGGGCGCGCGGATCTTCAACAAGCCGCAGGCGATTCGCGACCATTCCGAGAAGCTGGCAATCGGCCAGTATCCGCAGTTCATCACGCCGACGCTGGTGACGCGCGATGCGGGCCGTATCCGCGAATTCCATGCCGAGCACCAGGACATCATCGTCAAGCCGCTGGACGGCATGGGCGGCATGGGCATCTTCCGCGTGGGCGCCGATGCCATGAATCTTGGCGCGATCGTCGAGACGCTGGGCGACAACGGTGCGCGCACGCTGATGGTTCAGCGCTACATTCCGGCCATCAAGCAAGGCGACAAGCGCATTCTGCTGATCGGTGGCAAGCCGGTCCCATATTCGCTGGCACGGATTCCGCAGGGCAGCGAGATCCGCGGCAACCTGGCGGCCGGTGGCCTGGGCCGCGCGCAGGAGCTGAGCGCACGCGACCGCGAGATTGCCGAAACGCTGGCGCCGGGTCTGTGGAAGCAGGGCCTGCTGCTGGTGGGACTGGATGTGATCGGCGACTACCTGACCGAAGTAAATGTGACGAGCCCGACCTGTTTTCAGGAAATCACGCAGCAGACCGGGTTCAACGTCGGTGCCATGTTCATCGACGCGCTGGAGCAGGCGGTGGCGGCAGAGCGCCGCTAGGCCGCGAGGCAATCGATGCGAAGGCGCCACAGTCCGTGCGCCGGGTATAAACACGGGAAGAGGCCGTAAGACTGCCTGCTACAATTCGGGCAGTCCAACGGATTCACATCATGGCAGGAATTCTGATCATCGCGCATGCACCGCTGGCTTCGGCGCTGCGCGATTGCGCTGCCCACGTCTACTGTGGCCAGCCGCCCCGGCTCGAGGCTGTCGACGTCGTTGCCGACGCCGATCCGGCCGCGGTGCTGGCTGAGGCGCGGCGCAGCCTGGAAGCGGTCTGCGAAGAAAACGGTGCCCTGGTGCTGACCGATATCTTTGGCGCCACGCCTGCCAATATCGCCGCACGGCTGGCCGAGCCGGGCCGGGTGAAGGTGCTGGCGGGCGTGAACCTGCCGATGCTGGTGCGCGCGATCTGCTATCGCACCGAAAAACTTGACCAGCTGGCCACCAAGGCGCTGGCCGGTGGCGCCCAGGGCGTGCTGCAGGTGGGCACGACCGCTGTCCAGAATCAAACCGCAAATCATCCCGACAAATATGCTGCAGAGGGACACCAACATCATCAATAAGCTCGGGCTGCATGCTCGCGCATCTGCCAAGCTCACGCAGCTGGCGGGCAGCTTCAAGAGCCAGGTCAAGATGGCCCGCAATGGCCGTCAGGTCGACGCCAAGAGCATCATGGGGGTAATGATGCTGGCGGCTGGTATCGGATCGACAGTCACGATCGAGACCGACGGCCCCGACGAGCAGGAGGCAATGGACGCGCTGCTGGCGCTGATTGCCAACCGCTTCGGCGAAGGCGAGTGAGTCCCGGCGTCATAACGAGTCAGTCTTTCTAAACGTTCCTGACGGAGCGGGTCATGCCCTTTGCCTTGCACGGCATTCCGGTTTCGCGTGGGGTCGCCATCGGGCGGGCCCATATCCTTGCGCCGGCTGCGCTCGATGTATCGCATTACCTGGTCGACGAAGACCGGCTCGATGCCGAGGTGGAGCGCCTGCGCGCGGCGCGTGCCGCGGTGCGCGCGGAACTGATCAACCTGAAGCGCGACCTGCCGCGCGAGGCCCCCGAGGAAATGGGGGCCTTCCTCGATGTGCACGCGATGATCCTCGACGACGAGGCATTGTCGCGCGAGCCCGAGGAACTGATTCTCCAGCGCCGCTATAACGCGGAGTGGGCACTGACCACGCGACTCGAGGAACTGATGCGCCAGTTCGACGAGATCGAGGACGAATACCTGCGCGAGCGCAAGGCCGACATCCAGCAGGTGGTCGAGCGGATCCTCAAGGTACTGGCCGGCGCGCCGGTGCTGGCGCCGGCCCCGGTGCCGGCCCTGGCGCCCGACGGCGAAGCGGCACCGGGCGTGATCGTGGTGGCCCACGACATTGGTCCGGCCGACATGCTCCAGTTCAAGCACACGGTCTTCCACGGGTTTGTCACCGACCTGGGCGGGCGCACGTCGCACACGGCGATCGTGGCGCGCAGCCTGGACATTCCGGCTGCCGTGGGCGTGAAGAGCGCCAGCGAGCTGATTCGCCAGGACGACTGGATCATCATCGACGGCGATGCCGGGCTGGTCATCGTCGACCCGTCCGCGATCATCCTCGAGGAATACCGTCACCGCCAGAGCGAGCGGGCGCTGGAAAAGAAGCGCCTGCAGCGGCTGCGCCACATGCCGGCGGTTACGCTGGACGGACTCGAGATCGACCTGCTGGCCAATATCGAGATGTCCGAGGACGCCGGTGCGGCATTGTCGGCCGGCGCCGTCGGCGTGGGGCTATTCCGCTCCGAATTCCTGTTCATGAACCGTCGTGACGAGATGCCCGACGAGGAGGAGCAGTTCCAGGCCTACCGCAACGCGGTGGAGGCCATGCATGGCCTGCCGGTAACCATCCGCACCATCGATGTTGGCGCGGACAAGCCGCTGGAGGGGCTTAACGATGACTTCGAAACGGCGCTGAACCCGGCGCTGGGGCTACGTGCGATCCGCTGGTCGCTGTCCGAGCCGGCCATGTTCCTGACCCAGCTACGTGCCCTGCTGCGCGCGTCGGCTTTTGGCCCGGTGCGGCTGCTGATCCCGATGCTGGCGCATGCGAGCGAGATCGACCAGACGCTCGACCTGATTGCCCAGGCCAGGCGCCAGCTTGACGAGCGCGGCCAGCCATACGATCCGGGCATCAAGGTTGGCGCGATGATCGAGATTCCGGCCGCGGTACTGATGCTGCCGCTGTTTCTCAAGCGCATGGACTTCCTGTCGATCGGTACCAACGACCTGATCCAGTACACGCTGGCCATCGACCGGGCGGACAATGCCGTCGCGCACCTGTTCGATCCCCTGCACCCGGCGGTCCTGCAATTGATCGCGCGCACCATCCGCGACGCCAACCATGCCGGCGTGCCGGTGGCGGTCTGCGGTGAGATGGCTGGCGACCCGGCCATGACCCGGTTGCTGCTGGGCATGGGCCTGCGTGAGTTCTCGATGCATCCCGCACAGCTGCTGCGCGTGAAGCAGGAAGTCATCCACGCCGACTGCGAAAGATTGTGCAAGGTGGTGGACCAGATCCTGACCTGCTACGAGCCGGAAGAACTGACTGCGACCCTGAAGCTGTTGTCAGCCTGACACAACCCTCGACTTCGTAGGGTCTTTGTCTGGAATGTCGGCGGAGTGCACGCCACTTTTCGATCCGTAAAGTGGCGTGAAGAATGCTCCTGGAAACCCGGGTTGGCGGATTGTGAATGGCGATTCTCATGAGCAATAATGGGAATTGTTATCATTTTCGATTCCTGTTATTCTGCCTCTCATCGCGTACGGCATGCCGGTGCCGGCGCTGCCCCCAGGAGGCTTCTGTGTACGTTTGCATCTGCAACCAGGTTACCGACCATGAAATCCATGGTGCCGCTCATCTTGGCGTGTCCACGCTCGACGAGCTGGCCGAAACGCTAGGCGTGGGAACCTGCTGCGGCCGTTGCCGCGATTGCGCGAAGCAAGTGCTATGCGAAGGCGTTGCCGCCGTACAGAACATGAAGGCCTCCACCCTCTCGACCATCAAGGTCGTCGAAATTTCAGCCTGTTCGACTGCGACGTCACATGCCATAATGGACGCTCGTGACCCGGCAGTCGCGAACGACCAGCGCACCGCGCTGGTTGCCTGATTCAGGAAAGCAGCCTCTCACCGAACAACGCGTGAATTGAGAAGCGCGCCTACGGACTTGTTCCGCGGCGCGCTTCGTCGTTTGGCGTTTATTCGGCTTTGTTGGGTTGTTTGAGTCGCCTGCGCAGTTCTTTCGCGTTTTTCGCAACTGCGTGCATGCCGGGTTCAACGATGCAGACAACAGGAGCCCCCGTATGAAAGGTGACAAGAAGGTCATCCAGCATCTGAACGCCCAGCTGAAGAACGAGCTGACCGCGATCAACCAGTATTTCCTCCACGCGCGCATGTACCGCCACTGGGGCCTGAAGAAGCTAGGTGATGTCGAGTACAAGGAGTCGATTGGCGAAATGAAGCACGCCGATCGCCTGATCGACCGCATCCTGATGCTCGATGGACTGCCCAACCTGCAGGACCTGCACAAGCTGATGATCGGCGAAGACACGCCCGAGATGCTCAAGTGCGACCTGAAGCTTGAGCAGACCGCGCACGCCACGGTCAAGGAAGGCGTTGCGTACTGCGAATCGGTGGGCGACTACGTGAGCCGCGAGATCCTGGTCGATATCCTCACGGACACCGAGGAACATATCGAGTACCTGGAAACGCAGCTGGACCTGATCGACAAGGTTGGCCTGCAGAACTACCTGCAGTCGCAACTGGAGCCGGGCGAGCAATAAGCTCGCTGGCGATCGCCACTGCCGCGGGCGCGTAGCGCAAGCGGCGGGCGGTCAGACACGTGGTGCGGGATGGCGCCACGTTTCGATGTGGAATGGGTTAATAACCTTTCTCATTCGGATTCTTGTCTCCATCCAGTCACATCGCGCCGGAACTGGCGACCTCGCGGGGAGGGGGCTCCACCGCGGGGGCCGCCAGGCGCTTCCAGGCAGCTTCTGGCGTTTCCCCGCTCAGTGTCCCTGTCCGCAGACCTCGCAGCCCGGCGTGCGCGCCAGACGCATCGTGGTCCATTCCATCGTCATCGCATTGACCATCAGCAGCCTGCCGGCCAGCGTTTCTCCTACGCCGGTCAGTAGCTTGAGCGCTTCGGCGGCCTGCACCGTACCGATCATGCCGACCAGCGGCGCGAATACGCCCATGGTGGCGCAGGCGGCCTCGGGCGCCGGTTCCGATGGCGGAAACAGGCAGCCGTAGCAGGGCGCCTCGGGCCGGCGCAGATCGAACACGCTGACCTGACCGTCAAACCGTAGCGCGGCGCCCGAGACCAGCGGCTTCCGATGTCGCAGGCAGGCACGGTTGACCGCCTGGCGCGTGGCGAAGTTGTCGCAACAGTCGAGTACCACGTCGGCACGCGCCACGAGCCCATCGAGTTCGGCCTCACCCACGCGTTGCGGCACCAATTGAATATCGATGTCGGGATTGATGCGCAGCAGCCCGTCCCTGGCGGATTCCACCTTGGGCCGACCCACGTTGGCGGTGGTATGCAGGATCTGGCGCTGCAGGTTGGTCAGGTCGACCTCGTCGTCATCGACGATCGTGAGATGACCCACACCGGCGGACGCCAGGTAGGGCAGCGCTGCCGCGCCAAGGCCACCCGCCCCGATGACCAGCGCGTGGCCGGCCAGCAGCCGCTCCTGGCCCTCGATACCAAGTTCATCCAGCAGGATGTGGCGCGAATACCGTAATAGCTGATCGTCGTTCATGGCTTGGCGGCAAATGAAAAACGGCCCGCCGGTGCAATACCGCGGGCCGCAAGGTTGGGTCCGGAACGCGCCGCGCAAACTCGCGCGGCAGCTGCGTTTCCTCTGTTTCCTTTACTTCTGGCCGGTCGGCGTACCCAGCGGTTGCCCGATCGGGGCGCTCGCGGGTGGCTGGCTGGCCGGGCCCGGCTTGGCGGGCGCCGGTTTCGCGGCGGGCTTGGCCGGCGCCTTGCTACCGGCCTTTTCTTCCTTGGTGTCAGGCTTGCCGGCCGTACCAGTGGCTTCCAGACGCGACTTCGAGCGCTGCACCGGCTTGCCGTCGAGCTGCGCAATGGCCTGCTGCAGCATGAAGTCGTCGGCCGAACCGAATTCCACCGGCTTCTTCTTGCGATCCTTCTCGCGCTCTTCCGGCGTCTTCTTCGAGTTTTCTTCCTCGAGGCGGCGCAGTTCATCCACGCGGCGCTGCTCGCGTTCGTTCATTTCCGGCTCTTCCGATTCCTGCTTGTTGTGCAGGTGGCGTTCGGTGTCGATCTCACGCGTAATCAGCGCGTCGTCGGGATCGCCTTCCGGATTCTGGTCGACCGGAATATCGGGGCGGATGCCCTTGGCCTGGATCGATTTGCCCGACGGCGTGTAGTAGTAGGCGATCGTCAGCTTGATGCCCGTATCGTTGGTCAGCGGCCGCACGGTCTGCACCGAGCCCTTGCCGAACGTAGTCTTGCCCATGATCAACGCACGCTTGTGATCCTGCAGCGCGCCGGCCACGATTTCCGAGGCCGATGCCGAGTAGGCATTGGTCAGCACGATCATCGGCAGCTTCTTGAACTGCGCGGGCAGGTCCTTGAGCGGATCGTCCTCGAGCGACGACAGGCGGTAGTTGTTGAACGATGACTTGTAGACGCGCTTGGCATCGGGCACCTGGCCGTTGGTCGACACCACGGTCGAATCTTCCGGCAGGAAGGCTGCTGCCACGCCGACCGCGCCTTGCAGCACGCCACCGCCGTTGTTGCGCAGGTCCAGGATGATGCCCTTCAGGTTGGGGTTCTTCTCCGCCATGTCCTTCAGGCGGCGGCCCAGGTCCGACACGGTGCGTTCCTGGAAGCTCGTCAGGCGCACCCAGCCGATGGTGTTGTTGTCGAGCATCTTGGTCTTGACCGACTGCACGCGGATCTCGGCGCGCGTGATCGAGACCGGGAACGTGCGTTCCTCGCTCTTGCGATAGATGGTCAGCGTGACCTTGGTGCCCGGCTCGCCGCGCATGCGCTTGACCGCCTGTTCGAGCGGCAGGCCGCGCACGGGCTTGTCGTCGATGCGTGTAATCAGGTCGCCCGGCTGGATGCCGGCGCGGAAGGCAGGGGTGTCCTCGATCGGGTTGATGACCTTGACCAGGCCTTCTTCCTGCGAGATCTCGATGCCCAGGCCGGCAAAGCGGCCGCGGGTACCTTCCTGCAGTTCCTTGAAGTCCTTCTCGTCCAGGTAGGCCGAGTGCGGGTCCAGGCTGGCGACCATGCCCTTGATGGCTTCGGTCAGCAGCTTCTTGTCGTCGACCGGCTCTACGTACTCGCGCTTGATCTGGCCGAAGATGTCGGACATCAACCGCAACTGGTCAAGCGGCAACGGCCCGGAGGAGTTCTGGGCGGTTGCCGAGATCTGCAGCGTGGCCAGCACGCCGGCAACGACGCCGACCGAGACGAGGCTAATGTTCTTGAGCGTCTTACGCATGAGGGCAGCCTGAACTTGTGAGGATTATGCGAAGGTCAAAGCCGGGCCGGAGCAAGGGGGCGACCGGCGCGGATTTGACCGACAGTATAAGAGGGTGCGCAGAAAAAGACCTGCGGGCCACCAATCCATGGTGGGAGTGGCCACACAAGCGTGCGCGTCTACCCGGACGCAGCCCGGGCGGGCGCGTTTGCGCACCGGCTGTCAGCGGGACTTGCCCTGGTTGGCCACGGCGGCCAGCGATGCGGCGATCGCGGCCTGGTCGCCCAGGTAGTAGTGGCGCAGGGGGCGCAGGTCGGCATCGAGCTCGTAGACGAGCGGGGTGCCATTGGGAATGTTGAGGCCGACGATGTCGTCATCCGAAATCTGATCCAGATACTTTACGAGCGCGCGGATGCTGTTGCCGTGGGCGGCAATCACCACTCGCTTGCCGGATTTGATGTCGGGAGCGATGGATTCGTTCCACAGCGGCATCACGCGGGCCACCGTATCCTTCAGGCATTCGGTCAGCGGCACCTGCTCGCGCGGCACATTGGCGTAGCGCGGGTCATTGAACGAGGCGCGCTCGTCGGTCGGTTCCAGCGCGGGCGGCGGGGTGTCGTAGCTGCGGCGCCACACCAGCACCTGCTCGTCACCATACTTCTTGGCCGTTTCCGCCTTGTTCAGGCCGGCCAGCGCGCCGTAGTGGCGTTCATTGAGGCGCCATTCGTTGCGGACCGGGATCCACATCAGGTCCATTTCGTCCTGCACGTGCCACAGCGTGCGGATCGCGCGCTTGAGCACCGAGGTGTAGGCCACGTCAAAGCTGAAGCCGGCTTCCTTGAGCAACTGGCCGCCTTGTCGGGCCTGGGCCACACCGGTATCGGTCAGGTCGACGTCGACCCAGCCCGTGAAGCGGTTTTCGAGATTCCACGTCGATTCGCCGTGGCGGATGAGAACGAGCTTGTACATGCTGCTTCCAGGGTAGTAAGTAACCTGCGGCGCCACTTGCTGCCGCACCGGGTGCGGCAAGCGCCGCCGACAAATAATCGGCGCTGGCGCGAAACCGCGTATTTTATAATGCCGCCGACCCAACCCAACGGAATGCCAACGTGAATTTCTTCGCCGATTACAACAACCTGGCCCTGATCGCGATCGCCGTGGTCTCGGGCGGCCTGCTGGCCTGGCCGCAAATCAAGGCCGGCACGGGCGGCAAGCGCGTCAACACGGCTGCCGCCACGCAGCTGATCAACAAGCGCAATGCAGTGGTCGTGGATATCCGCGACGCCGCGGATTTCGCCAAGGGCCACCTGCCACAGGCGAAGAGCGCGCCACTTGCCGACCTGCCTAACCGCGCCAGCGGCCTGGCCAAGGACAAGGCCGCGCCCGTCGTGCTGGTCAGCCAGAACGGCCAGGGCACGGCCAAGGCCCAAGCAGCATTGAAGGAAGCCGGTTACAGTGAGGTCTACGCGCTGGAGGGCGGCCAGACCGCCTGGCAGCAGGCCGGCCTGCCGGTCGTGAAATAAGGCCCCTTTTTCAAATGCAGTCGCGGCGCGGTACTGCCCCGGGCAGTCCGCGCCGTTGTTTTTTCAGTCAAGGAGAACCCGCATGGCCCGCGTCGTCATGTACAGCACGGTAGTGTGTCCCTATTGCCAGATGGCCGAGCGCCTGCTCAAGCAGCGTGGCGTGGAAGCGATCGAGAAGGTCCTGATCGACCGCGAGCCTGGCAAGCGAGAGGAAATGATGACCCGCACCGGACGCCGTACCGTGCCGCAGATCTACATCGACGATACCCACGTTGGCGGTTTCGACGACCTGTCGGCGCTCGACCGGCAGGGTGGCCTCGTGCCGCTGCTGGCGGCCTGACACCCACGGCGGGCGGCGGCCACGTTGCGCCGCAGCAGATCAAGAGACGAATCTGATAATGCTGCGGCACGGTGAATTCGCCATCCGCGTCATGTACCATATGCGCTTTCGTGCGACACGCACTTTCGTGTCCGGCAGCTCTACGTTAAGAGCATCGACCTTTGTTGAGACAAGGGAAAGGCTTCGGCCAGAACCGTCCAATCTCAACCATTTCTTGCTTTGACAAGCCCAGCCGTAAGGTTGGAGCGAGTCCATGTGTTGTGGGAAGGCCAGACCATCGGCTGACTCGCAGCTTGCTATTTGCTGGATATATGTCCAGCCATTGCCCAAAGGCGGGGACGCTTGCCTTTGGGCAAGTTCTCTTTAAACGCCCTACTTCGGTAGGTGCGGGTGGGTTTGCGACTGTAGTTTTCGTTGCATCTCCGCTACATAGCATTCAAACCGGCCCGGTTGGGTCGGCGCTACGTTCTTTGGGACGGGTCTGCGCTCGAAAGAGACCGCCGCCGTCAAGCGCCTGCCACTATGGAGGCACTGAAGTAATGAAGTGAGGTTTCCCGGAGCGTATAGCTCTGCGCGTTATGGTTCGGTCGAATACACCCGCGAGGGTGCCTCGATAGAGAACCTGTCATGCGACTGACAGTAGCCTAGGGAGACATGCGTCACTGGCAACGGTGGGGTGTGAAGCTTTCCTGACAACGTAGCCCCCGCAAGGGTGCGTCATTATCGTGAGATAAGGACGCAGAGACTCCGAGCAGCAATGGGGTCAAGGAGCCAGGCTGGCTGGTATGGGTAATGTAAGTGAACTGCTGATAAACGCCGTGAATATGACGGTGCCTAAGCTGCTGCGTGGCACTAACCAAAAGGTACGTGGTCGGTTATTCCGCTGGAAGCTCGGAATACGTCGCTGTAAGACCACCGGCGAAGAGGCAGGCCCTAACCCGGTCTTGTAACGCGCAGGGAACGTGGTAAGCCCGTATGGCTGCCGGGGCGCTGTATGGCTCTGGCAAGCGAACCGCAAGGAACGCTGTTGGCTGTGCGGGTATGGGAGGTTGGAGAAAGCGAACGTCGGGCTGTAATGGTCCGGATAGGGGTTGAAACATCATCCCACGCGAAAGCGGGCAGACTTCCAACTGGTCTTTCGTCGCAAGACGGCTGACTGAACTCGCTTGTTTAATTTTCTTCCCTTGGGGGGTGACATACCCCGCAAGGGGCATGTTGTCTCTGCTAGTTGGGGAAGTCCTCAAGATAGGAGAGCAGCATGGAAGCATTGATCCGCGAGGATGAATCTGCGCCCTCCGGCATTCCGCAGCGATGGGGCGACATCAATTGGCGCCGCGTCGAACAGAATGTTCGAGCAATGCAGATTCGAATTGCGAAGGCGACACAGGAACGGGACTGGCGCAGGGTGAAAGCTCTGCAGCGGTCTCTGACCCGCTCGTTTTCCGCCAAGGCATCGGCGGTGCGACGAGTGACGGAGAACCAAGGTAAACGGACGGCAGGTGTCGACCGCGAACTCTGGGACTCGCCTGAAGTTCGATGGGTAGCCATTGGACGGTTGAGACGCCGGGGGTATCGGCCCATGCCATTACGGAGGGTCTTCATCCCCAAAGCCAACGGAAAGGAACGCCCTCTGGGTATCCCGACCATGTTGGACCGGGCCATGCAGGCGCTATATCTGCTGGCGCTGGAACCGGTGTCCGAGGGGACGAGCGATCCGAACTCTTATGGGTTCAGGTCCAATCGTTCTACTGCGGATGCTATGTCCCAGCTATTCGTCAACTTATCCAGAAAGGTCTCGGCCTCATGGATATTGGAGGCGGACATCCGCGGGTGTTTTGACCATATCAGTCACGACTGGCTGGAGCGCAATGTCCCTATGGACAAAGCGATCCTTCGGAAGTGGTTGAAAGCTGGCGTGGTATTTCAGGGCCAGTTTCAGGCGACCGAAGCCGGTACGCCACAGGGGGGCATCATCTCCCCGACCTTAGCCAATGTGGCGCTGAACGGACTGGAACAACAGCTAGCTCGGTTTCTCGAAACCACGCTGGGTGTCAACCAGACCCGGAAGCTCAAAGTAAATGTTGTGCGCTATGCGGACGATTTCGTGATCACCGGCAGCACGCCGGAAGTTTTGGAACACGAGGTGAAGCCGTGGGTGGAACAGTTCCTCGCAATTCGAGGGTTGTCCCTGTCCACGGAGAAAACGCGGATCGTGAGCATTGACGAGGGTTTTGACTTCCTTGGGTGGAATTTCCGGAAGTATTCCGGAACGCTGCTCATTAAGCCAAGCAGGAAAAACGCGCAGGCGTTCTATCGCAAGGTTAAGGAGGTTATCAGTGCTAACAAGACGGTAAAGCAGGAGGTCATCATTCGCCTGCTGAACCCGATGCTGAGAGGCTGGGCGCAGTATCACAGCCCGGTAGTGGCAAAAGAAGCGTTCAGCAAGATGCAGAGCCGAGTTTTCCGGGCGCTGCTTTGGTGGACAAAACGGCGACACAGAGGGAAGAACGCCGAATGGGTGCGGAAGAAATACTTCGCTTCGTTTGGTGATCGAAACTGGGTGTTCGGGACTGAGTTTGTGGAAGACGATGGGGAACGGCGCTGGCAGGAGTTGTATTCGCTTGCTAGCACGCCCATCAGACGGCACAAGAAGATTCGGGGGGACTTCAATCCTTTCGATCCAGCGCAAGAGATGTATGGCGAAAATCTACGCCGGGACCGCATGCTGGAAAGCATGTCTCACCGGAAACAGTGGATCAGGCTATATGTCGATCAGCGGGGCTTATGCGCGGTGTGTCAGTGCAAGATAACCAAAGAGACCGGGTGGGATGACCATCACATCGTCTACAGAACCCACGGAGGTTCAGACGCTCTAGGAAATCGCGTATTGCTGCATCCCAACTGCCACGTCCAAGTACACCATCATGGTCGAACCGTTGTGAAACCGGTGCTGGAGATGTCCAGCATTTTGTAAGGGCTTGAGCCGTATGCGGGGAAACTCGCACGTACGGTTCTTAGGGGGGAGCAAACCAGCAATGGTATGCTCCTACCCTCCCAATCGGCCGCCGGTGGTCCTGACCGCCGGCTGCGCATGGCGCAGCGCGCCCAAACCGTTCCATCCGGAAGCCTTTCATGAGCGACCAGCAACAAGCCACCCAGCAGGACGACCAGCCCTTCTTCAACATTCAGCGCGTGTACCTGAAGGACATGTCGCTCGAGCAGCCCAATTCGCCGGGCATCTTCCTCGAGTCGGAAGCCCCGTCGGTGGAAGTGCAGGTGAACGTAGGTGCGTCCCAGCTGCAGGAAGGCATTTTCGAAGTGGTCGTGACCGGTACCGTGACGACCAAGGTGCAGGACAAGGTTGCTTTCCTGGTGGAAGCGCACCAGGCTGGCATCTTCGACATCCGCAACGTGCCGGTCGAGCAGCTTGACCCGCTGCTGGGCATCGCCTGCCCCACGATCCTGTACCCGTACCTGCGCGGCAACATTGCCGACGTGATCACGCGTGCCGGTTTCCAGGCCATCCACCTGTCGGAAATCAACTTCCAGGCCTTGTACGAGCAACGCCTGCAGGCTGCGATGGAAGAAGCGCAGGGCCAGGCCAGCGACTCGGGCATCGTGCTGCCGGACGGCAGCCAGGCTCGCCACTGATCCGCGTCCGCGGCGCAGGACTACCGCAAAACGGGGCTTCGGCCCCGTTTGCCTTTTCCGGCGCCGGATTTGCCTTTCATACTGTCTTCATTCTTCATAACAGCGCTATTCTCCGACCTGCCGATGAAACTGACCATCCTGGGCGCCGGTGCGTGGGGTACCGCACTGGCCAGCCATGCCGCCGTCGATACGCGACACGACGTGATGTTGTGGGGGCGCGATGCAGGCCAGTTGGCCAGCATTGCCGCTACCGGTATCAATGCCACCTATCTTCCCGGCGTGGCGTTGTCGCCGCGGCTCGTCTGCGAGTCTGATTTCGACCGCGCGGTAGACCATGCATTGTCCGATCCGCAAGGATTGCTGATCGTTGCCACGCCCGTCTCCGGACTACGCGAGATGACGCGCCGCCTGGCAGCGCGACGCCAGGGGGCATTGGCGATGCTGTGGCTCTGCAAGGGATTCGAGGCCGATACCCACGCGCTGCCGCACCAGATGGTGCGTGAGGAACTCGATGCGCTGGGCGTGGCATCCGGCGAGATCGACTACGGCGTGCTGACCGGCCCGAGTTTTGCCAAGGAAGTCGCGCAGGGCCTGCCCTGCGCGTTGACCGTGGCCGGCACCACGCACGCGCTGACCGATCGCGCCCAGGCGGCGTTTCATCACCACGCCATGCGTATCTATGGCAGTGACGACCTGACCGGTGTCGAGGTTGGCGGTGCGGTGAAGAACGTGCTGGCGATCGCCACGGGTGCCAGCGATGGCCTTGGCCTGGGCCTCAATGCTCGCGCGGCGCTGGTAACGCGCGGACTGGCTGAAATGACGCGCCTGGGCCTTGCGCTCGGTGGCCGCGTGGAAACATTCATGGGCCTGGCAGGCATCGGCGACCTGATTCTCACGGCCACCGGTGACCTGTCGCGTAACCGCAAGGTCGGCCAGCAACTGGCCGGCGGCAAGACGCTGGAGCAGATCCTGCGCGACCTCGGCCATGTGGCCGAAGGCGTGCGTTGCGCACAGGCCGTTGCGGCACTGGCAGCACGCCACAGTGTGGAAATGCCGATCACGCGTGCGGTGTGTGCGGTGCTGTTCGAAGGCCTGCCCGTGGCCGATGCGGTAGCGCGGCTGCTGCAGCGCGATGCGCGCGACGAGTAGCGACAAGTAGCTACGAGATAGCTGTCCAGTGCTTTACGTGCTGGCCCTCTCCCCCAGCCCCTCTCCCGCCATGCGGGAGAGGGGAGCAAACCGACAGCAATTGATAATCCGTTGGTTGTCTCCCCTCTCCCGCCGTGCGGGAGAGGGGCGGGGGAGAGGGCCGGCGCATCAATAACCAATCACGCCGATGCCCACCCGCCGCCAGGCCCTGCACGCCCTGATCGCCTCTACCGCCGCCGTCGCCTTGCCCGCGCTTGGTGACAGCTGGCCCTCGAAACCGATCCGCATGATCGTGCCGTTTCCGGCCGGTTCGTCTCCGGACCTGATTGCGCGCATCGTTACCGAGAAACTCGCCGCAGTACTGGGCCAGCCCATCGTGGTCGAGAACCGCCCCGGCGCGGGGGGCAATATTGGCACGGGTATGGTCGCCAAGGCCGCGCCCGATGGCTATACGTTGCTGTTCACGATCAATGGCCCACTGGTCACGGCGCCATCGCTGTACCGGAACCTGAGCTACGACCCGATGAAACAGCTGGCGCCGGTAACGCTGGTCGCGACGTCGCCCAATGTGCTGGTTGTCGATGCGCGGCTGCCAGTGCACGACCTGCGTGAATTCGTGGCGCTGGCCAAGGCGAAGCCCGGTGATCTGAACTACGGCTCGGTGGGCAATGGCAGTGCCGCGCATCTGGCGATGGAGCAACTGAAGGCGATGGCCGGCATCGATCTGCAGCACGTGCCATATCCGGGCTTTCCGCAGATCACCACGGCAATCGTGGGTGGTCAGGTCCAGGCGGGCTTCATGGTGCCCGCGATCGCGATGCCGATGGTGGCTGCCGGCAAGCTGCGTTTGCTGGCAGTGACGTCCACCGGGCGCACGGCCGTGCTGCCCTCGGTGCCGACCGTCGCGGAATCGGGCTATCCAGGGTTCGAGGCAATTTCGTGGCAGGCCATCCTGGCGCCGGCAGGTACACCCGCGCCAATTGTCGACCGGCTTTATCGCGAACTCGTGAAGATCATTGGCAGCGCGGACGTACGCGACAAGATGCGCGCGCAGTATTTCGTGCCGGCCGGTACCGCGCCGGCATCACTGCGACAGACCATGGTCAGCGAGAAGGCGCGCTGGGACAAGGTAATCCGCGCCGCCAACGTGCAGCCGGAAAACTGATTCGCGGCTCAGGCGCCGCCGGCGAAACCGTTCTGGCGCCACGCTTCGAACACGACGACGGCAACCGTGTTGGAAAGGTTCAGGCTGCGATTGTTGGGGCGCATCGGCAGTCGGATACGCTGGGTCGTTGGGAACCACTCGCGCCGTTCGGGGGCCAGGCCACGCGTTTCCGAGCCGAACACAAACCAGTCGCCGGGCTGGAATTCGACCTGGCCAAACGGTGTCGAGCCATGTGTGGTGAGCGCGAACATGCGCGACGGATCGGGCTTTTCAGCGGCCATCAAGGCATCCCAGTCGTCATGCACGCGCATCGTGGCGTACTCGTGATAGTCGAGCCCCGCGCGGCGCATGCGTGCATCTTCAAGCGGGAATCCCAGCGGCTTGACCAGATGCAGCTGCGCACCGGTGTTGGCACACAGGCGGATCACATTACCGGTGTTCGGCGGAATTTCGGGTTCGACAAGGACGACGTTGAACATGGGATGGAAGCAGGAAACCGGAGCGCAGCTTACCTTGTACGACTGCCAGTGTCACGGCGTGCGCAGCGCAACCAGCGCGGTAACGCGTGCCGCGCCATGTGCCTTGAGCACCCGTGCCGCCTCGCGCAGCGTTGCGCCGGTGGTCATCACGTCATCGACGAGGCCGACATGCAGGCCATCAAGTTTCGCCGTGGCATTGACTGCGAATGCCTGTTGAAGATTGGCCTGCCGCGCGGCCAGGTCCAGCGTGCGCTGGCTCAGGGTGTCGCGCGATCGCGTCAACATGGTGGCCGACATGTCGATGCCGAGTCGCCGGGCCATCGGACGCGCCATTTCCCATGCCTGGTTGAAACCGCGTTCTGCCAGGCGCTGCGCCGAAAGCGGAACCGGTACGAGCAGGTCGGGCCGGGTGCCGGATACGCGCACGGTCTCTGCCAACTGCGCGCCAAGCCATGCGGCGACCGGTAGCCGGGCGCCAAACTTGAGTTGCAGGATCAGTGTGTCGAATGGTGCGGCATAGTTGCCGAGCGTCAGCGTGGCATCGACGGGATCATCGTCGGCGCAGGTCCCGCAGTGCCCGTGGCTGTCCGGCATGGCACAGCGCGGGCAACGCGGCACGGGCAGCAGCAGGGTGCCGGCACATTCCGTACAGACCACCTCGCGTTGGACGCTGGCGCAGACCAGGCAAGCCGATGGCAACAGCAAGGGCCACAAGCGCGTCACTTTCCGGATCAGGCCGGCTCCGGCAGCCATCGGGCCTGGCGCGTATACTTCCGGACCTGCCGGGGCGCGATGCGCCACCCGGCTGTTCCAGGGTGCGACACTTTGTCGCACTGCCCGTCGATCCGATTCCTGTTGCCCCGTCTGTCCGTGTCCCTGCATGCCTCCGATTCCCCCGATGCCTGGTTGCCGCCCGCGCGGCTGACCCGGCTTGCGTTCGACCGCCGCAGCCCGCGCTTCGGCCAGCTCGATTTCCTGCTTGGCGAAATTGGCCAGCGCATGCAGGAGCGAATGGAGGTGGTCAAGCTGTCGCCACGCCGCGCGCTCGATATCGGCTGTGGCCATGGCCAGGGGCTGGCGGGTTTGCGCGCCCGCTTTCCCGATGCGCAGATTGCCGGACTCGATATTTCCGGCGCCATGCTGCAACAGGCCGGCCAGCGCGATCCGCAACGGCGGCCCGGCTGGGTTGGGCGTCTGCTCGGCAAGCGCCCGATGTTCGACCTCGTGCAAGGCGATCTTGCCACACTGCCGTTCGGCGCCGCCACCTTCGATCTGCTGTGGTCGAACCTGGCGCTGCACTGGCATCCGGAGCCGCATCGCGTGTTTCCGGAATGGCATCGTGTGACGGCTGACGAAGGGCTGGTCATGTTCTCGCTGTTTGGTCCCGATACGCTCAAGGAACTGCGCGAGGCGTTTGCCGATGTCGATCTCGACGCCCACACGCTGCGCTTCGTCGACATGCATGACATTGGCGACATGCTCGTGCATGGCGGCTGGTCCACGCCGGTGATGGACATGGAAACACTGACCATTACCTACGAATCGCCCGAGACCCTGTTGCGCGAGGTGCAGGCATTCGGTGGCTTGCGCCGTCCGGGCATGTCGGGCCTGCGTGGCAGGCGGTGGCATGCGGCCTTGCTGGCGGCACTGGAGCGGCTGCGCAACACCGAGGGTGTAATTCCATTGACGTTCGAGATTGTCTATGGCCATGCCTGGAAGCTGGCGCCGCGTGGCAAGCAGGCGACAGACGATCAGGGCCGCGCGATAGTGCCGATCGACAGGATCGGCCGCGCACAGCCGCGCCGCTGAACAATGCGCCGGGCACGGTTGGGCAACAATCGGGGCCCGTCGTTTGTGTTGCCTATCGGGGGGCTTTGCGCCATGCACAAAAATTTGCCGATGGCAAGCACTTCGGTCAAATCCTATGTTGTTCAGGTATGCGAAGCGCCATATAATGGCCCGGTTTGTCGCAGTGGTCCCCTGGCACAAGAACGCCCCTGGAATGCACTTCGCACGTGCAGAGCCTGAGGCGGGTTTCGTCCCGGGTGTGCATCCGATGCAGAGTGGTTGGCGATGCAAGACTTGGGTATCGCATTCCAGACGGCAGTAGGTGACTCCGGCGGAAATCTCGACGGACGCACTCCCTTGCCGTGCAACGACTGGCTGATGAAGCGGAATTGTTCGCTCTCTCCCCGCCAGGTTGGCTGGTTCTACTTCTCCATCGCATGCCTTTCCCTTGCCATCACGGCATATCTGACCGTGTGGCATGGGGCCTGGCTCGTGCTGCCGTTTGCTGGCCTGGAACTGATCGGGCTGGGGATTGCCCTGCTGGCGTATGCGCGCCATGCGGCGGATTATGAACGCGTGAGTGTGATCGACGGGATGCTGGTCGTGGAGACAGCCAGCGCCAATCGGGTCACGCGGGAAGTATTCAATCCACACTGGGTGCGGATTGAACTGGGTGAATCGTTCCGGGCGCTGGTGGTCTTGCGGTCGGACAAGCGCTCCGTGCGGGTGGGGTCGTATCTGGTCCCGTACCGGCGGCGCAAGTTCGCGCAGGAACTCGCGGCGGCCCTGCATTGCATCCAGACCGGATGCGAAACGGGGCACGGCGGGGACAGATTTGAATCTGTAAATTGGGTAGATAAACAATGAAAATGTGGAAGAAGGCATCCGCAGCATGTCTGGCAGGGGTATCCCTGCTTGTCAGCCAGGCGGCCTCCGCGGTCAGTGACATGCCAGGCGGCCCGGCCGTCCGACAACTGAACCTAACCGAACCCGTTACAAAAATCGCCGAACAGATTCACTGGCTGAACTGGATGATGTTGATCATGTGCACCGTGATCTTCATTGCCGTGTTCGGCGTGATGTTCTATTCCATCTTCAAGCACCGGAAGAGCAAGGGCGCCAAGTCCGCATCGTTCCACGAGAGCATTACCGTGGAAGTGGTCTGGACCATCGTGCCGTTCCTGATCGTGATTGCGATGGCGCTGCCTGCCACCAAGACCGTGGTGGCGATGAAGGACACCACCAACTCCGACATCACGATCAAGGCCACCGGCTACCAGTGGAAGTGGGGTTACGACTACATCAAGGGCCAGGGCGAGGGCATCTCGTTCGTGTCCACGCTGACCACGCCGCGCGAGCAGATCAACAACCAGCAGGAAAAGTCGAACACCTACCTGATGGAGGTGGACAACGAGCTGGTGGTGCCCGTCAACAAGAAGATCCGGATCGTTACCACGGCCAATGACGTGATCCACGCGTGGATGATTCCCGCGTTCGGCGTCAAGCAGGATGCGATTCCGGGCTTCGTGCGCGACACGTGGTTCCGTGCCGAGAAGACCGGCATCTATCGTGGCCAGTGCGCCGAGCTCTGCGGCAAGGAACATGCGTTCATGCCGATCGTGGTGCGCGTGGTGTCCGACGCCGAGTACACCAAGTGGGTCGACGACAAGAAGAAGGCGCTGGCCGCCGCTGCCGACGATCCCAACAAGACCTGGACGCTCGACGAGATCAAGGTGCGCGGCGAGAAAATCTACGCGTCGAACTGCGCGGTCTGCCACCAGCCGAACGGCAAGGGCGCCGGCGCATTCCCCGCGCTCGATGGCTCGAAGGTCGTCAATGGCCCGAAGGCCGGCCAGATGCACATCCTGCTGGAAGGCAAGGGCGGCATGCCGTCGTGGAAGCAGCTCTCGGATACCGAGCTGGCCGCGGTCATGACGTACACGCGTAACAGCTGGAGCAACAAGACCGGTGAAGTGATTCAGCCGGCGGACTTCGTGAACGCCCGTGCGGGCAAGTTCCCGGAAGGCGGCGGCGCGCAAGCCGGCGCCGGCGACGCGGCCCCCAAGGCCGCCACGCCGACCACGTCCAACGACAAGCAGGCCAGCCGCGCGGGCAACCGCGTTGCAGGCTGACCCGCGGCAGCCCCGCATTCAGGAATTGATGGAGTCATTGCGATGAGTACCGCTACCCCGGAGACACTGGGCCATCCGCACGACCACGCGCACGATAACGGCCATGGTCATGACGATCACGCGCATGATCATCCGCATGGCTGGCGCCGCTGGCTGTTCGCGACCAACCACAAGGACATCGGCACGCTGTACCTGCTGTTCTCGTTCACGATGCTGCTGTCGGGCGGCGTGCTGGCACTGCTGATCCGCCTGGAGCTGTTCGAGCCGGGCCTGCAGTTCTTCCGCCCCGAACTGTTCAACCAGTTCACCACGATGCACGGCCTGATCATGGTGTTCGGCGCGATCATGCCCGCGTTCGTGGGCTTCGCGAACTGGATGATTCCGCTGCAGATCGGCGCATCGGACATGGCCTTCGCGCGCATGAACAACTTCAGCTTCTGGCTGATGCCGCCGGCGGCACTGCTGCTGGTGGGTTCGTTCTTCGCACCGGGCGGCGCCACCGCCGCGGGCTGGACGCTGTATGCGCCGCTGTCGGTGCAGATGGGCCCGGGCATGGACATGGCCATCTTTGCCATGCACATCATGGGCGCATCGTCGATCATGGGCTCGATCAACATCATCGTGACCATCCTCAACATGCGTGCCCCCGGCATGACGCTGATGAAGATGCCGATGTTCTGCTGGACGTGGCTGATCACCGCCTACCTGCTGATCGCCGTGATGCCGGTGCTGGCCGGTGCCATCACGATGGTGCTGACCGACCGCCATTTCGGCACGAGCTTCTTCTCGGCCGCCGGCGGTGGTGACCCGGTGATGTACCAGCACATCTTCTGGTTCTTCGGGCACCCCGAGGTGTACATCATGATCTTGCCGGCGTTCGGCATCGTCTCGCATGTGGTACCGGCCTTCGCGCGCAAGCGCCTGTTCGGCTACAGCTCGATGGTGTATGCCACGGCATCGATCGCGATCCTGTCGTTCATCGTGTGGGCTCACCACATGTTCACCACGGGCATGCCGGTGACGGGCCAGCTGTTCTTCATGTACGCGACGATGCTGATCGCGGTGCCCACCGCCGTGAAGATCTTCAACTGGATTGCCACGATGTGGCGCGGCTCGATGACGTTCGAGACCCCGATGCTGTTCGCGATCGGCTTTATCTTCGTGTTCACGATCGGCGGCTTCACGGGCCTGATGCCGGCTGTGGCGCCGATCGACATCCAGCTGCAGGACACGTACTTCATCGTGGCGCACTTCCACTATGTGCTGGTGGCGGGCTCGCTGTTCGCGCTGTTCGCGGGCTTCTACTACTGGGGCCCGAAGTGGAGCGGTTTCAAGTACGACGAGATGCGCGGCAAGATCCATTTCTGGGGTTCGCTGATCTTCTTCAACGTGACCTTCTTCCCGATGCACTTCCTGGGCCTGGCAGGCATGCCGCGCCGCTACGCCGACTACCCGACCCAGTTCACGGACTTCAACGCCGTGGCTTCGCTCGGTGCGCTGGGCTTCGGCCTGATGCAGGTGTACTTCTTCTTCGCCGTGGTGCTGCCGTCGTACCGTGGTGGCGAAGCTGCCGGTGACAAGCCGTGGGATGGTGCCGAAGGCCTGGAATGGACCGTGCCGTCGCCGGCGCCGTTCCATACGTTCGAAGAGCCGCCGATCGTCAAGTAATGCAGTAGTGAAGTAATCATGTAATCCGGCCGGATGCCTCGTGCATCCGGCTGTACGGACCTGGTAGATATGCAGCCCTCAGCAAAAAGCCCTTCGCAATTGCAACGACAAGCCAGCCAGAAAGCCGCCAACCGGCGCCTGGGCCTGATCATGCTGTCGATCGCGATGGTCTTCTTCCTGGGATTCGTTGCCAAGATGGTGTTCCTTGGCGGCTGACCCGAATAAAAAGATGAAGTAGCAGGAGACACACGCGTGGACGCGCAGGACAAGGCTCTCGAAAGGCGTTTCAACCGCGGCATGCTGATGCGGCTGCTGGTGGTGGTGACGTTGATGTTCGGCTTTGGCTATGCGCTGGTGCCGCTGTACAAGGCGATCTGCGAGATCACCGGCCTGAACGTGGTCACCACGCGCGACCTGTATGGCGCCAGCTCGGTGAAGAACACGCAGGTCGACACGAGCCGCACGGTCACCGTGGAGTTCGACTCGAATGCGCGCGGTCCGTTTGCGTTCCGCCCGGTGAAGCATTCGATGGAAGTGCATCCGGGCGAGCTGACGACGATCGTGTACGAGGTGGCCAACGGCCAGCCGCGCGATATCTCGGCGCAGGCGATTCCGAGCTACGCGCCCAAGCAGGCGACCGAGTATTTCAAGAAGGTGGAGTGCTTCTGCTTCAAGCAGCAGACGCTCAAGGCGAACGAGGCGCGCGAGATGCCGGTGGTCTTCGTGATCGATCCGAAGCTGCCGAAGGATGTGAAGAACATCACGCTGTCGTACACGTTCTTCGAGGTGGGTACGCCGGTGGCGCAGGCGCCGGGCGGCGACGAAGCGGCCGCGCGCCAGGGCAGCTGACGGGATAGGGGACAAGGGATGGCGACCGACGATCCGGTACATCGCAAGGCGTCTTTCGCACAGACGGTGCGCGCGGTGTTGTGGTCGTTCATCGGGCTGCGCAAGGGTTCGGAGCATGAGTCCGACATGGCGCGCCTGAACCCGGTGCATGTGATCATCGCCGGGCTGATTGCGGCGGCTGTGTTCGTGGCGGTATTGATCGTCATCGTGCGCACCGTGGTCAGCCAGGCATAGCAGGGCAGCAGATACAAAGCGAGCACGCCACCGGCACAAGGCTGGCCGGATGTGCGGATAACCATGAAACAGAGACTTTGAGCTGGAGATAGAAGAATGAGTGCGAATCGCGCAAACGCCCCGTACTACTTCGTGCCGGGCCCGTCGCGCCATCCGATCACGGCGGCGTTTGGCCTGCTGCTGACCGGTGCGGGAGCCGCCGGTTGGGTCAACGGGCAGTCCTGGGCGCCGTACCTGTGCGGCTTCGGCCTGATCTGGTTCCTGTTCGTACTCAAGAGCTGGTTTGGCGACGCCATCGGCGAATCCGAGGGCGGGCTGTATGGCAAGAACATCGACGTGTCGTTCCGCTGGTCGATGGGCTGGTTCATCTTCTCCGAGGTGATGTTCTTCGCGGCATTCTTCGGCGCGCTGTTCTACGCGCGCACGATCGCCATGCCGTGGCTCGGCGACCTGAACAACAAGATCATCTGGCCCGAATTCGCGGCTGTGTGGCCGAACACGGGGCCGGCTGGCACCGTGGAAAGCTTCCAGACCATGGGGCCGTGGCCGATCCCGACGATCAACACGGCGCTGCTGCTGACTTCGGGCGTGACGCTGACCTGGGCCCACCACGCGCTGCTGGCTGGCAAGCGCAACCAGGTGATCCAGGGGCTGGTGCTGACGGTCCTGCTGGGCGCGATCTTCATGTGCCTGCAGGCCTACGAGTACATCCACGCCTACCATGAACTGAACCTGAAGCTGACCTCGGGTGTCTATGGTTCGACGTTCTTCCTGTTGACGGGCTTCCACGGTTTCCACGTGACGATGGGCGCGATCATGCTGGCCGTGGTGCTGGGACGCGTGCTGAAGGGCCACTTCACGCCGGAGCACCACTTCGCATTCGAAGGCGCCGCGTGGTACTGGCACTTCGTGGACGTGGTCTGGCTGGGCCTGTACGTGGTGGTGTACTGGCTGTAAGGCACTGGCGCCGCCCGGACGGCGGCGCTGCGGTACCAAAGCAGAAGCGCCGCGGGAGAAATCCTCAGCGGCGCTTTTTTGTTGATGCGCGAAGCAGTGTCAACGCGGGTTCAGGGCGACATCTGGATGCCGGTGCTGTGGATCCAGCCCATCCAGTGCGAAAACAGGATGAACAGGAACAGCGCCACCGAGAACCCGACGCGCAGCATCAGCGAGCGCATCATGTTGGGCGTGCGGCCACGGTCGCGCATCATGAAGAACAGCGCGGAAGCCAGGCTGCCGATGATCAGGATAAAGGCGACGATGATGACGAAGCGCATGTGGGGGCCGGTTCTTGTAAGCGCCCATTATCGCACCGGGCCGTGCCGGGGAAACCCGTGACGACCCGCATGCCATGGCGTGCGCCGGGGCTGGTGCCGATGATTGCCGCGCTGGTGGTCGTGGCGGTTACCTGTGCGCTGGGCAACTGGCAGTTGCGCCGCGCGCACGAGAAGACCGGGCGCGCCGAGCGGCTGGGCATGCTGGCCGTACAGGCGCCGGTGGATCTGCATGCAGGACAGGCAGATGCCGCGCGGCTGGTGGATCGCCATGTGCGCGCACGCGGCACCTTTGACGATGCCAGGACCGTGCTGCTCGACAATCGTCCGCACGGCAACGGCACCGATAGCCGGGCGGGCTTCCTGGTGCTGACGCCGCTGCGGATGGCAGATGGCGCCGATGTACTGGTGCTGCGCGGCTGGCTGCCGCGCGATACGCAGGACCGCACGCGCATCGCGCCGTTTTCGACGCCGGGCGGAGAAGTGACCATCGAAGGCACGGCGCTGGCGACAGTGCCGCGCGTGTATAGCATGGGCCTGGAGCCGGCGGCCGAGGCCGGGCAAAAGATCCGTCAGAATATCGACCTTGCCGCGTTTGCGCGTGAGACCGGTGCGCCACTGGTGCCCGTGGTGGTGGAGCAGTCCGGCGACACTGGCGATGGCCTGGCGCGCGACTGGGCACCGGCCGACTTCGGCGCCGAGCGTCACTATGGCTATGCCGCGCAGTGGTTTGGCCTGGCCGCACTGACCGTCATACTGGTGGCCGTGCTGGGCTGGCGCCGCGCCCGGCGCGAAGCTACGGCGGCAAACGAATAACCGAACCATGAACGTACAGACCAATTCCATGTCGCAGCAAGACCCTCCGGCCACGCAGGATCCCCGCATCGATGCGCGCACGCGCCGCGGCCGCCTGCAAATGTTGATGCTGCTGCTGGTATGTGCATCGCCGGTGCTTTTTTCGTATTTCACCTATTACGTGATCAAGCCCGCGGGCGGCAGCACCAACTATGGCGCGCTGATCGATCCGCAACGGCCCATGCCGGCCGCACAGTTGACCAATGAGCGTGGCGAAGCGGTGCCGCTGGCGGCGCTGCGCGGCAAATGGCTGATGCTGATGACCGATCCGTCCGCCTGCGACGAGGCCTGCGCGCGCAAGCTGTTCACGATGCGCCAGATTCGCATGGGGCAGGGCGAGGATCGCGAACGTATCGTTCCCGTCTGGCTGATCCAGGATGCAGGAAATGTGGACGATCGGCTGACCGCCGCCTACAACGAACCGTATGCCGGCGTGCGCTTCCTGCGCATGGACCGTGCCGCCATCGCACAATGGCTGCCGGCCAGGGAGGGCGGGCGCGTCGAGGACACGATTTACCTGGTCGATCCGATGGGCAACCTGATGATGCGTTGGCCGGCGGACCCCGACCCCAAGAAGGTGAGCAGCGACCTCAAGAAGCTGCTCAAGTATTCCCGCATCGGCTGACTGGCTGACGTCCCGATACCGATTGAACTGAAGAACCGAATAACTGAATTACCGGCTGTTCCGAAATGCTGCTCCAGCTCGCCATTATTGGCATCCTGATCGCCCTGCTGCCGCTGTCCTATGTGATGGTGCGCGGCAGCCGTGACAAATACCGCAAGCTCGTGTGGATCACGGCGTTCCTGACGCTGGATCTGATCATGTTCGGCAGCTTTACGCGGTTGACCGACTCGGGCCTCGGTTGTCCGGACTGGCCCGGTTGCTACGGCCATTCGAACCCGCATGCGGCAATGGAGCCGATCCGCGCGGCGGAGACGGCGCTGCCAAGCGGCCCGGTGACGCTGATGAAGGCCTGGATCGAAATGATCCATCGCTATTTCGCGATGGCGGTGGGCGTGCTGATCATTTCGCTGATGGTGCTGGCCTGGGTCAGGCGGCGCGATTTGAAGCAATCCCCGTGGTTTGCCACCGGGGTATTCGTGCTGGTCTGCGTGCAGGGTGCATTCGGCATGCTGACCGTGACCATGAAGCTGCAGCCGATCATCGTGGTCACGCACCTGTTGCTGGCCATGGCGCTGCTGGCGTCGCTGATCTGGCTTGGCTCGCGCAATGATCCGCCGCACGTGGTGGCGCCCCAGGCCGCGTCGCTGCGCTGGGCCGGACTGGTCGCCATCGTGCTGCTGGTGATCCAGATCTTCCTCGGTGGATGGGTCAGTACCAACTACGCGGTGCTGGCCTGTACCGACTTCCCGCTCTGCAACGGGCAAGTGGTGCCCGAGATGGACTTCCGCCACGGCTTCACGCTGTGGCGCCAGCTCGGCATGACCGCTGACGGCGACTACATTCCACACGCGGCGCTGGTGGCGATCCACTGGGTCCATCGTGGCTTTGCATTCGTGGTGCTGGGCTACCTGCTCTGGTTCGGACTGCAGGCCCGCAAGCTGGAAGGCCTGGCGCGCCATGGCAAGTGGCTGCTGGCGGTGCTGGCGCTGCAACTGGCCACCGGCATGTCGAACATCGTGTTCGACTGGCCGCTGGTTGCGGCCGTGGCTCATAACGGCGGAGCAGCCCTGTTGCTGATGCTGTTGCTCCGTCTCAACTACAATATCGGCCTCGCGACCCGTTCCGCCGGCGCCGCCGCCCATTCCGCAATTGCGGCGCGCGCCACATGAAGGACAAGATGCCCCCCGCCGTTTCCGCTACCGCCGCCCACCCCCGGTCTTCCGTGGGCCGATTACGCCATCTGGCCCGCCAATACGCAGCACTGACCAAGCCGCGCGTCACGCAACTGGCGGTGTTCTGCGCCATCATCGGCATGTTCCTGGCCACGCCGGGCATGGTGCCGTGGTCCGTACTGATCGGCGGTGCCGCCGGCATCTGGCTGCTGGCCGGCGCGGCCTTTGCCATCAACTGCCTGGTGGAACAGAAGATCGATGCGCTGATGCGCCGCACCGCATGGCGCCCGTCGGCCACCGGCGAGATCACCACCGCGCAGACGCTGGTCTTCTCGGCCATCCTCGGCGGTGCGGGCATGTGGCTGCTGCATGTCTTCGCCAACGACCTGACCATGTGGCTGACGTTTGCCACGTTCCTCGGCTATGCGGTGGTCTACACGATCCTGCTCAAGCCGGCCACGCCGCAGAACATCGTGATCGGTGGCCTGTCCGGCGCCATGCCGCCCGCGCTGGGTTGGGCCGCCGTGGCCGGCACCGTGCCGGCCGAGGCCTGGTTCCTGGTGCTGATCATCTTCACGTGGACCCCGCCGCACTTCTGGGCGCTGGCGCTGTATCGACGTGCCGACTATGCCAAGTCCGGCCTGCCGATGCTGCCCATCACGCATGGCGAGCGCTACACGCTGCTGCATATCCTGCTGTACACGCTGGTGATGATCGCCGCTACGCTGCTGCCGTTCGTCTACGGCATGAGCGGCTACATCTACCTGGCCGCCGCGCTGGGGCTGGGGCTGGTGTTCCTGGGCTACGCCTGGAAGCTGTTCCGCAACTACTCGGACCAACTGGCCCAGCGGACCTTCCGCTATTCGATCCTGTACCTGTCGCTGCTGTTTGCCGCGCTGCTGGTCGACCACTACTTCAAGTTCGTGCCGCAGGTCTGATACGCCTGCGGCATCTTGCCGCGCCCGGAAGCCACCTTCGACGTGATCGGCGATACTTTCGGGCCTACCTCCCAATCCGTCACTTCGCGTATGCCGAATCTCGCCCAAGGCTTCCTGGCCCCGCTTCTGACCCCATTGCGTCGCCTCTGCCTGCTCGCACTGTGTACGGCCCTGCTGGCGGCCTGCGGCCAGCCGAAACCGTCGTTCAAGAACGTCGATATCTCGGGTGCCACCGAATTCGGCAAGGACTTCGCGCTGCAAGATCCCGCGGGCAAGACCCGCACGCTCGGCGATTTCAAGGGCAAGGTGGTGCTGATGTTCTTCGGCTATACCCATTGCCCCGATGTCTGCCCGACCACGATGGTCGAGCTCAAGCAGGTCATGGAGCAGCTGGGCCCCGATGCCGACAAGGTGCAGGTGCTGTTCGTCACGGTGGATCCGGAGCGTGACACCGCGGCGCTGATGGCCCAGTACGTACCGGCGTTCGATGCGCGTTTCCTGGGCCTGCGCCCGGCCGACGAGGCCGCGCTCAAGCAGGTGACCAAGGACTTCAAGGTCTACTACGCCAAGGTGCCCGGCTCGTCGCCGAACAACTACACGATGGATCACTCCGCCGGCAGCTATGTGTTCGATGGCAAAGGCCAGCTGCGCCTGTTCATCCGGCACGGCCAGGGGCCGGAACCGATCGCGCATGACCTGAAGGCGCTGATGTCCTGATACTCCGGCAACGCCAATCGCCCAATCGCCTAATCGCCCGGGCAAACAAAAAGGCCGGTCCAGTGGACCGGCCTTTTGCATGACTGCGAGTGTGCGTGGATCAGGCGAATGCCGCCAGCGCACCTTTCATCTTCTTCATCGCGGCGGTCTCGATCTGGCGGATCCGCTCGGCGGAAACACCAAACTCGTCGGCCAGCTCATGCAGCGTGGAACCACCCGAGCCGTCGTCGTTCACATCGAGCCAGCGCGCCTCGATGATGCGGCGGCTACGCGGGTCGAGCTTCGTCAGGGCCTCTTCCAGGCCTTCGACCTGCAGACGGTCCTGGCGCTTGGCCTCGAGTACCTTGGTAGGCTCGTTATGGTTGTCAGCCAGGTAGGCGATCGGGGCGAACTCTTCCTCGCCATCGTCGACCTGTCCTTCCAGCGCCATGTCGCCACCCGACATGCGGGTTTCCATTTCCATCACTTCCTCGGGCTTGACGTTGAGCTCGCGCGCAACGGCTTCGATCTGCTCCGGGGTGAAGGCATGCGAACCCTGCTTGTGGCTGCGCAGGTTGAAGAACAGCTTGCGCTGGGCCTTGGTGGTAGCCACCTTGACCATGCGCCAGTTCTTCAGCACGTATTCGTGGATTTCAGCCTTGATCCAGTGCATTGCGTACGACACCAGCCGCACACCCTGATCCGGGTCGAAGCGCTTCACGGCCTTCATCAGGCCGATATTGCCCTCCTGGATCAGGTCTGCATGCGGCAGGCCATAGCCCAGGTACTGGCGGGCAATCGACACCACCAGGCGCAGGTGGGACAGCACCATGCGACGCGCGGCATCGACGGAATCGGTATCGCGCAGGTCGCGCGCCAGCCGCTGCTCTTCCTCGGGGGTGAGCATCGGGATACGGTGGACCGCCTGGATATAGCTTTCCAGATTGCCCAGCGTGCCAGGAAACGTCAGCGCGAAACTGTTCGCGGCAGCGTTCTGGGGCGCCGTCGGCAGACGGCGGGAAACTTGGGTTTGATCGGCAGACAGGACTGCGTTCACTATGACTCCTTTCGCATCCGGCGGTGGGTTGCCGGTGTGTCCTGACAGGACACCGCACTGCAACGCATATTAGCACTCGAACCGGACGAGTGCTAAGTTAGAAGACCTATAGGGTTGATAGTTCCAACTCATCAGAATCTATTTTTGAATAGTCTGATCCGGCACCGTTGATTCCGCCTAGCTCCCACGCCACAAGGGCTGGCGGGTCGCGCGCGGTCAACAGAAAGATTAGAGGGGCGCGGAGTCAATCGGTTTCACACGAATCCATCACGAAATTGGGATGATGAATTGCAGGATTCGCTACACTGAAGTTGTTTTTCAGCCGCATTGCACCATCTCCCGGAGTGTCTTTCATGTCTGCTATCGAACACTTGCTGAAGCCGCACGTGCGGGATATCGGCGAGTTCACAGTACGCCGCCTGCTGCCTGCCGCCACAACCCAGACGGTCGGGCCGTTCATCTTCTTCGATCACATGGGTCCGGTGGAAATGGCGCCGGGGCAGGGCATGGATGTGCGCCCGCATCCGCATATCGGCCTGGCCACGGTGACCTATCTGTTCGAGGGCGAGATCATGCACCGCGACAGCCTGGGCAGCGAGCAGGTGATTCGTCCCGGCGACGTGAACTGGATGACCGCGGGCACCGGCATTACCCACTCGGAGCGCTCGCCCGACGCCGCGCGGCAGGCCGGGCCGCGCCTGCACGGCATCCAGACCTGGGTGGCGCTGCCCAAGCCGCATGAGAACGATCCGCCATCGTTCCATCACCATCCCGGCGCCACCCTGCCCAAGCTGGAATTGCCCGGCGTGCGGATGACCGTGATCGCTGGCGATGCCTTCGGTGCAGAGTCGCCGGTCCGGGTGTACAGCCGCACACTCTATGTGGCCATTGAGATGGAGGCGGGCGCCAGCCTGGTGATTCCGCCCGAGCATGTCCAGCGTGGCGTGTATCCGGTCGAAGGCAACCTGGAACTCGATGGCGAGACGCTGCCGGCCGAGCACCTGGTGGTGCTCACGCCGGGCGAGGCGGTGACCCTGACGGCCACCATGCCGTCGCGCGTGATGCTGCTGGGAGGAGATCCCACCGATGGCCGCCGCTTCATCTTCTGGAACTTCGTAGCCAGCAGCAAGGAGGCCATCGAGGAAGCCAGCCAGCGCTGGCAGGACGACCGTTTCCCCCATGTGCCGGGTGAAACGGAGCGCATTCCGCTGCCGACGCGGCGCTAGGGCGTGCGCCGCCGGCAGTTCAGACCGGGTTGGCCCAGGCCACCCGGGTGGCCTGCTTCAGGCAATCCTTGATGGTGGCGATCTGGGTTGCGATCGGCGCGGGCAGCGGCACCGTGCCATCGAGCACCTGACGGATCCAGGCCGCGGTTGCGGCCACGTCGGTACCGGCAGGCAGGTCCGGCACTTCGCCGATCGAGCCGCCCACGGGATCCACCGGCGTGTGCTGATGCCCGTCGTGGAGCCAGTCGATCCGGGTGCTGCGGCGCGCATCGGCCACGACTTCGCCCTCGGTGCCGCGGCCCAGCAGTACGTTGGCCGGCTCGTGCGAGAAATAATCGGTCAGCGTCTCACGGTATTCAGGGTGCGTGTAGCTGTAGAGCCGCAGTGCTTCGGCGGGTGTATGCTCGCCTACCGGTTGCAGCATCTTGACGATCGTATGCGACGAGTTGCGCAGGCCGATGATCGAGCGCTTGTCGAGCAGCGTCGACAGCGCCGGTGACAGCACGTCGATCGGCAACACCGCCAGCGGGTTCGATGCCGCGCGCAGTTGATCCTGTGCAAGCGCCGTGGTGGTGCACAGCGGCACGCCCAGCGCTTCGAACAATGCCAGGCTGGTCACGCGGCCCTGGAATGTGCGCGTGCCGTGCACCAGTGTCGGCACGCCATCGCGCGCCAGCAGCATGGCCAGCAGCGGCACCAGGTTCGGTTGCTTGCGGGCGCCGTTGTAGCTCGGAATCACCACCACGGGCTGGTCCGGCGGCGCGGCCAGCGGCTGGCAATGCCGATGCGCGGCTTCCAGCATGCCGGCGAGTTCGTGCGGCGCCTCGCCCTTGATGCGATACGCCATCAGCACGGCGCCCATCTCGATATCGGAAACATGGCCGGCCAGCATGGCGTCGAACAGCGCCTGGGCGTCTTCACGCGGCAGCGCGCGGGCGCCATTGACGCCGCGTCCGATTTCCTTGATGTACTTTGCCGCCGAGAATGGCGTGGAGGATGCGGAGGTCATGATGCTGCTGGAATCGTGGGGTTGGCGTTCATGATAGCCCACGATTCCGTGCGTGGAGTGTGTCAGGCGGCTTCCTGCAGTGCCGGGTTGCGCTGCTTGCGGTACAGGAAGTCCAGCACCGCCGTGCGGCAGGCATGGTAGTTCTGGTCGTCGGCCAGTGCCACGCGGTCGCGTGGCCGTGCGATCCCGACCTGCAGGATCTCGCCGATGGTGGCGGCGGGACCGTTGGTCATCATGACGATGCGATCCGCCAGCAGCACGGCTTCGTCGACGTCGTGGGTGACCATCACCACAGTGCTTTTCGTGCGGGCCACGATCTTGATCAGTTCGTCCTGCAGGTGCGCACGCGTCAACGCGTCGAGCGCGCCGAACGGTTCGTCCATCAGCAGCACCTTCGGTTGCATCGCCAGCGCACGGGCAATGCCCACGCGCTGCTTCATGCCACCCGAGATCTCATGCGGATACTTTGCCTCGGCGTGCGTGAGGCCCACCAGCGCCAGCGTGTCGTGCGTGCGGGCCTTCAGTTGCGCCTTGCTCTCGGTGCTGCTGAACACGCGTTCCACGCCCAGGTAGACGTTCTCGAAGCACGTCAGCCACGGCAGCAGCGAATGATTCTGGAATACCACGGCACGTTCGGGACCGGGCCCCGCGATCTCGCGCCCGGCGCAGATCAGCGCACCGGTGGTGGGTGTGGTCAACCCGGCAATCAGGTTCAGCAGCGTGGATTTGCCGCAACCGGAGTGCCCGATCAGCGTAATGAACTCGCCTTCGGCGATCGACAGGTTGATATCGCGCAGCGCCACGAACGGACCCTTGCGCGTCTTGAACGTCTGGCCGACGTTTTCGATGCTGACGAATTTTTCCATGATGTGCATCCCGCTCAGGAATTGCCGTAGCTGAAGCGGCGCGCCAGTGCCAGCAGCAGGTGCTCGAGCACCAGGCCGACCACGCCGATGATGAAGATCGCGATGACGATATGCTCAACCTTGAGGTTGTTCCACTCGTCCCAGAGCCAGAAACCGATACCGGTGCCGCCGGTCAGCATTTCCGCCGCCACGATCACCAGCCATGCAGTGCCGATCGACAGGCGCACGCCGGTCAGCATGTACGGCAGCACGGCCGGGAACAGCACGCGCCGGAAGATCTTCCATTCGGACAGGTCCAGCACGCGGGCCACGTTCAGGTAGTCTTGCGGCACGCGCGTCACGCCCACGGCCGTGTTGATGATCATGGGCCAGATCGAGCAGATGAAGATGGCCCAGATCGCGGCCGGGTTTGCGGCCTTGAACAGCAGCAGCCCGATCGGCAGCCATGCCAGTGGCGACACCGGCCGCAGCAGGCTGATGACGGGCGCGGCCATGGCGTTCAGGAACGCGAAGCGTCCCAGCAGGAAGCCGGCCGGAATGCCGATCACCGCGGCCATGCCGAAGCCCGCCGCCACGCGTGCCAGTGACGCCAGCACGTTCCAGCCAATACCCTGGTCGTTCGGTCCGTTGCGATAGAACGGATCGGAGAATAGCGGCACCGCCGCATTCCATGTGGCGCCAGGCGTGGGCAATGCCGGGATCAGTGTGGCGATGCCATGCCACACCAGCAGGAACAGCACGAAACCCACCAGCGGCGGTACGCACTTGAGCACGAAGCCGGCCAGCGCGTCGCGCCGTGCGGCCTGCCGTTCCTGTGCGGCCAGCTCCAGCGCCCGGCGGCGGGTCTGTTCCTTGATATCGGTGTCGACGGCATCCGCGCTCATGGCGGCACCTTCGGATGAGGTTGGGGCGATGGCATTCACGGCAAGC
Source organism: Cupriavidus sp. (assembly GCF_057315035.1). Classification (NCBI taxonomy): domain Bacteria; kingdom Pseudomonadati; phylum Pseudomonadota; class Betaproteobacteria; order Burkholderiales; family Burkholderiaceae; genus Cupriavidus; species Cupriavidus sp. The sequence continues at coordinate 302,810 of NZ_DBHKYV010000001.1, read as the reverse complement.
TCCTGGAAAGAGGAACCACGGGGGATCGGGAGATCAGTGATGAAACATCAGGCCTTGATCCGGAATCCGTCGGCATAGGCCTTCGGGTCCTTGGTCGCATCCCATGTCACGCCGTCGATCAGTTTGGCGGTACGGAAATCGCTCTTGGGCAGCGGCACCTGCGCGGCGCTGGCGGCCTGCTTGTAGATATCGATGCGGTTCACCTGTTTGGCCACGGCCAGGTAGTCCGGATGCTCCTTGAGCAGGCCCCAGCGCTTGTGCTGGGTCAGGAACCACATGCCGTCCGACAGGAACGGATAGTTCGCCGCGCCATCCTGGTAGAACTTCATGGCATCGGGGTCATCCCAGGTCTTGCCCAGGCCATTGCTGTAGCGGCCCAGCATGCGGTCCAGGATGATGTCCATATCGGTGTTGACATAGGACTTCGCGGCAATCGTCTCGGCGGTCTTGCGGCGGTTCGATGCCGACGCATCAATGTACTTCGACGCGTCGAGGATCGCGGCCACCATTGCGCGCGCGGTGTTGGGGTTCTTCTGCACGAACTCGGCCGTGGTACCGAGCGTCTTTTCCGGGTGATCCTTCCAGATCGACTGCGTGGTCTCGGCCGTGAAGCCGATCTTGTCGGCAATGGCGCGTGCGCCCCACGGCTCACCCACGCAGAAGCCATCCATATTGCCCACGCGCATATTGGCCACCATCTGCGGCGGCGGCACGGTAATGGCCTTGGCATCCTGCAGCGGATTGATGCCATTGGCCGCCAGCCAGTAGTACAGCCACATCGCGTGCGTGCCGGTGGGGAAGGTCTGCGCGAATACATAGTCGCGCTTTTCCTTCGCCATCAGCGCCTTGAGGCTGGCCCCGTCCTTGACGCCCTTTTCCGCGAGCTTCGACGACAGCGTGATGGCCTGGCCGTTGTGGTTCAGGTTCATCAGCACGGCCATGTCCTTCTTGGGGCCGCTGACGCCGAGCTGCACGCCATAGATCAAGCCATACAGCACGTGCGCGGCGTCCAGTTCGCCATTGACGAGCTTGTCGCGCACGGCCGCCCACGACGCTTCCTTGCTGGGCGTGATCTTGATGCCGTACTTCTTGTCGAGCCCCAGCGTCGATGCCATGACCACCGATGCGCAGTCGGTGAGCGGGATGAAGCCGATCTTGACCTCGGTTTTTTCCGGTGCATCGGAGCCGGCTGCCCAGGCACCGCTGCGTACCAGCGGGTCGACCAGCGTCATCACGCCGGCGCCGGCGATGGTGGCCAGCACGCGGCGGCGTGTGTGGCTGGCGGGCGCAGCCTGGTCGACAACGCTGGCGGCACGCGGGGGCTTGGCATCTTTGAGGCGAGAGGGCATTGCGATGGCTCCGAAAGAAAAAAGGCGCCCTGACCGCAGCCCCGCCTTCGCCAGAAATCGGGGGTGCAGTGCAGGACGCCGTTGTCCGATGCCGCGCGACCGTGAGCGATCGCGTGCACACAAATTGTGGGTATTGCCGGAGACTGCGCGGCCGTCATTGGCCGTGCCATCGATAACGCAAACGCCGTGCCAGCTTGTTGCGGTGCGCCATCGGGCTGCGGCGCGGCGGATTGCGCCTTGGGAACCTGGTTTTGCCCGGCAATTTCTCCGGAACCGTGCGTGGGCGAAACCGCGCCGGGCGCCACTGTTGTGCAATGCACCTGCGACGTGCCGGGCGGTGGCCACTGTATGCCGCGGTACGCCGGGTGTATGCTGTGCGACTGCCATGCCGGTTGACCGAATGCACCGGCGAGGCATTCCATCAAAAGAGAAAGAGCAAGCAGGAGAGTTGGATGACCGAGTTCGTATTCGCCCCGCAAGCCCCCGTCGGCGTTCCGGTGCGAGGCAGCAGTGCAAGCTTCCCGGTGCGCCGGGTTTATTGTGTGGGTCGCAACTATGCCGCGCACGCGCGTGAAATGGGCTCGGACCCCGATCGCGAACCGCCGTTCTTCTTCTGCAAGCCTTCCGACGCGGTCAGCTATGTGGCCGACAACGCCGAGGGCACGTTTCCGTATCCGCCGGGCACCGGCAACTGCCACTACGAAGTCGAGCTGGTCGTGGCCATTGGCAAGGGTGGCAAGGACATTCCGGTCGAGCAGGCCGCCAGCCACGTCTTCGGCTATGCAATCGGCCTGGACATGACGCGCCGCGACCTGCAGAACGAATCGAAGAAGACCGGTCGTCCCTGGGAAACCGGCAAGGCTTTCGACAAGTCCGCGCCGATCGGCCCGATCGTGCCGGTGTCGGCCATCGGCCATCCCGAAAAAGGTGACGTGACGCTGGCCGTGAATGGCGTGGAAAAGCAGCGCGGCGACCTGTCGGACCTGATCTGGTCGGTGCCGGAAATGGTCTCGTACCTGTCGAAGCTGTTCGAACTGCAGCCGGGCGACCTGATCTACAGCGGCACGCCCGAAGGCGTGGGCCCGGTGGTCAAGGGTGACGTCATGCAATGCCATATCGCTGGCGTGGGCGACCTGACCGTCAAGGTGGTGTGATCCGATGCTCGAGCTCTACAGCTACTTCCGCAGCTCGGCCTCGTTCCGCGTGCGCATCGCCCTGAATCTCAAGGGACTGCCCTACGACTACAAGGGCGTGCATCTGCTCAAGGAAGGCGGCATGCAGCTGAAGCCCGAGTATCGCGCACTCAATGCCGATGGCGTGGTGCCGACGCTGGTAGTTGACGGCAAGCCGCTGATCCAGTCGATGGCCATCATCGAGTACCTGGACGAAACGCATCCGGAACCGGCGCTGCTGCCAAAGGACGCGTTCGAGCGTGCCGTCGTGCGCGGCCTGGCACAGGAGATCGCCTGCGAGATCCATCCACTCAACAACCTGCGCGTGCTCAAGTATCTCAAGCACGAGCTCAAGGTTGCGGAAGAGGCCAAGGACGCGTGGTACCGGCACTGGATCGAGCAGGGCTTCGCATCGCTGGAAGCCAACCTGGCGCAACTGGGCCGCGTGGGCCGCTACGCGTATGGCGATACGCCAACGCTGATCGACCTGTGCCTGGTGCCTCAGGTGTTCAACGCGCAGCGTTTTAACGTCGACCTGGATCGCTTCCCGGCGATTGCACGGATCCATGCAGCCTGCATGGAGCTCGATGCGTTCCGGGACGCGGCGCCTGCCGCGCAGCCGGATAGCGAATAGCGGAGGTGTTCTCCCCTCTCCCGCAAGGCGGGAGAGGGGAGCAAACACTAGGAAACGATCTCAGCCGAGCAATGCTTCGGCGAAATCCTCGGCCTTGAAGGGCTGCAGGTCTTCCACCTTTTCGCCCACGCCGATGAAGTAGACCGGCACCGGGCGCTGACGCGCGATGGCGGCCAGGATGCCGCCCTTGGCCGTGCCGTCGAGCTTGGTCACGATCAGGCCGGTCAGCCCCAGCGCATCATCGAAAGCCCGCGTCTGCGCCAGTGCGTTCTGGCCGGTATTGGCATCGATCACCAGCAGGCATTCGTGCGGTGCCGTGGGCATGGCCTTGGCGATCACGCGCTTGACCTTCTTGAGTTCTTCCATCAGGTGCAACTGCGTGGGCAGGCGTCCCGCGGTGTCGGCCATCACGATATCGACCTTGCGTGCGCGCGCGGCGTTCACGGCGTCGAAGATCACCGCTGCGGGGTCGCCGCTTTCCTGGGCCACCACGGTCACGTTGTTGCGCTCGCCCCAGATCGTCAACTGCTCGCGCGCGGCGGCGCGGAACGTATCGCCGGCGGCCAGCAGCACCGACTGGTGATACGACTGGAAATGCTTGCAGAGCTTGCCGATGCTGGTGGTCTTGCCCGCCCCGTTGACGCCGGCAATCATCATCACCAGCGGCTGTTCGCGGCCCAGTTCCATCGTCTTTTCGAGCGGCTTGAGCAGATGGACCAGCAAATCCTTGAGCGCCGCCTTCACGCCTTCGGCGGTTTCGATGCGGTCGCTCTTCACGCGGCGGCGCAGTTCGCCAAGCAGGAATTCGGTGGCTTCCACGCCGGCATCGGCCATCAGCAGCGCGGTTTCAAGCTCCTCGAACAGGGCTTCGTCAACCTTCACGCCCACGAACAGCACGCCAATATTGCGGCTGGTCTTGGACAGGCCAGCCTTCAGCCGTGACATCCAGCCACGCCTGGCCTCGGCCGTGGGCGCGGGGGGTGGCACCAGCTCCAGTTCCTCGACCACGGGCGGTTCATAGGCAACCGGGGCGGGTGGAGGCGGTGGCACCTGGGCGGGCACCGGTACCGGCACGGGAATCGGAGCCGGGGCCGGAGCAGGTACCGGGGCAGGGACTGGTACGGGAACCGGCACGGGCACAGGGACCGGGACGGGAACTGGCACCGGTACTGGCGCCGGCGCCGGAAGCGGTGCGGGAGCGGGGGCCGGCGTCGGGATGGGCGCCGGAGCGGGTGCGGGCGCGGCAACCGGCGGCTCGACGGGCGCCGGAGCCGGCTCGGCCTTGCGCTTCTTCCAGAAACTAAACATTGGGAAAGGGGTCAATACCCCGGTAGAATCAATCGCCAAAATTCTAGCAGACGGGGTCGCATGAACCATTGCGCTGACTTGTCCGGAGCGGGAACCGCCCACTTCGATTCGCTGCCCGCCGGCGCCGCCCGGTTTTCGCGGCGCATGCTTTCCACCCTGATCATCGCCGCGCTGGCTGGCCCGCTGGCCGGTACCGCGCTGGCGCAGTCCGGGCCCGAGAGCGCCAGGGCCACCACGCCGCAAGGTCCGCCGTCGGGCATGGCAACGGCCGGCAAGATCGGCCAGACCGAAGCGGGCACCACCGAGTTCCGCCTCTCGAACGGCATGCGCGTGATCGTCAAGGAAGACCATCGCGCGCCCACCGTGGCGCACCAGATCTACTATCGTGCCGGCGGCACCGATGAGCTGAGCGGTACCACCGGCGTGGCCCACATGCTTGAACACATGATGTTCAAAGGCACGCCCAAGGTGCCGGTGGGCGAATTCTCGCGCCAGATCGCGCTGCTCGGCGGCCGGGAGAACGCGCTGACCAATCGCGACTTCACGCTCTATTACCAGCAGATCGCCAAACAGTACCTGCCCAAGATGATGGAGCTCGAGGCCGACCGCATGGCCAACCTCATCATCAAGAAGGACGAGTTCGATCGCGAGATGAAGGTGGTGATGGAAGAGCGCCGGCTGCGTACCGACGACTCTCCGCGCGGCAAGGTCTACGAGCAACTGCTGGCCACGGTCTACACGGCCATGCCGTACCGCCATCCGGTGATCGGCTGGATGGACGACCTGGTCAACATGCGCGTGGAAGACGTGCAGGACTGGTACAAGTCGTGGTACGTGCCAAACAATGCAATGCTGGTGGTGACCGGCGACGTCAAGGCTGACGAGGTCCGGGCAATGGCCGAGCGCTACTACGGCAAGCTCAAGCCGCGCCAGCTGCCGCTGCGCAAGACCCAGCTCGAGGCGCAGCAGCAGGGCGTCAAGCGGATCTGGGTCAAGGCCCCGGCCGAAAACCCCTACATGGTGATGGCCTACAAGGTGCCGCGCCTGCATGACGTCGAGAAAGACGTCGATCCCTATGCGCTGGAGGTGTTGTCCGCCGTGCTCAACGGTTATGACAATGCGCGGCTGACGCGCGAACTGGTGCGCGAGCAGCGCCTGGCAGACGACGTCAACGTGGGCTACGACAGCATCAATCGCAACGAATCGCTGTTCGTACTCGACGGCACGCCGGCCAATGGCCATACGACCGATGAAATCGAGAAGGCGCTGCGTGAAGAGATGCAGCGTATCGCGAAGAACGGCGTGTCCGAGGAAGAACTCAGGCGCGTCAAGGCGCAGGTCGTGGCCGGCCAGATCTACAAGCGCGATTCGGTATTCGGGCAGGGCATGGAGATCGGCGTGGCCGAGATCTCCGGCATCTCGTGGCGCCAGATCGACCGCATGCTCGACAAGATCAAGGAAGTCACGCCCGCGCAGGTGCAGGCCGTCGCCGCGAAGTATTTCAACGACGACAACCTCACCGTGGCCACGTTGCTGCCGCAGCCGATCGATCCCAACAAGCCCAAGACCGCCGCCCCCGAGGGCCTGCGGCACTAAGGAGCAACGATGTCTTTGTCCGTCATGACGATTGCGTCCCCACGCCTGCTGCGTCGCCTGGCCGGCGCCGCGTGCGGGGCGGCCGCTCTGCTGGCCGGCACCGTTGCCCATGCCGCGATTCCGATCGAGAGCTGGACTGCGTCCACCGGGGCCAAGGTATTTTTCGTGCCGAGCCCGTCGATCCCGATGCTCGATGTGAATCTGGACTTCGACGCGGGTAGCCGTTACGACCCGCCCGGCAAGTCGGGCCTGGCGACCTTGACTGCCGCACTGCTCGACAAGGGGGCCAATGCGCAGGACGGGCAGCCCGCCCGCAACGAAGCGCAGGTTGCCGACGCCTTTGCCGATACCGGTGCCGATTTTGGCGGTGCCGCCGGTGGCGACCGCGGTGGCATTGGCTTGCGCACGCTGACCGCATCGCCGGAACGTGAGCAGTCACTGCGCCTGGCGGGGCAGCTGATCAAGGCGCCGTCGTACCCAGACGCGGTCGTCGCACGCGAGAAGCAACGCCTGATCACGGCCATTCGCGAGGGTGACACGCGCCCCGGCGTGATTGCCGACAAGACGCTGTCCAAGGCCATCTACCCGACCCATCCTTATGGCGTGTCGGCCACGCCGGAATCGGTGGGTTCGATCACACGGGACGATCTGCTGAAGTTCTGGCGCGACAACTACACGGCCAAGCGTGCGGTCATCACGCTGATTGGTGCCATCGACCGCAAGCAGGCCGAGCAGATTGCCGAGGACCTGACGCGCGGCCTGCCTGAGGGCACCACGCCGCCCAAGCTGCCTGACGTGCAGATGACGATCCCGGCCAGCGAGAAGCGGATTCCGCATCCGGCGCAACAGGCCAGCGTGGCCATTGGCGCGCCGGCCATTGCGCGCGGCGATCCCGATTACTTCGCGCTGCTGGTGGGCAACTACGTGCTGGGCGGTGGCGGCTTCAGTTCGCGCCTGACCGACCAGGTGCGGGAGAAGCGCGGACTCACCTACGGTGTAGACAGCTACTTTGCGCCGTCGCGGCAGCCGGGCCCCTTCAGCGTCACGCTGCAGACCAAGAAGGAAAATACCAACGAGGCACTGGCACTGGTACGGCAGATCGTGTCCCAGTACGTGGCCCAGGGACCGACCGATACCGAACTGCGTGCGGCCAAGGACAACCTGATCAACGGCTTCCCGTTGCGTATCGACAGTAACCGCAAGCTGCTGACCAATGTGGCCAATATTGGCTGGTACGGCTTGCCGCTGGACTATCTCGACACCTGGACCGCGCAGATCAACAAGGTCACGCGCGATCAGGTCCGTGCGGCGTTCCAGCGCCATGTGCACCCCGATGCCATGGCAACCGTGATTGTCGGTGGTCCGGAAAAGTGATGCGTCAGGCTTGATCGTGGGCCAGGGCACGCCGCGCGCCAGTACGAACCTGTACCGGGACGCGGCAGGCTCTACAATCACGGCATGAATTCGCAATCCCGACCTTCGCCCGCACCGCGCGGGCGAACTTCTGTTCCCCGCCAGGCGCCCGCGCAGGTGCGCATCATCGGCGGCCGCTGGAAACGTTCGCTGCTGCCGGTGCTTGAGGCCGAGGGTCTGCGTCCGACTCCCGATCGCGTGCGCGAGACCCTGTTCAACTGGCTTGGCCAGGATCTGGCCGGCCTGGCCTGCCTTGACCTGTTTGCGGGCTCTGGAGCGCTGGGCTTCGAAGCGGCATCGCGTGGCGCAGCCGCGGTCACGCTGGTCGAGGCCAATCCGCGAGTGGCGCGCCAGTTGCGTGACAACCAGTACCGGCTCGATGCTTCGCAGATCAGGATCATCCAGAGTGATGCCTTTGCGGCGGCCGCCCAGATGCCGGCCGAGAGCTTCGACGTGGTGTTCCTGGATCCGCCCTTTGCCGAGGAATGGATCGGACCCGCGCTGGAGCATGCGGCGCGGCTGACCCGGCCAGGTGGGGTGGTCTATGTGGAGTCGGACAAGGCGCTGATCGGTGCCGATGCCCCGGTACCGGCCTCGCTGGAAATTGTCCGGCAAGCGCGCGCGGGCGCGGTGCACTTTCATCTGCTGCAGCATCGGACCGGTCACGGCGCCGACTGAATCGCTGGCGGTGTCGTATGACGACTGCCAGGCGGACTGCCGCGCCCGGCAAGCGTTTGCGGGTCTGCTGCATTGCCGCAAAAATGCGCTCGGGCGGAATTCCAAATGCCGCATTTGGGGTTACACTACGCCGCTGTTGATTGTCCAACGCCCGTCACGCAACATGCATTCGAAAGCGGCCCCAGGTTGGCGGGCCGGCAACGGGCAGCCCCAAAGGAGGAAACATGGTCGTCGCCGTCTATCCCGGTACTTTTGATCCCATGACCCGGGGACACGAGGATCTCGTCCGTCGTGCGTCGAATATCTTCGACGAACTCGTGGTCGGCGTGGCGCACAGCCCCAACAAGCGCCCGTTCTTCTCGCTCGAAGAGCGCATCGGCATTGCCCGTGAAGTGTTGGGCCACTATCCGAATGTCAGGGTCGAGGGATTCTCGGGCCTGCTCAAGGATTTCGTGCGCAAGAACAATGCACGCGTAATAGTGCGTGGCCTGCGTGCGGTGTCCGACTTCGAGTACGAATTCCAGATGGCCGGCATGAACCGCTACCTGCTGCCCGACGTCGAGACGATGTTCCTGACGCCATCGGACCAGTACCAGTTCATCTCGGGCACGTTCGTGCGCGAGATTGCCGTACTGGGTGGCGATGTCAGCAAGTTTGTCTTCCCTTCCGTCGAGCGCTGGCTCAACGACAAGATCGGCAAACCGGAAGACCAAACCGGAATAAAATAGAGCCTTCGATCCCGCCGACGTGGCCAGTCGGGCACGGGCGGGTCGCAGGAAGGAATCATCATGGCGCTACTGATCACCGACGACTGCATCAATTGCGACGTTTGTGAACCCGAGTGCCCGAACGAAGCCATCTCGATGGGGCCCGAGATCTACGAGATCGACCCCAACAAGTGCACCGAGTGTGTCGGCCACTTCGATGAACCGCAATGCCAGCAGGTTTGCCCTGTGGCATGCATTCCGAAGGATCCGAACCGCGTCGAAACGCACGAGGTGCTGATGCAACGCTACCGGCTGCTGACCGCGGCCAAGCATGCGGCCTGAAGCCGGAGACACATCCGGCGGCTTCGTTCCGGCCCCACAAAACAAATGCAATAAAAAGAAAACCCCGCACAACCGCAAGGTTGGCGGGGTTTTCTTCATATCGACGACTATCGGAAACTAGCGTCCGGTATGCAGTTCCATCATCGCGCGTTCGCTCTCGCCGCGTGCCAGCACGCCCAGCGGCCCCATGCAGCGGTCGATGGCTTCGTCGATGGCCTGTTGTTCTTCCTTGCGAGGCGGCTTCAGCACGAAATTGACCACATCCTCGCGTCCGCCCGCGGTGCCACCCGGGGCATTGCGCGGGTGGCCCACGCCGATGCGCAGGCGCCAGTAGTCCTGCGTGGTCAGATGGGCCGAGATATCCTTGAGCCCATTGTGGCCACCCGAACCGCCGCCGCGCTTGAGCTTGACCGAGCCCGAAGGCAGGTCCATCTCGTCGTGTGCCACCAGGATTTCGTCGGGCAGTATCTTGTAGAAGCGTGCCAGCGAGACCACCGACAGGCCGGAGCGGTTCATGAACGTGGATGGCTTGAGCAGCCACACGTCCTGGTCCCATAGCCGTGCGCGGCCCGCCAGGCCGTGAAAACGGCCTTCCACGCGCAACGTGGTGCTGCCCATGCGGGCGAGCTGGTCAACGAGCCAGAATCCGGCGTTATGGCGGGTGGCCTCGTATTCCGCCCCGGGATTGCCGAGGCCGACGATAAGCTTGATCATGCGTTCGAAACGATAGTCGGTTCGCTGGGACAGCTCCACAGCGATAGATTCAGGCGATTCAGGCGAGACAGGATACGCGAAAAGAACCGCGAAAAAAAACCGCCGGCGAACCGGCGGTTTTTTCGACGCAGGGTGGCAGGGCCACCCGGGCATCAGCAGCCTGCTTTAGGCAGCCGGCGTTTCGCCAGCTGCGCCGCCTTCGGCGGTTTCCGACGCCTGGGCACCAGCCGGCAGCGTGATGCTGGCGATGGCAGGGTTGTCGTTGCCATGGGTGATGGCAGTAACGCCCTTCGGCAGTTGCAGGTCCGACAGGTGGATGATCTGGTTCAGCTCAGCCTTTGCCAGGTCCACTTCGATGAACTCGGGCAGGTCGGCCGGCAGGCACGACACTTCCAGGTCGTTCAGGATGTGGCTGACGATACCGTGGCCCAGCTTCACGCCAGGAGCGGTTTCCTGGTTCATGAAGTGCAGCGGCACCTTCACGTGGATCTTGTCCGTGGCCGACACGCGTTGGAAGTCAACGTGCAGCACCAGCGGCTTGAACGGGTGCATCTGGAATGCGCGCAGCAGAGCCTTTTCGCTCTTGCCAGCCACTTCCAGGTCCAGGATCGACGAGTGGAACGCTTCCTTCTTCAGGGCGTGCCACAGCGCGTTGTGATCCAGTTCGATCATCGTCGGTTCGGCAGCGCCACCGTAGATGATGCCGGGCGTCTTGCCCGAATTGCGCAGGCGGCGGCTCGCACCCGTACCCTGTACGCTACGTTCGAAAGCTACAACTTTCATGTTCAACTCCAGATGTGAAGAAGGCTGTCCGCGACCAGACAGCCTCGACGAAGCAGTACGATGCAAAACCGTACCGCTTGAATCACATTGGCCGCCCAAAGGCAGCCAATGCAGTAAAGCCTAAGATTCTAGCAGGTATTTGCCAGTACCGAGCCGCAAGGCCCGGTTATGCCCGGTCAGGCGTCGGCAAACAGCGACATGATCGAGTCGCCCTTCACGATCCGGGTGAAGGTCTCGGCCAGCAGCGGGGCGGTCGAAACCTGGCGGATCTTGCCAGACTGGCGCGCCTCGTCGGACAACGGGATCGTGTCGCAGACCACCACTTCGTCCAGCGCCGACGCTGCGATACGTGCAGCGGCACCACCCGACAGCACCGGGTGCGTACAGTAGGCGAACACCTTCAGTGCGCCACGTTCCTTGAGCACCTGGGCAGCCTTGCACAGCGTGCCGCCGGTGTCGATCATGTCGTCCATGATCACGCAGTTACGGCCGGCCACTTCACCGATGATGTTCATCACCTCGGAGACATTGGCCTTGGGGCGACGCTTGTCGATGATGGCCAGGTCGCAGTCGAGCTGCTTGGCCAGTGCACGGGCGCGCACCACGCCGCCAACGTCCGGCGATACCACCAGCAGGTCGCCGTAGTTCTTCTCGCGCAGATCGCCCAGCAGAACCGGCGATGCGTAGATGTTGTCGACGGGAATATCGAAGAAGCCCTGGATCTGGTCGGCGTGCAGGTCCATCGTCAGGACGCGCTCGACACCGGCTACTTCCAGCATGTTGGCCACGATCTTGGCCGAGATGGCCACGCGCGCCGAACGCGGGCGGCGATCCTGGCGGGCATAGCCGAAGTAGGGCATGGCGGCGGTAATGCTGCGTGCCGACGCGCGCTTGAGCGCATCGACCATCACCATCAGTTCCATCAGGTTGTCGTTGGTCGGCGCGCAGGTGGACTGCAGCACGATGACGTGCTTGCCGCGAACGTTTTCCTGGATTTCGACCTGGACTTCGCCGTCGGAGAAACGGCCGACCAGAGCTTTGCCCAGAGGAATGCCGAGGTGCTGTACAACAGCCTCCGCGAGTTTAGGGTTGGCGTTGCCGGTAAATACCATCAAGCCTTCGACGCTCATTCGGGGCACCTGTCTTGCTGCTGGGGGAGCTTGGCGCTACCGGCAACTACCGGTAGCGAATTTCTGCGTGTCGCAAGGACACTATAGGAAGTAATGGCAGGGGAAGAAGGATTCGAACCTTCGAATGCCGGAATCAAAATCCGGTGCCTTGACCAACTTGGCGACTCCCCTACACAACCTTTGCCGTTTGTCGCCGAACCGAACTTTACTTCAGTACTTCGCCAAACGAAAACCTTTAGATGAAGCTTTCGAGCGGGTGATGCGACAAACTTCTCGCACACCTGCCATCCCATTCGGACGGCAACCTTTCCATCACCTTCTGCGCACTCTGCTCGTCATCAAAACGGGCAAACACACAGGCTCCGGAACCGGTCATCCTTGCATGTGGACTGTACTGTCTCAACCATTCAAGGGCTCGGGCAACTTCACCGAATTTCGCTGTTGCTATCGCTTGCAAGTCGTTGCGACCGAAAGCGAATTTGTTTGTGCAAGCAGCGAAGTCCGCAACTATAGAGATCGGAGAATCCCTTGTCAAGCGTTCGTCCGAAAAAATTGCTGCAGTCGGTACATGCTGGCGCGGATGGATGACCACGAACCAGCTGTCGGGTAGCGTGACCGGCGTCAATTCCTCGCCCACGCCTTCGGCAAATGCATTCTGGCCGAACACGAACACGGGTACGTCCGCACCCAGCGCCAGGCCAATCCGCATCAGTTCCGTGCGCGGCAAATTGGTGCCCCATAGATGGTTCAGCGCCAGCAGCGTGGTGGCCGCATCGGATGAGCCGCCGCCAATGCCGCCACCCATCGGCAGGATCTTGTCGATGGCGATGTCGGCCCCGAATTGCGTGCCGCTGGCCTGCTGCAACGCGCGTGCCGCGCGCACCACGAGGTCGGTGTCGGCCGGTACACCGGGAATGTCCGTGGTGCGTGCAATCACGCCATCGTCACGGCGATGGAAGTGCAGGGTGTCCGACCAGTCGATCAGCTGGAACACCGTCTGCAGCGTGTGATAGCCGTCGGGCCTGCGGCCCGTGACATGCAGGAACAGGTTGAGCTTGGCCGGCGCCGCGCAATTGCGCAGATCGGCGGGGGGCAGGGCGTTGCCAGCGGTCATTGCCGGGTCTCCGGATCGATCACGAGCCGCACTGACAGCGGCGCTTCATTGCCATCGCGCGCCATGTCGATGCGGCGCGGTTGCGTCGAGGGCGCGGTGGTGCCCTCAGGGGTGTCCTGCCAGGCCACATAGCGTACGGTCCAGCCGTTCTGCCTGAGCGTGTCCGGGCGGCCATCGGCATCGCGCGTGATCTTCGACTGCGATCCGGGCGCGGGACGGCCGTGAAGCCAGTCACGCATGCCCGACACCGGCAGCGAGAAGCCCAGCGCCTGTTCCATCAGGCTGTCCACCTCGGGGGCATTGCGCGGCTTTTCGTTGGGCAGGTCGAGCGTGGCGCCCGAAGGTGTACTCGTGACCACGGCCAGGGTCTGGCCCAGCGGCGAGACCAGGTCGAGCCGCACGTTGCGGCCCTGTTCTTCCCAGCGGAAGCTGCCCTGCACGCCTTCACTGCGCCCGTAGCGCGTGTAGTTGGCGGCGAAGCGGCCGGAGTAGTGTTCGCTGCGCGCGGATTCGCCGGTGTCGAAATTGCGCGTTGGCGTGATGCTGGCGCACGCGGCAAGCCAGAGCGGGGCGGCCAGGCAAAGCAGGGCCAGGCGTCGGGAGCGGAGCATGGTCATGGTTGGCGGGATGAGGCATGGCCGCAGGCGTCATTGACGCCTGCGGGTCTCATCAGATCTCGGCGGGTCTGCAGGTCTGCGGATCATCAGAACGACGCGCCCGGGCAGGGGCCCGGGCGTTTGCATGATACGCAATGCGGATTCAATGCGGATGACTTTGCGGATTGGTTTGCTGGCTACTTGGACAGCAGCAGGTTCTGGTTGTAGCGGCGCAGCGTATCGATCAGCGTCTGGTTCTCGGGCTCCACCTTGGCGGCCTCGTTCCAGGTCTTGCGTGCCTCGTCATGCTGGCCAAGTTGCCAGAGCACCTCGCCCAGATGCGCGCCGATCTCGGCCTCGGGGGCCTTGGAATACGCGTTCCTGAGCAGGTCTGCGGCGGGCTGCAGTTCTCCCTGGCGATATTTCACCCAGGCCAGGCTGTCCATGATGTACGGATCGTCCGGGCCGAGTTCAGACGCGCGTTCCAGCAGCTTGCGGGCTTCGGGCAAGCGCTCGTTGCGGTCGGCCAGCGAATAGCCCAGCGCGTTGTAGCCCTGCTTCTGCTCGGGCTGCAGCGTGATGACCTTGCGCAGGCCACGCTCCATGCTGTCATAGCGCTTTTCGCGCTCGTCGAGCATCGCCAGTTCATAGATCCAGTCAGCATTCTGCGGCTCGGCCTTCACGCGTTCATCGAGTACCTTGCGCGCACGGTCGTAGGCCTTGCCATCGAGCAATGCACCGACTTCGGCCTGGCGGATCGCGGTCATGCGCTGGTTGCGCTGGATCGGGTCGGGAATGTCCTCGGCGTCGGCCAGCAGGTCGCCAAACACGGCCTGGGCGTCGTCGAGCCGGCCCATGCGCACCAGCAACTGTCCGCGCTTGGCCTGCGCCGCCGTGGCCAGGCGGCTGTCATCGATCTTGTCGAGCCATGCAATGGCTGACGCGTAGTCTTTCTTTTCCTCGGCGATCTGTGCCAGGTACTGGAACGCGATATCGGGATTGGCGGCCGGCGATTTCTCGGCCATCTGCAGGTATTCCTTCAGATAGCGCTCGGCATCGTCATAACTGCGCGCCTGCAGGCTGGTCAGGCCCAGCGCCAGCGGCACCCGTGGATCGTTCGGGGCGACCTTGCGCAACACCTCGAACTCGGCGCGCGCGGCCTCCATGTCGTTCTTCTGCAGGTACAGGCGTGCAAGCGTGATATGCCCGTTGACCGACGACGGCGACTTGGCCAGGAAGCGCTTGAGCACCTCGATCGACTTGTCCGGGGCGTTCTCGGCCTGGAGCTCGGCCGACATCAGCGCGGCGGGCTCAAGATCCGGCTTGATGCGCAACGCCTGGTCCAGTTCGGTCAGTGCGCCGGCATTGTCACCCGCGGCCTCGCGCGCGCGCGCCAGCGCCAGGTGCGTTTCGGCCAGCTTCGAGTCGTTCGCGGTGATGCGCTGGAGTACGCCGACGGCGCCGGCCGGATCACTGGTGCGAGACAACTGCTGCTGCATGAGCAGGATGGCTTCGCCACGGTGCGCGGCGGGGGCGGCAGCCAGTTGCTGGATCAGCAGTGGCTCGGCGTCTTCCCAGCGGCCATTCAGTACCAGCAGGGTCGACAGGACCTGCCGTGCAGCGGGCGACTTGGGCGCCAGTTCAGTCCAGAGCCGCGCGCTGTCGAGTGCCTGCTGCGCGACGCGCGCATTGAATGCGATCTCGGTGGCACGTTGCGCCATGCGCGGATCGCGCGTATCGCGCGCAAGGTCCATGTACGTGCGGTAGGCCGGACCCACCAGTCCACGCTGCAGGGAAATTTCCGCCGCCAGCACGCGATACAGGATTTCCGGCGTCAGTGCGACATCGGGCAGTGGCGTTCGTGCCGCCTTGGCTGCGCCGGAGGGTGCCGGAATGTCGATGACTTCGTCATCGTTCTGGGCAACCGTTGCCGGTGCGGCATGGGCCAGCGATGCAAACGCCAGGCACGCGGCCACACCCAGGGCGCGCGCATGGCGACGGAAGCGGGATGCGTTCATCGGCGTGGATTCCGGGCGCATGGCCTGAGAGGACGAGAAGAAGTCCGGCATGAAATCAAAGCTCCGGCGCACGGGGGCGTAGGAATGGATGGAGGCATTGTAGCCTGCCGCTACAATGCCCTGCTTGCCCCGCAGGGCGCTTACGTATGGGAACCCGCACAATGCGCGGCCAGCGGCAGGGAATTCCCTGCGTGATTGGAGCGCAAAAGCGCACCAGAGGTTCTGCGGGTTCTGCGAGGTTTTGACGCCGAGCCAGGAAGCTGGGCCAATGCAGGGCGGGAGACAGGGGCGCGATGCCAGAATTGCCGGAAGTCGAAGTCACGCGGCGCGGGTTGCTGCCGCATGTGGTGGGTTGCCGCATCGTCGATGTGACGGTGCGTCACCGCGGCCTGCGCTGGCCCGTGGAGCCCGAGCTCGAGGCGCACCTTACCGGGCGCGTGATTCATCGCATCGAGCGTCGCGGTAAATATCTGCTGCTCGAATGCCTGCCCGCTCCGGAGTCCGACGCCGCGCCCGGCTGGCTGCTTGTGCACCTTGGCATGACCGGCACGCTGCGCGTCTATCCCGATGCGCCGGCCGCCGGCCCGCACGATCACCTCGATCTTGTGCTGGCGCCCGAGGCGGGGCAGGACGGACGCCCCGCCATGGTGCTGCGTTTTCGCGATCCACGGCGTTTCGGGGCCATTGTCTGGACCCCGCTGGCCGAATCGGCGCTGGCCGAACATCCGTTGCTGAAGCGGCTCGGGATCGAGCCGTTCGATCCGCGCTTCGACGGTGCCTGGATCCATCGGCTGACGCGCGGCCGGTCCGTGGCCATCAAGCAGGCGCTGCTGGCGGGCGAAATCGTGGTGGGTGTCGGCAACATCTATTGCTCCGAAAGCCTGTTTCGCGCGGGAATCCGCCCGACCACGCCGGCCGGCCGGATCAGCCTGGCGCGTTGCGAAAAGCTGGCCGAGGCCGTGCGCGCAACGCTGGCCGAAGCCATTGCCCGGGGCGGCAGTACCTTGCGCGACTTTGTCGGCAGTGACGGCAGCAGCGGCTACTTCCAGCTTGACTGCTTTGTCTACGACCGTGCCGGCGAACCGTGCCGGGTCTGCGGTACGCCGATCCGCCAGATCGTCCAGGGACAGCGATCGACCTTCTACTGTCCGCAGTGCCAGCATTGACGGCAGGCTTGCAAGCCTGAAGGCCGGTTGCCGGAGTTGACCTGACAACTGTCCGGTGCGGCGCCGCTCATCGCAATCCGGTGGCAAAACATTGTTGCAATGATTTGCCGATGGCTCGGCGCAACACTCGCGATACATGAACGCAACAAGGGACGCGAATTCCACAAAATCCGCGCAGAAACCTGTATCGTGTGCGCAGTCATAAAAAGTTACAAAAACAGCCGGATCGCCGTATCTAGCGACCCGGCAAGCCGCCTGACATCGGGTCCGCGGGTCAACGGGCAAGCCCGGCGCCAGGCGTGAAATACGCGCCCAAAAACATAAATCCGAGCCGACACAGCGATCACTCATGACGAGCCTCGCCCATCAATTCGAACAATATGGCGCCTGGAGAACCGGGGTCCTCCAGTCACTCGCCGAATTCCAGTCCTGGCTGCAAGAGTACGACCTGCATGACGCCACCGCGGACGACCGCGCGCAGCGCATCCAGAACGTGCTCAAGAGCGACCGGCTCAAGGTGGCGTTCATTGCCGAGTTCTCACGCGGCAAGAGCGAACTGATCAACGCGATCTTCTTCGCCGACTATGGTCGCCGCATCCTGCCGTCCTCGGCCGGCCGTACGACGATGTGTCCGACCGAGCTGCGTTACGACGAGAACGAGCCGCCCAGCATCCGGCTGCTGCCGATCGAGACGCGTTTGCAGGACGCCTCCACGGCCGATTTCATGGAGCCCGGTACTGCCAACTCGCACTGGACCACGGTGCCGCTCGACCCATCGTCGCCAGAAGGCATGCTCGCGGCCTTCCAGCATGTGGTGGAAACGACGCGCGTGACTCCGTCGATGGCCGAATCGCTGGGCCTCTACAACGAGAACGATCCCGACGCCGCCTATTCGGTCGATGCCGACGGCATGGTCGAGATCTCGCGCTGGCGCCATGCGGTGATCAATTTCCCGCACCCGCTGTTGCGCCAGGGCCTGGTGATCCTGGATACGCCGGGCCTGAACGCGATCGGTACCGAGCCGGAACTGACGTTGCGCCTGATTCCCGATGCCCACGTCGTGGTGTTCGTGCTGGCCGCGGATGCCGGCGTGACCAAGAGCGACCTTGCGTTGTGGCGCACCCACGTTGGCGCAGGCCATCGCCGCGGTTGCCTGGCCGTGCTCAACAAGATCGACGGCCTGTGGGATCCGCTGAAGACGTCGCCCGAGATTGCCGGGGAAATCTCGCGCCAGGTACGCTCCACGGCGCAGACGCTGGGTATCGAGGAGCGTCGCGTGTATCCGGTATCGGCGCAGAAGGGTCTGGTGGCCAAGGTCACGCATGACCAGCCGATGCTCGTGCGCAGCAACCTGATGCAGTTCGAGAACGTGCTGTCCGACCAGCTGATTCCGCAGCGGCGCGAGATCGTGTCCGACCAGGTACAGCGCCTGGTGCAGGACATGTCGCGCGGCGCGCAGCAGCTGCTGCAAAGCCGCCGCCGCGACATCGTCGAGCAGTTGTTCGAACTGCGCGGCCTGCGCGGCAAGAACCATGCGATGGTCAAGCACATGCTGATGCGCGTGCAGAGCGAGAAGGAAGAGTTCGAGCAGAGCATTGCCAAGTTCCAGGCGCTGCGCCTGGTGTTTGGCCGCCATAGCTCGGACATCATCAAGAGCCTGCAACTGCGCGATGTACGGCGCACCATGCGCGACAAGCGCGAGCAGATGAAGGAACGTTTCTTCTCGCGCGGGTTGCGCGAAGACATGGAGAGCCTGTTTGCCCAGTTGACCGGGCTGATCCAGGACGCCGACCAGAAGATTGCCGGCCTGCATCAGCTGGTGGACAGCATGTACCGGCGCTTCAACGCCGAGCATGGCTTTACGCTGCCGTCGCCGATGCAGTTCGTGACGTCGCGCTACGCCGCGGAGTTGCAGGAAACGCTGGCGCTCGTCAATGCGCACTTCGGCACGGTGAACATGCTGACGCGCTCGCGTCCGCAACTGGTGCAGAACGCATTCGCGACGATGGCCAGCCGCGTGCTGGAGAACTTCCGCGACCTGAACCGCGATATCGAGATCTGGCTCAAGTCCGTGATGACGCCGCTGGAAGCGCAGGTGCGCGAGCACCAGAAGCAGTTGCGTCGCCGGGTGGATTCGATCGAACGCATCCACGAAGCCACCGACACACTGGAAAGCCGTATTGCCGAGCTGGAAGAAGTACTCAACGGCCTCGACGAACGCAGCACCAAGATCGAGTACTTCACGCGCAAACTGGTGGAAGCCCCCGAAGAAGCATCCGTTCGCGCGGCGTAGCTGTGGGGGCGCTCCCTTCTCCCGCGCGCGGGAGAAGGGCTGGGGGAGAGGGTCGGCGCATCGAATGCCGTCGCGCCGCAAGAAAGCCTGACACCCCCGCCGATGTATCATGTAGCGCCGCCCAAGAGCGGCGCTTTTCTTTTCCAGACTCCCCGCAATGCCCCGCAAGACTGCCGCCGCTCCTGCCGCTGTTCCCGCCATCGCTCCTGTTACCGAAGCGATCGCCGTACCGTCCGATTTCGGCATGCGCGTGGTTGCGTGGCAGCGCCAGCACGGCCGGCATGACCTGCCCTGGCAGAACACGCGCGATGCCTATCGCATCTGGCTCTCGGAAATCATGCTGCAGCAGACCCAGGTCGCTGCCGTGATCGACTACTTCCAGCGCTTCGTCGCCGCGTTGCCTACCGTGGCTGCGCTGGCGGCTGCGCCGGCCGACGAGGTCATGGCGTTGTGGGCCGGGCTTGGCTACTACTCGCGCGCGCGCAACCTGCATCGCTGCGCCAAGACCGTCGTCGAAGAGCACGGCGGCGTATTTCCGACCGATCCGGCGGTGCTGGTCACCTTGCCTGGCATTGGCCGCTCGACCGCGGCCGCGATTGCCGCATTCAGCGCGGGCGTGCGTTCGCCAATCCTGGACGGCAACGTCAAGCGTGTGTTTGCGCGTGTGTTCGGCATCCATGGTTATCCTGGCGAGCGTGCCATCGAGACGCGCATGTGGGCGCTGGCCGCGCACGCGTTGCCGCCGGCCGGCGCGGGCCAGGCTGAGAACATGGTGGCCTATACACAGGGTTTGATGGATCTCGGCGCGACAGTCTGTTCGCGCGGCAAGCCTGCATGCCTGGGCAATGCCGACACGTGTCCGCTATCGTCCGATTGCGTGGCACGCCGCGACAACCTCACGGCAATACTGCCAACGCCGAAGCCGCGCGCGGCCATTCCCGAACGCAGTACCGTGATGCTGATCATGCGGCATCGGCGCGATGTGCTGGTGGGCCTGCGACCTGCCAGCGGCATCTGGGGCGGCCTCTGGAGCCTGCCCGAGATGGTGGACGATGCCGTGCCCTTCGATGCCGAAGCCGCCGAGGATGCCGCGATGGAGGTTGCGCGTCAGTTCGGCCAGCCCGCGCGCGCATACCTTGCCGGCGAGCTGACGCACGTCTTCACGCATTTCCGGCTGCTGATTCGTGCAATCCGCATCGATCTCGACGCTGCCACGCCGCGCGTCAATGGTGACACCCGCTGGTTGTCGCTCGACGATCTCGATGCGCTCGGCACGCCCGCGCCTGTGCGGCGCCTGCTCGAGGATCAGGCCAGGATCGGGCTGTTCTGATCGCGCATGGCGATCAAACGATGTGGTGTTGCCGCATATAGCGGTGCACGATCTCGATGCGCATGCCTGCATCGGGCAGTGCCATCAGCATTTGCTTGGCCTTGAGCGGCACGGGCAGCAACTCGCACAGGCGATTGGCGACCCAGGTGGGATCATCCCAGAGATAGGGCTCGGCAAAGGGCAGCCGCGACTTGTCGGGCTGTTCGGCGTGCAATGACGATACGATCCGGCGCAACGCGGCCAGGCATTCGCCCAGCAGTTCAAGCTTGCAGTCGATGACATCGTCGGGCAGCAATTCCGCCTCGGCCACCAGCAGGCCGTCGTCCCGCGTGGTACGCGATAGCACCCGAAAGCGCTGGCGGCCGCGCGTCTCGATCAGCAGCACGCCGAGCTGCTCCATATTGCAATCGACGATTTCCGCCAGGCAGCCGATTTCCTCGGGCTCCGTTGTGTGGCCAGGGCGTGCCACCTCTTCGCCACTGGCGATCAGGCAGACGCCGAATGGCGTGGTGTCGCGCATGCAGTTGCGCACCATGTCGACGTAGCGTTTCTCGAAGATGCGCAGTGGCAGGCGGCCGTCGGGAAAGAGGACCGTGTTCAGCGGGAACAGCGGCAGCGCATCCAGGGTGGGCGAGGTGGGTGCGGTGTCGGCGGAAAGTATCGACATGCGAATGGCCGCTCCAGTAGCGGGACGGCGCCAGCGCGCCACCCCTCAAGCCCGCGTGTCAGCCGGCAGCGGCCATTTCGCGGTGTCTGACCAGCACATTACCATGGGCCCGGAAATAGTTGGCGAGTCTTTCCGCGATGAAGACCGAGCGATGCTGCCCACCGGTGCAGCCGATGGCCACCGTCAGGTAGCTGCGATTGTCGGCAATGAAACTCGGTAGCCACTTCTCGACGTAGGCGCGGATGTCCTCGGCCATGGCCAGCACCATGGGCTGGCTCTGCAGGAAGTCGATGACCGGGGCGTCGCGTCCCGTGAGCGGACGCAATGCCAGGTCGTAATACGGATTGGGCAGCGAGCGCACGTCGAACACGAGGTCCGCGTCGCTGGGCACGCCGTGCTTGAAACCAAACGATTCGAACAGCAGCGTCAGCGGCTGGGATTCGTTGTCGGGGCCGCTGCGGATCAGTTCCTTGATCCAACTGCGCAGCGTGTTGGTGCGGACATTGCTGGTATCGATACGGTGCGCGGATTCGGCCAGCGGACTGAGCAGCTCGCGTTCCATCTCGATGGCCTCGATCAGCGAGGTATCGTCCGGGGCATCCGATCCGGTGCCCGATTCCACCCGTGTCGATAGCGGGTGGCGGCGGCGTGTCTCGGAATAGCGCTGCACCAGCGCGTCGGTGTTCGCGGTCAGGAACAGCACCTGGACGTGATGCTTGGCCGACAGCTCGCGCACGGTATCGGGCAGTCGGGCCAGCGATTCGCGGCTGCGAATGTCGGTGGCCACGCCAAGATGCGAATAGCCCTGGTCGGCCAGGTAGGTGGCAAGCTCGGGAATGAACTGGGCTGGCAGGTTGTCGACGCAGTAGTAGCCTGCATCTTCCAGGACGTTCAGGGCGACCGACTTGCCGGAGCCGGAAATTCCGGTGATAAGAATGATCCGCATAGCGACGCAAGGATAGCACCGCAAGGTGGCCGCGTCATGACAGCCTGTTGCAAACAAAAATGGCGAATCGCATGCGATTCGCCATTCATTGGGGGGAAACCTTGTTGTCCCGGTGCGATCAGGCGGCCGGTTTGGCCGACAGGCAGTCGCTCATGGATTTCTTGTAGTCGTCGCCCTTCTTGCCCTTGTTCTGCTTGCTGCAGGCGGACATCTTGTCCTGCTGGGTCTTCGGTTCGGCGGCGGCCGGCGCGGTGCCCGACAGGCAGTCGCTCATGGACTTCTTGTAGTCGTCACCCTTCTTGCCCTTGTTCTGCTTGCTGCAGGCCGACATCTTTTCCTGCTGGGCGGTCTTGCCCGCAGCGGGAGCCGGGGCCGAAGCACCCTGGGCAAACGCGCCCGTGGCAAACAACGGGGTCACCAGCACACACATCGCGATCAGTTTTTTCATGCTTCTCTCCTGGCTGTGGAAAAACATCGTGGCCGCGCGCCATTGTCTGGATGCTGCAAGCTGGCTGGCGGTACCGCACTGGGCTCGATGCCCATTACAGCACAAAACGGTAAGCGGCCATAGGCCGTTGACGCGACGCATGCTGGGGCTTGTAAGCAATTGAAAACCGCGATTGAGACGCGCCAATGAAAAACGCCCGTCCTGGCCGGGCGGGCGTTGGTGCGGCAGGCGGGGCGGCTTGCGGACCGGCGTGCGGACCGGCGATACGGGTGCTTAAAGCAGTCGTCCCTGGCCGCGCGACACCACATCGGCCTGCATGGCGGCTCGCTGGCGGTCCATGAAGTCACGCAGCGTGTCGATACCGCGCAGGCGCAGGATCGTATTGCGCACGGCGGCTTCCACCAGCACGGCAAGGTTTCGGCCAGCCGCCACCTGGATCTTGACCATGTGGATCGGCAGGCCGAGCACGTCGAGGTATTGCGAGTCGAGCGGCAAGCGCTCGAATTCGCCGTCATTGCGACGTACCAGCTGCACCACGAGCTTGAGCTTCATCTTTCGGCGCACCGCGGTTTCAC
Source organism: Cupriavidus sp. (assembly GCF_057315035.1). NCBI lineage: Bacteria > Pseudomonadati > Pseudomonadota > Betaproteobacteria > Burkholderiales > Burkholderiaceae > Cupriavidus > Cupriavidus sp. Next base: position 279,831 of record NZ_DBHKYV010000001.1, on the reverse strand, counting down.
CGAAGATGGTCTTGATGTCGAGCAAGCCAAGGCCACGCACCTCAAGCAGGTTCTGCAGCAGCGGCGGGCAGCGGCCTTCGATGAAATCGGGGCCCAGGCGCACGAAATCCACGGCGTCGTCGGCCACCAGGCCATGGCCGCGCGAAATCAGTTCCAGGCCCAGTTCGCTCTTGCCCAGGCCCGATTCGCCCATGATCAGCACGCCCATCCCGAGGATGTCCAGGAACACCCCATGCATGGTCACGCGCGGTGCCGAGATGCGCGACAGGTACAGGCGCAGGTGGTCGATCACAGCCGCGGAGGACACCGGGGTGGTGAACAGCGGCGTTGAGGACCGCGTGCAGCGCAGTTCCAGGTCGGGCGGCGGTTCCATGCCGTCGGCCACTACCAAAAACGGCGGCTCGAGCAGGATCAGTTCGCCCATCTGCCGCTTGCGCGGTTCGTCGTCGAGTCGCTGGTAGTAAAGGATTTCGGGCTTGCCCAGCACCTGGATCCGGTTCGGGTGGATCAGGTTCAAGTGGCCGACCAGATCCGCGGCCGAGGTGGCTTCGCGTGCGAATTCCACATCGAAGGCACGATCGGCCCCTTCCAGACCTGCGACCCACGACAGTTTGATGTCGGCTGCGTTGTCGTCGAAGATCGACTGCGAGGTGACGCCGGTGAGTTCCATGCGGGATGACTTTCTGGGATGGGGCGGGGATGGCTTCAGGCGGCCTGCGCGGCCAGCCTGCACATCATGGGTGCCATTCGGTAAGCAACTGGTGGACAGCCTCGGGCGTGGGCAGCGTGGCCAGGCCTTCGCGCATTTCCCGGTCCGACAGCAACTGGGCAATTTCCGAAAGAATTTCCAGATGCTGCTGCGTTGCCTGTTCCGGCACCAGCAGGAAGATCAACAGCGAGACCGGCTTGCCGTCGGGCGATTCGAAAGGAATCGGTTCCGCCAGGCGCATGAAGCCGGCCAAAGGCTGCTTGAGGCCCTTGATGCGGCCGTGCGGAATGGCCACGCCAGCACCGAGGCCGGTCGAGCCAAGCGATTCGCGTGCGAAAAGGTTGTCCGTGACGATGGCTCGGGCCACGCCATGGTTGTTCTCGAACAGGAGCCCGGCTTGCTCGAAGACCCGCTTCTTGCTGGTGACGGTGACGTCGAGGTGGATGTTGCCGGGTGGCAGCAGTTTGGCCAAACGATTCATGGGCGATGCACGAGAAGTCTGAGTGGCAAGCCGGCGCGCATGGACCAGCCCGCCGAGTTGGGGCAAACAGGATATTGAGTGCTATGAAGACGCCCGCATTGGAGCGTCCGGCCATTATAGAGCAGGGCTGCCATGCACTTGTGCATTGCAGCGCCGGCGCCGCGGGTGGTGCCGCGAACTTGCCGACCGGTGTGCCCACCCGGAGTCGCCGCCGGCATCGTACGGTCGTTTGCCGCACGGTATGCCAGGCCGGTACATCGGGACCGTTCTGCCTGTGGTTTTGTATGGCGCAGCATACACCGAGCGGCGCGCCTTGCGAACACCCCCGGCCAAATCTAATCGCGGCGAGCGTGGCGTCAAGGTAACGAGCCGCGTGGTGGCTGCCCGGCACCGGAGCATCAAAAAAGCCGCGCAAATGCGCGGCTTTATCTCTTCTTATCGATCCTCTCAGGGAGCAACCTTCAATGGGTTGCCGCCTTATTGTTGCTGTAGCTGCTCAGCGGCCATCTGATACTTGACCGCTTCCCGGTCGTGCCCTTGCACGCGGTCCTTGTAGCGGATCACTTGCCGGTCGAGCTTGTCGACCAGAGAGTCGATCGCCGCATACAGGTCTTCATGATGCGCTTCGACGAAGATGTCCTTGCCCTTGAGATGCAGATTGATTTCCGCGTACTGACGCCGGTCCTTTTCCTTGTGGTTGTCGACAGATAGCAGCACGCTCACGCCAATGACCTGATCGAAATGCCTGACAATCCTCTCCAGTTTCGTTTCCACATACTCACGCAGCGGCGGCGTGATGTCGAGGTGGTGTCCACTGATCTTGAAGTTCATAGCGCTTCTCCTTCTGAAAGAGCCGCACCAGGCAGGCGGTTGCGGCTCGGCTACAAAGACTTGCGGAGATTGACTGCGGGGATTTTCAGCGCTTCGCGGTATTTGGCCACCGTGCGGCGTGCGACCACAAAGCCCTGTTCGCCCAGCAATTCGGCGATGCGGCTGTCGGAAAGGGGATTCCTGGGGTCTTCGGCTCCTATCAGTTGCTTGATCAGCGCGCGGATCGCCGTGGATGAGGCCGCGCCGCCCGTCTCCGTGGAGACGTGGCTACCAAAGAAGTACTTCAGTTCGAAAGTACCCATTGGCGTGGCCATGTATTTGTTCGTGGTCACCCGGGAAATGGTCGACTCATGTAAACCGAGTGTATCGGCTATTTCCCGCAAAACCAAGGGGCGCATTGCTATTTCCCCGTGCGAAAAAAAGTTCTTCTGACGTTCGACAATTGCCTGCGCCACACGCAGGATCGTGTCGAAACGCTGCTGAATGTTCTTGATGAGCCACCGCGCTTCCTGCAGCTTCTGCTGCAGTCCTGCGGCACCCGCTTCTCCTTTTGCACCGCGCAAAATCTGCGCGTACATGTCGTTGATGCGCAGGCGTGGCATCACGTCCGGATTGAGTTGCGCAATCCAGCCGCTACCGCTCTTGCGCACGAACACATCCGGCACCACGAAATCTGCTTCCGGACGGCTATACGCATGTCCTGGATACGGTGCCAGCGAGCGGATCAGATCATGCGCCGCCTTTAATGCTATTTCGTCAACCTGAAGCGCTTTCTTGAGCCGCGTGTAATCGCGCACGGCAAGCAGTTCCAGATGATGATTGACGATCGACAATGCCAGTTCGCGCTGCGGATGCTTGAGTCGTCGCAGTTGCAGGCTCAGGCATTCCGCGGCATTGCGTGCGCCCACGCCGGGCGGATCAAAGCTCTGCAGCAGCGTCAGGATCGCCTGCACTTCATCGACTTCGAACTCGAGTTCTTCCGGGAGTTCCGTGCAGATTTCCTCGAGTGACGCCCCGAGGTATCCGTCGTCGTCGAGCGATTCGATCAGGAAGATCGCCAGGCCCTTGTCGCGCGTGGAAATCTTCAGCGGCGTGAGCTGCTCCATCAGGAACTCGCGCAGCGTGGGATCGGCATCGCGCAACTGCATCGGCGTCTTCTCGTCCTCGTCGCCTTGCGGGCGGCGCGCGAAATCGTCGAGGCTCCAGTCGTTGCCATAGTCCTCGGTGCCGGAATCGCCAAAGCTGTCCTCGTCGCCGCCGGCGGCGCCTTCGGCACGATCCTCGCCATTGGACTGCGGTTCGGCGGGCGCCGGGGCCGGCGCGGTCTGCAGGTTCACCGAACCGTCCGCCGCCACGCGCAGCGGGCTCTCGATCCAGTCGTTCTCGCGTTCGAGCAGCGGGTTTTCCGTCAGCGCCTGCTCCACTTCCTGCTGCAACTCCAGCGTGGAGAGCTGCAACAACCGGATCGATTGCTGCAGTTGCGGCGTCAGGGCCAGATGCTGGGAAAGTCGGAGCTGAAGCGATGGTTTCATGCGACCTATTCTATGCGCATCTTTCCGTTGTTGGAACGGAAATTGCTATCGCAATCAGCTATCGCTGTGACGCCGTGATCGACAACGGCTAGTTGACGAATCGCACGGTTCGGCGCATGTCCCGTAGGACATCGCCATCAGGCGTTACATGCGGAAATTCTCGCCCAGGTAGACGCGTCGCACGGATTCGTTGGCGATGATTTCCTCGGGCTGGCCGGCAGCCAGCACGGTGCCTTCGCTGATGATGTAGGCGTGGTCGCAGATGCCCAGCGTCTCGCGCACGTTGTGGTCGGTGATCAGCACGCCGATATTGCGTGCCTTCAGGAAACTGACGATGCGCTGGATTTCACCCACCGCAATCGGGTCCACGCCGGCGAACGGTTCGTCCAGCAGGATAAAACGCGGCGACGAGGCCAGCGCGCGCGCAATTTCCACGCGGCGGCGCTCGCCTCCGGACAGCGACAGTGCCGGGTTGTTGCGCAAGTGGGCGATCTGCAGGTCGTCGAGCAGGGAGTCGAGCCGGCGATCGATCTCGGCCTTTGGCAACGACTTGCCTTTTTCCACCTGCAGTTCCAGCACCGCGCGGATGTTCTCTTCGACATTGAGCTTGCGGAATACCGAAGCTTCCTGCGGCAGGTACGACAGCCCCATGCGGGCGCGTTCATGAATGGCCAGCCCGCTGATGTGCTGGTCGTCGAGCACGATATCGCCTTCGTCGAGCGCCACCAGGCCCACGATCATGTAGAACGAGGTGGTCTTGCCGGCGCCGTTCGGACCCAGCAGGCCCACCACCTCGCCGCTCTTCACGTCGAGCGACACATCCTTGACCACCGTGCGGGTGCCGTAGCGCTTCTTCAGGTGTCGCACGACCAGCGTGCTGCTGTCGGCGCGGACGGCGGACGCGGGGGACGAGGCGGAGGCTGCGAGCGTGGCGGAATCGTTCATCGGGGACTGGCTGGGAGTAAGGCGTTCAGGGCTTGGCGGGCGTGGTGGATGGCTTGAGGTCCAGCGGCGCGCCTGCGGCGGCTGGTGCGCTGGCATCGGCGCGCGGCGACAGCACGGCGCGCACGCGGCCGGACGAGTTGCCCCCCGTGGTGTTGCTGTCGCCGCCGGTGGCCGTGTAGAACTCGTTGCGGCTGTCGTAGGTGATCAAGGCACCGCGGATCTCGTCGATGATCTTTGCACCGACGCCGGAGACGCGCGCCGCACGGGCGTGGCCAATCAGCTTGTTGATCTCGGACTTCCCGTCGTATTCGATACGGTCGCCCCAGCCGTCGATGTATTCATCCACGCCGTCGCGCTTCTGGCGGATATAGGCCTGGCGGCCCGGCTTGGCCGTGGCGATGGCGTACTGGTAGCCCTCGGGGTCGGTGCGCAGTTCGGCCGCATCGGACTTCAGCACCATCGTGCCCTTGGTCAGCACCACGTTGCCGGTGAGGTTATAGATCTGCTTGACGTCATCGTAGCTGGCGTTGTCGGCCTCCAGCACCAGCGGCTTGCCCTGGTCGGCGCGCTCGGCAAACGCCGGCGCGGCCAGCGTCAGGCCAAGGGCGGCGGCGGCCAGAAGGGCGGGCGCGATGCGGCGACAGGACAATGTCGTCAGGGATGCGGTCATGTTAGGCGAGTGGTGAGGTAAGGACTGCGGCCTGGGCGATGCTGCCTGCCCGGCGGATTATTGGGTCTTGGGCTGTCCCGGCGAGTTCATGATGATGGTGCCCCGCACGTTGCCCAGCAATTGTACTTCGCGGGTGACGTTGTTGAAGATCAGGCCATTGGCCGTCATCACCGACGGACCGCGCGTGAGTTGCACCGGCTTGTCGGTCTTGACGATGTCGTCGTTGACCAGAAGCTGGAAGTATTGCGACGCCGCGGTCATGCGCGGGTCCTTCGACACATCCGCTCCGGCCTGGCGCACGATGAACGCGTTGCCGTAGAGATCGATCACCGAGCCTTCGGCGTTCATCACACCCCGGTTGGCATTGGCCGTCACGGGCGGGCGGTCCGGCTCGTAGGCGCGCATCGCCGGCGTGGTCACGTCGTAGGTCTGGTCGTCTTCGTAATGGACCATCTTCACGCCAGTGAAACGCATCTTGGTGGAGCCATCCTCGGCCAGTTCGGTGGCCGAGAAACGCTCCATCCAGTAGTCTGGCTCGTGGCGCTTGGCGCTCGACTTCTCGGCATCCTCGCGCGGCGAGTTCAACTGCACCAGCCAGAACGTGCTGCCGGCGACGATCGCCATCAGCAGCAGCGGCAGCAGCCGCATGATCAGGCCGGTGAGTCTGGACAGGAAGTCGGGCATCGTTCAGATGACCTTGGCGCGGGTCAGGTCATGGATGTGCAACGCGCCCGCCAGGCGACCGTCGTCATCGACGACCAGCAACTGGTTGATACGGTTGGCTTCCATGATTTCAACGGCTTCCACGGCCAGATGGTCCTGGTGCACCGTACGCGGGTTGCGATGCATGACATCACCGATCGGTACCGTCTTCCAGTCGCGCGGCGTTTCCAGCAGGCGGCGCAGGTCGCCGTCGGTGAACACGCCCACGGCCTTGCCGTCGGGGTCCACCACGGCGGTCATGGCCATGCCCTTGCGCGTGATTTCCATCAGCGCCTGGGCCAGCGGCGTGTTTTCACGAACTTCCGGCACGGCATTGCCGGTGCGCATCACGTCGCGCACATGGGTCAGCAGCTTGCGGCCCAGTGCGCCACCCGGATGCGAGCGGGCAAAGTCTTCCTCGCCAAAACCGCGGGCGTCGAGCACGGCCACCGCCAGGGCATCGCCCAGCGCCAGTGCGGCCGTGGTGCTGGCCGTCGGGGCCAGGTTCAGCGGGCAGGCTTCCTGGGCCACGGCGCCATCGAGGTGCGCATCGGACAGCTTGGCCAGATTCGATTCCGGGTTGCCGGTGACCGAGATCAAGCCGGCGCCAATCCGTTTCACGATCGGGATGATCGAGAGCAATTCGGCCGTTTCGCCGGAATTCGAAAAGGCGACCAGCACGTCGTCGCGCGTGATCATGCCAAGGTCGCCGTGGCTGGCCTCGGCCGGGTGCACGAAGAACGAGGGCGTACCGGTGGACGCCAGCGTGGCAGCCACCTTGCGTCCGATATGGCCGGACTTGCCGATGCCGGACACGACCACGCGGCCGGTGCAGCCGAGAATCATCTCAACCGCCTTGGCAAATTCGGGCGTCAGGCGCCCGGCCAGCGCGGAAACGGCGTCGGCCTCGATCTGGAGGGTATGGCGGGCGAGCTCGAGTGCTCGATTCGCATCGAAATTGGCTATCATGGCGCTGGAGTATACCAACGAATGCGATGGCGCCTGGCCCGGCTACCCGCCTGTGGGCCGCGGCGACCGTCGCGCTTGCCGTCTTTTGCCGGCGGGGTGCAGATGCCGGCGTGGCGCGAGTGCCCGGCTGGTCCTTTCAAAGCTGCCAGACCTGCCCGAATGCATTCTCCGCTGGAACTGACCCTTGTGCTGCTGGCCGCCGCCGTTTTCGGCGTGGTGGCCTTCCGCATGCTGCAACTGCCGCCGATGCTGGGCTACCTGGCGGTGGGCATCCTGATCGGCCCGCACGCACTGGGCCTGGCCAGCGATTCCGGGCAGACCAAGTACCTGGCGGAATTCGGCGTGGTCTTCCTGATGTTCTCGATCGGGCTGGAATTCAGCCTGAGCAAGCTGCGCGCGATGAAGCGGCTGGTGTTCGGGCTCGGGGGCTCGCAGGTGGCGCTGTCGATGCTGGTCGTGATTCCGGCCAGCTGGCTCTTCAGCTGGATGTTTCCGTTGTCCTGGCAGGCATCGGTGGCGCTGGGCGGCGCGCTGGCCATGTCGTCCACGGCGATCGTCGTGAAGATGCTTTCCGAGCGCATGGAGCTCGAGAGCGAGCACGGCCGCAATATCATCAGCGTGTTGCTGTTCCAGGATCTGGCGGTGGTGCCGCTGCTGATCATCATCCCGGCCCTGTCGCGCGATCCCGGCGACCTGGCCTGGGCGCTGGGCCAGGCCACGGTCAAGATCGTGGTGGCCCTGGGTGCGATCTTTTTCCTGGGACAGCGCCTGATGAGCCGCTGGTTCCACATCGTGGCGGCGCGCCGGTCGCAGGAACTGTTCATGCTGAACCTGCTGTTGGTCACGCTGGGCATGGCCGCGCTGACCGAGCGGCTGGGCCTGTCGATGGCGCTGGGCGCGTTCATGGCCGGCATGCTGATCTCCGAGACGCCGTACCGCCATCAGGTGGAGGAGGACATCAAGCCATTCCGCGATGTGCTGCTGGGGCTGTTCTTCGTCACCATCGGCATGTTGCTGAATATCCGCGTGGTGCTCGACCATGTCTGGCTGGTGCTGGGCCTGCTGGTGATTCCCATCGTGTTCAAGCTCGTGCTGATCACGGGACTGGCGCGCCTGTTCGGCTCGCGGCAGGGGGTGGCCATCCGCACCGGCCTGGGCCTGGCGCAGGCCGGCGAATTCGGCTTCGTGCTGCTCAACCAGATCGACGGCATGGGTCTCGTGGATCCGGTACTGATCCAGGTGATCCTGGCGTCGATGCTGCTGTCGATGCTGGCCGCGCCGTTCCTGATCCAGTACAGCGATGCCGTCGTACTGCGTTTTGCGGCCAACGAATGGCTGATGCAATCGCTCAACATGACGCGAATTGCCGCGCAAAGCCTGCAGACCGAAAAACACGCCATCATCTGCGGCTACGGCCGCAGTGGGCAGAACCTGGCGCATATGCTGGAGCGCGAGGGCATCACCTATGTGGCGCTGGACCTCGACCCGGACCGTGTACGCGAGGCCGCCGCGGCTGGCGATACCGTGGTCTATGGCGATGCGGGCCGCCGCGAGTCGCTGATCGCCGCCGGTATCCATCGCGCGGCGCTGGTGGTGATTACCTATGCCAATACGCCGTCGGCCGTGAAGGTATTGCACCACGTGCAGGAACTGGCACCCGCCATGCCGGTGATCGTGCGGACCGTCGACGACTCGGAACTCGACACGCTGCAGAAGGCCGGCGCCACCGAGGTGGTGCCCGAGATCATCGAGGGCAGCCTGATGCTGGCTTCGCACGCGCTGGTGTTACTGGGCGTGCCGATGCGGCGCGTGGTACGTGGGGTGCAACAGGCGCGTGATGCGCGCTACAGCCTCCTGCGTGGCTATTTCCACGGCCGCGACGACGAGGAAGACATGGTCGAGCGCGACACCGTGCGGCTACATTCGGTGTCGCTGGGGCCCGAGCATACGGCCGTGGGGCGCCGCCTGGGCGCGCTGGGGCTCGAACGGATCGGGGTGGAGGTCACGGCGGTGCGCCGGCGCGGGATTCGCGCGTTCGATCCCCAGCCCGAAACCGTACTGGAGCCGGGCGACATCGTCGTACTGCGCGGCACCCCCGAAGCGCTCGAATCGGCGGAAGAGCGGCTGGTGCGCGAGTAGGGAACAGGGCCTGCAGGTCAAACTGCGACTTGTCGTTGCTTGAACCGCCGCGCCCTCTCCCCCGGCCCCTCTCCCGCGTGCGGGCGAGGGGAGCTTCCTTCGCCACCTTGGTCGACCCACGACGCGGGGAGGTCTGCCAATACGGCCCGCGCATCCAGCGAACGCAGCGGCACGCTGTGGTCCGCCGGGATCCGTCCTTCGTTCTGTAGCAGCAGGTATCGCATGCAGCACACGCGCAGAAATGACGAGAAATTGGCCGAGAGCGAGGCCTCGCCGCGATGCTCGGCCAGTTCGTCGTGAAGCCGCGTCAGCAACTGGTTGACGGTCATGCCGTCGCGCTGGGCCAGTTCCTCGAGTACTTCCCAGAACAAGGATTCCAGCCGGATGCTGGTCGCCACGCCATGTAGACGCAGCGACCGCGACTGGGTCTGGTACGAGTCCGGATTGGCCCGGATGAAGATCTCACACATGGAAACTCCCGTGCGCCGCGGCCGGGCTGGCCGCGTTCGGAAGCCTCTACTCTACGATCCGGGTTCCCAGCACGGCAAGAAACTGTGCCAGCCATGCGGGATGTGCCGGCCAGGCCGGGGCCGTTACCAGATTGCCATCGGTGTGGGCCTGGTCCACCGGAATATCGGCGTACTTGCCCCCGGCCAGCCGGACTTCCGGGGCGCAGGCCGGATAGGCTGAACAGGTCTTTCCTTCCAGCACATCGGCCGCGGCCAGCAGTTGCGCGCCATGGCACACGGCGGCGATGGGTTTGTTGGCCTGGGCGAAATGGCGCACGATTTCGAGCACGCGCTCGTTCAGACGCAGATATTCGGGCGCGCGGCCACCGGGGATGACCAGTGCGTCATAGGTTGCCGGGTCCACGTCGGCGAAGGTCGCGTTGAGCGTGAAATTGTGGCCGCGCTTCTCGGTATAGGTCTGGTCGCCCTCGAAATCGTGGATGGCCGTGGCGCACGCGTCGCCGGCCTTCTTGTCGGGGCAGACCGCGTGCACGGTGTGGCCCACCATCTGCAGTGCCTGGAACGGCACCATGGTCTCGTAGTCTTCGGCGAAGTCGCCTACCAGCATCAGAATCTTCTTTGCCATAGCTGTCTCCTGTATGGTTACGGGTTGCGAACGTCCAAGCTGCCGGGCCATTGTGCGGCGGCAGCGCGCGGCGTGGGTGGTAGCCCGTTACCGCATGGCGCAAGATTCGCCCGACCCAATTTCAAATAGATTCCCATGGCAGATTCCATCATCCAGTCCCCCGATCTCGGCGATGTCACCGGTTACCTGCGAGACCGCATCCGCACCGTGCCGGACTGGCCGCAGCCCGGCGTCCAGTTCCGCGACATCACGCCGCTGCTGCAAAACCCCAAGACCCTGCGCGTGCTGATCGACGTCTTCGTGCATCGCTACATGGACCAGCAACTGGACCTCGTGGCCGGCATCGATGCGCGCGGCTTTATCCTTGGCGCGATCATCGCGTATGAGCTGAACCTTGGCTTCGTGCCGATCCGCAAGAAGGGCAAGCTGCCGTTCCAGACCGTGGCCGAGGAATACGAACTCGAATATGGCAGCGCCACCGTGGAAATCCATGCCGACGCCTGCAAGACTGGCGACCGCGTGCTGCTGATCGACGACCTGATCGCCACGGGCGGCACGATGATGGCCGGCCGCAAGCTGCTCGAGCGCCTGGGTGCCACCGTGGTGGAAGGCGCGGCAATCGTCGACCTGCCCGAGCTGGGCGGCTCGAAGCTGCTGCATGCCAGCGGGCTGCCGTTGTTCACCGTCTGCAATTTCGGCGGTCACTGATCGCGTCAGCGCGCGCCCGATTGCCCCGTGTAATAGCGGGGCGCATAATGCCCCCTTGATAACAACTCGATGACCGGGCGGTTCGCCTCTGCACCTGCCCTGCCGGCACCGGTCACAAAAAAAAGGGACGCACAATGGGCGTACTGCTACATCTTCTTTCCGGCGTGGCGCTCCTGGTATGGGGCACCAATATCGTCAAGGTCGGCATCCTGCGCGTGTACGGCGCCAATCTGCGCCACGTGCTCTCCGTCAGCGTGTCCAACCGCTTCACCGCGTTTGCCGCGGGCCTTGGCGTGACCGGGCTCGTGCAGAGCAGCAATGCCACCGCCGTCATCGTCAGCTCGTTCGTCGGACAGGGCCTGATCGCCGTGGCCCCGGCGCTGGCCATCATGCTGGGCGCCAATGTGGGCACGGCCGTGATGGTGCAGGTGTTCTCGCTCGACCTGTCGTGGCTGTCGCCGTTGCTGATCTTCGTGGGCGTGATCTTTCACCTGACCTGGAAGGGCAACAAGGCCGGCCATGTGGGCCGTGTGCTGATCGGCCTGGGCCTGATCACGCTGGCGCTGGAACTGATCTCGATTGCCACGCGTCCCGTGGTGCAGGCCGCCGGCGTCAAGGTGCTGTTCGGCACGCTGACTGGCGACGCGGCGCTGGACATGCTGATCGGCGCGTTCCTGACCATCCTCTGCTATTCGAGCCTGGCGGTGGTGCTCTTCTGCGGCGCGCTGGCGTCGGCCGGCGTGGTGTCGATCCACGTGGCGCTGGCACTGGTGCTGGGCGCCAACCTGGGCTCGGGCATCTCGGCGCTGCTGACCACCTCGGGCAACAACCAGCCCGGCAAGCGCGTGACACTGGGCAACCTGCTTTCGCGCTTGCTCGGTTGCGTGATCGCGCTGCCGTTGCTGACCCAGGCCGAGGAACTGCTGGCCCATCTCGACGCCGATCCGCAACGGCTGATCGTCAACTTCCACCTGCTGTTCAACGTGGCGCTGGCCGTGCTGCTACTGGGCGCCACGGCGCCGCTGGCGCGCCTGTGCGAGGCGATCCTGCCCGGCCGCAATACCGGCGACAGCCAGGTCACGCCACGCCACCTGGACCCGGCCGCGTTGCCCACGCCCACGCTGGCGCTGTCCAATGCCGCACGCGAAGTGCTGCGGATTGGCGATCGCGTCGAGCAGATGCTCGACAACATGCTGCGTGTGCTGCGTACCAACGATGTGAAACTGGCCAATGCCACATGTCGCATCGACAACGAGGTGGACGATCTCTATACGGCGATCAAGCTCTACCTGACTCAGATCAGCACCGAGGCGCTCGACGAGAACGACGGCCAGCGCTGGACCGAAATCATCTCGCTGACAATCAACCTCGAACATGCGGGCGATCTGATCGAACGCGTGATCGTCGACGCCAAGGAAAAGAAGATCGCGCACAACCTGCAGTTCTCCGAAGCCGGCATGCAGGAGATTGCGGAAATGCACGCGCGCGTGGTGAGCAACCTGCGGCTCGGCCTGTCGGTGTTCCTGACCGGCGACCTGCGCAGCGCACAGCAGTTGATGGCAGAGAAGGCCAATTTCCGCGACCTGGAACGCAAGTACGCGCGCTCGCACCTGCAGCGCGTGGCCATCCAGACGACTGAGTCGATCGAAACGAGTTCACTGCACCTGGATATCATCAGCGAGCTGAAACGGCTGAATTCGCTGTTCTGCGCCACCGCGTATCCGGTGCTGGAGCGGGCCGGGATGATGAACCGCAGCCGTATGAAAGACGATTCCGCGGAGAAGGTCGGGGACGTAGCGGAAGCTCGGTAAGCGCGTCGTCCACCAACGGTTTTCTCCCCTCTCCCGCGCTGCGGGAGAGGGGCGGGGGAGAGGGCAAGCGGTTCAAGCCAAGACAAGTCGCAATTTGAACCTCAACGCCCTCTCCCCCAACCCCTCTCCCGCGATTGCGGGAGAGGGGAGCAACCATAGCCTAGGCCCGCTTCAACAGCGGTGCCAGGTATTTCCCCGTAAAGCTGGCCTTGCTGGCCGCCACCGTTTCCGGCGTGCCCTTGGCAATCACCAGTCCGCCGCCGGCACCGCCTTCCGGTCCCATGTCGATCAGCCAGTCGGCCGTCTTGATGACATCGAGGTTGTGTTCGATGATCACCACCGTGTTGCCATGGTCACGCAGCTTCTGGATGACCTTGAGCAGCAGTTCGATATCGTGGAAGTGCAGGCCCGTGGTCGGTTCGTCGAGGATGTAGAGTGTGCGGCCCGTATCGCGCTTGGACAGTTCCAGCGACAGCTTCACGCGCTGCGCTTCGCCGCCCGATAGCGTGGTGGCCGACTGCCCCAGGCGGATATAGCCAAGACCCACGTCGAGCAGCGTCTGCAGCTTGCGGCGCACCACCGGCACCGCGCTGAAGAATTCGTGCGCCTGCTCCACGGTAAGGTCCAGCACCTCGGAGATGTTCTTGCCCTTGTAGAGGACTTCGAGCGTCTCGCGGTTGTAGCGCTGGCCATGGCAGACATCGCACGGCACATACACGTCGGGCAGGAAGTGCATCTCCACCTTGATCACGCCATCGCCCTGGCATGATTCGCAGCGCCCGCCCTTCACATTGAACGAGAAACGGCCCGGATCGTAGCCACGTTCCTTGGCCGAAGGCACCCCGGCGAACAGTTCGCGGATCGGCGTGAACAGCCCGGTATAGGTGGCCGGATTCGAGCGCGGCGTGCGGCCGATCGGGCTCTGGTCGACGTTGATGACCTTGTCGAAATGTTCCAGTCCCTCGATATGGTCGTGCGCCGCCGGCTCCGCCGTGGAACCATACAGGTGCCGCGCCACCGCGTTGTAGAGCGTGTCGTTGATCAGCGTGGACTTGCCCGATCCCGATACCCCGGTGATGCACGTCAGCAGGCCCACCGGAATTTCCGCCGAGACATTGCGCAGGTTGTTGCCGGTGGCGTTGACAATGCGCAGCAGCCGCTCCTCATCGGGCGCGGCGCGTTCCTTCGGCACCTCGATGCTGCGCTGCCCCGACAGGTACTGGCCGGTCAGCGAGGCTGGCGAGTCCTCGATCTGTTGCGGCGTGCCCTCGGCCACGATCATGCCGCCATGCACACCCGCGCCAGGGCCGATATCGACCACGTAGTCGCACGCGCGGATCATGTCTTCGTCATGCTCGACCACCAGGACCGAGTTGCCGATGTCGCGCAGATGCTTGAGCGTGCCGATCAGGCGGTCATTGTCGCGCTGGTGCAGGCCGATCGACGGTTCGTCGAGCACATACATCACGCCTGTCAGCCCCGAGCCAATCTGCGAGGCCAGGCGGATGCGCTGCGCCTCGCCCCCCGACAGCGTGTCGGCGCTGCGTTCGAGCGACAGGTAGTCGAGCCCCACGTTGTTCAGGAAGTTCAGCCGTGCCGAGATTTCCTTGATGATCTTGTCGGCAATCTCGCGCTTGGCGCCATGCAGGTTCAGCGTCAGGAACCACGTCAGCGCGTCGCGCAGCGGCAAGCCGTTGATCTCGTAGATCGCGCGTGCCTGCTCGTCCTCGCCAATCTTTACATGGCGTGCCTCGGTACGCAGGCGCGTGCCATGGCAAACCGGGCAGGCCTGGTTGTTCTGGTACTTGGCCAGTTCCTCGCGCACGGCCACCGAATCGGTCTCGCGATAGCGGCGTTCCAGGTTCGGGATGATCCCTTCGAACGCATGCGCGCGCACCGTGGTGCGGCCACGCTCGTTGATATAGGTGAAGGGAATCTCGACTTCACCGGAGCCGTGCAGCACCACCTGCTGCACTTCGGCAGGCAAGTCCTCGAACGCGGTATCGGTATCGAATTCGTAGAACGCCGCCAGGCTCTGCAGCATCTGGAAATAGAACTGGTTGCGGCGGTCCCAGCCCTTGATGGCACCCGACGCCAGCGACAGGTTGGGAAAAGCCACCACGCGCTTCGGATCGAAGAACGTGATCTGGCCCAGCCCGTCGCAACTCGGGCAGGCGCCCATCGGATTGTTGAACGAGAACAGGCGCGGTTCCAGTTCCTGCAGCGAATACGAGCAGATCGGGCAGGCAAAGCGCGAACTGAACATATGCTGGTGGCCGGTATCCATTTCCAGCGCCAGTGCACGGCCATCGGCCAGGCGCAGCGCGGTCTCGAACGATTCGGCCAGGCGCTGCTTGATGTCGGCGCGCACCTTGACGCGGTCCACCACCACTTCGATCGTGTGCTTCTCGGTCTTCTTGAGCTTCGGCAGCGCGTCGACTTCGTAGACCTTGGCCTCGGCTTCATGTGCGGTACCACCGCCCGAGCGGATGCGGAAGCGCACGAAACCCTGCGCCTGCATCGAATCGAACAGGTCGGAATGCTCGCCCTTGCGGTCGGCTACCACCGGCGCCAGGATCATCAGCTTGGTGTCTTCCGGCAGCGCCAGGGCGGCGTCCACCATCTGCGCCACGCTCTGCGCCTGCAACGCGATATGGTGGTCGGGGCAGTAGGGCGTGCCGGCGCGGGCATAGAGCAGGCGCAGGTAGTCGTGGATCTCGGTGACCGTGCCCACGGTGGAACGCGGGTTATGGCTGGTGGCCTTCTGCTCGATCGAGATCGCGGGAGACAGCCCTTCGATCAGGTCGACATCGGGCTTTTCCATCAACTGCAGGAACTGGCGGGCGTAGGCGGACAGCGACTCCACATAGCGGCGCTGGCCCTCGGCGTAAAGCGTGTCGAACGCCAGCGACGACTTGCCGGAACCGGACAGGCCCGTGATCACCACAAGCTTGTTGCGCGGCAGGTCGAGGTTGATGTTCTTCAGGTTGTGGGTACGCGCCCCACGGATCTTGATTTCTTCCATATCCCGTTCGTTCGCCCGGTGGCCGCAGCCTGCCATATGCAGGCCGGTCTCACGGAAACGCCAAAATGCCTTTTGCAGTGCCTTTCACGGCACCTTGCCGCAGTGCCCTGAAACAGTTCGCGGTACCCAAGGTGACTGGGGAAGCGCGAGAAGCAAACCTGCTAATATACCGAACTTCGGTTTCCGGGGTTCGCCCGGCGCCAGACGCGCCTGGAGACAGCACGGTATCGACAGCGTCGCGGACATCACAGCAACCGCCTGTCGGATCGATGTCTGCCATGTCGGACATTGCAGATTCCGGGCAACTTCCGCACGTCAAGGCGATCGAAGCAGCGACGCCAACCGAGCCAGAATTCCACCTACGACCGCAATGCCGTCGATCCCGCCTTCCTCACAACCCGCAATGCTTGCCGACGAACCCGCCCGAGCGGAAACCTCGCGCGACCGCATGACCCGAAGCGAGTTGCGTGCCAGTCTCTCGCTGGCCAGCATCTTTGCCCTGCGCATGCTGGGCCTGTTCCTGATCCTTCCCGTGTTTGCCGAGTTCGCGCGTACGTTGCCGGACGGGCATGATGCCCAGCGCGTGGGCATTGCCATGGGTATCTATGGGCTGATGCAGGCATTCCTGCATATTCCGCTGGGCTGGCTGTCCGATCGCATCGGCCGCAAGCCGGTGATGGTGGCCGGCCTGTTGCTGTTCGTGGCCGGTGCGCTGGTTGCCGCGTTCGCCGACACGCTGACCGGCATTACCGTGGGCCGCGCACTGCAGGGCATGGGCGCCATTTCGGCGGCCATCACCGCTTGCATTGCCGACCTGACACGCGAACGCCATCGCACCAAGGCCATGGCGATGGTGGGTGGCAGCATCGGCCTGACCTTCGCGCTTTCGCTGGTGATTGCCTCGCCGCTGCTGCACAGCATCGGCATGTCCGGCATTTTTGGCCTGATGGGCGTGCTGGGCGTGGTGGCAATCGGCGTCACGCTGTTCCTGGTACCGACGCCGCCCGCGCCGCATCCGGTGCAACTGCCGTTCCGCACGGTGCTGCTCAATGCCGACCTGATCCGCCTGAACGTTGGCGTGCTGGCGTTGCATGCCAGCCAGGTGGCGATGTTCATGGTGGTGCCGGCAATGCTGAGCGATGCCGGCATGCCGCTTGACCAGCACTGGAAGGTCTATCTGCCGGTCGTGCTCGTGTCGTTCCTGCTGATGCTGGCGCCGATGATGGCCGCCGAGCGCTATGGCAAGGTCCGCCCGGTGTTGCTGGCATCGGTGGCGCTGATGACCGCCGTGCAGTTGCTGTTTGCCACGGTACATGGCCTGTGGCCGATCGTCGGCGTGCTGTTGCTGTTCTTCGTCGCCTTCAACGTGCTCGAAGCCATGCAGCCCTCGCTGGTGTCGCGCTACGCGGCCGCCAGCCGTGGCGCGGCGCTTGGCATCTACAACACCACACAGGCTCTCGGACTGTTCCTGGGCGGCGTGGCGGGCGGCTGGCTGCTCAAGCATGAAGGGCGCCCCGCGGTGTTCGTCGGCTGCGCGGCCGTGCTGTTGGTCTGGCTTATAATCGCCTGGAGCATGAAGGCGCCTCCGGCCCGCGCAGGCAGCGACAAGAACGGCGGCACTTCGGCAGTGGCGGCTTAGACACACTTTTTCACCTATCCGCAACAACCCGACACGCTTTTTCCCGATATCGGCGGTAGCATTCGACACGCGCCCACGGAGTTTCCGAACGGCGCGTGATGTCGTTTACGGTCACCGGTTTTTTTTCGCGATTACTCGCACTACGTTTAACGCCGCGCTGAAAGGGCGCGGTCCTTGGAGAACTTCTATATGGCATCGGTCAACAAAGTCATTCTCGTCGGCAACCTGGGCGCCGACCCGGAAACCCGCTACATGCCCAGCGGCGATGCCGTGACCAATATCCGGCTCGCAACGACCGACCGCTACAAGGACAAGCAGAGCAACGAGTTCAAGGAAGCCACCGAGTGGCACCGGATCGCGTTCTTTGGCAAGCTGGCCGAAATCGCCGGTCAATACCTGCGCAAGGGCTCGTCGGTCTATATCGAAGGCCGCATCCGCACGCGCAAGTGGCAGGACCAGTCGGGCCAGGACAAGTACAGCACGGAAATCGTGGCTGACCAGATGCAGATGCTGGGCGGCCGTGGCCAGGGCGGTGGCGGCGATGAAGGCGGCTACGGCGGTGGTGCAGGTGCCGGCGGCGGCGGTGGTGGCTACAGCCGTGAATCGCAAGGCGGCGGCGGTGGCGGCTACGGTGGTGGCCGTGGTCAGGGCGGTGGCGGCCAGCAAGGTGGCCAGCAGGGCGGCCAGCGCCGTCAGCAGCAGGCACCGTCGAACGGGTTCGAAGACATGGATGACGATATCCCGTTCTGACCGGTCTAACCGTTCCGAGATTGCGTAGGCAATCCTTGTAAAGAAAAACCCCGCCAAACCAGCGGGGTTTTTCTTTTTGATCGTTGCCTTATGGGCAGTGAGAAGCTTTCAGCGACAACACGATTGCCGTTGCTGTATCGGCGGGCACGGCACCGAACCGAACGAACAGAACACGCAGCAGTCGCCCGGCTTTGGGCGCAGTAGCGTCTTGCAGTTCTGGCATTCGTAGTAGAACTGACATGCGTCAGTGGGCATGGATTCTTCTTTGGCGAAGCCGCAGTGCGGGCAGGTCAGTACAGATTCGAGTTTGATAGCGGCCATCGTAACTCCACTGTCATTTGGTTCTCCGCCCTTGCTCGTCGATCACCGCCTCGCCGTCTTCCTTGACGAACGCGCGTTGCTGCGGCGCCGGCAGGACTTCCAGCACGACTTCCGATGGCCTGCACAATCGCACGCCAAGTTCCGTGACGACGAAGGGCCGATTGATAAGGATCGGTTGGGCCAGCATCGCGTCAAGCAACTGGTCATCGGTCAGCGCCGGATCGCCGAGGCCGATCTCGGCATAGGGCGTGCCCTTCTCGCGAATCGCTTCGCGCACGGTGAGACCGGAAGCACGGATCATTGCCTGCAAGGTCTGCCGGTCAGGCGGCGTGCTCAGGTACTCGATGATGGTCGGCTCGATGCCCGCATTGCGAATCATGGCCAGCGTATTGCGTGACGTGCCACAGGCCGGGTTGTGATAGATCGTGACGGACATTGTGATTCCTTAACGCGATTCGTACCAGCGCTGCGAGCGGTTGACCACGCCAACAACGAGGAGCATCACGGGTACTTCTATCAATACGCCCACTACGGTGGCCAGCGCCGCGCCGGATTGAAAGCCAAACAGGCTGATGGCGGTAGCGACGGCCAGCTCGAAGAAGTTACTTGCGCCGATCAACGCCGACGGTCCCGCCACGCAGTGGGCCACGCCGAGCTTGCGATTGAGCAGGTAGGCCAGGCCGGAGTTCACCAGTACCTGGATCAGGATCGGCACGGCCAGCATCAGGATGATCAGCGGCTGCTCCACGATGGCATTGCCCTGGAAGCCGAACAGCAGTACCAGCGTCGCGAGCAGTGCGGTGATCGAGTAGGGGCCGAGGGTGCCGACCACGCGCTTGTATGTGGCCTCGCCACGCGCCAGCAATGCCTTGCGGATAACCTGCGCGACCAGCACGGGCACGACAATGTAGAGCGCGACCGAGGTGATGAGCGTGTCCCACGGCACGGTGATCGATGACAGGCCCAGCAGCAGCGCGACGACGGGCGCGAAGGCCACCACCATGATCGCGTCGTTGAGCGCCACCTGCGACAAGGTGAAATACGGATCGCCCTTGCAGAGTTGCGACCAGACGAACACCATCGCCGTGCAGGGTGCCGCGGCCAGCAGGATCAGGCCGGCGATGTAGCTGTCGAGCTGATCTGCCGGTAGCAATCCCGCGAACAGGTGGCGTACGAAGATCCAGCCCAGCAATGCCATCGAGAACGGCTTGACGAGCCAGTTCACGAACAGGGTCACGCCGATGCCGCGCCAGTGGCCGGCCACCTGGCCCATCGCGCCGAAATCGATCTTGATCAGCATCGGAATGATCATGATCCAGATCAGCATGCCGACCGGCAGGTTCACCTGGGCGACTTCCATGGCGCCGATGGCCTGGAAGACCAATGGCAGCCATTGGCCGAGCAGGATGCCGGCGACGATGCAAAGCGCGACCCAGACGGTCAGGTAGCGTTCGAAGAAGCCAATTGCGCTGGGTGTTGCTGCCGCGGCAGTCGGTTGCGCCGTGTTCATATTGCGGAGGTGCTGGCCGTCGGATCGGGCACGCTGACAAGGGCGTGGAATCGCTTCATGATCACGCCTTCGAGGCAACCGAGCAGGAAGACACCGGCGAACAGGGATTGCCGCCGCAGCAGTTCTCCGTGAGATAGCCCAGCAACTCATTCATGGTCTCGAAGCGAGCCATGTAGATGATCGAGCGGCCCTCCTGGCGGCTTGCCAGCAGGCCGGCGCGATGTAGTTCCTTGAGGTGGAACGACAGCGAAGACGCTGGCATCTCCATCAGTTCGGCAATGCGGCCTGCGGGCAGGCCTTCGGGCCCAGCCTGTACAAGCAGACGGAAGACGGCCAGGCGAATGGCGTGGGCAAGCGCGGCAAGCGCTTCGAGGGCGTTATCGGTTTCCATGATTCGAATGTAGTCGAAATATGGAAGTAGTGCAATTCCCTTTTTAGCCTTGACCTTGCCGCTATGGGAATGTTTACGCTCACGACAATCCCATCGACAGTTAGGCTGGGCGGTCGTATCGGCCGCCGGGTGCGTCTGTTGGTCGCCTTTGAAAAAGATATCGAAAGCGCTATTCTCACCGCTGTCCCGACACCTTCGTCCATCGTGCGCTATCTGGTTCGCCGGCATTCCTGGATTGCCGGATTCCTTCTGCTGGTGTTTCTGTCCGTTCAACTGGCAGCGGCCGCCTACGCCTGCTCGGCAGGCATGCGCACGGACACGCCACGGCAGGAAGTCATGGGCGCGATGGAGGACATGGCATCCTGCGCCGAGATGGCCGGGATGATTGACGAGGACGCCGGGCACTTCAACGGTGAGAAGGCGTTCTGCATGGGCCATTGTCAGGCCGACACCAAGCACGCCGATCAACCCGCGCCGCAGGTTTTCGCGTTTATCCCGGTCCTCGTTGGCGTGATTGTCGAACCGCCCGCGCTGGTGCCCGCCCCGTTTTTCATGCAGCGCGCCAACGCGCAGCCGCGCGCGCCGCCACCGCCGCACGCCATCCTTCACTGCTGTTTGCGCACGTAGCCTCCGAAGCCACGCCACTGTCTTGTCGCTCCCGTTTTCGTGGGAGCGGTGGTCGTCGTTTCCGGAGGCTTTATGTCATTCCCGCCTTGCCTGAGGTGGACGTTTCGATTGACGTCCGCCGTCGGCATGTCGATGGCGCTCGTAGCGCCGTTGCGTGCTGCCCCAGTCTTATCCATTGAAGAAACCGCCACGCTGGCCACCTCGCGCGCCAGCGATGCCGAGAACACGCATGGCGCCATCGAATCGGCTGTGCAGATGGCTGTCGCGGCAGGCCAGTTGCCCGATCCGATCCTGAAATTCGGCCTGAACAACGTACCCGCCGATGGTCCGGACAAGTTCTCGCTGAGTCGGGACTCCATGACGATGCGTTCCATCAGCGTCATGCAGGAATTCACGCGCTCGGACAAACGCCGCGCGCGCTCCGCACGCTTCGATGCAGAGGCGGCTTCCGCCGATGCGCAACGCGTACTTGGTGTGACCAATGTCCAGCGCAATGCCGTTGCCGCATGGATCGACCGTTGGTATGCCGAGCAGGCGGCGACCTTGCTTGGTCATCATAGCCATCCGCTGTCATTGGCCCTGGAGGCTGCCAATGCGGCGTATCGCAGCGGACGTGGTACGCGGGCAGATGTCCTGGCGGCACAGCTCGAAGTGCAGAAGCTGCGCGACCGCGAAAGTGAAAACCAGGCCGCGGTGGACACTGCCACCGTGAAACTTGCGCGCTGGATTGGCGCCGATGCCGCGCGTCCGCTCGGTGAGCGTCCGGTGCTGGCCATGCCCGGCGGCGTGGAACAACTCATGCGTTCCCGTTACGACGGTGTGCCGGAAATCGCCGCCGCCCAGCGTGATGTCACTCTGGCGGAGAGCGAGGTGCGCGTGGCCGACGAATCGCGCCGGCCCGATGTCACGGTAGAGCTGACGTACAGCCAACGCGGCTCGGCGTACTCGAACATGGCTTCGGTCAACGTGAGCCTGCCGTTGCCATGGGATCGCGCCAACCGGCAGGACCGCGAAGTGTCAGCGCGGCTGGCGCAGGCCGACGCGGCGCGCGCCAGGGCGGAAATCGTCCAGCGCGATACCGATGCGCTGGTTGGCGCGCGCGTGGCCGAGCTACGTCGCAACCAGGAACGCCTCAAACGCTATGACGAAGCCACGCTGCCACTGGCCAATGCCCAGGCGGAAGCGGCATTGACAGCGTATCGCGCCAACAGCGGATCGCTGTTGGCCGTTGCCGAAGCCAATCACCGCGCCATCGATACGGCGCTGGAACGCCTGGCCCTGGAGCAGCGTACCGCAAGGATCTGGGCGGATCTGAAATTCCTGGCCCCACTGCCTACTGCACAGACCGTATCGACCCACAAGGATTCGCAATGAACTCACGACTGACAATCGCCGCGGTCTGCCTGGTCATGGTCGGTGCGGCTGGCTACGGCGGCTATCGCCTCGGCGCCATGCAGGCCAGGACGACATCTGCCAATGCCGATGGTGCGATGGGCCAGCCCGGCAAGCCTGGCAGTCCCGATCCACATGCCGGCAAACAGATCTTGTACTGGCATGACCCGATGGTGCCGGGGCAACGCTTCGACAAGCCCGGTAAATCGCCGTTCATGGACATGCAATTGGTGCCGGTCTACGCCGATGGCGATGCTGGTGGCACGAGCGGCGAAAACAGCGGCGTCAGGATCGACAGCCGTGTGGCGCAGAACCTGGGCATCCGCACTGCTGAAGTCAAGGCGGGTCGCATTGGCAGCGTGCTGGAAGCCCCCGGAAACGTGACCTTCGACGAGCGCAGTATCCAGGTCATCCAGGCGCGCACGACAGCGTTCGTCGAACAAGTAGGGGTGCGCGCAACGCTGGACCCGGTGCGGCGGGGCCAGACGCTGGTCAGCCTTCATGCGCCGGAATGGGTGGCGGCGCAGGAGGAGTATCTGGCTGTGTCGCGGCTGCCATCGGGCGTGCAGGGCGATCTGGTGAGTGCGGCAAGAGCGCGCATGTTGCAGGCGGGCATGACGCCGGCGCAGGCCGATGCCGTGGCGCGCTCGGGCAAGCTGCAAACGGGGCAGGGCATCGCCAGCCCGCTTGATGGTGTGGTCACCGAGATCGCCGTGCGCGAGGGCATGACGGTTTCGCCGGGCATGACGCTGTTCCGGCTTGCCGATCTGAGCCAGGTGTGGGTGATCGCCGAAGTGCCCGAGACCCAGTCTCGAAGCGTGACGCCCGGCCAGGCCGTCACGGTGTTGGCACCTGCTGTGCCGGAGCCCGTGACGGGCAAGGTTGATGCCATCCTGCCCGAAGTCAATGCGGCCACGCGCACCATCAAGGTCCGCATCGTCCTGCCCAACCAGCAGCGACGGCTGGTGCCAGGCATGTTTGCCAGCGTGCGGTTCGACGGCGCTGCTCGTCAGGACGCGTTGCTGATCCCATCCGAAGCCGTAATCCGGGCAGGCCAGCGCAATATCGTAATGGTTGACGCCGGGCCGCAAGGATATGTGTCGGCGGAGGTTCGCGTCGGACGTGAATCCGACGGTCAGGTCGAGGTGGTTGCCGGATTGCGCGCCGGACAGAAGGTGGTGGCTTCGGGCCAGTTCCTGATCGATTCGGACGCCAGCTTGCGCGGCACGCTGGGCCGGCTGGCACCAGCCAGCTCTGCCGCCGCACCAGCCGCCGCACCAGCCGCCGCCGCGCCCGAGTACGAGGGCACGGGACGCATCGAAGCGGTGAATGCTGAAGGCCTGACCATCTCCCATGGGCCGATTCCTGCCGCGCAATGGGGGGCGATGACGATGGATTTCGGCGCGCACGATGCGGCAATGCTCAACGGATTGAAGCCGGGAGATCGCATCCGTTTCCGCTTCCAGCTGGACCGCGACGGCGTGGCCACGCTGTCCACCGTGACTACCATCGGCACCGAGGGAGGCAAGCGATGATAGCGCACGTCATCCTCGCGTCGATACGCAACCGCTTCCTCGTCCTGCTGGCTACCGTCATGCTGACGGCCTGGGGGCTGTGGGCCGTGCGCAGCATTCCGCTCGATGCATTGCCCGATCTTTCAGACACGCAGGTCATCATACGCACGCCGTTCCCGGGGCAGGCGCCGCAACTGGTGGAGAACCAGGTCACGTACCCGCTTACCACCACGATGCTGTCGGTGCCCGGGGCGAAGACGGTACGTGGCTATTCGTTCTTCGGTGATTCCTTTGTCTATGTGCTGTTCGAAGACGGGACCGATCCCTATTGGGCGCGCTCGCGGGTGCTCGAATACCTGAACCAGGTCCAGTCGCGCCTGCCGGCGGCAGCCAGGCCCGCGCTGGGGCCCGATGCCACCGGCGTGGGATGGATATACGAATATGCGCTGGTGGACCGCACCGGGCAGCACGACCTGAGTCAGTTGCGCGCGCTGCAGGACTGGTTCCTGCGCTTCGAGTTGAAGTCGCTGCCCAACGTGGCAGAGGTTGCATCGCTTGGCGGCATGGTCAGGCAGTACCAGGTCACGCTGATGCCGGACCGATTGCGTGCCTACAACCTGTCGCAGGCGAAAGTGCTGGCGGCGATTCGTGGTGCCAACCAGGAAGCAGGTGGCTCGGTGCTCGAACTCGGAGAGGCCGAGTACATGGTGCGGGCCTCGGGCTATCTGAAGACCCTCGACGACTTCCGCCAGATTCCGATCGAAACCAGTGGTGCGGGCGTCGCGGTGCGGCTGGGCGATCTCGCCACGATCCAGCTCGGCCCCGAAACGCGGCGCGGCCTGTCCGATCTCAATGGCGAAGGCGAGGTGGCTGGTGGCGTCATCGTGATGCGCTCGGGCAAGAATGCGCTGGAGACCATCGACGCCGTCAAGGCCAGGCTCGACTCGCTCAGGAAAAGCCTGCCCGCGGGCGTCGAGATCGTAACCACCTACGACCGCTCGGCGCTGATTCACCGCGCCGTGGAAAACCTCAGTCACAAGCTCGTCGAGGAATTCATCGTCGTGGCGCTGGTTTGCCTTGTTTTCCTGTTCCATTTGCGCTCGGCGCTGGTGGCCATCGTATCGCTGCCGCTCGGCGTGCTGGCGGCGTTCCTGGTCATGCGCTACCAGGGTGTCAACGCGAACATCATGTCGCTCGGCGGCATTGCCATTGCGATCGGGGCGATGGTCGATGCGGCAGTAGTGATGATCGAGAACGCGCACAAGCACCTGGAACAATGGCAGGCAGCCCATCCCGGCAAGGCATTGGCAGGGGAGGCTCGCTGGCGTGTGATTGGTGATTCGGCTGCGGAAGTGGGACCTGCGTTGTTCTTCTCGTTGCTGATCATCACGTTGTCCTTCGTGCCGGTGTTCACGCTCGAAGCGCAGGAAGGCCGGCTGTTCTCGCCGCTGGCTTTTACCAAAACCTATTCGATGGCCGCCGCGGCGGGTTTGTCGATCACGCTGGTGCCCGTGCTGATGGGCTACCTGATTCGCGGGCATATTCCGGCGGAGCAGGCGAACCCGTTGAGTCGCTGGTTGATCCGCCTTTACCAGCCGCTGCTTGCCAAGGTGCTGACCTATCCGCGTTCGACGGTGCTGGTGGCGGCCGTCCTGCTGGCGGCGACGGCATGGCCCATCCTGCGCACCGGTGGGGAGTTCATGCCGCCCCTCGATGAGGGCGATCTGCTCTACATGCCGTCCGCGCTGCCCGGCCTGTCCGTCGGCAAGGCGGCACAACTGCTGCAGCAGACCGACCGGCTGATCAAGTCGGTGCCTGAAGTGGCGACGGTCCACGGCAAGGCGGGCCGCGCGGACACCGCCACCGATCCGGCCCCGCTTGAAATGTTCGAAACCACGATCCAGTTCAAGCCGCGCGACCAATGGCGGGCCGGCATGACGCCTGACAGGCTGGTGGAGGAACTCGACCGCGTGGTGAAAGTGCCGGGCCTGTCGAACATCTGGGTGCCGCCGATCCGCAATCGCATCGACATGCTGGCCACCGGTATCAAGAGCCCGGTGGGCATCAAGGTGGCCGGCGCGGATCTCAACGAGATCGACCGGATTGCCACCCGCATCGAGGAAGCTGTGAAGAGCGTGCCAGGTGTCACCTCGGCACTGGCGGAACGCCTGACTGGCGGGCGCTATATCGACGTCGACATCGACCGTGCGGCGGCCGCCCGATACGGGCTCAATGTCGACGATGTGCAGAGCATCGTCTCGTCCGCCATCGGCGGGGATAACGTGGGCGAAGTTGTCGATGGGCTGGCGCGCTTTCCGATCAATGTGCGTTACCCACGCGACTATCGCGATTCGGTCGAGGCGTTGCGGAGTTTGCCCATCGTTACCGGGCGCGGCCAGCAGATCGTATTGTCCGATGTGGCGCGCATCCGCGTTACGCAAGGGCCGCCCATGCTGCGTAGCGAGAATGCGCGGCTGTCCGGCTGGATCTATGTCGATATTCGCGGGCGAGACCTGCGCTCTGCCGTGCACGACATGCAATCCGTCGTGGCCCGTGCGGTGCCGATGCCCGCTGGCTATTCGCTCAGTTGGTCCGGGCAGTTCGAATATCTGGAACGCGCGAGTGCCAGGCTAAAGGTGGTGGTGCCGTTCACGCTATTGATCATCTTCGTGCTGCTTTTCCTGGTGTTTGGGCGGCTCGATGAAGCGCTCCTGATCATGGGCACGTTGCCGCTTGCATTGATCGGTGGGTTCTGGCTGCTATATGGGCTCGGCTACAACCTGTCCGTGGCCGGCGTGGTCGGCTTTATCGCGCTGGCGGGCGTGGCCGCCGAGTTCGGCGTGATCATGCTGCTCTATCTCAAGCACGCCTGGCAGAACCACCAGGCGCGGGGCGAAACCGATGCCACCGCGCTGCTTGCCGCGATCCAGGAAGGTGCCGTGCAACGCGTGCGGCCCAAGGCGATGACCGTGGCCGTGATTCTGGCCGGCCTGGTTCCCATCATGTGGTCACACGGCACCGGCTCCGAAGTCATGCAACGCATTGCGGCGCCAATGGTCGGCGGCATGATCACGGCGCCGCTGCTATCGCTGTTCGTCGTACCCGCTGTGTATCTGCTGATGCGTCACGGGCAGACCACGAAATTTCCCGCTACATCCCACTCCACCTCTCTCAAGGAGAAAGCATGAAGACGTTCCTCAAAACCACTTTCGGCGCCATGGCGCTGGCCCTGGCCATGGGCGGCACGCTACCCCCGGTATTTGCCGCAAACATGGACGGCATGGACATGAAGCCTGCGGCAGGCGCGACCAAGGTGCCGCAACCGGTGCCAGCGGAGATTCGCAAGATCGACGCTGCAACCGGAAAAGTGACACTGAAGCATGGACCCATCACCAACCTCGGCATGTCTGCCATGACCATGGCCTTCCCGGTCAAGGACGCGGCCATGCTCAAAGGGTTGAAGGAAGGCGACCAGGTTTCGGCGACCTTCGACACGGTGAATGGCAAGCCTACCGTCGTGGACCTGAAACGATAGCGCTTGCCCCGATGACGATCGATTTCTCCTGAAGGCGGCCGCGGTTTCCCGGCACACGTATCAGGCATCTGGCATCCAGTCCCCCAATCAGCGGGGTGACGAATTCGCCAGTTTTGCCGATATCGACGATGCCGCGACATGAAGGGCCGCGGCCTTCCAAAAATAAGGAGAAATCCATGAAGCGCAATCAGCGCACTTTGTCTTTCCCGGGGTCGCTTGCTTTGGCATTGCTGACTTCCGCCGTTCTGGCCGCTTGCGGAGGCGGTGGGGACGGGTCTCAAACCGCAGCGCAATCGACCACGACCACTGGTTCGACGGGAACAGCGGGCGAACCGGCCAAGCCAACCAGCGTGGTCGCACCGGCCTGCGTCAGTTGCGGGGCGGTCGATGCCAATACCTACTCCGGTACGGGAGTCGGGGTGTGGCAGAACATCAATGCCACGGCTGCGGCCGTGAACATGCCGATCAGCATTGCCGGCCTGACTGGCCAGGATGTCACGCTGGTCTTCACCAACCAGACCGGCACGGCGCAGGTCATGCCGACGATTCCGCTGACGGCGTCCTACTATCCAACGGTCGCCGCGAGTGCGATCGAATGGGATGACGGTACCAGCGCGGTCAAGCGCCGCATTGCGGATTTCAACCGTGACGGGTGGGCCGCGCTTGCCGGAACCAAGAGCGGCAGCCCTAGCGCATCCATGTTCGGCGCGCCTAGCTTGTCGGTGGTGAACGATGTACGTGTCTGGTACAACCAGGACAACTCGGCGCGCTCGGCAACGCTGGTTCGCCAGGACACCACGTCCGACGGCACAACGGTCAATTTCTGGGTCGAGAACGCCGAGAACGACCCGACCAAGGTCAGCCCGACAATCGTGAACACCCTGGCCGCAGGCTTTGTGCCGACCGGCAAGATCTACGACATGCTGAAGTCGGTCGGTGGCGCGATGTGGGGCACGCATGGCTATTCCAACCTGATTGCAGGCACGGGCCAGCCGATCGATATCGTGATCCTGAACTTCGACCAGAACAACACACCGTTCGGAATGGTCGGCTACTTCTATGGCCGGAATGCGGTGAAGATGGATCCGCTCACCAATCCGTACAGCAATGAATCGGTGTCGCTGTATCTCGATGCAGAAACCTTGTACCTCGGTGGCGCGTCGGGCATGAAGTCGATGCTGCTGACCATGGCGCACGAAGGCATGCATATGCAGAACTTCTATCGCCGCGGCGTCGTCCACGGTGACACCTACAGCTTCGATACGTGGCTCGAAGAGGCTACGGCCATGATGATGGAGGACTTCGCAAGCCAGTCCATCGATGCAACCTACAACGCGATTCGGGACGTCCGCTTCCCGAACTATGTCGGGTACAAGTCCGGCTCCTATAACTGCAGCCTGCTCGACTGGACGCCGTTCGGTGCCTCGTGCGACAGTTATTCGGTATCGGGTTCGCTGGGTGGCTTCCTCGATCGCCAACTTGGCCTCGGCTTCTACAAGGGCCTGTTGACCAACTTCAGCAGTACCGATTCCGTGGCGGTGCTCGACGCGTCGATCCGTGCGGTCGTGCCCACGTCCAGCCTCGGTGAACAACTGCGTCGCTTTACCGCTTCGGCAGGGGCGCTCATGAAGTCGCCGAGCCCGGTCGGGTTTGGCTTCCCGGCGCGCTCGGAAGGTGGTTTCGTGCTGCCGGTCATCGATCCGCAGCTTCAACTGCCCAGCCGCACGCTGACGCAAGCGGTACCGGCGACGATCCAGCCGTACGCAAGCCTGCCGGTGGTCCGCAAGGCCATCAGCGGCACGTATGGCGAAACCGTCAAGGTCCCGGCCGGCACCACGCTGTCTGTCGTGATTCAATAAGGTACGCGGGGGCGGCGCAAGCCGCCCTCTGACCGAGTGGAGACTCCGAATGAAGGCAATCATCGCCGCACTGATCGCCGCTGTCAGCATTGCAGCGTGTGCTACGACAATGCCCGCCGGTTCGCGGCAGACCCTGGTTGGATCGATCCATATCAAGGGCAATGAGCCGTTTCCGACCGTGGTGATCGAGACCGACGATCATGCGGTGTGGGAACTGATAGGCGTGTCTCTCGATGAAGCGCGATCGCTGGCCAATCGACGCGTGGTTGCAAAAGGTACGGTCGAGCGCGCACCCGGTCCGGACACTTGGCGGCCCACGCTCAAGGTTGACGCCATCCCGCAGCCGGCGGACCGCTGAGAGGTACGTTCCGTGGCTCGATGACGTAAGTTGGCCCGGAGTTGGACGGGAGTTGGACGTAAGGCCTATCCCTTTTCGCGGCATTCGATCCTATGCTGGAGCGGAGCGATATAGCGCAAAAGATACTTATGGCATCCACGACTCCCTCCTCGCACGGGGCACCCGCTCCGCGATGGCTGCGCTGGCTGCCCGGCCTGGTGACGTTGAAGAACTATGAGCCCGGTTGGCTTCCCAGGGATCTGGCGGCCGGGCTGGTGCTGACCACGATGCTGGTGCCGGTAGGCATTGCCTACGCCGAGGCATCGGGTGTGCCCGGCGTGTACGGCCTCTATGCCACGATTGTTCCGCTGCTGGCCTACGCACTGTTCGGCCCGAGCCGGATCCTGGTGCTGGGGCCCGATTCCGCATTGGCCGCCCCGATCCTGGCGGTGGTGATCAGCGCATCGGCTGGCGATCCGGCGCGCGCCGTGGCCACGGCCAGCCTGATGGCCATCGTCTCAGGCGTGTTCTGCATCGTGCTCGGACTGCTGCGGCTCGGGTTCATCACCGAACTGTTGTCGAAGCCGATTCGCTACGGCTATATGAACGGTATTGCGTTGACCGTGCTGGTCAGCCAGTTGCCGAAGCTGTTCGCCATCTCCATCGACGATGCGGGCCCGCTGCGCGAGCTATGGCAGCTGGCGCAGAAAATCCTCGATGGCCAGACAAACTGGTACAGCTTTGCGGTGGGGGCGGCGAGCCTGGTAGTGATCCTGGCGCTCAAGCGTTTCGAGCGTGTGCCGGGCATCCTGATCGCCGTGATACTGGCTACGCTTGCCGTCAGCGTATTCCATCTCGATGCCTATGGCGTGAAGGTGCTTGGGGAAATTCCGCAAGGCTTGCCGGCTTTCGCGATCCCATGGCTCAGTGAGGCCGATCTGGTGCGCATCGTGCTCGGCGGCTGCGCGGTGGCACTGATTGCGTTTGCCGATACCAGCGTGTTGTCGCGTACCTTTGCGGCGCGTTCGCACACGCGCGTCGATCCGAACCAGGAAATGGTAGGACTCGGCGCGGCCAACCTTGCCGCAGGTTTCTTTCAGGGCTTTCCGATCAGCAGCAGCGCATCGCGGACCCCGGTGGCCGAGGCCGCCGGCGCGCGCACGCAACTGACCGGTGTGGTCGGTGCCGTTGCGGTGGCGGCATTGCTGATGTTTGCGCCCAACCTGTTGCGCTATCTTCCCAACAGCGCGCTGGCGGCCGTGGTAATTGCCGCGGCAATCGGCCTGTTCGAGTTCAAGGACCTGCAGCGCATCTACCGCATCCAGCAATGGGAGTTCTGGCTGTCGATGCTGTGCTTCGCGGCGGTTGCGGTATTCGGTGCGATTCCCGGTATTTGCCTGGCTGTGGTGGTCGCCATCATCGAATTCCTGTGGGATGGCTGGCGGCCCCATTTCGCAGTGCTGGGCCGAGTGCCGGGCTTGCGCGGCTACCATGACCTGCAGCGCTATCCGCAGGCTTCGCTGATCGACGGCCTGGTGCTGTTTCGCTGGGATGCGCCGCTGTTCTTCGCCAATGCCGAGTTGTTCCAGCAACGGCTGACCGAGGCGGTGGACGCTTCGCCAACGCCGGTCAGGCGCGTGGTGGTGGCCGCCGAACCAGTAACCAGTATCGATGTTACGTCGGCCGACATGTTGCGCGAACTGTGCCATGGTCTGGGCGACCGTGGCATCGCGCTGCATTTCGCCGAGATGAAAGACCCGGTGCGTGACAAGCTCAAGCGTTTCGAGCTGACCGAGATCTTCGGCGACGACCGCTTCCATCCGACCGTGGGGAGTGCGGTGGATGACTATCTCGGTAGCACGGGCAGGGCACCGGACGCATAGCCGAGGCGTTCGTCTTTTGATGCGTCAGCTGCATCAATCCAACCCAACTTTGCAATTCACAGCGCGGCCGGTTACCGCGATCATGGCAGTCCGATCCCGACAACAACGACGCCGGTCCAGCAGGGCTGGTGCACGGAGGTGACATGGCTGCCCGCCCACGCATCACGGTCCTTGGCGACTACGAACGCGCGCTTGCGCGCCTGGCCGACTGGTCAGCTATCGACGCGCAAGCCGACGTCAGCTTCCACCATGACCCGCTGCGCGGCGAGGCGCTGGTTGCGGTACTGCGCAATACCGACGTGCTGGTGCTGGTACGCGACCGTACCCCACTGGACGCGGCCACGCTAGCTGTTGCCAACCATCTCAGGCTGGTGGTCTACACCGGCACGCGCAACAACACGTTGGATACGGAAGCGTTGAAGGTTCGTGGCATTCCGGTGGCCAGTACGCATTGGGGACCCTCCAAGGAAAGCACCTGCGAAATGACATGGACGCTGATCCTTGCCGCAGTGCGCCAGTTGGAAGCACAGATGGCAACCATGCGCGCGGGCGGGTGGCGGTCGACCAACAGCATGGCGCTGCCCGGCGTGCTGCACGGCCAGCGCCTCGGACTCGTCGGACTTGGCGAAATCGGCAAGCGCGTGGCCCGCGTGGGCAAGGCCTTCGGCATGGAGCTGGTGACATGGAGCCCGCATATGACGCCCGAGCGTGCGGCGGAGGAAGGCGCCACGGCGGTGAGTCTCGATGAACTGTTGCAGACCTCGCGCGTGGTAAGCCTGCATCTGGTGCCGACCAATGAGACCCGCAAGCTCATCAACGCCGAGCGCATGGCCCTGATGCGACCCGATGCGATCCTGGTCAACACATCGCGCTCGGCCCTGATCGATATGGACGCCTTGCCGCGCGCGCTCGACCAGGGACGCCCCGCACTGGCCGCACTCGATGTGTTCGACTCGGAACCGGTGCCACCCGATCACCCCTTGCGCAAGCGCCGCGACGTCGTGGTGACGCCGCACATGGGCTTTGTCTGCGAGCCGGTGTTCGCGACATTTGCAAACGGCGTGACCGAAGCGCTGGCCGGGTGGCTGGCTGGACAACGGTAGGTAGGTCAAGAGCTCTGCGCCATAAGCTGTGCGCCACCCCGCCCTGAACGGGTTTGCACCCAAGTGTGCAAATAGACAAGAGGTTCCGGTTAGCTGTTCGAAAAGGCTCCTTCGGGAGCCTTTTTGTTTTCAGATCCTTCCTACTCCGCACCCAACCCCGTCGCCCCAAACCTCCACGACAATCGTTGCGCCGCCTGCCTGACGATGCGGGCGATTTCGCTGTCGAGTGCGCTGTCGAAGCTGCCGCTGCTGCCCATCACGGCAATCACCAGCGCCAGCGTGCCGGTGTGATCGAACACCGGGGCTGCCAGTGTGTCGATGCCGGGCACGGGGCGGCTTTCGGCATTGTCGATGCCGTCCGCGCGAATCTTGCGCCAGCGCGGCATGCATTGCGCCCGCAGCGCCGCGTCGACTTCCACGCCGGCCATGCGGATCGCATCCTGCGCAAGCGCCTGCGTCAGGACATCGTCGGGTAGATGCGCTGCACAGGTACGCCCGATTGCCGTGTTGACCATCGACAGCACGGTGCCCACGCGCAGGCTGACATGCTGCGGGCGTGAGGCTTCCTCCAGACGGATTACCGTGGGGCCCAGCGGCCCGAAGACTGCCATGGCGACCGACAAGCCCGTGGCTTGCGCCAGCGCAATGACTTCGGGTTCTGCTTCGCGCGTGGGTGACAGTCGCTGTAGCGCCATCAATCCGAGTTCGAGTCCCAGCGTGCCGGCTTCGAAATCGCCGTTGGCATTGCGTGCAAGCAGGCCGATCTTCTGCAGGCTGACCAGATGCGGGAACGCCTTGGCCGGCACCATGCCCGCGGCGCGCGCCAGTTCGCCCAGCGATAGCGGACGTCGTGCGTCGGCCAGTGCATTGAGCAACTGTCCGGTGTTGTCGAGCGACTGGATGCCGCGCTGGGGCTTGCTGTCTTCGAGATCGCTCATGCGGGCTCCATCAGGTGCGCGATGTCGTCGAGGGCGGCCTGCAAGGCGTGCGCGACGGGCCCTTGCCAGTCGACATCGATGGCGCCCGTCGATCCGATGGCGGTCAATACCAGTCGCAGCGTGGCGTCGCTGGCCAGCAGTGGCATCGCCAGGCTGCTGACGGCGGGGCTGGGCGAGTCGATGCTGCGTTCCATTCCGCGTGCGCGTATGACCGCCAGCGACTTCGCAAATGCCGCGAGCGTATCCGCCGACGCGGCGGGATGCTGCTGCCGCCAGATCGGTTGCCAGTGCGCCTCGGGCTGGAATGCGCAATACGTGCGCCCCGTGGCCGTGGCATCGAGGGCCATCACGGTGCCCACGTGCAGGTTCACATGCAACGCCGTGCCAGCCGGCGCATAGTGGACGATCGTGGGCCCTTGCGCCGTGGGCAGGCTGATGGCCACGTTGAAACCGATGGCAGCTGCCAGTGCCTGCACACGCGGTACCGCCGCGCGATAGGCCGGTTCCTGGTCGAGATGCATCATGCCGAGCCGCAGTGCCAACGGGCCCGGCTCGTAGTTGCCGTCGATATGGTCGCGCTTGATCAACCCGAGCCGGGTCAGGCTGACCAGATAGGTATGCGCCTGCGCGGGCGCCAGTTGCGCCGCGGCGGCCAGGTCGGCCAGCCCCAGCGGCCGGCGTGCATCGGCCAGCGCCTGCAGCAGGCGGCCGCCTACCTCCACGCTCTGGATGCCGCGTTGCGTCTTGCCTGCGGATTCGCCCGGGGGTCGTGCCATACCTGCATCTACCTTCGATTCGGAAGAGCCAAATGGTAATCGAAGCGCCTGCTCTGGGCGCTGTGTTGCGCTCTGTCAGTCTCTTGCCACCGGTCAAAAGTGCTGGGGTTTTCCCGCAGCAGCCACGAGAGAACAAGGCTTTGCAGTCTGTTTAGCAAATAGCAATCGTATTTGTCATTGACTAAACAGGTTCGCGTTTCTAAGATTCCCTACACCGACATCCCCATCGTTTCTTCCTCACTCCCATAACGAGACAGACATGGCAAAAGCATTCGCATCCCAGGCCGACCTCGAAGCCAAGCAGATCACCTTCACCCAGCTTTCCGAAAACGCATACGCCTATACGGCCGAGGGTGATCCCAATTCGGGCGTCATCATTGGCGACGACGGCGTGATGATCATCGATACCACCGCCACGCCGGCCATGGCCCAAGACCTGATCGAGAAGATCCGCTCGGTCACGGACAAGCCCATCAAGTATGTGGTGCTGTCGCACTATCACGCGGTGCGCGTGCTGGGGGCATCGGCCTACTTTGCCGAAGGCGCGCAGCAGATCATTGCCAGCCGTGGCACCTACGAGATGATCGTGGAGCGCGGCGAGGCCGACATGAAATCCGAGATCGAACGCTTTCCACGCCTGTTCGCCGGCGTGGAGACGGTGCCGGGCCTGACCTGGCCGACCCTGGTTTTCGACAAGGAAATCACGCTGTTCATGGGCAAGCTCGAAGTGCGCATTGCCCATCTGGGTGCGGGGCACACCAAGGGCGACACCGTGGTGTGGCTGCCGCAACAGAAGGTGCTGTTCTCGGGCGACCTCGTCGAGTACGACGCCGCCTGCTACTGCGGTGACGCGCAACTCGAGCAATGGCCCGCCACGCTCGATGCGCTGGCCGCATTGCAGCCCGAAAAGCTGGTACCCGGTCGCGGTCCCGCGCTGACCACCCCAGACGATGTCGCCAAGGGTCTGGCCTACACCAAGGATTTCGTATCCACGCTGCTGCAGGCCGGCAAGGAAGCATTCGGCGAAAAAATGGACCTGAAGGCCGCTATGGCGCATACGCGCAAGTCGATGGATCCGAAGTTCGGCAACGTCTTCATCTACGAGCACTGCCTGCCGTTCGACGTATCGCGCGCGTTCGACGAAGCATCGGGCATTACGCATCCGCGTATCTGGACCGCACAGCGCGACCAGGAAATGTGGGCGGCGCTGCAGGATTGATGGATCGATTGATTAAATGATCGATTGTTGTCTCCCCTCTCCCGCAACGCGGGAGAGGGGCGGGGGAGAGGGCAGGCGGTTCAAGTCGAGCCTGGTCGCAATTGGAGCCACTAGCCCTCTCCCCCAACTCCTCTCCCGCAACGCGGGAGAGGGGAGCAAATAACACCACAGAACATAGAGTGGACGGAGACACCATGAGCAGTACCTCAGTCGAAATCGACTATCAGCGGCAGACTTACGAATACACCGCGTGTGCCGAGCAAAAGGCGGGTCAGGTTGCCGAGGCCCCGCATCCCGTGATCGTGGTGGGTGCCGGGCCGGTTGGCCTGTCGACCGCCATCGACCTGGCCCGCCATGGCGTGCCCGTGGTACTGGTCGACGACGATTGCACGCTCTCTACCGGCTCGCGCGCGATCTGCTTCGCCAAACGCACGCTCGATATCTTCGATCGGCTCGGTTGCGGCGACCGCATGGTCGACAAGGGGGTGCGCTGGCACCTGGGCAAGATTTTCCTGCGCGAGCGCCAGGTCTACGCGTTCGACCTGCTGCCAGAATCCGGCCACCAGCGCCCGGCATTCATCAACCTGCAGCAGTACTACGTTGAAGGCTACCTGCTCGAAACGGCCATGGCGATGCCGAACATCGAGATCCGCTGGAAGAGTCGCGCCGTGGCGGTGGAACAGCACGCCGATCATGCGGCACTGACGATCGAGACGCCCGACGGCTGCTACACGCTGTGTGGCCGCTACGTGGTGGCTGCCGACGGTTCGCGCAGTCCGTTGCGAAAGATGCTGGGACAGGAAAGCCATGGCCATACCTTCCGCGACCGCTTCCTGATTGCCGACGTCAAGATGGAGGCGCCGTTCCCGGCCGAGCGCTGGTTCTGGTTCGATCCACCATTCCACCCCAACCAGTCGGTGTTGCTGCATCGCCAGCCTGACAATGTCTGGCGTATCGACTTCCAGCTGGGCTGGGATGCGGATCCTGCCGCGGAGAAGGCACCCGAGCGCGTGATTCCACGGGTGCAGGCGCTACTGGGACCCGATGCAAAGTTCTCGCTTGAATGGGTCAGTGTCTATACGTTTGCGTGTGTGCGCATGGACAGCTTCCGCCATGGTCGCGTGCTGTTCACGGGCGATGCGGCGCATTGCGTTTCGCCATTCGGTGCGCGAGGCGCCAACAGCGGCGTACAGGATGCCGAGAACCTGGCGTGGAAGCTGGCCTATGTGTTGCAGGGCAAGGCGCCCGAACAACTGCTCGACACCTACGCAAGCGAACGCGAGTATGCCGCCGACGAGAATATCCGCAACTCGACCCGCTCCACCGATTTCATCACGCCGAAAAGCGCGGTGAGCCGCATCTTCCGCGACGCGGTGCTGACCCTGGCGCGCGACCATGCGTTTGCGCGGCAGCTCGTCAATAGCGGCCGGCTCTCGGTGCCGGCGGTGCTCCATGAATCGCCATTGAATACGCCTGATGCAGAAGGGTTTGACGGTGCGATGACGCCGGGCACGGTATGCGTGGATGCACCGGTGGCCAGCGATACCGGCAAGCCTTGGTTGCTGCCGCATCTGGGCGACGAATTCGTGGCGCTGGTCTTTGGTGCACCGGCCGGGCTCGATGCGCAGACCGATGAAGCATTGCGTCGACTGCAGCAAGGTGGCATTCCATTGCGGGTCGTATTTGTCACCGATGCGGCAATCTCGGCGTCCGCGCAGGCATGGCAGGGTACTACCGTGTTGCGCGATGTCGAGGGGCTTGCCGCGAAACGCTACGATGCGCGCGCGGGTACGTGTTACCTGATTCGCCCGGACCAGCATGTCTGCGCACGCTGGCGCAGTGTCGACGTTGCCCGCATCGCCGAGGCAATGGCACGCGCTACCGGCAACCAGCCCGCAGCATTCCCCGGCATCAACCCGACCGCTCCGGTGCGTACACCGGCCCTGGCCTGATAACCGCGAACACGTAATACGTAGGAGACAGGCCCATGCCGCTCGACACCGCTCCCAACCTTGCACGCCCCGACGATTTCTACGAGGCGCTGATCGACATGCATCGCGATCTTGACGATGCCGAAAGCCAGGCCGTCAATGCACGACTGATTTTGCTGCTGGCCAACCATATCGGCGATCACGCCACGCTGCTCGAAGCGATGCGGCTCGCGCGCGACGCCGCTGCAGAAGCCACAGCCGACGTCACCCCCGTGTAACCCGGGCTTCACCACCTCTCACCCTTACTCGTCACCCACCAGACGACTGGACATCAGGGGCGCACCAGACGCCCCGGGGCCAGTTCGTCCCTGAAAATCCTGCATCCGGAGACAACCATGCACACCCAGAGCCTGGGCGCCGCCCCCGTATTGCCTGACGCAATGCCAGACGTCTTCCCCACGCAGCAGGAAGACGCGCTGTACCGCAAGGTCTGGCTGCGCATCATTCCGTTCCTGTTCATCTGCTACGTGGTGTCGTTCCTCGATCGCATCAACATCGGCTTTGCCCAATTGCAGATGAAGCAGGACCTGGGCTTCAGCGATGCCATGTATGGCCTCGGTGCCGCGGTGTTCTATGTTGGCTATGTGCTGTGCGAGGTGCCAAGCAACATGCTGCTGGCGCGCTTCGGTGCGCGGCGTACCTTTACCCGCATCATGGTGCTGTGGGGCCTGGCGTCGGTCGGCATGATGATGGTTTCGCAGCCGTCGCACTTCTATCTGTTGCGCTTCATGCTCGGCGTGTTCGAGGCAGGCTTCTTTCCGGGCATCGTGCTCTACCTGACCTACTGGTTTCCCGCGCGCCGCCGTGCGGCCGTGATGGCGATCTTCTTTGCCGGGGTGGCCGTGGCTGGCGTGCTGGGCGGCCTGGTATCGGGCTGGATCATGCGTGACATGGCCGGCGTGCTTGGCATGCACGGCTGGCAATGGATGTTTGCGATCGAAGGTGCGCCGGCGGTGCTGCTGGGATTGATTGCAGCCACCTGCCTGGTCGACGGTCCGCGTCAGGCGCGCTGGCTGACGCCAGCCGAACAGGATTACCTGCTGGCCCAGCATGCGGCCGAGACGCGGGGGCAGGGCGGCCACGCGCATTCGCTGCAGGCACTGGGCCAGGCACTGCGCAATCCGCGCGTGTACCTGTTCGCGTTCATCTACTTCGCACTGACCTGTGGGTCCCTGACGCTGTCATTCTGGATGCCGTTGATGATTCGCGACTTCGGCATTCGCGATGTCATGGCGGTCAGCCTGTATTCGGTGATTCCCAATGCGATCGGCGCGGTGGGCCTGATCCTGATCGCGCGCCGTTCCGACCGGCTCGGCGAGCGCCACGGCCACTTCCTGTGCTGCACCACGGGCGGTGCGCTGGCCCTGATCGCGCTGACACTGCATGTGCCGAGCCTGGCGATATCGCTGGCGTTGCTTTCCGCCGCCTCGGTGCTGATCTTTGCCGCGCTGCCGATCTTCTGGGCGCTGCCGCCGAGCCATCTGCCAGCCCAGACCGCGGCCACGGGCATTGCCTTTATCTCCAGCATTGGCATCACCAGCGGCATCGTAAGCCCCTGGGTGATCGGTCAGATCAAGACCCATACCGGCAGCATGGACAACGCGCTGTACCTGCTGGCCGGCCTGCTGGTGTGCAGTGGACTGGCCATGTGGAAAGGCGTGCCGCGCAACCCGGCGACGCACTAGAACCGCCGCAAATCCCCAAAGCCGGGCGCCATATGCCCGACACACACCGGCCGTATGCCCGACTTTGGGGAAATCCCGAGGAAAAACCATTTGTTTCATGGTTATCCATGATGGAACACTTGTTGCTCAATGACTAGCATTGCAACAGCTGATGCTTTCATTGAAAAGGAGTGTTCCATGAACCCGACCGTTTTGATCCGTGCCGCCGCGCTGATGGCGGTGTCGTTTGGCGCCGGCTCGGCGCTGGCCGTCGATGTGGCCGCCAGCCCGACGCTGAGCAAGATCAAGTCTTCCGGCGCGATCTCGATCGGGCACCGTACGTCGTCGATTCCGTTTTCGTACTACGACGCGAACCAGAAGGTGATCGGCTTCGCACAGGACATCTGCGATCGCGTGATCGATGCCGTGAAGAAGGAAACCGGTACGCCTGGCCTGCAGACGCGCATGGTGCCGGTGACGTCGCAGAATCGTATGTCGCTGGTGCAAAACGGTACGGTGGACCTCGAATGCGGGGTGACCACCAACCTGAAGGCGCGTCAGCAACAGGTGGCGTTCTCGACCACCTATTTCGTGGCCGGTACGCGACTGCTGGTCAAGAAGGGTAGCCCGGTCCACGATTTTGCGGACTTGAGCGGCAAGACCGTGGTGACCAACGCCGGTACCACGTCGGAACGGATCCTGCGCAAGCTCAATGACGAGAAGGGCGCCAACATGACGATCCAGAGCGCCAAGGATTACGGCGAGTCGTTCCTGATCCTGCAGTCGGGCCGTGTGGCGGCATTCATGATGGACGATGTGCTGCTCTCGGGCGTACGCACGCTGGCACCAAAGCCGGACGACTGGGCCGTGGTGGGTACGCCGCAATCGTTCGAAGCCTATGGCTTCATGATGCGCAAGGACGATCCGGGCTTCAAGCAGGTGGTGGATGGCGCGATGAGCGGCCTGATGCGCAGCGGCGAGATCAATACGCTGTACGCCAAATGGTTCCAGAAGCCGGTGCCGCCCAAGAATCTGTCGTTCGACCTGCCGCAGAACGAACAGATCAGGAAGGCTTACGCGCAACCTTCCGACGAAGCCTTCGAATAAGATCTGCTACCGGCCTTTGTCGGGCAGATAGGCGCCCGTGCGGTGGAGCTGGCCTTCGGTCTGTTCCAGCGCACGGATTGCGCCCTTGCCCTTGCGCGCCAGCAACTGTTCGACCAGCGCTTCCACCATCGTCACCCCGGATGTGATCGACGGAAAGAACGATGGGCTGTCGATGGCGAACAGCAACGTGCAGTCGGCTTCCAGCGCAATCGGTGCCACGGTGCTGTCGGTCAAGGCAATCACCTTGCAGCCGGCCTCGCGCGCCGCGGTGGCTACGCGCAGGCTTTCCTGCGAGTAGGGAACAAAGCCGGCAACCAGCACCGCATCCTTGGCATTGAGCGCCCGCAATTCCATTTCCAGTGTGCCGGCGTCGCCACGGATCAGGCGAACCGAACTGCGAAACAGTCCGTAGATGTAGTGGAACGTGAATGCGATCGGAAAGCAGGACCGGAAGCCGGCCACGTGTACCGTGGGGGCCGCGGCCAGCAGATCGGCCGCGCGCGGCAACGCGTCGGCGTTGTTGGCCAGTAGCGCGTCGAGGTTCTGGTGCTGCACCTCGATCATTTCCGCCAGCATCCGGCTTGATCCACTCTCCTTGACCACCTTGCGCGCGCGCCGTGCATAGGGCTGGCTGCCGCCCTCGCGTACCGCGGTCACGAACAACTCCCGCAATCCCTGCCAGCCTTCGAACCCGAGCGACTGCGACAGCCGTACCAGCGTGGCCGGTTGCACGCCAGCGTTGGCGGCCACCTTGCGCATCGACTGGATCGCGATATCACGCGGATGGTCGAGCAGATAGCGCGCGCCGCCCTGGAACTGGGCGCTCAGGTTCGGAAAATCACCGCGCAACTGGTCGAGCAGCGCATCGAGCGATTGGGGCGGGGTGGCGTGGTCGGCGGACATCTGGCGTGGGTCGAGCAGAAAATGCAACGATTGTTGCACAGGTCGCGCGCTGGTGCCCTTTCCTGTTCCTTTTCGTTGGTTGATTCGTATGTTTCTTGGGTGAGATTCAATGAAACACTTGTTGCGCGTGGCGGTCGTTGTTCCTATACTGGCACCTGTTTGGCACCCTGACGCCGCTATCGCAATCGCACCATGACGCACGTATTCCATCGCAATCCCAAGCAAACCTTGCCTGTTGCTGTCGGCGGCAAAGGCATCGAACTGTTCGACAGCAACGGCCGCAGCTATCTGGACGCTTCCGGAGGTGCGGCGGTGTCGTGCCTGGGCCACGGACACCCGCGCGTGATCGAGGCCATCAAGTCGCAGGTGGATAGCCTGGCCTACGCCCATACGTCATTCTTTACGACGGAAGTATCCGAAACGCTGGCCCAAACGCTGGCCGATGCCGCGCCCGGCGATCTCGATCACGTGTACTTCGTGTCGGGCGGCTCCGAGGCCGTGGAGGCCGCGCTGAAGCTGGCACGCCAGTACTTTGTGGAAATCGGGCAGACACAGCGCCGGCATTTCATCGCACGTCGCCAGAGCTATCACGGCAACACGCTGGGCGCCCTGGCGATTGGTGGCAACGCATGGCGCCGCGAGCCCTTCCTGCCGCTGCTGGTGCCCGCGCATCACGTGTCGCCGTGCTACGCGTATCGCGATCAGGCCGCCGGTGAAACCGACGAGCAATATGCGCAACGGCTCGCCGACGAACTCGAAGCCAAGATCCTGGAACTGGGCCCGGACTCGGTGGCCGGCTTCGTGGCCGAGACCGTGGTCGGTGCCACGGCTGGCGCGGTGCCGCCGGTGGGGGACTATCTCAGGCGCATCCGTGCGGTGTGCGACAAGTATGGTGTGCTGTTGATCCTGGACGAGGTAATGTCCGGCATGGGCCGCACCGGCTATCTGTTCGCGTGCGAGGAAGATGGCGTGGTGCCCGATATCGTCACCATTGCCAAGGGCCTTGGTGCCGGCTACCAGCCGATTGGCGCGATGCTGTCCACCGCGCGCATCTATGACGCGATTGTCGGCGGCAGCGGTTTCTTCCAGCATGGCCATACCTATATCGGCCACGCCACGGCATGTGCGGCGGCGCTGGCCGTGCAACGCACGATCGCCGATGACCGTTTGCTCGACAACGTGCTGGCGCGTGGAGAACAATTGCGGGCGCGCCTGCGCGAAGCGCTCGGTGCACATCCCAACCTTGGCGATGTGCGCGGCCGGGGTCTGTTTGTCGGCGTGGAGTTCGTGGCTGACCGTGCTACCAAGGCCACGCTCGATCCGGCAAGAAAGACCCATGCGGTGCTCAAGCGCACCTGCATGGAGCATGGCCTGCTGGTCTATCCGATGGGCGGCACGGTAGATGGGATCAACGGCGATCACGTACTGTTTGCGCCGCCGTTCATCTGCTCGCCCGCCGATATCGACAATATCGTCGATCGCTTCGCGCAGTCGGTGAGCAAGGTCCTGCCGGCCTGAGGAGCAGATTGATGAACAATGACATGTTGCGCCGCCCGTTTGCACTGGCCGTGGCGCCGAACGGTGCGCGCAAGACCCACGCCGACCACGCGCGCCTGCCAATCACCGCGCAAGAGCTGGCACAGTGTGCGCGCGAGTGCGTCGACGCCGGCGCGGCGATGATCCACCTGCACGTGCGCAAGGCCGATGCCACGCACAGTCTCGAAGCAGCCGACTACGAGCCTGCCATCGCCGCGGTGCGGCAGGCCGTGGGCAACCAGCTGGTGCTGCAGTTGACCACCGAAGCGGTGGGTATCTACGAGCCCGCGCAGCAAATTGCCATGGTGCGCGCGCTGCGTCCCGAGGCGGCATCGGTGGCCGTGCGCGAACTGGTTCCAGATGAGGCCGCACTACCGGCTGCCGAGGAGTTCTTCCAGTGGATGCATCGCGAGCACGTGGTGGCGCAGTACATTCTCTACGATGCCAATGATGTACGCCGCTACGCCGCGCTGCGCGGCAGCGGCGCAATTCCGGAAGGGCGCCACTGGGTGCTGTTTGTGCTGGGCAGGTATTCGGCCGGACAGAAATCGTCGCCTGCGGACCTGCTGCCGTTCCTTGCCGCGTGGCACGAGATGGGACTCGACCAGACTGGCACCGAATGGGCGGTATGCGCATTCGGCAAGCAGGAGGCCGATTGCGCGGCCACTGCGGTGATGCTCGGTGGACACGCGCGGATTGGCTTCGAGAACAATATGGCGCTGCCGGACGGTGCCGTGGCCCCCGACAATGCCGCGTTGCTGCGTGCGGTTGGTGCGCCGTTGCAAGGCCTTGGCTATGCCACGATGACCGCCAACGAACTGCGGGTGCGCTTCGCGTAATCGCCCATGCGAGGCGGGCCGGATTCCGGTACGCTAGGTGCTTCATCCGATTCCGCCACAGGAGTGCCGATGTCCGCCAGCCCGCCCCGCCAGCCTTACTCCAATGAAGCCGCGCCGCTGGCGCGCGATGTCGTGCATGCGCTGCGGGCCTCGCGCATCCGCGAGGTAGCCAATGCCGGCATCGGCCTGCCCGATGTGCTGCCGTTCTGGTTTGGTGAATCGGATCAGGTCACGCCGCAATTCATTCGTGATGCCGCGGCGCGGGCATTGGCCAATGGCGCCACGTTCTACACGCACAATCTTGGCATTGCACCGCTGCGTGAGGTGTTGTCCGACTATGTCACGCGGCTGCACGGCAGCACGCGCGTCGAGAACATTGCGGTGACCAGTGCCGGCGTCAATGCACTGATGCTGGCCGCGCAACTGGTGACTGGCCCTGGCGATCGCGTGGTAGCCGTGACGCCGCTATGGCCCAACCTGGTCGAGATCCCGCGCATCCTTGGTGCGACCGTGGAGACCGTCACGCTCGATTATGGCGCCGACGGCTGGACCCTCGATACCGACAAGCTGCTCGCGGCGCTGACGCCGGACACGCGTGCGGTGATGATCAACTCCCCGAACAATCCCACCGGCTGGGTCATGCCGCGCGCCCAGCAGCAGATCGTGCTCGATCACTGCCGGCGCCTCGGCATCTGGATCATCGCCGACGAAGTCTATGAGCGGCTTTACTACGGCAGCGAAGGCGGTAATGCGCCGTCGTTCCTCGACATCGCCAGCCGCGACGAACGCGTGATTGCCGTGAACTCGTTTTCCAAGGCATGGCTGATGACTGGCTGGCGCCTTGGCTGGATGGTACTGCCCGCATCGTTGATGGATGACCTCGGCAAGCTGGTCGAATACAACACGTCATGCGCGCCATCGTTCGTGCAGGAAGCCGGCATCGTGGCGGTGCGGGAAGGCGAGGCGTTCACGCAAGACCTGGTGCAGCGGCTACGCACGGCGCGCGATCATCTGGTGAATGCATTGATTGCGCTGCCTGGCGTCGATGCGCACGCGCCCGATGGCGCCATGTATGTGTTCTTCAAGCTGGCAGGTACCAGCGACAGCCTGGCGCTGTGCAAGCAGCTGGTACGCGAAGCGCATCTCGGTCTGGCACCCGGCAGCGCGTTCGGCGATGAAGGTGAAGGATTTGTGCGTTGGTGCTACGCGTGCGATGTCGCACGGCTCGATGAAGGGGTAAAACGGTTGAGTGCGTTTCTGGCGCGGTAGCCTATGAAGTACCTACGGCTCGCTCCCCTCTCCCGCAACGCGGGAGAGGGGCTGGGGGAGAGGGCGCTGAGGTTCAAATCGAGACTTGTCCCAACTTGAGCCGCCGGCCCTCACCCCCGCCCCTCTCCCGCGCGCGGGAGAGGGGAGACCACCAGCGGCATTTGAACCGTATGCCAGATCCTTACGCGCCTACTTCAAACTCCCCACCGTCGTCCCCTCGTTCCACCATCCACCACCCAGCGCCTGCATCAGCGCCGCCGAATCCGCGAGACGTGT
This sequence comes from Cupriavidus sp., assembly GCF_057315035.1. NCBI lineage: Bacteria > Pseudomonadati > Pseudomonadota > Betaproteobacteria > Burkholderiales > Burkholderiaceae > Cupriavidus > Cupriavidus sp. The sequence goes on along the minus strand of NZ_DBHKYV010000001.1, from coordinate 234,835 downwards.
GGCGCGCGCTTGCGCCAGGTCCAGTGTGGCCTGGCGTGCCTGGCGTTCGGCGTCGATTACGGTGAACTGGCTTACGCCTCCCAGCCGGTATTGCTCCGAAACGATCGCCAGCGTGTCGCGCGTTTGCTTCGCATTGTCGGCGCGCGCCTGCAGCGTTCCCGCGTCGGCCTCGAGCGCGCGCAGTGTGTCGGCAACGTTCTGCAGGCCCTGCAGAACGGCTTGTTGGTAAGCGCCCAACGACTGCTCGTACGCCGCTTCCTTGGCGCGCTTCTGCGCTCTCAGCTCGCCGCCATGGAACACTGGTTGCACCACGCCGGCCGCCAGGCTCCAGACATTGAGACTGCTGAACAGGTCGCGTGCGCGCAATTCCTGGGTGCCGCCGCTTGCGGTCAGCGTGATCTGCGGATAGAGGTTCGCCGTGGCCACGCCGATGTTGGCCGAGGCCTGATGCAGCAGCGCTTCCGCGGCGCGGATATCGGGGCGGCGGCGCGCCAGTTCCGACGGCAGGCTGACGGGCAAGGTCTCGGGGAGCTGCAGGTCTTCGAGCCGGAACTCCGGCAGTTGCGCGCTCGATGGTGTCTGCCCGGTGTAGACGGCCAGCTGATGGCGCGTGGCATCGAGCTGCTGTGACAGCCCCGGCACCAACGCCTGCGTTTGCGCGAGTTCCGACTGCTGGCGCTGCACGTCCACGCGCGCCACGCCGCCCAGCTTGAGCCGCTCCTGCATGATGCCGAGCTGGCGCTGCTGCGCCGCCGCGATCGCCACGGTATCGGCCAGCTGCGCGCGCAGGCCTGCTTCGCGGATCGCGGCCGTGGCCACGTTTGCGGCCAGCGACAGCCGTGCGGCTTCGAGTTCGTAACGCTGATAGTCGACGGCGGCTTGCAGTCCTTCGAGTTCGCGCCGTTGTCCGCCAAACAGGTCGAGTGCATATGACACCTGCACGCTGGCGTTGTAGAGCGTGAACGGACCGGGGCTTGGAAACTGCGTGATGCCGACCGAGGTCAGGTCAACCTGCTGGCGCGTGGCACTGAGCTTGGCATCGACCTGCGGAAACTGTGTGGCGCCAGTGCGCGAGGCCAGGTTCTCCTGCGCTTCACGCAGCCGGGCGCGGGCCTGTGTCAGTGTCGGACTGGAGGCCAGCGCGACGCGGATGGTCTCGTCGAGCTGCGGGTTGCGGAACAGCGTCCACCACTGCGCGGGAATGTCGGCGACTTCCAGTGCCTGCGTGGGATATCCGTTCGCCGTCATTTGCACCGGTTGCGGGCCGGCGGTGTACCGGGCATCGGTGGGCGCATCCGGTACGCGAAAGTCGGGACCGACTGTGCAGCCGGCCACCAGCAGCATAACGATCGAGGCGAGCAGGGTAGGCAAGGTACGCATGATGGTGTTCCGGTTCAGTCCAGCGTGCGCTTGTAGAAGCGCACGGCAATGGTCATGACGATCACCGTGAACAGCGCCACGGGCCAGACATTGGGCCACAGCTCGGTCCAGCCACTGCCCTTGAGCATGATGCCGCGGACCATCCGGTTGAAGTAAGTCATCGGCAGCACATTGCCGATCCATTGGGCCCAGGTGGGCATGCCTGCGAACGGGAACATGAAGCCGGACAGCAGGATATTGGGCAGGAAATAGAAGAACGTCAGTTGCACCGCCTGCAGCTGGTTGCTGGCCAGTGACGACAACGTGATGCCCACGGTCAGGTTGGCGGCGATAAACAGCAACGCGGCCATGTACACCGCCACCACCGAACCGAGGAACGGCACTGCGAACACAAAGTGCGCGGCCAGCACGATGATCGTGGCCTGGACCAGTCCGATAAAGATGTACGGCACGATCTTGCCCGAGATCACCTCGATGGGCTGCACCGGTGTGGCCAGCAGGTTTTCCATGGTGCCGCGCTCGCGTTCGCGCGTCATGGCCAGGCCCGTCATCATCACCATTGTCATGGTCAGGATCACGCCCATCAGGCCCGGCACGATGTTGTACTGCGTGATGCCTTCGGGGTTGTACAGGCGCTGAACATTGACGTCGAACGCGGACTTTCCGCCGGCCAGTGGCGCGAGCGCACCCTTGAGGTCGATGCGCGCGACGGTATCGGGCAATTGCGCCAGTGCGCCGATGGCCGGGCCGGTGGCGGACGGGTCGGTGGCGTCGGCTTCCACCAGGATCGAAGGCCGGTCGCCGTGCAGCAGCTTGCGCGAGAAATCGGTGGGGATGTTCACCACGAACTGCACATCGCCGCGCAGCAGAGCTTCACGGCCCGCGGCCTCATCGGGCATCGTGCGCACGATCCTGAAATAGGTGGTGTTCTCCAATGCCGCGATAAAGGTCCGCGAGAAGTCGCTATGTTCGGCGACGATTACGGCCGTAGGCATATGGCGCGGGTCACTGTTGATCGCAAAGCCGAACAACAGCAACTGCACGATGGGCAGCCCCACGATCATGCCGAACGTGATGCGGTCGCGGCGCAACTGCAGGAATTCCTTCAGCACGATGCTCCACCAGCGCTGCACCGAGAACGACTTGTGCAGGCGGGCAATCTGGCGCGCGGCGTTCATGAGGCCTCCTTGCCGCGATGCAAAGGCTTTCTGGCAGGCGCGGCGGCCATATTGTCCTGTGCGCCGCCCATCATGTGGATGAACACGTCTTCGAGACTTGTCTGCGTCTCGACGAGGCGATGGTTTGCGCCGGCATACTGCCTGAGCGTTTGTTCGAGCTGTGTCCCATCCTTGCCGGTCACATGCAACGCGGTGCCGAATGCCACGGTCTGGTCGACGCCGGGCTTGCCCTGCAGTTGCGCCGACAGTTCGGCCAGGTTGTCGCCTTCCACGCTCCACGTGCTCAGGTGCTGGCTGGCCACCACTTCGTCCGACGTGCCTTGCGCCAGCAGCTTGCCATACGCGATATACGCGAGCTTGTGGCAGCGCTCGGCTTCATCCATGTAATGCGTGCTGACCAGTACCGAGATGCCGCGCGCGGCCAACTGGTGCAACTGCTCCCAGAAATCGCGGCGCGCTTTGGGGTCGACACCGGCGGTCGGTTCATCGAGCAGCAGCAACTGCGGCTCGTGTAGCAGGCATGCGGCCAGCGCCAGGCGCTGCTTCCATCCGCCGGACAACGAACCGGCCAGTTGCTCGGCGCGCGATTGCAGACCGAGGTCTTCCAGCGCACGGTCGACGACCTCGCGGCGGTTGGGCATATCGTAGACGCGGGCCACGAAGTCGAGGTTCTCGCGAATCGACAGGTCTTCCCAGTACGAGAAGCGTTGCGTCATGTAGCCGACGTTGCGCTTGATCTCGGCGGCCTGCTTGAGGATGTCGAAACCGAGGCAGGTGCCAGAGCCGGAATCAGGTGTCAGCAGTCCGCACATCATGCGGATCGAGGTGGTCTTGCCGCTGCCGTTCGGGCCCAGGAAGCCAAAGATCTCGCCGCGCGCCACCTGCATGGTCAGGTTGTTGACCACGTGCTTGTCGCCGAAGTGCTTGTTCAGATCGTGCACGTCGATCACCAGTTCGCCATTGCGAGGCTGTTCGCTCATGATTGCGATACCTCCACCGGTTGCCCGGGCCGCAGCTTTGGCGCATCTTCGGTGCTCGGGCGTGCCTCGATCAGGAACACCAGCTTGCGGCGCGTTTCGTTGCTGTAGATGACCGGTGGCGTGAACTCCGCTTCGTTCGATACATAGGTGATCTTTGCCGCCACTGGCGCTGCGCAGCCATCGCAACGGATAAGGATCGACTGGCCGTTCTTCAGCGAGCCGACCACGGCCTCGGGCACGTAGAAGCGCACCTTGACGTTGCCGGGCGGCAGCATGCGTACCACGGCGCTGCCGGCGGGCACCCATTCGCCGGGACGGAACGGTACGTCGTAGACCAGCCCCGATACCGTGGCATTGACCGATTTGCGCGACAGCTTCCATTCGGCCTGTGCCAGCGCGGCACGCGCGGCATCGACCTGCGCGCCTTGCGCGGCCAGTTGATCCTTGCGGCCCGGCAGGCGCGCGACATCGATATCGCGCTTCAGTTCATGCACGCGCGCGGCATCGGCTTCGGCGGTGGCGCGGCTTTCGTCGAGCTGGGCCTTCGAGATACCGCCGATATCGAACTGGGCCTCATCGCGCTTGCGTTGCGCGGCGCTGCGTACGGCTTGCGCCTGCGCCTGCACCAGTTGCGCCTGGTTCACGGCCACTTCCACGGGACGCTTGCCGGTCTGGATATCGGCGAACTGGGCCTCGGCCACGCGGACCTGCTCGGCCGCCTGCTGGCGCGCGGCGCGTTCATCGTCCGCTTCGAGGATGAACAGTGACGCACCGTTGTCGACCTGCTGGCCGCGCTCGACCGACAGTTTTTCCAGCCGGCCCGCGAACGGGGAGGCCACGGCAACGAATTCGCCTTCGATATAGCCTTGCCAGGTGGCCGGCTTGTCGTTGCCGCAGGCGGCGAGCGTGACGGCCAGTACCAGCACGGGCCAGGCGCGAACAGGGCAGGGGAACGGCATACGGGCTCCGTGTTTCAAGGGGTAGTGGGTACGGACAGGCCGTGGCCAAGCAGGGCGACCACGTGGCTCACCAGTTTTTCGGTGTCGATGTCGGCGGCACCGGGCAGGGCGCGCCAGATATGCGTGGTGGCCAGCGGCAACAAGGTCAGGCCGATCAGCGACACCATGACCAGTGCGGGCTCCAGCCCCGGGTTCAGTTGCCCCTTGGCGTGCGCAGCGGCAAGGGGCCCCGCGATGAACTGCGCGCGCTGCAAGGCCACGCGTTGCAGCAGGCGTTCGCGCAACTGCCCCTCGGCACCGACGATTTCGCGGATCCACAGTCCCGGGAACCAGGGCGTGGCCGCAGCGGTGCGGATCAACTGCGCAGCCAGCGTCTGGATCAATGCCACCGGATCGGTCGATTCAGCCTGGAGCGTGCCGAACACCTGTTCGATCAGGGGCTGCAGCCGTTCGTTGAATACGGTGTCGAGCAGGGCTTCGCGGTCGCGAAAGTAGTAGTGCACCAGCGCCGGCGTGACGCCGGCCGCGGCGGCGATGGCCTTGGTCGAGGTGGCTGCTACGCCGTGGCTGGCGAAGAGGTTCACCGCGGCATCGACCAGTCGGTCACGCTGGCCCGCATCGGTGGCTTGCGCGGTGGGGCGCCCTGGGCGCCGCGGCGGATCGGACGAGGGATCGGAGGGCGAGGTTTTGGTCGGCATCGGCATTCATCATTCAAGAGACTCGACTTGCTCTGCCCAATATTAATTTTCGAATTAATTAATTCAAGGTCCGTTACAACGTCGAAGTTGCGGCACATTCTTAGAATGTTGCGATGCAGCAAATGTCGGTAGACATGTCATACGCGGTTGGCTATGCTTCGCGCCAGTCCACAGGATGTGCGCTCGTCGCGCGTCGCCCATCCGCCTTCTCTGGTTTTTCCTATGCTGCGTTTCTGTCTTCCGGCCGCTTTGGCGCGGCTGCGCCCGCGCTTTGTCCGACGCCTTGCCGCTGTGATGCTGGCCGGCAGTACGGCATTGCCGTGGGCCGCGCATGGGCAGGACGCCGTAGCCCAACCGGCCGAGCCCGACACCGAGAGCCCGTTCGCGGTCCACGGCCAGACCACCTATATCTGGCAACGCAAGCCGTCGTTCGGTGCGGCCTACTCGGGCGAAAACAGCCTGACGGCCGAGCGTGCCAAGAGCTACTCGTTCACGGGTACGCTCGATCTCGGGTTGCGGTTGTGGCAGGGCGCCGAATTCCATTTCAATCCCGAGGTCGCGCAGGGCGTGCCGTTCTCGAACTTGCATGGCATGGGTGGCCTGTCCAACGGCGAGCTCGCCAAGACCGCCAGCACGAGCCCGAAGTTCTATCGTGCGCGTGCGTTCGTCCGGCAGTACTGGGGCATGGGCGGTGGCGACGAAAAGATCGAAGCCGATTTCAATTCGTTCGCACGCACCGTCGACAAGCAGCGCGTGGTGCTGACCGCCGGCAACTTCGGCGTGATCGATGTATTCGACCAGAATCCGTATGGATCGGACCCGCGTACCCAGTTCATGAACTGGTCGTTCATGACGCATGGTTCATGGGACTATCCAGCCGATTCGCGTGGCTATAACTGGGGCGCGGCGCTCGAATACATCGGCGATGGCTGGTCGGCGCGCATCGGCCATTTCCTGCAGCCGATCGAGTCGAACGGGCGCGAGCTCGACACGCGGCTGTTCGAACACTATGGCCAGATGCTGGAGCTCGAGAAGCGCTACGCGATTGCGGGCCGGCCGGGTCAGGCGCGGCTGCTGCTATGGCGCAACAAGGCCAAGATGGGTGCGTTCAATGATGCCATCGCATTCGGGCAGGCCAATGGCGTAACACCCGATGTGGGCGACGTCCGGCGTGAACACAGCAAGATGGGCGTGGGCCTTGCCTTCGTGCAGGAAGTGGCCAACGACGCGGGTGTGTTCCTGCGCGCCAACTGGTCCGACGACAAGACCGAAACCTATGCCTTCACGGAAATCGGGCGGCAGGTATCAGGCGGTGGCACGCTGAAGGGCGCGTCGTGGGGGCGGCCCAACGATGAAGTGGGTCTGGCCGTGGCGGTGAACATGCTGGGCTCGGCGCACCGCAATTATCTGGCCGCTGGCGGCCTCGGCGCATTCCTTGGCGATGGGGCGCTGCGCTATGGTCCCGAGCAGGTCTTCGAGATCTACTACAGCATTGCGGTGTGGAAGACGCTGAGCCTGAGCCCGGACTTCCAGTACGTGCGCAATCCCGGCTACAACCGTGATCGCGGCCCGGCGAAGTTCATCGGGATTCGGGCGCACGCGGAGTTTTGATTCCCGCGTGCGGGTGAGGGGCGCCAGACTCTACTGCCGTGCGTTCCTGCGGTTATCGGGCCACGGCGTATTGAAGTTGGTGCGGAACGGATTGATATCGAGCCCGCCGCGCCGCGTATAGCGCGCGTAGACGGCCAGCTTCACGGGCTTGCACATGCGCAGCACGTCGGTGAAGATCCGCTCCACGCATTGCTCGTGGAACTCGTTGTGATTGCGGAACGAGATCAGGTACTTCAGCAATCCTTCCTGGTCGATCGGCGCACCCACGTAGCGGATCTGCACGCTGCCCCAGTCGGGCTGGCCGGTCACCAGGCAGTTCGACTTGAGCAGGTGCGACACCAGCGATTCCTCCACCGGCGACTCTTCCTGCGCGGCCTTGAGCAGCGTCGGATCGGGTTCGTAGATGTCCGTCTCGATATCGAGCCGGTCCAGCAGCAGGCCTTCCAGTTCCCCCATCTTCTGCTTGCTCAGGTCGGACTCGGTCACGATCCGTACCTGTACCGTGCCGCCCGTGGCTTCGGACAGGTCGTGATGCAGCAACTGCTGCACCGCCTCGGCCGAGGCAATCTTGCTCTGGTTGAACGAGTTCAGGTACAGCTTGAACGATTTCGACTCGACGATATTCGGCGTGTCGGCGGGAATGATGAACGTCACCAGTGCCACCTGCGGCTTGCCCTTGAGGTTCAGCCACGACACCTCGTAGGCGTTCCAGATATCCACGCCGAAGAACGGCAGTGCCTTGCCTTCGGCCAGTCCGATCTCGGTGCGCTTGGGCTGGCGCGGAATCGGGAACAGCAGCGTCGGATCGTATTCGGTCTTGTACGCCGAGGGCTTGCCCAGCGGCGAGTGCTCAGGAAGCGTCATGGTCGGAATCAGGACAGGAACAGCTTGTAGACGGGGTTGTCGGTCTCGTCCCAGTGTACGTAACCGAGCGTGGAAAGGAAGGTGCGGAATGCGCGCTTCTCGTTCTTCGGCACCTGGATGCCGACGAGGATGTTCGACGTGTCCGCGCCCTGGTTCCGATAGTGGAACAGGCTGATATTCCAGTTCGGGCTCATGCTCGACAGGAAACGCATCAGCGCGCCCGGGCGCTCGGGAAATTCGAAGCGATACAGCAGTTCGTCATGCGCCAGCGGTGAATGGCCGCCCACCATGTAGCGGATATGCTGCTTGGCCAGTTCGTCGTTGGACAGGTCGAGCGTATCGAAACCGTGGCGACGGAAGCTGGCGGCGATCTTCTCGTTCTCGGCACGGCTCGAGATCTGCAGGCCGACGAAGATATGCGCCACGCCCTTGTCGGCGATACGGTAGTTGAATTCGGTGACGCTGCGCGTGCCGACCTGCTCGCAGAAGCGCTTGAAGCTGCCGCGCTCCTCGGGAATCGACACGGCGAAGACCGCTTCGCGCGCCTCGCCCACTTCGGCGCGCTCGGCTACGAAGCGCAGGCGGTCGAAGTTCATGTTGGCGCCGCAGGCGATTGCCACGAGTTGCTGGTTCTTGAGCTTCTCGCGCTCGGCATAGGCCTTGAGCCCGGCCACGGCCAGTGCGCCGGCCGGCTCCAGGATGCTGCGCGTGTCCTGGAACACATCCTTGAGGCCGGCGCAGATCGCGTCGGTATCGACCAGGATGATCTCGTCCACCAGCTCGCGCGTGATGCGGAAGGTTTCCTTGCCCACCAGCTTGACCGCGGTACCGTCCGAGAACAGGCCCACGTCCTTCAGTTCCACGCGCTTGCCGGCGTCCACCGAGCGCTTCATCGCGTCGGAGTCGAGCGTCTGCACGCCAATCACCTTGATCTCGGGACGCACGGCCTTCACATAGGCCGCGATGCCCGAAATCAGGCCGCCGCCGCCAATGGCCACGAAGATTGCGTGGATCGGGCCCGGGTGCTGGCGCAGGATCTCCATGGCAATGGTGCCCTGGCCGGCGATGACTTCGGGATCGTCGAACGGATGGATGAACGTGAGCTTGTGCTTCTTCTCGAGCTCGACCGCATGCAGGTAGGCGTCGCTGTACGAATCGCCATGCAGCACGATCTGCACCCATTCGCCACCGCGCTCGCGCACCGCGTCGATCTTCACCTGCGGCGTGGTGGTGGGCATGGCAATCATGGCCTTGCACTGCAGCCGGGCCGCGGACAAGGCCACGCCTTGGGCGTGATTGCCGGCCGAGGCGGCGATCACGCCGCGTTTCAGTTCCTCGGCCGTCAGTGACGCCATCTTGTTGTACGCCCCGCGCAGCTTGAACGAGAACACGGGCTGCGTGTCCTCGCGCTTGAACCAGACGGCATTGCCGGTGCGGGCCGACAACGCGGGCGCATAGGTCAGTTCGGTTTCCTGGGCCACGTCGTAGACCTTGGCGGTCAGGATCTTCTTCAAATAGTCGGGCTTGGCGGGGGTGCGGGTCATGATCAGCGGTGCCATCGGCACGACGGCAAAAAAAGCCGGAAAAGTCGGCGGAAACCGCCAATGATAATGGATGACGCACTCTGGGGCGCCAGCGTGACAGCTTTGCCGGCAGGTGCCGCAAGGACCACTGTTGTAGGACAGCGCCCGCTGGACGCTCGTCAAATCGACGTGTTACGGTTTCCCGCGATGCCTCAGCTACCTCTAATCGAACCTCATACCGCGCTGTTCCTGGACTTCGACGGCACGCTGGCCGACCTTGCGCCGCGCCCCGACCTGGTGCAGGTGGAACCGGAACTGGTTGGCACGCTGCGTGCGTTGCACACCTGCCTGGACGGCGCGCTCGCCATCGTCTCGGGACGGCCCGTGGCCGAGCTCGACCACTTCCTGCAACCGCTACGATTGCCGTCAGCCGGCGTGCACGGTGCCGAATTCCGCAATGGCGCCGAGCGCCTGGTCACGCCTCCGGCGCCCGGCATCGGCCCCTTGCTGCCCCGGCTTGAAGCACTGGTGGCAAGACATCCGGGCCTGCAGCTGGAACGCAAGTCGGTGGCGGTGGCGATTCACTACCGCCAGGTTCCCGAACTCGAACCGCTGGTACGCGCCGCCGTGGCCGATGTATTGCGCGATGCGATCGGGCTCGAAGGCTTGCCCGGCAAGATGGTCGTCGAGATCAAGCCGGCCGGCGTCGACAAGGGCGGGGCGATCGCCGCGTTCATGCGCTCGCCGCCGTTTGCCGGTCGAATGCCGCTGTTTGCCGGCGACGATGTGACCGATGAGGCTGGATTTACCGTCGTACGTGAACTGGGCGGCGTGGGCGTGCTGGTAGGCCAGCGCGCCACGGCCGCGTCGGTCAGCGTGACAGGGCCTGCCGCCCTGCGTTGCTGGCTGCATCGTTCGGCGCATGCGTTGACCCATCTGATGGCGCGGCGTGGCGACGAGCGGGAACCCCTCTCACCCCCATCGTCTGAAAGGGAGGATTTGTTGTGAGTGACCCTGCCAACCTCAACCCGGTCGTTGCCACCGAGGCCCCGGCCGTCAATACCGATTCGGACAGTTCTTGCCGCCAGGCCGATCCGTCGCTGTCGCTGGGCATGATCGGCAATTGCGCATTCTCGGCGCTGGTCGACGGCCGGGGACGCATCGTCTGGTGCTGCATGCCGCGCTACGACGCCGATCCGGTATTCAATGCGTTGCTCGATACGAGCGAGAACGCCGGTCACTTCAATATCGAGATCGAGGATTTCAAGGAAGCCACGCAGTGGTATGAGCCCAATACGGCCATCCTGCGTACGCGCCTGATCGACCAGCATGGCAGCTGCCTGGAAATCACCGATTTCTGCCCGCGCTTCTTTCGTATGGGCCGCTATTTCCGGCCGTTGACACTGGTGCGCCGGATTCGGCCGATTCGCGGGGCGCCACGCGTGCGCGTCACGCTGGCGCCGCGTTTCAACTGGGGCCGCATCAAGCCCACCATCACGCGCGGCAGCAGCCATGTGCGCTTCGTGGGCGAGGAGATGACGCTGCGCATGACCACCGATGCGCCGCTGGCTTACGTGCTGTCGCATACGCCATTCCTGGTCACGCGCGGCTACAACTTTATCCTTGGGCCGGACGAGACGCTCACGCACGGCGTGGAAGATATCGCCCGCGACTTCGAGCAGGAAACCACCTCGTACTGGCGGCTCTGGAGCCGGCGCCTGGCCGTGCCGCGCGAATGGCAGGACGCCGTGATCCGCGCGGCCATCACGCTCAAGATGTCGCTCTACGAGGAGACCGGCGCCATCGTGGCCGCCATGACCACGAGCATCCCCGAGGCGCCGGGCAGCAGCCGCAACTGGGACTACCGCTTCTGCTGGCTGCGCGACGCGTTCTTCGTGGTGCGCGCGCTGAACAGCCTGTCTGAAGTCGGCACGATGGAAGACTACCTGCGCTGGCTGTCGAACGTGGTGATGCAGTCGCAGGACGGCCATATCCAGCCGCTCTACGGCATCGGACTGGAGCGCGAGCTGCCCGAAAGCATGCTCGATCACCTGAGCGGCTATCGCGGCATGGGCCCGGTGCGCGTGGGCAACCAGGCGCAGGAGCATTTCCAGCACGATGTCTACGGCAATGTGGTGCTGGCCGCCGCGCAGGCGTTTCATGATCATCGTTTGCTCCATCGTGGTGGCCCGGCCGAATTCCAAAGGCTCGAGGAGGTGGGGGAACAAGCCGTGCGCGTGTTTGGCACGCCCGATGCAGGCATGTGGGAGCTGCGCACGCGTGCACGGGTCCACACCTCGTCGGCGCTGATGAGCTGGGTGGCATGCGACCGCCTGGCCAAGATCGCCGAAAAGCTCGAGCAGCCGGCGCGTGCCGCGTACTGGCACGACCATGCGAACCGCATGAAGCAGCGCATTCTTGAAGAGTCATGGAATGAATCGCGGCAGGCGTTCGCCGAAAGCTTCGGCGGCAAGGAACTCGATGCCAGCGTGCTGCTGATGGCCGAGGTCAATTTCATCGACCCGAAGGATCCGCGCTTTGTATCGACCGTCAAGGCGCTCGAGGAAACGTTGTGCGACGGCCCGTACATGCGGCGCTACGAGGCGCCCGACGATTTCGGCAAGCCCGAGACCGCGTTCAACATCTGCACGTTCTGGCGCATCGACGCACTGGCGCGCATTGGCCGCCGCGAGGAAGCGCGCGAGATCTTCGAGGCCATGCTGGCGGCGCGCAATCCGCTGGGATTGCTGTCGGAAGACACACACCCGCTCACCGGAGAGATGTGGGGCAACTTCCCGCAGACCTATTCGATGGTCGGCCTGATCAACGGTGCCATGCGGTTGTCGGCACCATGGGACACCGTGATCTGAAGAAAGGATTCGCAACAACAACAAGCGATATATGGGCAGACTAGTAGCGGTATCGAACCGGGTCGCGGATCCCCGCAATCATGCGGCGGGGGGGCTTGCAGTAGCGCTTTCCGAAGCGCTCAACAAGACCGGCGGCCTGTGGTTCGGCTGGAGCGGCAAGGTGGTGGAAGCCAGCCAGGGCGGCACGCCCGGCGAGGGCGAGGTGCACCAGGTGCAGGCCGGCAATGTGACGCTGGCCACGGTGGACCTGAGCCGCGAAGATCACGACTCGTACTACCTCGGCTACAGCAACGGCGTGCTCTGGCCGGTGCTGCACTATCGCGTGGATCTGGCGGATTTCGATTCGGGCGGCAACCTCAATGCCTATCGGCGTGTGAACCAGCTGTTCGCGCGCAAGCTGGCGCCGATGCTGAAGCCGGACGACGTGATCTGGATCCATGACTATCACCTGATCCCGCTGGCGGCGGAACTGCGCGCAATCGGCTGCGGCCAGCGCATTGGTTTCTTCCTGCACGTACCGTTGCCACCGCCACTGATCCTTGCCGCGATCCCGCAGCACGAATGGCTGATGCGCGCGCTGTTTGCCTATGACCTGCTGGGCTTCCAGAGCCAGGCCGATCTCGACCATTTTTCGCGCTACGTGCAGGGTGAAGCTGGCGCCGAGCCGATGGGCGAATACCGCTTCCGCGCATTCCACCGTACGGTGCGCGCGCAGGCGTTTCCGATCGGCATCGATGTCGATGAATTTATCGGACTGGGCCGCGAGACCGAGGCGCGCGAAACCTACGAGATGATGCGCGGCCAGTATTCCACGCGGCGCCTGCTGCTCGGCATCGACCGTCTCGACTATTCGAAGGGCCTGCCGCAGCGGCTCAAGGCCTTCCAGACGCTGCTGGCCGAGTATCCGGAGAACCGCTCGAGCGCAACGCTGGTCCAGATCGCAGCCCCGTCGCGTGAGTCGGTCGATGCGTACGCCGACCTGCGGCGCGAGATGGAAGGCATCACGGGCGCGATCAACGGCGAATACGGCGAGCTGGACTGGATGCCAGTGCGCTACATCCATCGCTCCACGTCACGGCGCCGTCTGCCGGGGCTATGCCGCGCCAGCAGCGTGGCGCTGGTCACGCCGCTGCGCGATGGCATGAATCTGGTGGCCAAGGAATACATCGCCGCGCAGGACCCCGACGATCCGGGTGTGCTGGTGCTGTCGCGCTTTGCCGGCGCGGCGGAGCAGCTGAAGGAAGCGCTGCTGGTCAATCCATACGATACGCGTGCGACCGCGCAGGCAATCCAGCAGGCCCTGCACATGCCGCTGGCCGATCGCCGCGCGCGTCACCAGAAGCTGCTGGAACGGATTCGCCAGCAGGACGTGCACTGGTGGAGCAGCGAGTATCTGCGAACGTTGATGGAGACGGATGGCGGTTGACAATATGCCCACGGTTTTCTCCCCTCTGCCGCACGCGGGAGAGGGGCTGGGGGAGAGGGCCAGCGCATCAAGTCACCAAGCGCCTAAACCAGATCCCCGGGCATATCGATATCCCGGAACGCCCCGTCATCCTCGGTAAGGATGCGCGTCACCGGCTGGCTCTTCAGCAATACGCGCGCGCCCTCGTCGCCATCGAGCTTGAGCAGTTCTTCGCGCCACGCCGCCCCAAAGCCCACCGGATGACCACGCTGGCCATCGCGCCACGGCGCCGCGATGGTGTCGCGCGAGGTGATGGTCAGCGCCACCGCCCGCACGAGTTCCATCGACAGCCACGGCATGTCGGCCAGTGCCACCACCCATCCCCGCGCATCAGCGGTGGCTGCCACGCCGGCACGCAGCGCAGCGCCCATGCCGGCTTCCGCTTCGGCCGATTCAATCACCTTGCAGCCGCCGCGCCGCAACTCTTCCGCAAGTTCGGCATGGCCGGGCCTGACCACTGCAATCGAGTTCGGCAGCCCCGCGGCCAGCGTACGCGCACTGCGCCATGCCACGGTGCGGCCATCGGGCATTTTCTCGAGCAGCTTGTTGCGTGTGCCGGCAGGATCGAAGCGCCGGCCAAAGCCGGCGGCCAGCAGGATGCCGGTGGGCAGGTCGGTTTGCGTGAGCGCGGCGCGGGCGTGCTTGGTCATGGCTGTGGTACCGAGGCGGGCAGGATCGGACATTCGGCTTCGCCGGCCGCGATCTCGCGCGCGGCCTTGGCGCCTTCCACCTGCAGGATGTCGGGTAGCGATACGTGGTTCTTGGCGGCGATGACCTCGGCCAGCACCGAAATCGCAATCTCGGGAGGCGTGCGGCTGCCAATATAGATGCCAACCGGGCCGTGCAGGCGCGCCAGTTGCATATCGGTCAGGTCGAACTCCTTGAGACGTTCGCGACGCGCCTGGTTGTTGCGGCGCGAACCAAGCGCGCCAACATAGAAGGCCGGCGTGCGCAGCGCTTCCATCAGCGCCAGGTCGTCGAGCTTCGGGTCGTGCGTGAGCGCGATCACGGCGCAGCGTTCGTCGAGCTTCATTTCCATCACCGTATCGTCGGGCATCGTGCGTACCATCGTTACGCCGGGGATGTCCCAGGTCTCGGTGTATTCCTCGCGCGGATCGCAGACGGTGACCTGGAAGCCCAGGCCTACGGCAATCTGGCACAGGTATTTCGACAGTTGCCCGGCCCCGATCACGAGCATGCGATAGCGCGGGCCATGAATAGTCAGCAGCGTCTTGCCGTCGAACGAAAGGCCGTCGGCGGCCTCGGCATGACCAAGCGAAGCATGGCCGGTTTCCATGTCGAGCGAACGCGCAACCAGGCGGCCGCTCTCCACCGCCTTCAGCAAGTCGGCAATGCCGCTGTGTGCGGCCAGCGGTTCCGCCACGAGTTCGATCGTGCCGCCGCAAGGCAGCCCGAAGCGGTGTGCTTCTTCGGCGCTGATGCCGTACTTCATCGCTTCCGGAACCGTTGAACGGATGCCTTCGCGATGCACGCGATAGATGATGTCGTCCTCGATGCAGCCGCCCGATACCGAGCCGACCACCAGGCCATCGTCACGCACCGCCAGCATCGCGCCTTCCGGTCGCGGCGATGAGCCCCAGGTCCGCACCACCGTTACCAGCAAAACACCATGTCCTTCCTGCTGCCACTTCACGCTGCTCTTCAGGACTTCGAGATCCACGCTGTCCATGATCGTTTCCGCTTCTTTCCTTGTTCGTCGCCACCGTCACCGGTGGCCTCGTTGCCGGCGGCCTGTGCCGCATCGCTACCCTCGCCGCCTTCCTCGCTGCCTGCGTCGCTTCCGTCGCCGCTGACGGCCTCGGTAAAGCGTGCAAAGAACGTATCGGCCATCTTGCGTGCGGCGGCATCCACCAGCCGCGAGCCGATCTGCGCAATCTTGCCGCCCACCTGTGCCTGCACCACGTAAGCGAGCACCGTCTCATCGCCTTCGGGTGTCAGCGTGACCTTTGCCGAACCCTTGCCGAAGCCAGCCGCGCCACCCTGGCCGTCGAACTGGATCGTATAGCTGTCCGGCGCCTGGATATCCAGCAACGCCATGCGTCCCTTGAAGCGCGCCTTGACCGGACCGACCGCCGCAGTCAGCGCCAGCTGGTAGGCATTTTCGCCGTCGGGCTCGATGCTCTCACATCCGGGAATACATTGCTTGAGCAGTTCCGTGTCATTCAACGCTGCCCAGGCCACCTGTTGTGGCACCGGCAGGCGCTGGCTCTGGTTCATTTCCATGGCGAGGTTCCTTTGTCGAGGCTGGTTTGTCTCACGGGTGGAACAGACTGGCGTGTGCCACTATCGGCCAACAGCGATTCCAGTGCCAGCAGGCTGTCCAGGTTGTGCGCCGGGCGCAGCGCATCGACATGCGGCAGGATCGCCTGCACACCGCGTGCCTGCGGCGTGAAGCCCGCATAACGCAGCAGCGGATTGAGCCAGATGATGCGATGCGCAAATCGGCGCAGGCGAGCCATTTCCTGCTCGAGCAGGTCGATATGTTCGAGATCGATCCCATCGCTGACGAACAGCACCGTGGCACGGCCCGACAGCGTGCGGCGGGCCCATTGCCGGTTGAACGCGGCAAGCGCCGCACCAATGCGCGTACCACCGGCCCAGTCGCGCACCTGTTCGGTGATCAGCGTCACCGCATCGTCGGGGTCGCGTTCGCGCAGCGCGCGCGTGACGTTGGTGAGCCGCGTGCCAAACAGGAATACATGCATGCGTTCGCGCGATTGCATCAGCGCATGGCAGAAGTACAGCACCGCGCGCGAATACTGGCTCATCGATCCCGAGATATCGAGCAGCAGCACCACGGGCGGCTTGCGCTCGGCCTGCTTGCGGTATTTCCAGCGCAGCCATTCGCCATGCTGGCGTACCGCCAGACGCGCACTGGCCCGCAGGTCGGCATGGGTGCCACAGCTCGCGGCGCGCAGCCGGCGCGTGCGTTGCAATGCCAGATGCGTGCGGCGCGTGCGTACCAGATGCTGCAGCGCACGCCATTCCTCGGCGGACAGGGTTTCGAAATCGCGACTGGCCAGGCGCTCCTGGTCCGAGAAGGTCAGGGGCGCGGTAAAGCGCTCCTCGCGCATGGGCTGGCCCGGCTTTGCCGCAGGCGGCTGGCGCGCGGCCAGTGCATCGGCCAGCCGATTGCTGCGTTTGGGCGGTGGCGCCCCGGCATCGACGCGCGGCAACAACATCGCGCGCAACTTGCCTTCCCAGTCGGGATCGCGCCAGAACAGGTCGAACGCGGCATTGAACAATGGTCGCTGGTCAGGGCCTGACAGTACCAGCGCAGCCAACGCGGCACGTACTTCGTCACGCGTGCCGATGTCTACGTGACGCAGTGCTTCAAGTGCGTCGATGGCGTGGGCCGGCGACAGGCCGAAGCCCGCATCGCGCAGCAGCCGCATGAAATGCGTGACGTTGCGGGCCAGCATCGGCAGCAGGGCGGGAGCGGCACGCATCGTGTCAGGCTGGCGGTGCACCCGCCAGCAACTCCGCAATGGTGGGACCATCGGCGCGTGCCAGATCGTCCTGGTACTTGAGCAGCACGCCCAGTGTGTCGCGCACCGATTGCGGATCCAGTTCGGTTACGCCCAGCGCGGACAGCGCGCGGCACCAGTCGATGGCCTCGGCGATACCCGGTGCCTTGAACAGGTCGATGCCACGCAGCCGGTGGATAAAGTCGACTGCCTGATGCTGCAACGCCGTGGCGGCTTCGGGGGCGCGGGCGGCCACGATCTGCAGTTCGCGGGCGCGGTCCGGGTAGCCCATCCATTGATAAAGGCAGCGGCGCTTGAGCGCGTCATGGACCTCGCGCGTGCGGTTCGACGTGATCACGATCAGCGGCGGCCGCTCGGCACGCACCACGCCAATCTCGGGAATCGATACCTGGAATTCGGACAGCACCTCCAGCAGGAACGCCTCGAAAGGTTCATCGGCGCGGTCGATCTCGTCGATCAACAGTACACGGGGCACGCCAGGTGCGGCCGGGTCGGGTAGCAGTGCTTCGAGCAGCGGACGCTTGAGCAGGTAGTCGTCGTGATAGAGCGACTGCTGCTCGGGGCGTTCGCCGCGCGCTTCCGCCAGCCGCAGCGCCATGATCTGGCGCGGGTAGTCCCACTCGTAGAGCGCACTCGCGGCATCGAGCCCTTCGTAGCATTGCAGCCGCAGCAGGCGCGTGCCAAGCGTGCTGGCCATCGCATGGGCCAGCGCGGTCTTGCCGACGCCGGGCTCACCTTCAAGGAATAGCGGGCGCTGCATGCGCAGCGCGAGGTAAAGCACGGTCGCAGTCTCGCGATCGGCGAAATACTGCTGCTTTTCGAGCAGAGTAATGGTGTGGTCGATGGAAGTCGGGAGCATTGTTGTTTCGCAATATCCGCTGCTATGCGTTCCCCTCTCCCATGCAATGGGAGAGGGGAACACGACCTATCCCTTCAACGCCTGTTCCACCGCCCGTGAGGCCAGCACCGGGATCAGATGCGCGCGATATTCCGCCGACGCATGCAGGTCGGTATTGAGCCCCGACGGGTCCATCTTCACCGCGCGCGCTGCCGCCGGCGTAAAGCTGGATGTCAGGGCCTGTTCCAGCGCTGGTGCGCGGAACACACTGTCGGCCGCGCCGGTGACCGCCACGCGTACCGACTTGCCGCTGCGCGCCACCATCACGCCCACCAGCGCAAAGCGCGAGGCCGGATTGCGGAACTTGATATAGGCGGCCTGATCCGGCACGGGAAAGCGTACGGCCGTGATCAGTTCGTCTGGGGCCAGTGCGGTTTCGTAGAGCGCCTTGAAGAAGTTGTCGGCGGCAATATTGCGGCGATCGGTGACGACCGTGGCGTTCAGTGCGAGCACCGCCGCCGGATAATCGGCAGCGGGGTCGTCATTGGCCAGTGATCCTCCGATGGTGCCCATCGCGCGCACCTGCCGGTCGCCGATGCCGTTGGCCAATGCGGCCAACGCCGGGATACGGCGCATCACGTCGGCATTCGATGCCACATCGGCATGGCGCGCGGCGGCCCCGATGACTAGCTCGTCGCCCTGCACACTGATATCGGCCATGCCGGGAATGCGAGCCACGTCGATCAGCATCGATGGCGCGGCCAGGCGCAGCTTCATTGCCGCCAGCAGGCTTTGACCACCTGCAAGGAACTTGGCGTCACCATCGGCCTTGAGCTTGGCCACGGCAGCCTTGGCATCCGTGGCGCGTTCGAACTGGAATGCGTACATGTCATCCTCCCCGGTTACGACGCACTGGATTGCGCGGCCTGGATGGCCTGCCATACGCGATGCGGTGTGGCGGGCATCTGTACATCGCGCACGCCAAGCGGTGACAGCGCGTCCACCAGCGCGTTGATAAACGCCGGTGGCGAACCGATGGCGCCTGCTTCGCCGCAGCCCTTCACGCCCAGCGGGTTGTGCGTGCATGGTGTGCCGCTGGCGGTCTCCACCGTGAAATCGGGCAGGTCGGCTGCGCGTGGCATCGCATAGTCCATATAGGAACCAGTCAGCAGTTGGCCACTGTCGGGGTCGTAGATGCATTGTTCGAGCATCGCCTGCCCGAGGCCTTGCCCGATGCCGCCATGCACCTGTCCTTCAACGATCATCGGGTTGATCACGTTGCCGAAGTCGTCGACCGCCGTGAACTTGATGACCTGCGATTCGCCGGTATCGGGGTCGACCTCGACCTCGCAGATATAGGCGCCGGACGGATAGGTGAAGTTGGTGGGATCGTAGAACGCGTTTTCGTTCAGGCCCGGTTCGAGCTTGTCGAGTGGATAGTTGTGCGGCACATAGGCCGTCAGTGCAACCTCGCCGAAAGTCTTGGTGCGGTCGGTGCCGGCCACGCGGAACACGCCGTCGCTGAACTCGATGTCGGCGTCCGATGCTTCGAGCAGGTGCGCGGCAATCTTCTTTGCCTTGGCCTCGATCTTGTCGAGCGCCTTCACGATTGCCGAGCCCCCGACGGCCAGCGAGCGCGAACCATAGGTGCCCATGCCGAACGGCACGCGTCCGGTGTCGCCGTGCACGATCTCCACCGCATCGAGCGCAATGCCAAGACGGTCGGCCACGATCTGCGCGAACGTGGTTTCGTGGCCCTGTCCGTGGCTATGCGAACCGGTGAACACCGTCACCGTGCCGGTCGGATGCACGCGGATTTCGCCAACCTCGAACAGCCCCGCACGCGCGCCTAGCGCGCCCGCGATGTTCGATGGCGCCAGGCCGCATGCTTCGATGTAGCACGAATAGCCGAGCCCGCGCAGCTTGCCGCGTTGTTGCGCCGCCGCGCGTCGAGCCGGGAAGCCGGCCACGTCCGCCAGTTCCTGGGCGCGTGCCAGGCACGGCTCGTAGTCGCCGGTGTCGTAGGTCAGGCCCACCGGCGTGGCATACGGGAACGTGCGGATGAAGTTCTTGCGGCGCAGTGCGGCGGGGTCGGTGTTCAGTTCATGCGCGGCTGCTTCGACCAGACGCTCGACCACATAGGTGGCCTCGGGCCGGCCCGCGCCGCGATAGGCATCGACCGGTGCCGTATTGGTGAATACGGCATGCACTTCGGCATAGATTGCCGGCGTGGCGTACTGGCCCGCGAGCAGCGTGGCGTAGAGGATGGTTGGCACGCTGCTGGCGAACGTGGACAGGTACGCGCCCATATTCGCTACCGTATGCACACGCATGGCCATGAACTTGCCGTCCGCATCCATCGCCAGTTCGGCCTTGGTGACATGGTCGCGGCCGTGCGCGTCGGTCAGGAACGACTCAGATCGCTCGGCGGTCCACTTGATCGGCCGGCCGACTTTCTTCGACGCCCATGTCAGTGCCACGTCTTCCGGGTACAGGAAGATCTTCGAGCCAAAGCCGCCGCCGACGTCGGGAGCGATGATGCGCAGCCGCGATTCGGGCAGGCCCAGCACAAAGGCGCCCATCAGCAGCCGTTCCACGTGCGGGTTCTGGTTGGACACATAGACCGTGTAGCCGTCGTCCTGGCGCGTGTAGCTGGCATTGACCGCGCGCGGTTCGATCGCATTCGGGATCAGCCGGTTGTTCACGATCTCGAGCGTGGTCACATGCGCGGCCTTGGCGAACGCCGCGTCGGTGGCGGCCTTGTCGCCATGGCCCCAGGTGTAGCAGGTGTTGGCCGGTACATCGTCATGGACCAGTGTCGACGCCGCGGCGGCATCGGCCGGGCTGACCACGGCGGGCAGCTCGTCGTAGTCGACATCGATTTTCTCGGCGGCATCGCGCGCCTGCTGCAGCGATTCGGCAATCACCAGCGCCACCTGGTCACCCACATGGCGGACCTTGCCGTGCGCCAGCGCAGGGTGGGGCGGCTCCTTCATCGGTGTGCCGTCGATGCTGTGGATCAGCCAGCCACAGGGCAGGCCACCGACCTTGTCATTGGCCATATCGTCGCCGGTCAGCACGGCAATGACGCCGGGGGCGGCCAGCGCCTCCCTGGCATCGATCGACCTGATGCGCGCATGCGCATGCGGCGAGCGCACGAAATAGCCGTAGCTCTGGTGCGGCAGCGTGACGTCGTCGGTGTATTGGCCGTTGCCGGTCAGGAAGCGGTAGTCTTCCTTGCGGCGCACGGGTGTGCCGATCAGCGGATGTTTGTCGGGTGCGTTCATGGCAGGCCTCCCTTATTCCGCACTGGCTACAGCCAGGTCGCCCGGCTGCGCGGCGCCGCCCTTGCCCTGCATCGCGGCCTGGCCTTGCTGCACCGCACGCACGATGTTGTGGTAGCCGGTACAGCGGCACAGATTGCCTTCGAGCTGTTCGCGGATCGCATGGGCATCGGCGTTCGGCTGCTGCCTGAGTAGCGAGGTGGCGGCCATCACCATGCCCGGCGTGCAGAAGCCGCATTGCAGGCCGTGGCATTCGCGGAATGCCTGCTGCATCGGGTGCATCTCGCCGTTGGTGGCAAGCCCTTCGATGGTGGTCACGCTGGCGCCGTCCGCCTGGACCGCCAGCATGTTGCACGACTTCACGGCGCGGCCGTCGAGGTGGACCGTGCAGGCGCCGCATTGGGCGGTGTCGCAGCCCACGTGCGTGCCGGTCAGGCGAAGCTGCTCGCGCAGGAACTGGACCAGAAGGGTGTTGGGTTCGACCTGGGCGTCAACGGGCTTGCCATTGACCGTCAGGCGGATCGGAATCGCCATGCTTGTCTCCATGTGGGTGCGCGCATGGCCAGCTCCGCCGATCCCGAATGAAGATGAACTGCGCGGGACGGGCCACGACGCGGTACTGCCGCTTGGTTGAGACGGCTATTTCGTGATATTGGTGCTGCCGGGTTTGCCCGGTTTGGGCGGCGAGATGAACGAATCGCCGCAACAGGCTCTAACAGTAAATCACAAAACCACAGGGCTCGCCACGCGGTTTCCCCTGCCGTCCGCGCCCTTGCCAACCAACGCATGGAAGCCTTTATCGACTGGCTGTTCGAGACCGTAGCCCTGCCCAAGGTGGGGCTGCCCGCCATCTTCGTGGTCAGCCTGGTGTCGGCCACGTTGCTGCCGCTGGGCTCCGAGCCGGCCGTGTTTGGCTACATCAAGCTCAATCCCGGGATGTTCTGGCCGGCCGTGCTGGTCGCCACCTTGGGCAATACCATTGGCGGCGCCATCGACTGGTGGCTCGGCTACGCGGCCAAGCTGGCCGTGGTGCGCTATCGCCAGCGGCGCCAGCACCATCAGCATGAGATCGAGCACGCCCAGCACCGGCGTCACCCCCGCAAACCGCACAAGCCCAAGCTCGACGCGAAATACTTCCGCTGGATGCGCCGGTACGGCCCGCCGACCATGCTGTTGTCGTGGTTGCCGGGTATTGGTGATCCATTGTGCACATTAGCGGGCTGGCTTCGCATGCCGTTCTGGCGTAGCGTGGGTTATATGGCGATTGGCAAATTCCTGCGCTATCTGGTGATGACCGGCAGTCTGCTGTGGATCCCGGATTCGTTCTGGCACGGGGTCGGCGAGGCGATTCGCCAGTGGTTCTGAGTAATGTGAAAAACCGCACGAATTGCATGCAATTGGCGATGATCCCTGACAGTTTCAGGGGTTATTCATCGAAAAGCGCATTGTTGCGGTGCGGCAAAATGGGGCGTTGCAGTACAATCGCCCTTTAATGACGAAAATCGCGCACAGTCCCCGTGCGCAGCTTCAGCGGTCCCGCCCATGAACGCCCCACTCGTGCTCGATGCCAAGCTCGCTGCGCAGGATGCCCCTCCGCGCCTGCGTGAGATCCCCTATAACTACACGTCGTTTTCGGATCGCGAGATTGTCATCCGTCTGCTGGGCGACGAAGCCTGGCGCATTCTCGATGAACTGCGCAGCGAACGCCGTACCGGCCGTTCGGCGCGCATGCTCTATGAGGTGCTCGGCGATATCTGGGTAGTCCGCCGCAATCCGTACCTGCAGGACGACCTGCTTGAAAACCCCAAGCGCCGCCAGATGCTGGTTGGCGCGTTGCACCACCGCCTGAACGAAATCGAGAAGCGCAGCGCCGCGGACCGTGCCGAGCACGCCGAGCCGGCTGCCGAGGACCGTTCGCACCGCGTGGAGCAACTGGTGGCGTTCGCCAAGCAGGCGATCGAGGCATTCCATCAGGAATTTGCCGATGCCTACGCGCTGCGCAAGCGCACCCAGCGCGTGCTGGGCCGCGTGACGCAGAAAGACAACATCAAGTTCGACGGGCTGTCGCGCGTGTCGCACGTGACCGACGCCACCGACTGGCGCGTTGAATACCCGTTCGTGGTGCTGACCCCGGACAACGAGGAAGAGATTGCCGGCCTGGTCAAGGGCTGCTTCGAACTCGGCCTGACCATCATCCCGCGTGGGGGCGGCACCGGCTATACCGGTGGCGCGGTGCCGCTGACGCCGTTCTCGGCCGTCATCAACACCGAAAAGCTCGAACAGCTCGATCCGGTCGAGATGACCGACATGCCGGGCGTTTCGCACAAGGTGGCGACGATCTTCTCGGGTGCCGGCGTGGTGACGCGCCGCGTGGCCGATGCGGCTGACAAGGCCGGCCTGGTGTTCGCGGTGGACCCGACCT
The DNA here is from genome assembly GCF_057315035.1 of Cupriavidus sp. Classification (NCBI taxonomy): domain Bacteria; kingdom Pseudomonadati; phylum Pseudomonadota; class Betaproteobacteria; order Burkholderiales; family Burkholderiaceae; genus Cupriavidus; species Cupriavidus sp. Next base: position 211,254 of record NZ_DBHKYV010000001.1, on the reverse strand, counting down.
CGATCGATGCGTCGTGCATCGGCGGTAACGTGGCCATGAACGCCGGCGGCAAGAAGGCCGTGCTGTGGGGCACGGCGCTGGACAACCTGGCGTGGTGGCGCATGGTCGATCCCGGGGGCAACTGGCTCGAGATCCGGCGCATGGACCACAACCTGGGCAAGATCCACGATGTGCCGGTGGCCACCTTCGAACTGCAGTGGTCGGACGGCAATCGCAAGCCGGGCGAGAAGGTGCTGCGCACCGAGACGCTGGCCATCGAAGGCCGCAAGTTCCGCAAGGAAGGGCTCGGCAAGGACGTTACGGACAAGTTCCTGGCGGGCCTGCCCGGCGTGCAGAAGGAAGGCTGCGACGGCATCATCACCAGCGCGCGCTGGATCCTGCATCGCATGCCGAAGCATATCCGCACGGTGTGCCTCGAGTTCTTTGGCCAGCCGCGCGATGCGATTCCGAGCATCGTCGAAATCAAGGACTACCTCGACGGCGAATCGAAGCGTCCGGGCGGCGCCATCCTGGCCGGCCTGGAACACCTGGACGAGCGTTACCTGCGCGCGGTGGGCTACGCCACCAAGAGCAAGCGCAACGCGTTTCCGAAGATGGTGCTGATTGGCGATATCGTTGGCGACGACGAAGATGCCGTGGCGCGCGCCACCTCGGAAGTGATCCGCATGGCCAACGGCAAGAGCGGCGAGGGCTTTATCGCCGTGAGCCCCGAGGCCCGCAAGAAGTTCTGGCTCGACCGTTCGCGTACCGCCGCCATCGCGCGCCATACCAACGCCTTCAAGATCAATGAAGACGTGGTGATCCCGCTGCCGCGCATGGGCGAGTACACCGATGGCATCGAGCGCATCAATATCGAGCTGTCGATCAAGAACAAGCTCAAGCTGACCGACGATCTCGAAGCGTTCTTCGCGCGCGGCAACCTGCCGTTGGGCCGCAGCGACGACGCCAATGAAATTCCCAGTGCCGAACTGCTGGAAGACCGCGTGCAGCATGCGCTGTCGCTGCTGCGCGAAATCCGCGCGCGCTGGCGCTACCTGCAGGACCATCTCGATACGCCGCTGGCCAGCGCGCGTGCCTCGCTGATCGGACATGGCCTGGGTTTGCTCGGGCCGGCCTTCGAGCAGCGCCTGCAGGCGCAACCCGACGCCACGGTGTTCCACCTGCTGCAGGACCGCACGATCCGCGTGAGCTGGAAGAGCGAGGTCCGTGCCGAACTGCGCAAGATCTTCAACGGCGGCGAATTCAAGCCGATCCTCGATGAGGCGCAGAAGATCCACAAGCAGGTGCTGCGCGGCCGCGTCTTCGTGGCACTGCACATGCACGCCGGCGACGGCAACGTCCACACCAATATCCCGGTAAATTCGGACGACTATGACATGCTGCAGGACGCGCACCGCGCGGTGGCCCGCATCATGGACCTGGCGCGTTCGCTCGATGGAGTGATCTCTGGCGAGCACGGCATCGGCATTACCAAGCTCGAGTTCCTGACCGAGGACGAGATCGGCGAATTCCGCGCGTACAAGCAGCGCGTGGATCCGCAGGGCCGCTTCAACAAGGGCAAGCTGCTGCCCGGCGCCGACCTGCGCAATGCCTATACGCCGTCGTTCGGGCTGATGGGGCATGAGTCGATCATCATGCAGCAGAGCGACATTGGCGCGATTGCCGACAGCGTCAAGGACTGCCTGCGCTGCGGCAAGTGCAAGCCCGTGTGCGCCACGCACGTGCCGCGCGCGAACCTGCTGTACAGCCCGCGCAACAAGATCCTGGCCACGTCGTTGCTGGTCGAGGCGTTCCTGTACGAGGAGCAGACGCGCCGCGGTGTGTCGATCAAGCACTGGGACGAGTTCTCCGATGTGGCCGACCACTGCACGGTCTGCCACAAGTGCGTGACGCCGTGCCCGGTCAAGATCGACTTCGGCGACGTGTCGATGAACATGCGCAACCTGCTGCGCAAGATGGGCCAGAAGAAGTTCAACCCAGGCACCGCCGCGTCGATGTTCTTCCTGAACGCGACCAACCCGCAGACCATCAACATGACCCGCGCGGCCATGATCGGCTGGGGCTATAAGGTTCAGCGCCTGGGCAACGAGGTACTCAAGAAACTGGCGAAGAAGCAGACCCAGCATCCTCCCGCGACGGTTGGCAAGCCGCCGGTGCAGGAGCAGGTGATCCACTTCATCAACAAGAAGATGCCGGGCAACCTGCCCAAGAAGACCGCGCGTGCGTTGCTCGATATCGAGGACAACGAGATCGTGCCGATCATCCGCAATCCGAAGACGACCACGGCCGAAACGGAAGCCGTGTTCTACTTCCCGGGCTGCGGTTCGGAGCGTCTGTTCTCGCAGGTGGGACTGGCCACGCAAGCCATGCTCTGGCATGTGGGCGTGCAGACCGTGCTGCCGCCGGGCTACCTGTGCTGCGGCTATCCGCAGCGCGGCGCCGGCCAGTACGACAAGGCCGAGAAGATGGTCAGCGACAACCGCGTGCTGTTCCACCGCGTGGCCAATACGCTGAACTACCTCGACATCAAGACCGTGGTGGTCAGTTGCGGCACCTGCTATGACCAGCTGGCCGGGTATGAATTCGACAAGATCTTCCCGGGCTGCCGCATCATCGACATCCACGAGTACCTGCTCGAGAAGGGCGTCAAGCTTGAGGGCGTCACCGGTACGCGCTACATGTACCACGACCCGTGCCATACGCCGATCAAGACGATGGATCCGACCAAGCTGGTGAACGACCTGATGGGCGGCAACCAGGGCGGCGGCAAGATCGAGAAGAACGAGCGTTGCTGCGGCGAGTCCGGCACGCTGGCCGTGACGCGTCCCGATATCTCGACGCAGATCCGCTTCCGCAAGGAAGAGGAAATGCGTAAGGGTGCCGACAAGCTGCGCACCGACGACTTCAACGGCGACGTCAAGATCCTGACCAGCTGCCCGTCGTGCCTGCAGGGTTTGTCGCGCTACAACGAGGATGCATCGGTGACCGCCGACTACATCGTGGTGGAGATGGCCAAGCATCTGCTCGGTGAGAACTGGCTGCCCGACTACGTGACGAAGGCCAACTCGGGTGGTATCGAGCGAGTTCTGGTTTAACTCGCTACCACCAGTAGTTATGCGCTCCCCTCTCCCATGCAATGGGAGAGGGGTGGGGGAGAGGGCAAAGCGGTTCAAATTGCGACTTGTCGCATTCAGAGCCGCCGGGCCCTCTCCCCCGGCCCCTCTCCCGCTGTGCGGGAGAGGGGAGCAAACCAATCTCAATTTATCTGCGCCATGACCCGACTCCCCAACTGTCCCCTGTGCGAAGCCGATGGCGGCGAGATGGTCTGGATGGGGGATCGGGCGCGCGTGATCCTGGTCGAGCATGAGCGTTTCCCGGGATTCTGCCGCGTGGTCTGGAACGACCATGCGGCCGAGTTGACCGATCTTGACGAGGCCGACCAGGCCTGGCTGATGCGGCTGGTGGCGCGTGTGGAGCGCGTAGTGCGTGAAGTCATGACCCCGGACAAGGTCAACCTGGCCGCGTTTGGCAATATGGTGCCCCACCTGCACTGGCACATCATCCCGCGCTATCGCTGGGATACCCATTTCCCCGAAGCCATCTGGGCCGCGCCGCAACGGGCTGCCGAGCCGGCGCGCATCGCCGAACTGGCGACCCGCCTGCCTACCCTGCGGGCCGCACTTTCGGCGCTTGGCCCGGCCGACTGATAAAGTGCGCTAGCAGTCTGGTACGGAACCCGCGCGCATCGCGGCGCGTCTGACACCGGTCGAACAACAACATGCCCGCCGGCCAGCCGTGCGGGTCAAACCGCAGGCGCCATGTCTTCCACACCGTCGTCCGTTATCGTGCCCGGCCCTGCCGTTCCCGCAGAGGCACTCAAGAACCAGAGCCGGTTGCGCCTGGCCGCCACCTGGGCACTGATCAAGCCGTACTGGAAATCCGAGGATCGCAAGGCCGGCCTGGGCCTGCTCACGCTGGTGGTGGCGTTGAACCTTGGCATCGTCTATATCAATGTGCTGCTCAACGAATGGAACCGCGTGTTCTACAACGCGATCGAGCAGCGCGACTACGTTTCGTTCAAGGCGCTGCTGCTGCGGTTCTCGTGGATTGCCGCCTGCTTTATCGTGCTGGCGATCTCGCGTCAGTACTACCAGATGATGTTGCAGATGCGCTGGCGCACGTGGATGACCGGCACGTTCATGCAGCGCTGGCTGGGTCACCAGGCGTACTACCGCATCGAACAGACCCATGCCACGGACAACCCCGACCAGCGGCTGGCCGACGACCTGCGCCAGTTCACGGATGGTGCGCTGACGCTGTCGATGGGCCTGCTCAACTCGGTGGTCACGCTGGTGTCGTTCATCGGCATCCTGTGGGTGGTGTCCGGGCCGATCAGCTTTGCGCTGGGCGGGGTGGACCTGACCATCCCGGGCTATATGGTGTGGTTTGCCATTGCATACGCGGTGGTCGGTTCGCTGATTGCCCACTTTGTCGGGCGGCCCCTGATCGGCCTGTCGTTCCAGCAGGAGCAGTACGAGGCAAACTTCCGTTTCATGCTGGTGCGGTTGCGTGAAAACAGCGAGCCGGTGGCGCTGTATCGCGGCGAGCCCACCGAACAGGCCGGGCTGCGCGCCCGCTTCGAGCGGATCCGGGCCAACTGGAACCAGCTGATGCGCTACACCCGGCGCCTGACCTTCGTGAATTCGGGCTACGGCCAGTTCGCGATCATCTTCCCGCTGCTGGTGGCCGCGCCGCGTTACTTCTCGGGCAAGCTTACGCTCGGTGGGCTGATGCAGATCAATTCGGCATTCGGGCAGGTGCAGGGCGCGTTGTCATGGTTCGTCGACAGCTATGCAACGCTGGTGGGCTGGAAGGCCGCGGCGAACCGTCTGATCGATTTCCAGGAAGCCATGCGGGTGGCCGAGCGCCAGGACCTGCTGCATGAAGGCCCCGGTGATATCGAGGTGGTGCAATCCGACGACCGCACCGATACCAGTATCGCGATCAGTGGCCTGGCATTGGCGTTGCCGGTGCGCGGTGGCCTGGGTGTCGATGAGGAGGGCGTCGATCCCAATGCCCGCCCTGGCCAACGGCCGCTGGTGGCGCCGTTCTCGCTGTCGATCGGGCCGGGCGAACGCTGGCTGGTAAGCGGTCCGTCCGGCTGCGGCAAGAGCGTACTGTTCCGCGCGCTGGCCGGTATCTGGCCCTATGGCAGCGGGCGCATTACGGTTCCGCACACGCGCATGCTGTTCCTGCCGCAACGTAGCTATCTGCCGATCGGCACCTTGGCCGATGCATTGTCCTATCCCGATGTCGGCAACGCCCATTCGCGCGAGACGCTGGTCAAGGTGTTGCGCCAGGCACGACTGGGTATGCTGACCAAGCATCTCGACGTATTCGACAATTGGTCGCTGCGGCTGTCACCGGGCGAGCAGCAACGGCTGGCCTTCGCGCGCGCCTTGCTGCAGAAGCCCGACTACCTGTTCCTCGATGAAGCCACCAGCGCCCTCGACGAGGAAACCGAGCGCGCGATGTACCAGTTGATGGTGGAGGAACTGCCCGATGCCGCGATCGTCAGCATTGCCCACCGCAGTACCGTGGCCGCGTTTCATGGACGGCGCCTGCGCTACATGCCGGTGGGCGATGGCACGGACGAAAGCGGCGGCGGCCCGCGGGATGGGCAAGGCGAGGGCGGTGGAGTAAGCTATCGGGTCGTACAGGACGCCTGATGGCGTCGCACACTTGATCATGGCTGGCCTCGAAAAAGATACCCCCCATCCCACCGCGCTGACCGTGCACACCCAGTCGCGCGTGCTCGAAATCGGTTTTGACAATGGCCGCACCTGGCGGCTGCCGTTTGAACTGCTGCGCGTCTACTCGCCCTCCGCCGAAGTGCAGGGCCATGGCCCCGGACAGGAAACCCTCCAGACCGGCAAGCGCAACGTCGGTATCGCGGCGGTGGAGCAGGTCGGCAACTACGCCATCCTGATCCGCTTCGACGATGGCCACGATACCGGCATCTATTCATGGGAACTGCTGTATCGCCTGGGCGACCAGCAGGACGCGCTGTGGACGGACTACCTGAAGCGGCTTGAAGCCGCCGGGCTAGACCGCGATGCGCAGATGCCCGCGGCCGGCGGCCACGCATGCGGCCATCAGCACTGAATACAGGACCTGGAGTCAGAGAATGAGTGAAACCCACTTCGGGTTCGAGAAAGTCGACGAAACGGAAAAGGCCGGCAAGGTAGCGGGCGTGTTCCATTCGGTGGCGAGCCGCTATGACGTGATGAACGACCTGATGTCCGGCGGCATGCACCGGCTCTGGAAGGTGTTCACGATTGCCCAGGCCAACGTGCGTCCGGGCCAGAAGGTGCTGGACATTGCCGGCGGTACGGGCGACCTGGCCAAGGCCTTTGCGAAGAAGGCCGGTCCGACCGGCGAAGTCTGGCTGACCGATATCAACGAGTCGATGCTGCGCGTGGGCCGCGACCGCCTGCTGGACAAGGGTGTCGTAACGCCGGTGGCGCTCTGCGACGCCGAGAAGATCCCGTTCCCCGACAACTATTTCGATCTGGTGACCGTGGCGTTCGGCCTGCGCAACATGACGCACAAGGACCGCGCGCTGGCCGAGATGCGCCGCGTGGTCAAGCCGGGCGGCAAGGTCATGGTGCTGGAGTTCTCGAAGGTCTGGAAGCCGCTCGAAAAGGCCTACGACGTCTATTCTTTCAAGGTGCTACCGTGGCTGGGCGAGCGTGTAGCGGGGGATGCCCCTAGCTATCGCTATCTGGCGGAATCGATCAGAATGCATCCAGACCAGGGTTCGCTTGTACGCATCATGGAACAAGTTGGGCTCGAGAAGGTCGAATACTTCAATCTGACGGCCGGAGTAGTGGCGCTCCACGTCGGTAGAAAGTATTAATTCGCCATGTTCGCTCCAAAGTTGAGCGGAAATGACAGGGGATCGCAAATAATGTCTTCTTTTCGTGGGAAATTCCTGGCTATCGCGCTGATCGCGACGGTAGCCTTCGGGGCAACGCTGGACGCGGAGGCCAAGCGCCTGGGGGGTTCGCGCAGCGTCGGCAAGCAATCGTCGAGCGTGACGCAACAGCGCCAGGCAACGCCGCCGCAGCAGAATGCGCCGGCCCAGCAGCAACCGGCCCAGCAGGCCGCGCCGGCAACGGCCGGCGCCGCGGGTGCGGCCGCAGCCGCGGCACCCAAGCGTAACTGGGGTGGCATGCTCGGCGGCCTCGCGGCTGGCCTGGGTATCGGCTACCTGCTGTCGCACTTTGGCCTGGGCGGCGCGGCCGCCAGCTTCCTGGCCAACGTGATCATGTTCGCCGTGATCGCGATGATCGCGCTGTGGCTGTTCCGCAAGTTCCGTGGCGGTTCGGCACGCTCGCAGACCCCGGCCTATGCCGGCATGGGTAGCGGCAACGGCAACGCTGGACCGTTCGGTGGTGCCGAGCGTAGTGCCGAGCCGACGCTGCGCCAGGCCGAACCGGTGCAGCCGACTGGCTACAACGGTGCGGCGGCCAATCCGGTCATGGGCGGCGCGGCGGCGGGTGCTACCGCCGCGGCAGTCCAGCAGCCATGGGGTGTGCCGGCCGATTTCGATACCGAATCGTTCCTGCGCAATGCCAAGGTCCACTATGTGCGCCTGCAGGCCGCATGGGATGCCGGTAATCTCGACGATATCCGCGAGTTCACGTCGCCGGAAATGTTCGCCGAAATCAAGATGGACCTGGCCGAGCGCGGCACCGCGGTCAACAAGACCGACGTGGTTACGCTTGACGCCCAGTTGCTCGGCATCGAGTCGACCGCGACGCAGCATATCGCCAGCGTGCGCTTCTCGGGCATGATCCGCGAAAACGCCGGTGAAGCGGCCCAGCCGTTCGGCGAGGTCTGGAACCTGGCCAAGTCGACGTCCGGCGATGGCGGCTGGCTGCTGGCCGGTATCCAGCAGGAATCCTGAGCCGGCTTGCGCCAGCCGCCGCACGGATGGCGTGATGCGGCGGCCGGGCAGCTTAAGTAGCTTATCAAGTAGCTTAGAATGGAGGCCCACGTACGCGTGGGCCTTTTTTATTGGGCGAGACCCGCCCGAATACCGGACGCCATGAACGCTTTGCCGACACCGCTGGCCGCGCCGATCGTCGCCGCACTGAATCACCTGATCGAACAGGAACCATGGGCCTGTACGTTGCTGGCGCCGTTCGCTGGCCGCGTGATCCGCTTTGATGCGGCCGCCTTCGCGCTGTCGCTGCGGGTGGTGGAGCAGGGCGGCATCGAGCTGGCCCCCGAGGCCGGCGAGGCCGCCGTGACGCTGATCGTGCCGCTGCAGCAATGGCCGCTCGTGGTGGCCGACGTGGCCGAAGGCGGGCAGGCTGCCGCGATGCGCCATGTACGCATCGATGGCGATGCCGAACTGGCCAATGCGGTATCCACGCTCGCGCGCAATCTGCGCTGGGATGCGGCCGAAGACCTGTCGCGTGCGCTGCGTGGCGTGATGGGTGCGCCGGTCAGCGACAGCGTGGCGCAGCGCGTGGTAGACGGCGCGCGCCAGATGCACGAAAGCGCAACGCGCGTTGGCCGTGCCCTGCTCGACAACGTGACCGAATACCTGCTGGACGAGCAACCGACGCTGGTGCGCCATGCGGCGCTGGACGGGCTGGGCAGCGATGTCGCGCGCCTGCGCGACGATCTGGCGCGGCTGGAGAAAAGGCTTGAACGTCTGGAGCGGTCGACAGCGCAGGCGCCGGGAGCGGGTTCCCCGGGATCGCTGCCGTCGGCCCACCGCTAGCCCCCGGCTGATGTCTGCCGCCATATTGCACCCGTTGCCGCCCCGCGCGGCTCCGCATCCTGAAGATCCCGCATGACCCGCCTGCTGCGCCTCTGCAAGATTGTCTTTGTCATCCTTTACTACGGGCTCGACGAGCTAGTGCTGTCCGGCTTCAAGAGCCGGCGCATCAAGCTGCTGGTGCGCGTCATCACCATCGGCCGCAAGCTCGACCAGCCGCGTGGCGAGCGCCTGCGCCTGGCGCTGACCACGCTCGGTCCGATCTTTGTGAAGTTCGGCCAGGTCCTGTCCACGCGCCGGGACCTGATGCCGACCGATATCGCCGATGAACTGGCCAAGCTGCAGGATCAGGTGCCGCCGTTCGATTCCGCCGTAGCGGTAAAGATCATCGAAAAATCGCTGGGCCGGCCGCTAACCACGCTGTTCGAGAATTTCGAGCACCAGCCCGTGGCCAGCGCATCGATTGCGCAGGTGCACTTTGCCACGCTGCGCGGCGGCCCGAACCATGGCCGCGAGGTGGCCGTGAAGGTGCTCCGGCCGGGCATGCTGCCCGTGATCGACAGCGATCTGGCGCTGATGCGCGACATGGCCACCTGGCTGGAACGGGTCTGGGTGGACGGCCGCCGGCTGAAACCGCGCGAGGTGGTGGCCGAGTTCGACAAGTATCTGCACGACGAGCTGGACCTGATGATCGAGGCGGCCAACGCCAGCCAGTTGCGCCGCAATTTTGCCGACAGCAACCTGCTGTGCGTGCCTGAAGTGTTCTGGGACTGGTGTACCACCAGTGTGTTCACGATGGAGCGGATGCACGGCATCCCGATCTCGCGTACCGAATCGCTGAAGGCGGCGGGCGTGGACATGCACAAGCTGGCCGAGGAGGGCGTGGAGATCTTCTTCACGCAGGTGTTCCGTGACGGCTTCTTCCACGCCGACATGCACCCCGGCAATATCCTGGTGTCGGTGCAGCCCGAGACCTTCGGCCGGTATATCGCCCTCGACTTCGGCATCGTCGGCGCGCTGTCGGAGTTCGACAAGAACTACCTGGCGCAGAACTTCATTGCGTTTTTCCGCCGCGACTATCACCGGGTGGCGCTGCTGCACGTGGAATCTGGCTGGGTGCCGGCGGAGACGCGTGTCGAGGAGCTGGAATCGGCCGTGCGGGCCTGCTGCGAGCCGTATTTCGACAAGCCGCTGCGTGAGATCTCGCTGGGCATGGTGCTGATGCGCCTGTTCCAGACCTCGCGCCGCTTCAATGTCGAGATCCAGCCGCAACTGGTGTTGCTGCAGAAAACTCTGCTCAATATCGAAGGGCTGGGCCGCCAGCTCGACCCGGACCTCGATCTCTGGAAGACGGCCAAGCCGTTCCTGGAACGCTGGATGTATGAGCAGGTGGGCTGGCAGGGCGCCTGGGAACGCGTCAAGGTGGAGGCGCCGCAATGGGCCAAGATGCTGCCCGACTTCCCGCGCCTGGCCCACCAGTTCCTGGAGCGCCGCGCGCTGCAGAACAACGGCGAGCAGGAGCGCCTGCTGGCGCAACTGGTGAGTGAACAGCGCCGCACCAACCGCCGGCTGTCCACGGCCTTGCTGCTGATGGGCGGCTTCCTGGCGGGGATCGTGATCGTCCAGGCCCTGGCCTGGGTGGGGTACTGGTAGGCGGTACGACTCCGCCTCCTCGCCGCCATACAACACTTCATGTGAACCAGAATGGGGATTTGACCTGGCGCCGGGATTTTTTTGTTCCCGCAGGGGTCTGCATCGCTATAATCCGCGTTTTGATTCGGCTACGACCGCACCTGCCCGCCCGGGCGCCCGCGGCCCCGACCGATGAATTGGACTCCCGCTGGAGTCAGCCTGTGAAGCTCCAGGCCTCCAGCCGGCTTTCGGTTTTTCGCCACCAGGGCATTTCTGGCTATTTGGGATAGGGCAGCGGCATGCTGATCTGGTTCGTCATCGTCTATTGGATTATCTCGGTCGGCATCGGCCTGTGGGCGGCCTTGCGCGTCAAGGGCACCGCCGACTTCGCCGTCGCGGGCCGCAGCCTGCCGTTCTACATCGTCACCGCCACGGTATTCGCCACATGGTTCGGGTCCGAGACCGTGCTGGGTATCCCGGCCGTATTCCTCAAGGAAGGGCTGTCGGGCGTGGTGTCCGATCCCTTTGGTTCCTCGCTGTGCCTGATCCTCGTGGGCCTGTTCTTCGCCCGGCCGCTGTACCGGATGAACCTGCTCACCATCGGTGACTACTATCACAACCGCTACGGCCGCGTGGCCGAAGTGCTGACCACGCTGTGCATCGTGGTGTCGTACCTGGGCTGGGTGGCGGCACAGATCAAGGCGCTGGGCCTGGTGTTCTATACGGTATCGGACGGCGCGCTGTCGCAGGACGCGGGCATGATGATCGGCGCGGCCAGCGTGCTGGTCTATACGCTGTTCGGCGGCATGTGGTCGGTGGCCGTGACCGACTTCATCCAGATGATCATCATCGTGATCGGCATGCTCTATATCGGCTACGAAGTCAGTGGCCAGGCCGGTGGCGTGACGGCGGTGGTGTCTCACGCGGCGGCCGCCGGCAAGTTCGAATTCCTGCCCTCGCTCGACTTTGTGCAGATCATCGGCTTCGCGGCCGCGCTGTTTACGATGATGCTCGGGTCGATCCCGCAACAGGACGTGTTCCAGCGCGTGACGTCGTCGAAGACCGAAAAAATTGCCGGCCGTGCCTCGGTGCTGGGCGGCGTGCTGTATTTCTTCTTTGCGTTCATCCCGATGTTCCTGGCCTACTCGGCCACGCTGATCGACCCGGGGATGGTCGAGAAGTACATCAATACCGATTCGCAACTGATCCTGCCGAAGCTGATCCTGACCCACGCGCCGATGTTCGCGCAGGTGATGTTCTTCGGTGCCTTGCTGTCGGCCATCAAGAGCTGTGCCTCTGCCACGCTGCTGGCACCGTCGGTGACCTTTGCCGAAAACATCCTGCGTCCGTACTTCCGCCATCTCAGCGACAAGCAGTTCCTGCGCGTGATGCAGGCGGTGGTGCTGGTGTTCACCGCGCTGATCACGCTGTTCGCGCTCAATTCGCACCTGTCGATCTTCCATATGGTCGAGAACGCCTACAAGGTGACGCTGGTGTCGTCGTTCGTACCGCTGGCGTTTGGCCTGTTCTGGAAGCCGGCCACGCGGCAGGGCGGCCTGCTGGCGATCATGCTCGGCCTGGCGTCGTGGCTGACCTGCGAAGTGGCCTTCGCCGATGCCACGGTGCCGCCGCAGATGGTGGGACTGCTGTTCTCGATCAGCGGCATGGTGTTTGGCTCGCTGCTGCCGCAATGGATCAGCGACCATCCGCGGGTTCGTGAAGTGCATATTGCGTAACATTCACCATTTCTGGCGCATTCGTGACGATTGCGCCTCGGAATGAGCCCATTTCCTGCCAGTAGATACCTCGCCGACGGTTTATAATCCGAGGCTTTGCATCGCCGCACGTGCATTTTTTTCACGTGCATCGCACTTGTCGATTGCGGCGGCGCAGCCATCTACCCGCTTTACGTTTCAGATTTTCACTAGAGAACCATGCCGATCTATGCCTACCGTTGCGACGCCTGCGGCCACGGGCGCGATGTGCTGCAGAAGATGAGCGATGCTCAGCTGACGGACTGCCCATCGTGCGGCACCGCCGGGACCTTCAAGAAGCAGCTGACCGCGGCCGGCTTCCAGCTCAAGGGCTCGGGCTGGTATGTGACGGACTTCCGCGGCGGCAACGGCGGCGGCGCCAGTGCGCCCGCCACCGCGGCTGGCGCGACCGGTGCTGCCGGCGCGACTGAAACCGCAGCGGCCCCGGCCGCCGCCGAGTCGTCATCGTCGTCGGCCACGGCCACGGCATCCGCCGCGCCGGCCACCGGCGGCGCCGGCTCGAGCGCCAGCCACTAAGCGCGGGCAAGTCGTGGCCACCAAGAAGACTTCCGCCGTCAAGACCTGGTTCCTGACCGGGTTGCTCGTGCTCGTGCCGCTGGGCATCACGCTGTGGGTGCTCAACCTGATCATCGGCACGATGGACCAGAGCATGGCGCTGCTGCCCGTGGCGTGGCAGCCCGAGAACCTGTTCGGGCGCCGCATTCCGGGCCTCGGTGCGATCCTGACCCTGCTGTTCATCCTCGTGGTGGGCGTGCTGGCCCACAACTTCATCGGCCAGCGCCTGGTGCGCTGGTGGGAAGCACTGCTGGGGCATATTCCGGTGGTCGGCCCGATCTACACCAGCGTGAAGCAGGTGTCCGACACGCTGTTGTCGTCATCGGGCAACGCGTTCCGCAAGGCGCTGCTGGTGCAGTATCCGCGCGAAGGGTCGTGGACCATTGCGTTTCTGACTGGCAGACCGGGCGGAGACGTGCAGAATCACCTGCAAGGCGAATACGTCAGCGTGTATGTGCCGACCACGCCGAACCCGACCTCGGGTTTCTTCCTGATGATGCCCAAGGCCGACACCATCGAGCTCGACATGACCGTCGATGCGGCGCTGAAGTACATCGTGTCGATGGGCGTCGTGGCGCCGACCGACTTGCCGCGCAAGCAGAACGATGACGATCACGCTGCCGACGCCGCGCTCGCCGTCGTTGCCGCCGACGCCGCTGCTGAAGTCGCCGACACCCATACCAATTGATTTGCGCGCGGCTGCGCCTTGCCGCCGTGCTTTACAGGGAATTCCTCCTATGTCCTCCATGCGTACTCACTACTGCGGTCTGGTGACCGAACAACTGATCGGCCAGGAAGTGGCCCTGACCGGCTGGGTGCAACGTCGCCGCGATCATGGTGGCGTGATCTTTGTCGACCTGCGCGATCGCGAGGGTCTGGTGCAGGTAGTGTGCGATCCGGACCGTCCGGAGATGTTCAAGGCCGCGGAAGAAATCCGCAACGAGTTCTGCATCCGCGTGGTTGGCAAGGTGCGCCCGCGTCCGGCCGGCACCGAGAACAGCAACCTGACCTCGGGCAAGATCGAAGTGCTGTGCCACGAGCTGAGCGTGCTGAACCCGTCGGTCACGCCGCCGTTCCAGCTTGACGACGACAACCTGTCGGAAACCACGCGCCTCACGCACCGCGTGCTGGACCTGCGCCGTCCGCAGATGCAATACAACCTGCGCCTGCGCTACAAGGTGGCGATGGAAGTGCGCAAGTACCTGGACGCACAAGGCTTCATCGACATCGAGACCCCGATGCTGGGCAAGAGCACGCCCGAAGGCGCGCGTGACTACCTGGTGCCGTCGCGTGTGAACCCGGGCCATTTCTTCGCGCTGCCGCAGTCGCCGCAGATCTTCAAGCAGATGCTGATGGTCTCGGGCTTCGACCGCTACTACCAGATCACCAAGTGCTTCCGCGACGAGGACCTGCGCGCCGACCGCCAGCCTGAATTCACGCAGATCGACTGCGAGACGTCGTTCCTGACCGAGCAGGAGATTCGTGACCTGTTCGAGGACATGATGCGCACCGTGTTCAAGAACGCCATCGATGTGGACCTCGATGCATTCCCGGTGATGGAATTCCGCGAAGCCATGGCCCGCTTCGGTTCGGACAAGCCGGACCTGCGCGTCAAGCTGGAATTCACCGAGCTGACCGACGTGATGAAAGACGTCGACTTCAAGGTGTTCTCGGGCCCGGCCAACAGCGAAAACGGCCGTGTGGTGGGCCTGCGCGTGCCGGGTGGCCATGCCATCTCGCGCGGCGAGATCGATGCCTACACGCAATTCGTGGGCATCTACGGTGCCAAGGGCCTGGCCTGGATCAAGGTCAATGAAGTGGCCAAGGGCCGCGATGGCCTGCAGTCGCCGATCGTGAAGAACCTGCACGACGCCGCGATTGCCGAGATCCTGAAGCGCACCGGCGCCCAGGATGGCGACATCATCTTCTTTGGCGCGGACAAGGCCAAGGTCGTCAACGACTCCATCGGCGCGCTGCGCCTGAAGGTCGGTCACTCGGAATTCGGCAAGAGCACGGGCCTGTTCGAGGACACCTGGAAGCCGCTGTGGGTGATCGACTTCCCGATGTTCGAGTACGACGAGGAAGACGCACGCTGGGTGGCCATGCACCACCCGTTCACGAGCCCGAAGGACGAGCACATGCAATACCTGGAGACCGATCCGGGCAAGTGCATCGCCAAGGCCTACGACATGGTGCTGAACGGCTGGGAAATGGGCGGCGGCTCGGTGCGGATCTATCGCGAGGACGTGCAGAGCAAGGTGTTCCGCGCCCTGAAGATCAACGACGAGGAAGCGCGTGCCAAGTTCGGCTACCTGCTCGACGCACTGCAATATGGCGCGCCGCCGCATGGTGGCCTGGCCTTCGGCCTGGATCGTATCGTGACGATGATGGCTGGCGCCGACTCGATCCGCGACGTGATTGCGTTCCCGAAGACGCAACGTGCGCAGGACCTGCTGACCCAGGCCCCGAGCACGGTGGACGAGAAGCAGCTGCGCGAGCTTCATATCCGCCTGCGCGCACAGGAGCCGAAGACCACGGTCTGATCCTTAATCGGATTGCAAGAAAACCGCGCTTCGGCGCGGTTTTTTTGTTCCAGGCGAAAGGATGCGTTTCCATTTGTTACCAGCTGGAACGAAGCACAGGCCGAGAATGTCTTTTTGCCTGATGCGCGCGAAGCTGGCCCACCCGAAAGGCCGGCCGTGACGTGGGAGGAAAGACCGATGCAACTTGATACAGAACTGATCCGTGCCTTTTTGCAGGCGCATGCGGAAACCATCCTGACCTGGCTGGTGGCCGGGTTGCTGATGATGTTGGTGGCGCGCTTCGAGCTGCGCCGCGCGGTACGCAAGTCGGCACAGGCGATGTCGGAATCGGTGGCCACGACCGTGGCCGCCTGCGTCCCCGATATTGCCCATGCCGTGCAGGGCGCCCAGCCGCCGGCGGCGGACCTGGCCTATGGGGCAGAGCCCGTGGCGGCCCAGCGGGCCGAAGCGCTGCGCAAGCTGGCACTCGATACCGTGGCCACGGTCATGGCCCGCGGCCGCTGGCTGGAAGATGTGGGTAACCTGCGCCTGCCGGACGACGCGCTGCTGTCGGGCCGCCGCGCGGGCGGTGCCGATCCGCTGCTGGTGGTAGCGCCGCAGCCGGTGGTACAGGCGTACCTGACCGCCCAACGTACGTTCGACGACGAGGCAGCACGACTGCAGACCCATCGCCGCGAAGCACTGCGCCTGCAGGATGTGCTGCGCGACCTGAGCGCCGAGGCCGCGCATGTGGAGCAGGAAACCGCCAGCATCGTGATGCGCTTCGAGCAGGTCAATGCCCAGGCCGCCCAGGGCGTGGAGGCCGGTGACTACCAGCGCTTCCTGATCCAGAAGTACAACCAGCTGGGCACGCGCGAGAAGGAAATCGGCCAGGAGCGCGCCGAACTGGCCGCCCAGGTCCGCGAGAGCACCGATGCGCTGGCCGAGCATGCCCATGTAGCATCGCAACGCTATACGCAGGCGCTGGCACCGCTGATGCAGCAACTGCGCGCCGCCTGGGGCCATGGTGATTCGCCGGAAGTCTTCGATACCTGGCTGCGCGGCGCGCCCGGCACAGTCCAGCCGGATACCCCGCCAGCCGGCGGTGGCGATCACTTCCTGTCCCCGCGCCAGCCAGACGAACGTACCCTGGCCTGACGCCAGCCTGATATCGCACCCGACATTCCACATCGCGGTAAATGGATGCGGGAGACGCCCAAGCATGCGCCGCTGCGTTATGCTTGGGTTTGTCCTTTCCACCGCCCCATGCACTTCAAGATTCCCGAATCGGTGCTGGTCGTCATCCATACGCCAGACCTGCAAGTCCTGTTGATCGAGCGTGCCGACCGGCCAGGCTACTGGCAATCGGTCACGGGTAGCCTTGATGCCGAAGACGAGCCCTTGCTGGCCACCGCGGCGCGCGAAGTGGCCGAGGAAACGGGCATTGTCGCGAGCCGCTACCAGCTGACCGACTGGCAGCACACGATCGACTACGAAATCTATCCCCAGTGGCGACACCGCTATGCCCCGGGCATCACGCGCAATACCGAACACTGGTTCGGTTTGTGCGTGCCGGAGCCATTGCCCGTGACGCTGGCGCCGCGTGAACACCTGCAGTTCGAATGGCTGCCCTGGCAGGCGGCCGCCGAACGCTGCTTCTCGACCAGCAATGCCGAAGCGGTGCGCCAACTGGTCTGGCGCAGCGCCGCACTGCCAGCGATGGATGCAGGGGGCGCGCGATGAAACTACGCGTCGTAACCTACAACATCCACAAGGGCGTGACCGGGTTCTCGGGCAAGCCGCGCATCCAGAGCGTGCGCACCGGCCTGCAGGCCATGGATGCCGATATCGTGTTCCTGCAGGAAGTGCAGGACCGCAACGACCGGCTGGTTGCCGCCGAACTGTTCGACCCCGATCACACCCAGCTCAATTACCTGGCGACCGATGCCTATCCCCATTCGGTCTATGGCCGCAATGCGGTCTATGACCATGGGCACCACGGCAATGCGATCCTGTCGCGCCATCCGATCCTGATGTCGGAGAACCTCGATATTTCCGATCATCGTTTCGAGCAACGCGGATTGCTGCATGCGGTGGCCGATATCCATGGCGTGGAAGCCCACCTGATCTGCGTGCATTTCGGGCTGTTCGCACGCAGCCGCGTGCGCCAGGCCAGCGCGCTGGTGGAGCGCGTGCGTGCCGTGGTTCCCGCTCACGCACCGCTGGTGATCGCCGGCGATTTCAACGACTGGAACCACAAGCTCGATACCAAGATCTGTAATACGCTCAACGCGGTGGAGTCTGCCCATGCGAAGAACGGGCGTATCCACACCTTCCCAAGCCATATGCCGTGGTGGCAGCTTGACCGCATCTACGTGCGGGGTTTCGATTTCGAGCGCACGCAGGCGCTGACGGGTCGCGAATGGGCCCAGCGCTCAGACCATGTGCCATTGATGGCCGAACTGGCGCATCGCGTAGCGATTCCGGAAGCGTAAGCGGGTGCGGTCAGTGTGACGCGAGGTAGTCGCGGATCCAGCCGTAGATGGCATCGATATCGGACAGATCGAGCAGCGGCAGCGCAGTCTGCCCGGTAACCTCGTCGATCGCATCGGTGGCCACTGCCACCACACCCGGCACCTCGGGCCACAACGGCGTCTTGCCGTTGGCCGGGCGATAGATCTCCAGCTTGGGGAAATCGCTCCACTTGTAGCCTTCCACCATCACCAGGTCGGTGTCGCGCGGCAGCACCGCCAGCGCCTCGCCAATTTCCGGCGATGGCTTGTCTTCGGGGTAGTGGCGCATCAGCGTCAGGTGCCGCGCCCCCACCAGCACCACGTTTTCGCAACCGCCCTGGCGCATGCGCCATGAATCCTTGCCCGGCGTATCCGGGTCGAAACCGTGGTGCGTGTGCTTGATACCGGCTACGCGCAGGCCATCGGCCACGAAGCGCGGAATCAACTGGTCCAGCAGCGTGGTCTTGCCGCTGCCCGACGATCCGGCGATGCCAAAAACCTTCACAATGCTTTCCCTGTTGGGCGTCAGAATGACACCGACGATAGCAGAGTTCGCCCGGACCATGTGCAGGAGCCGCCCGTTGGCCGATAATCGAGTCATGTCACGGACCTACGACCGCGCCGAAACCGATTCGACCACCGCGCCCGACGCACCGCCGCCGGCGGCCCACCCGCCTGATCCCGTGCGCGGGATCGGTGTCACCAGCGCCATCGCCAAAGCGCGGATGATGCGCTGGGTGCGGCGCCGTGGCAGCCCCGTGCCGGGAAATCTCGTCGACCTGCTCAGCAATGGGCAGGAATTCTTTCCGGCGCTGATCGAGGCCATCGAGGGCGCGCAGGAACATGTGGTCGTGGAGACCTACATCTATGCCGATGACGACGTAGGTGCGCGTGTCGGCGAGGCACTGATCGACGCGGCGCGGCGTGGTGTCGACGTGCGCCTGGTGGTCGACGGGTTTGGCGCGGGCGACATGCCCGCCGCACTGATCGAGCGCCTGCGCACCGGTGGCGTCAACCTGGAAATCTACCGGCCCATGCGCGGCTTCAAGCTTGCGCGGCGCCATCTGCGCCGACTGCATCGCAAGCTGGCCGTGGTCGATGGCAAAGTGGCCTTCGTGGGCGGCATCAATATCATCGACGACCACAACCACGGCCCGCTCGATCTTCCCGAACTGGGCCCGCGCTTTGACTTCGCGGTACGGGTGCGGGGGCCGCTGGTGGCGCAGATTGCGCTGGCATCGGCACGGCTCTGGTTCCGCATTGCACAACGCCGCGGCCTGCGTGAAACCGCCACGGCATTCGCCGAAGTGGAAACGCTGACGCGGGGCGCGCGCCTGGCGCGCAACGATGTCCGGGCCGATGGCGTGCCTGCCGCCTTGCTGATGCGCGACAACCTGCGCAACCGGCGCACGATCGAACGCGAATATCTCTACGCACTGGGCGCCGCGCGCCACGACGTGATCCTGGCCAACGCCTATTTCCTGCCCGGCCACAAGATGCGGCGAGCGCTGCTGGCCTGCCGCGAACGCGGCGTGCGCGTGCGGCTGTTGTTGCAGGGCATGGTCGAATACCGACTGCAGCATTACGCCACGCACGCGCTGTATGCACGGCTGCTGGAGGCTGGCGTGGAAATCTTCGAGTACGAGGAAAGCTTCCTGCATGCGAAGGTGGCCGTGGTGGACGATACCTGGGCCACCGTGGGGTCGAGCAATATGGACCCGTTCAGCCTGCTGCTGGCGCGCGAGGCGAATGTGGCGGTCTACGATGCCGGCTTTGCCAATACCTTGCGTGCGCGGCTGGAGCGCGCCATGGCGCAGCGCAGCGCGCGCGTGATGCCCGAAGTGCATGCGCGGGTGCCCCGGCTGCGCCGGTTTGCCAATTGGGCCGCCTACTACGTGTTGCGTCTTGGCGTCGTGATTGCCGGCGTGACCGGCCGCTATTGAGGCCAATCAAGGTAACATGCTGTCCTGCCGCAACCCGCAATGCCGGTTTGCGTGCATCCGGCGGTTTCACGCGGCTTTTAAGCCGATGCTGCAATGCGCCGCGAATCTGCCTGTCGCGCCGCGCGTTTAGAAACACCGGTCTAATTAAATACTTGATGCCAATCGGCCCCGCCAGAATAATCTGAACGACCGTTCTTTTTTGGCTTAGACTTCGTGCATTCGGCGGCTTCGGCTGTCGTGATGCCTGTCGAACGCAGCGTCAGGCCAGGAACTGCCTCCATGTCGGGGGCTGCAAGGAACGGAGAGAAAACCATGCGACACCAGTCAGTTCGTCTTGAATCCGCCGCCGCGCCCACGCCCTTGCGCAAGGGCGAGATGACGCGCGTGGCGATTCTCGATGCCGCACTGGAGCTGTCGTCCCGCGACGGACTCGAAGGGCTGACCATCGGCCTGCTCGCGGAACGCATGCAGATGAGCAAGAGCGGTGTGTTCGCGCATTTTGGGTCGCGCGAGGACCTGCAGGTGGAAGTGGTGCGCGAGTATCACCGTCGGTTCGAGCAGGAGGTGTTCTATCCCTCGCTGCAGGAGCCGCGCGGTTTGCCTCGCCTGTGGTCGATGGTGCGGCGCTGGATGGAAAAGCGCATCCAGGAAGTGACCACGGGTTGCATCTACATCAGCGGGGCGGTCGAGTACGACGATCGCGCGGAAAGCCCGGTACGTGACGAGCTGGTCAAGAGCGTCACGATCTGGCGGGCCGCGCTGATGCGTGCGATCGACCAGGCCAAGGAAGAGGGGCATCTGCGCGCGGATTGCGATCCGCGCCTGATGCTGTTCGAAATGTACAGCCTTGAACTAGGCTTGCATCATGACGCCCGTTTCCTGCGCCTGCCGGACAGTGCCGAACTTGCCATGGTCGCGCTCAACAAACTGATTCAGTCTTACCGAACCTGAGCCGCCTCCCGGCAACGGTCGCATGCGCTCCCTCGCGGGGGGCTGTGCGGCACGCGCGTGTGGCGGCATTGAAAACCTCCAAGGAGACTTTGATGGGCCAGTACACCGCACCGTTGCGCGACATGCAGTTCGTGCTCCACGAACTGCTCGGCGCTGAAGCCGAACTCAAGGCGATGCCGCAGCACGCGGACATCGACGCGGACACCATCAACCAGGTCATCGAAGAAGCCGGCAAGTTCTGCGCCGACGTGGTGTTCCCGCTGAACCAGCCGGGCGACCGCGAAGGCTGCACCTATGTCGGAGACGGCGTGGTGCGCGCCCCGCAGGGCTTCAAGGAGGCCTACCAGCAGTATGTGGAAGCCGGCTGGCCGGCGCTGGCCTGCGACCCCGAGTTCGGTGGCCAGGGCCTGCCGATCATCATCAACAATGCGCTGTACGAGATGCTGAACTCGGCCGGCCAGGCATGGACCATGTACCCGGGCCTGTCGCATGGCGCGTATGAAGCGCTGCACGCGCATGGCACGCCGGAACTGAAGCAGGCCTACCTGCCCAAGCTGGTGTCGGGCGTGTGGACCGGCACGATGTGCCTGACCGAGCCGCAATGCGGCACCGACCTCGGCATCCTGCGCACCAAGGCCGACCCGCAGGCCGATGGCTCCTATGCCATCACCGGCACCAAGATCTTCATCTCGGCCGGCGAACACGACCTGGCCGAGAACATCATTCACCTGGTGCTGGCCCGCCTGCCCGATGCACCGGGCGGCACCAAGGGCATCTCGCTGTTCGTGGTGCCGAAGTTCATCCCCGATGCCAGCGGCAACCCGGGCGAGCGCAACGGCATCAAGTGCGGCTCGATCGAACACAAGATGGGCATCCACGGCAACGCCACCTGCGTGATGAACCTCGATGGCGCGCGCGGCTGGCTCGTGGGCGAGCCTAACAAGGGCCTCAACGCGATGTTCGTGATGATGAATGCCGCCCGCCTGGGCGTTGGCGCGCAGGGCCTGGGCCTGACCGAGGTGGCATACCAGAACTCGCTGGCGTATGCGAAGGACCGCCTGCAGATGCGCGCGCTGACTGGTCCCAAGGCACCGGACAAGGCAGCCGACCCGATCATCGTGCACCCGGACGTGCGCCGCATGCTGCTGACGCAGAAGGCCTATGCCGAAGGTGGCCGCGCGTTCAGCTACTGGACCGCGCTGCAGATCGACCGCGAGCTGTCGCATCCCGACGAGAGCGTGCGCAAGGAAGCCGGCGACCTCGTGGCCTTGCTGACGCCGGTGATCAAGGCATTCCTGACCGACAACGCGTTCACCTCGACTAACGAGGGCATGCAGGTGTTCGGCGGCCATGGCTACATCTCCGAATGGGGCATGGAGCAATACGTACGCGATGCGCGTATCAACATGATCTACGAAGGCACCAACACGATCCAGGCGCTGGACCTGCTGGGCCGCAAGATCCTGGGCGACATGGGCGCCAAGCTCAAGGCGTTCGGCAAGATCGTGCAGGCGTTCGTCGAGGCGGAAGGCACCAACGAAGCGATGCAGGAATTCGTCAACCCGCTGGCCGATATTGGCGACAAGGTGCAGAAGCTGACGATGGAAATCGGCATGAAGGCGATGGGCAACCCCGACGAAGTCGGCGCCGCCGCGGTGCCGTACCTGCGTGTGGTGGGTCATCTGGTGTTCTCGTACTTCTGGGCCCGCATGGCCAAGATCGCGCTGGAAAAGCAGGGCAGCGGCGACAAGTTCTACGTCACCAAGCTGGCCACGGCGCGCTTCTATTTCGCCAAGCTGCTGCCGGAAACCGCCGCGGAAATCCGCAAGGCACGCGCAGGTTCGGCCACGCTGATGGCACTGGACGCTGACTTGTTCTGATGGTTTTCTCCCCTCTCCCGCATGCGGGAGAGGGGCAGGGGGAGAGGGCAAGGCGGTTCAAATCGCCACAAGCGGCAAGCAGAACTTCTGGCCCTCTCCCCCAACCCCTCTCCCGCGCGCGGGAGAGGGGAGCAAACCAAGAGCATATTCACCCTCTTCTTCAAACGCTCACTCTCCAAGGAGCGCGTATGTCCAATTTCATCGTCAAGAAAGTCGGCGTGCTCGGTGCCGGCGTCATGGGCGCGCAGATTGCCGCCCACCTGGTCAATGCACGCGTGCCGGTGGTGCTGTTCGACCTGCCGGCCAAGGAAGGCCCGAAGAACGGTATCGCCCTGCGTGCGATCGAGAATCTCAAGAAGCTGTCCCCAGCACCGCTCGGCATCAAGGATGAAGCGGGCCTGATTCGTGCGGCCAACTACGACGACGATATCGAGCTGCTCAAGGAATGCGACGTGGTGATCGAGGCGATCGCCGAGCGCATGGACTGGAAGCACGACCTCTACAAGAAGGTGGCCCCGCACCTGGCCCCGCACGCGATCTTCGCGACCAACACGTCGGGTCTGTCGATCACCTCGCTGTCCGATGGTTTTGACGCCGAGCTGAAGGCGCGTTTCTGTGGCGTGCATTTCTTCAATCCGCCGCGCTACATGCACCTGGTGGAACTGATCCCGACCGCGACCACCAAGCCGGAAATCCTGGACCGCCTGGAATCGTTCCTGACCACCACGCTGGGCAAGGGCGTGGTGCGCGCCAAGGACACGCCGAACTTCATCGCCAACCGGGTGGGCATCTTCTCGATCCTGGCCGTGTTCGCCGAGGCAGAGAAATTTGGCATTCCGTTCGATATCGTCGACGACCTGACCGGCACCAAGCTCGGACGCGCCAAGTCGGCCACGTTCCGCACCGCCGACGTGGTGGGCCTGGACACCATGGCGCACGTGATCAAGACCATGCAGGATGGGCTTGCCGGTGATCCGTTCGCACCGGTCTACAAGACGCCGGCCGTGCTGAAGGGGCTGGTCGATGCCGGCGCGCTGGGCCAGAAGACCGGCGCGGGCTTCTACAAGAAAGAAGGCAAGGCCATCAAGGTGCTGGACGCCAAGACCGGTCAGTATGTGGAATCGGGCAAGAAGGCCGACGAGATCGTCGTGCGCATGCTCAAGAAGGAACCGGCCGAACGCATCAAGTTGCTGCGCGAATCGACCAATCCGCAGGCGCAGTTCCTGTGGGGCGTGTTCCGCGACGTGTTCCATTACATCGCCGTCTACCTCGAGCAGATCGCCGGTTCGGCGGCCGATATCGACCTGGCCATCCGCTGGGGCTTCGGCTGGAACTCGGGTCCGTTCGAGGACTGGCAGGCCGCCGGCTGGAAGCAGGTGGCCGAGTGGGTCAAGGAAGATATCGATGCAGGCAAGGCGCTGTCGAACGCACCGCTGCCGGCATGGGTACTGAATGGTGCCGTGGCCGACAACGGTGGCGTGCACGGCGCGCAGGGTTCGTGGTCGCCGGCCACCAATGCCTTCGTCAAGCGCGCCGCGTTGCCGGTGTATGAGCGCCAGGTGTTCCGCGCCGCGCTCAAGGGTACCGACGCCACCGATCCGCGCAGCGCGGGCAAGACCATCGAAGAGAATGACGGCGCGCGCATCTGGACCAGCGACGGTGCCGACGATGTGCTGGTCATCTCGTTCAAGAGCAAGATGAACACGATCGGCCCCGACGTGCTCGACACGATCGTGCGCGCGGTGGATCTGGCCGAAGCCGGCTACAAGGGGCTGGTGGTGTGGCAGCCGACGTCGCTGCAACTCGGTGCGCCCGGTGGCCCGTTCTCGGCCGGCGCCAACCTGGAAGCCGCGATGCCGGCCTTCATGATGGGCGGTGCCAAGGGCATCGAGCCATTCGTGAAGAAATTCCAGGACACCATGATGCGCGTGAAGTACGCCGCGGTGCCCGTGGTGCCGGCCGTGTCGGGTATCGCGCTGGGTGGCGGCTGCGAACTGATGCTGCATTCGGCCAAGCGTGTGGTGGCGCTGGAAAGCTACGTGGGTCTGGTCGAGGTTGGCGTGGGACTGGTGCCGGCGGGCGGCGGACTCAAGGAAGCCGCGATTGCAGCGGCCAAGGCCGCGCAGGCCGCGGGCAGCACCAACTACCTGAACTTCGTCACCAACCGCTTCCAGGCGGCGGCAATGGCCAAGGTATCCACTTCGGCGCTCGATGCGCAGAAGATCGGCTACGTGCAACCGACCGACACGATCGTCTACAACGTTCACGAACTGCTCTACGTGGCGCAAAGCGAAGTGCGTGCGCTGGCCAATGCCGGCTACCGTGCGCCGCTGCCGGGCCAGTTGATCCCCGTGGCAGGCCGTTCGGGCATCGCCACGATCAAGGCCTCGCTGGTCAATATGCGCGATGGCAACTTCATCTCGGCGCATGACTTCCTGATTGCCGCGCGCATTGCCGAAGTCGTTTGCGGCGGCGACGTGGAAGCCGGCTCGCTGGTCAGTGAAGACTGGCTGCTGGCGCTCGAACGCAAGGCATTCATCGACCTGCTGGGCAATGGCAAGACGCAGGAACGCATCATGGGCATGCTGCAGACGGGCAAGCCGGTGCGTAACTAATCAGGCCAACGAGGAACCGACATCATGAAACAACTGCAAGACGCCTACATCGTTGCGGCTACCCGTTCGCCGATTGGCAAGGCCCCCAAGGGCGCGTTCAAGAACACGCGCCCGGATGACCTGCTGGCCATGATCCTGAAGGCTGCCGTGGCCCAGGTGCCGAACCTGGACCCGGCGCTGATCGAGGACGCCATCGTTGGCTGTGCAATTCCCGAAGCGCAGCAAGGCCTCAACGTGGCGCGTATTGGCGCGCTGCTGGCAGGCCTGCCGAACACCGTGGGCGGCATCACGGTGAACCGCTTCTGCGCCTCGGGCCTGTCGGCCGTGGCCATGGCGGCAGACCGTATCCGCGTGGGTGAATCGGATGTGATGATCGCCGCCGGCGTGGAATCGATGAGCATGGTGCCGATGATGGGCAACTCGCCGTCGATGTCGCCGTCGATCTTCGAGCGCGACGAGAACGTTGGCATTGCCTACGGCATGGGGCTGACCGCCGAGAAGGTGGCCACGCAATGGCAGGTGAGCCGCGAAGACCAGGACGCGTTTTCGCTGGCCTCGCACCAGAAGGCCATTGCCGCGCAGCAGGCCGGCGAGTTCAACGACGAGATTACCCCGATTGAGGTAGTTGAGAAGTTTCCGGATCTGGCTACTGGTCAGGTCAGCGTCAAGACGCGTACTATCGCGCTGGACGAAGGCCCGCGTCCGGACACCTCGGTGGAAGGACTGGGCAAGCTGCGCGCGGTGTTCGCCAACAAGGGCAGCGTGACGGCCGGCAACAGCTCGCAGACCTCGGATGGCGCGGGCGCGCTGATCCTGGTTTCGGAAAAGATCCTCAAGCAGTTCAACCTGGTGCCGCTGGCGCGCTTCGTATCGTTCGCTGTACGCGGCGTGCCGCCGGAAATCATGGGGATCGGCCCGAAGGCCGCGATTCCGGCTGCGCTGAAGGCCGGCGGCCTGACGCAGGACCAGATCGAGTGGATCGAACTGAACGAAGCATTTGCCGCGCAGTCGCTGGCGGTGATGCGAGATCTGGAACTCGATCCGGCCCGTGTGAACCGCATGGGCGGCGCCATTGCGCTGGGCCATCCGCTCGGCGCAACGGGTGCGATCCGTTCGGCCACCGTGGTGCACGCGCTGCGTCGCCACAACCTGAAGTACGGCATGGTCACCATGTGCGTGGGTACGGGCATGGGTGCCGCAGGAATCTTCGAGCGCGTCTAAACGCGCCAGCAAGGGACAGTCAACCGTGTTGGCTGTCCCGACCTTCGATCAGATGAAGAAATGTATGGACACGCAAGATGCCAACACGTTGACGCACTGACCCGGAGGAAAACAACAATATGCAGGAGACAGCCATTCTGGCCGACGCGGCATGCGATATGCCGCGCGCGATGATGGACGCATTGGGCGTCCGCACCATTCCATTCCGCATTCGCGCCGGCGACCGTTTCGTGGCCGACACTCGCGACGAGGCGGCGTTGCCGGATCTCTATCAGCAGTATCTGGTTGGCAAGCAGGACCACTACGCTGAATCGATCCCGTTGCTCGAACGCGAGCTTGAGGACCATCTGCTCAAGAACGTGGTGGCAGGCTGCGACCGCGCGATCCTGCTGACGATTGCCAGCAGCCGCAGCAAGCTTTACGCGAACGCCACCGGCGCCGTGGTCGGTACCGTGGCGCGCAGTTTCAAGCTGCGCAAGGACGCCGGGCGTAGCGGGCTGTTCGACCTGACCGTGATCGATACCGGTGCAATCGGGCCGGGACAGGCCCTGATCGTGCGCGAGGCCGCGCGCATGCTGGCCGATGGTGCCAGCCCCGCGGCCGTGGTCGATGCGGTGGAGAACCGCCTGCGCGATGCGGCGCACATGTTCCTGATTCCGGATGAGCTGCTTTACATGTACACGCGTGCGAAGCTCAAAGGCGAGAACAGCATCACATGGAGCCGCTACATGCTGGGCAGCGCCTTCAATATCCGGCCAGTGATACGCATGCATCAGGGCCAGACCGAAGCGATTGCGAAGGCGCGCGGCACCGAAGACGGCATTCGTCGCCTGCTGGCGCACGCGGAAGCCTGTATCCGGGCAAAATGCCTGCTCACGCCGGCCATTGCCGCCGCATACTCGGGCGAGCCTGAAGACGTGGAGGCGTGGCCTGCCTGGCAGTCGCTGGCACAGACCGCAGCCAGGCATGGTGTCGAGCTGATGCTCGCGCCCATGAGCCTGACCGTCGCGCTGAACGTGGGCGCCGGCGCGTTTGGCTTGAGTTATCTTTCCGACATGCCGCCACCGTTTGTGTGAGCGGCGAAATAGCATCAGACCGAGACGAGGAAGACATGAGCATTGCCACACGGATCGACCAGGGCGTACTGACGATTGGTTTCGATCGCATCGACAAGAAAAACGCCATCACCGCGGCCATGTACCAGACCATGGCCGATGCGCTGCGCGCAGCCGAGACCGACAACGCCGTGCGCGTGATCGTGATCGAAGGCAAGCCAGAGATCTTCACAGCCGGCAACGACCTGGAAGATTTCATGAAGCGTCCGCCAACCCATGGCGACGACGGCACGCCGGCACCGGTATTCCAGTTCCTGCACGCGATCAGCCACGCCAGCAAGCCGGTAGTGGCATCGGTCAGCGGCGCGGCGGTGGGTATCGGCACCACGCTGCTGCTGCATTGCGATCTTGTCTACGCATCGGACACGGCCAAGCTCTCGCTGCCGTTCGCGCAACTAGGCCTGTGCCCGGAAGCCGCATCGAGCCTGCTGCTGCCGCGTCTGGTTGGCTATCAACGCGCCGCCGAGAAGCTGTTGCTTGGCGAAGCATTCAGTGCGCAGGAAGCGTTGGCGATGGGCCTGGTGACCAAGGTGCTGCCGGTGGCCGAACTGCAGGACTATGTGCGCCAGCAGGCGTCGAAGCTTGCCGCGCTGCCGGCGTCGTCGCTGCGCGAGACCAAGCGTCTGATGAAGGGAGACGATGTCACGGCCGTGGAGAAGAAGATGGCCGAAGAGGGCGACGTGTTCCGCCGCATGCTGGTGGCGCCGGAAGCGAAGGAAGCGTTCACGGCATTCTTCGAGAAACGCAAACCGGATTTCTCGAAGTTCAACTGAGACTTCAAGTACCTGCCTGTTTGCTCCCCTCTCCCGCATGGCGGGAGAGGGGCCGGGGGAGAGGGCAAAGCGGTTCAAATTGAGGCAGGTGGCAAGCAGAACCGCTGGCCCTCTCCCCTAACCCCTCTCCCGCGGGCGGGAGAGGGGAACCAAAACTCGCAGAAAACTTACGCCGTCGGCAGCACCCTTGGTTGCCGGCTTTCATCGGTGGCCACATACGTCAGCGTGGCTTCCGTCACCTTGACGATCTCGTGGCTGTGGCGCATGCGTTGCGCGTAGACCTCTACCGATACCGTGATCGACGTGCGGCCGGTCTTGACGATATCGGCATAGAAGCTGACCAGGTCGCCCACGAATACCGGGTGCTTGAACAGGAACGAATTCACGGCAACCGTGGCCACGCGGCCCTGGGCACGCTCGACGGCCGGGATCGAGCCGGCGATATCGACCTGCGCCATGATCCAGCCACCAAACACATCGCCATGCACATTGGCGTCGGCGGGCATCGGTACCACGCGCAATGCGGGATTCTTGCCAGGGGGCAGTTCTGAGAGCGGAGTGGTAGTGGACATGTCGGCGATCGAGGAGAGCGGGAAATACGGCGAATTCATAAGGCGGGAATACTGTGGTCTGCCGGACGCGGCGATCTCTGCGACAATCGCGGCATTGGCACGAATTCTAACGTATGCGCCGCTATTCCACGACCGCCGAGCCCGCCCCCGCCGAGCCGGCCAATTCGCTTTTCAAGGGTGCCGGTTCGCACCGTAGTGACTGGCAGACCGTCCGCAACCTGTTGCCTTACGTCTGGCACTACAAGTGGCGCGTCATCCTGGCGCTGACCTGCCTGGTAGCCGCCAAGGTGGCCAACCTGGGCGTGCCAGTGCTGATGAAGAAGCTGGTCGACACCATGAACATCGGCCCGGGCGACACCACCGCGCTGCTGGTGGTGCCGGTGGGGCTGATCGTTGCCTACGGCACGCTGCGGTTGTCGGGCACGCTGTTCACCGAGTTGCGCGAGATACTCTTCTCGAAAGTTACGCAAAGTGCGGTGCGCGAGATTGCCTTGCAGGTATTTCGCCACCTGCATGCGTTGTCGCTGCGCTTCCATCTGGAGCGGCAGACCGGCGGGATGAGCCGTGATATCGAACGCGGCACGCGTGGTATCCAGTCACTGATCTCGTATTCGCTGTACAGCATCCTGCCCACGCTGGTGGAGATGTCGCTGGTCGTCGGCTTCCTGTTCCTGCATTACGACATCTGGTTCGCGGCCATCACGCTGTGCGCGCTGGTGGGCTATATCACGTTCACGATCATCGTGACCGAATGGCGCACGCACTTCCGGCGCAAGATGAACGAGCTCGATTCGCGCGCCAACCAGAAGGCCATCGATTCGCTGCTGAACTTCGAGACGGTCAAGTACTTCGGCAACGAGGAATACGAAGCGCGTCGTTATGACGAAAACCTGCGCACCTATCGCACTGCGGCAATCCGTTCGCAGAACTCGCTGTCGCTGCTCAATTTTGGCCAGCAGACCATCATTGCGGTCGGGCTGATCCTGATCCTGTGGCGGGCCACGGTGGGCGTGGCGGCCGGCAAGCTGACGCTGGGCGACCTGGTGCTGGTCAACACGCTGATGATCCAGCTGTATATCCCGCTGAATTTCCTTGGCGTGATCTATCGCGAGATCAAGCAGGCAACGACCGACATGGACCGCATGTTCGTGCTGCTCGGCACCAACCAGGAGGTGGCCGATTCGCCCGATGCACCGACGCTTCGTGTCAATGGCGCCGCGGTGCATTTCCGCCATGTGGGGTTCGGCTATGAATCGAACCGGGTGATTCTTGAAGACGTCGATTTCACGATTGCCGCCGGCACCACCACGGCCGTGGTTGGCCATAGCGGTTCGGGCAAATCGACGCTGGCGCGCCTGCTGTTCCGCTTTTATGACGTCACCCAGGGTGGCATCGAGGTCGATGGCCAGGATATCCGCGCGGTGCGCCAGTCGAGCCTGCGTGCCTCGATCGGGATCGTGCCGCAGGACACGGTGCTGTTCAACGACAGTATCTACTACAACATTGCCTATGGCCGGCCCGAAGCCACGCGTGATGAAGTGATTGCCGCCGCGCGCGCCGCGCAGATCGATCATTTCATCCGCGAATTGCCACAGGGCTACGACACGCCAGTGGGCGAGCGCGGCCTGAAGCTGTCCGGTGGAGAAAAGCAGCGCGTGGCCATTGCGCGCACGCTGCTCAAGAATCCGCCGATCCTGGTCTTCGATGAAGCCACCTCGGCCCTCGACTCGCGCACCGAGCAGGCCATCCAGGCAGAGTTGATGCGGCTCGCGCAGAACCGCACCACGCTGCTGATTGCACACCGGCTTTCGACGGTGGTCCATGCCGACCAGATCCTGGTGATGGATCACGGCCGCATCATCGAGCGCGGCACGCATGCCGAATTGATGCGTGCCAATGGACGTTACGCGGAGATGTGGCAGATCCAGGCACGCAACGCGGCAAAGGGATCGCCCGATGCCGATGCGTTGGCCATCGACGTGGGCGATGCCACGCAGGATGCCTGAGGATTGTCGACAATCGTGATCGGCAACTCGCGCTGACACGGCCTCACGCACAATCATGGTTCGTCAATGCACCGCGCGCACGCGCCGCGCCGGTGCATGACAGCCCCATGAAAAGCTGGCACGCCCCTTGCGAAAAGTCCTTCCCAGAGAGATCAACTACTGGAGAAGGTACATGCCGCAATCCCCTGTTCGCCGTCATCTGCTGAAGCTGGGCACTGCATTGGGCACCACGATGGTGCTGTCGACACTCTGTGCAGGCACCGCGCAGGCGCAAGCCGCGACCAAGGTCCGCTTCCAGCTCGACTGGCGTTTCGAAGGACCGTCGGCGCTATTCCTGCTCGGCGAGCAGAAGGGGTACTTCAAGGCCGAGAAGCTCGACGTGACGATCGACGCGGGCAACGGCTCGGGCAACGTGGTCAATCGCGTGGCCTCTGGCACCTATGACATGGGTTTCGCCGACCTCGCGTCGGTGATGGAGTTCTACGGCAACAACCCGGACGCGAAGAACAAGCCGGTGGCCGTGATGATGGTCTACAACAACACGCCGGCCGCCGTGCTGGCGCTGAAGAAGTCGGGCATCAAGGCGCCCCGGGACCTGACCGGCAAGAAGCTCGGCGCGCCGGTGTTCGACGCCGGCCGCCGTGCCTTCCCGATCTTCGCCAAGGCCAACGGGCTGCAGGCCGCTTCGTTCAACTGGCAGGCCATGGACCCGACGCTGCGCGAGACCATGCTCACGCGCGGCGATCTCGATGCGATCACCGGCTTCTCGTTCACGTCGATCCTGAACCTCAACGCGCGCGGCGTGAAGGATGAAGACATCGTCGTGCTGCCGTATCCGCAGTACGGCGTGAAGCTTTACGGGAACGCGATCATTACCTCGGAACAATTCCTGAAGAGCAATCCTGAGGCAGTCAAGGCGTTCCTGCGCGCCTTCGCCAAGTCCGCCAAGGACGTGATCGCGCATCCCGAGGAAGGCATCAAGGCCGTGAAGGCGCGCGACGGCATCATCGACGAGAAGCTTGAAGTCAAGCGCCTGAAGCTGGCCCTCGACAGCGTGGTCAAGTCGCCCGACGCCAAGGCCGAAGGTTTCGGTCGCGTGAACAAGCCGCGCCTGTCGCTGATGGCATCGCAGGTTGCCGATGCGTTCGGCACCAAGGGCCGTATCAACCCCGACACGCTGTGGACCGATGCCTACCTGCCGTCGGCCGCCGAACTGGATGTGTTGCGATGATGGCAAGGGAAGCGCTGGCCCCCGCCGCGGGCGGGGCTCCATCAGCAGAGGAGGGCGGCAAGCCCTTCGTCGATTTCAATCGCGTCTGGCTGGCCTACGACGACGAACTCGCGCGTCGTGGCGAGTTCGCGGTCGAGGACATGTCGCTGCAGGCCGCCGAAGGCGAGTTCATCGCCATCGTAGGTCCGTCGGGCTGCGGCAAATCCACGTTCATGAAGCTGGCCACGGGCCTGCGCGAGGCCACGCGCGGCGTGGTCAGCATCAACGGTGCCAAGGTTACCGGCCCGCTCAAGCAGGTGGGCATGGCGTTCCAGGCGCCGACGCTGCTGCCATGGCGCACCACGCTCGACAACGTGATGCTGCCACTGGAAATCGTCGAGCCTTACCGTTCGACCATGCGCAAGAAGCGCGACGAGTATGTGGCGCGCGCCCGTGACCTGCTGAAGACCGTGGGCCTGGCCGGCTACGAGGACAAGTACCCGTGGCAGCTGTCTGGCGGCATGCAGCAGCGCGCCTCGATCTGCCGCGCGCTGATCCATCAGCCGCGCATGCTGCTGCTCGATGAGCCGTTTGGCGCGCTCGATGCGTTCACGCGCGAGGAGCTCTGGTGCGTGCTGCGCGATCTCTGGCAGGCGCAGCGCTTCAACGTGATCTTGGTCACGCACGACCTGCGCGAGGCAGTGTTCCTGGCCGACACCGTCTACGTGATGAGCGCGCGTCCGGGCCGCATCGTACTGCGTCGCGAGATCGACCTGCCGCGCCCGCGTCCGCTCGATATCACCTACACCGAACCGTTTGCCGAACGCGTGCACGAGCTGCGCGAGAAGATCGGCCACAAGAAACAAGTGCAGTAACAACCGGCAGCATTGATCATGGCAACGATGTCTTCTCTCCAGGCAAGGCGCGTGCAGCGCTTTGCCCCCTGGGTCCTGCTGGGTGCGTTCCTGCTGCTATGGCAGGGCGCCTGCCTGGTGTTCAATGTATCGGACTTCATCCTGCCGAGCCCGTCCGCAATCGTCGTGTCGCTGTCCGAGTACAGCGGCGTGATCGCCGGGCATGCATGGCGCACCTTCTGGACCACCATGGTCGGCTTTGGCCTGGCCATCGTGGTGGGCGTGGTGCTGGGCATGCTGATGGGCTCGTCGCGGCTCGCCTACGCGGCCACCTATCCGCTGATGACGGCGTTCAACGCGCTGCCAAAGGCAGCGTTCGTGCCGATCCTCGTGGTGTGGTTCGGCCTTGGTGCCGGTCCGGCCATCCTGACCGCATTCCTGATCTCGTTCTTTCCGATCATGGTCAATATCGCCACCGGGCTGGCCACGCTGGAACCGGAGCTCGAGGATGTGCTGCGCGTGCTCGGGGCCAAGCGCCGTGACGTGTTGATCAAGGTCGGGCTGCCGCGCGCGATGCCGTTCTTCTTCGCATCGCTGAAGGTGGCGATCACGCTGGCCTTCGTCGGCACCACGGTGTCGGAGATGAGCGCGGCCAACGAGGGCATCGGCTACCTGCTGGTGTCGGCCGGTTCGGCAATGAAGATGCCGCTCGCGTTTGCCGGCCTGGTGGTTATCGCGGTGATGGCCATGGTGATGTACGAACTGTTCGCGGTGCTTGAAAAGCGCATGACAAGCTGGGCGCATCGTGGCTGATCGGATGCGATTGCGAAAATGCCGATGCGAGGTTGACGGGAATCGATCGGTTCGACAGTGACCGGCATGACTGCAGCCCAGTTTGGATAGAAGGCTATTTTCAGTCAGCATGGCGCAACCCTAGAGTGCGTGTCGTCGGACTTACGTTCGGCGTTCACAACCCTGAGGTCCAAACCATGCATCAGAAGAAGCTGAAGCTACGTCATGCGGTCACGGTATCCGCCACGCTCGTGTCGTTGCTGCTGTCGGGCCATGCCAGCGCCGAACTTTTCTACCCCGAGGAATGTCCAGGTGAAATCGAGGCGTGGACGGCCAAGGACTATCCGGCGGACAGTTGCGTGCATCTCCGCAACCGCGTCTATACCAACATGGATCCCGCAACGGCCGGGGAGCAGCCCCGCAAATCGGACGCCTGGTGGTCCATTGGCGACTACATCGGCCCGGGTGGGCTGACGGTAGTGGATGTCACAGTGCCCGCCAATGGAGAGGCGAAGCCTGCGGTGCACACTGTGAAGCCTGCCCAGCGGGATACTCGACTCCAGTTCGCAGTCACGCGGCCGAACGAATCGAGAAGGAAGGTACTCTTCGATGGTCCCGGGTACAACAAACTGCATATGTGGGCCAAATCGGACCTCAAGCCTGGTAATTTGTTTCCGGTGTGGCTGCGGCTGCAGCGCACTACATCGGGTGAGGGATTGAGCGGGGCGCGCGGCCCCGTAGATGCCATCGGCGGCGATGCGGGCCTGGGCACGTTCATCGCCTGGTACGATCCGGCGGACAATCCGGACCTCGTGCCCGGTGCACGCTATACGGCTGCCGCCGGCCTATGGGCCAAGGTTCAGATCATTGGCACGGACCTGCCGAAGCAGCCCGAGCTTGGCACCTTCCGTCTCGGCCTCGATATCGTGCACCAGCGACCCACTCAGCCCGCGCAATAACGGCTACGCGTAATCGAGCGGCAGCGCCGTGGTGTACTTGATCTGCTCCATCGCGAAACTTGAACTCACATCGGCAAGTTCCGCGCCCTGGATCAGCTTCTTGTACACGGCATCATAGGCGGCGATATCGGGTACCACCACGCGCAACAGGTAGTCGGTATCGCCAGCCATGCGGTAGAACTCGGTGACTTCCGGAATCGAGGCCACGAGCCCGTGAAACGCCTTGAGCCATTTCACGTTGTGCTGGTTGGTGCGGATCGATACAAAGACGGTCACGCCAACATTGAGCCTGGCGGCATCGAGCAGCGCCACGCGCTTGCGGATGATGCCGGACTCTTCCAGCTTCTGTACGCGGCGCCAGCACGGTGTCGAGGTCAGGCCGACCTGTTCGCCGATTTCGGCAACGGGTACGGAAGCATCCTCTTGCAGGATGCCGAGGATCTGGCGGTCATAGCGGTCCATGGGTATCGCGGAAAGTGGGGAAAGTGAAAGGGCACCAGCTACCCACCAACCACAATCGCTGCGCGGCCGGTATCAGCTGACGATGGTATCCACCAGCAGGTTCACGCCGGTGGCGATGCGGTCCTGTTCCACGCCATAGATATGCAGCGACACGGCTACCGCATTGCTGTCGTTGCCGAGCGCGTGGATATGTTGCAGTCCGGCGGGCACGCTGAAGGTATCGCCGGTCTCGCGTGCCACGGCCCCGACTTGCGTGGCCGTGCGGTTTTCGGGATTCCAGCGGTAGTGCCGTTCGGACAGCGTGCCGCGTAGCACGCGATAGGCGCACCACGTGCGATGCCCATGCACCGGGCTGTGCTGCCCAGGGCGCCAGACCAGCAGCATGACCGAGAAACGTTCGTACGGATCGGCATGCACCAGATGACGCGTGTAGGTATCGGGGCTGCCGGCGAGCGCGCCTGGGGGCAGGCCGGCCAGCAAGGTCTCGGCATCGGGCAGGCTGGCCGCCACGTGTGCCGCCACCATGCGCGCACTCTGCGCCAGCGTGGCTTCCATGCCCGAGGCCAGCAGGGTCAGTGGGTTCAATGGGTCCGGCGCACGCAGCGCGGACGGACTTGAGTTGGCTTGCATGGCTGGCTCGTTCTTGTCGGTTCTTGATGATGTTCATCTTAGTCGCGCATCCCGAGCACAAGCGTGCAAATCATGACGTGAATTCGTCGTGGATTGTAATCCTGTTCTACAAAAATATGGTCTGGAGAAAAATTATTGCTCCCTGTGCGCAGCCTGAATTGACCGGCGATAATTCGCGACATGGAAATCAAATGGCTTGAAGACTTCGTCAGCCTGGCCGAGACGCATAGCTTCTCGCGCTCGGCGGAACTGCGGCATGTCACGCAACCGGCGTTCTCGCGCCGGATCCAGTCGCTGGAAGCATG
This sequence comes from Cupriavidus sp., assembly GCF_057315035.1. Classification (NCBI taxonomy): domain Bacteria; kingdom Pseudomonadati; phylum Pseudomonadota; class Betaproteobacteria; order Burkholderiales; family Burkholderiaceae; genus Cupriavidus; species Cupriavidus sp. Next base: position 175,175 of record NZ_DBHKYV010000001.1, on the reverse strand, counting down.
GGTGGGCACCGAGCTGATTGACCGGTCAAGCTATCCCACCAGCCTGACCGCGGCCGGCAAGGTGTTCTACGAACAGGCACTGGCCATGCTGGCGCAGGTCAGCGAGACACGTGCGCTGATGCGCGGCCAGCGTTCGGCCAATGCGCAGGTGCTGGAATTCGCGGTGCCGCATACGCTGTCGCTGACGTTTTTCCCGGAATGGCTCAAGGCCGTGGAGCGCAGGGTGGGTACGCTGCCATGCCGGCTGCGCGCGTTGAACGTGCACGATGCGGTGCTGATGCTGGTGGAAGGCGGCTGTGACCTCGTGATGGTCTACCACCATCCGCGCCAGGCCATCCAGCTCGACCCGGCGCACTACGACATGCTGGTGCTCGGCACGGAACGGCTGTCACCGTATAGCGTGCCCGATGCCACGGGGCGGCCGCTGTTCCGGTTGCCCGGCACGGACAAGAAGCCGGTGCCGTTCCTGAGCTATACGCCCAATGCGTTCCTGGGCCGCATGGTGGACATGCTGCTGGCCGAATCCCCCGATACGCTCAAGCTCGACAAATGCTACGAGACCGATATGGCCGAGGCGCTCAAGGTCATGGCACTGGCGGGCCATGGCATGGCCTTCCTGCCTGAGAGTACCGTGCGCGAGGACGTGGCAGCCGGCCGCCTGGTGCGCGCCGAATCGGGGCGCAGCCTGCCGCAATCGATCGACATGGAGATCCGGCTTTACCGCGAGCGGCCGTCGGACAACGGCGCCGAACGCCGCGCCGTGCAGCAGCGCCGCAAGCGGCAGCTCGTCGACAAGGTCTGGGCCGCGGTCCAGGCGCCAGCGGCGCCGGGCTGATCCGGCAAGGCTGGTTGGCGAAGGTTATGCAAGACTTGCATAAGGGCTGTGGGCCGGATGAGCAAACGGCATTGGATTCGCAGTGGGGGGCGCCGATATGCTGCGTGTCACCTTCACTCGGAACTCAACGATGTCTTCCGTAGCACCGACGCAGAACGTCTCCAACGCTCACACCCTGCCCTCGTACCTGAATGCCGACGATCTCGGCCCCTGGGGCATCTACCTGAAGCAGGTCGATCGTGTCACGCCTTACCTGGGCTCGCTGGCGCGCTGGGTGGAAACGCTGAAGCGCCCGAAGCGGGCGCTGATCGTGGATGTACCGATCGAACTCGACAACGGCACCATCGCCCATTTCGAGGGCTATCGCGTGCAGCACAACCTGTCGCGCGGCCCGGGCAAGGGCGGCATCCGTTTTCACCAGGATGTCACGCTGTCCGAGGTCATGGCGCTGTCGGCCTGGATGTCGGTCAAGAATTCGGCCGTGAACGTGCCATACGGCGGTGCCAAGGGCGGTATCCGCGTGGATCCGCGCACGCTGTCGACTGGTGAGCTGGAACGCCTGACGCGTCGCTACACCAGCGAAATCAACCTGATCATCGGGCCGACCAAGGATATTCCCGCGCCGGACGTCAATACCAACGCCCAGGTCATGGCCTGGATGATGGATACATACTCGATGAACTCGGGCAGCACGGCCACCGGCGTGGTGACCGGCAAGCCGATTTCGCTGGGCGGTTCGCTGGGCCGTCACGAAGCCACGGGCCGCGGCGTGTTCGTGGTCGGTTCGGAAGCCGCCCGCAACCTGGGCATGGACATCAAGGGTGCGCGCGTGGCCGTGCAGGGCTTCGGCAATGTGGGCGCCGTGGCGGCCAAGCTGTTCCAGGAGGCGGGTGCCAAGGTGGTGGCCGTGCAGGATCACCGCACCACGCTGTACAACCCGGCCGGCCTCGATGTTCCGGCCATGATGGAATATTCGTCGCACAGCGGCACCATCGATGGCTTCCAGGCTGAAGTCCTGTCGACCGCGCAGTTCTGGGAAGTCGACTGCGACATCCTGATCCCGGCGGCGCTGGAAGGCCAGATCACGGCGCAGATCGCGCCGAAGATCACCGCCAAGCTGGTCATCGAGGGCGCTAACGGCCCGACCACGCCCGAGGCGGACGACATCCTGCGCGAGCGTAATGTACTGGTCTGCCCGGACGTGATCGCCAACGCCGGCGGCGTGACCGTGTCCTATTTCGAATGGGTGCAGGATTTCTCGAGCTTCTTCTGGACCGAGGAGGAGATCAACGACCGCCTGGTACGAATCATGCAAGAGGCCTTCCGGGCAATCTGGCAGGTTGCCCAGGACAACAAGGTCACGCTTCGTACGGCCGCGTTCATCGTGGCATGTACGCGAATCCTGCAGGCGCGCGAGATGCGCGGTCTGTATCCCTGATGCAAACGGGTAATGGAACGGGAAAACCGGGCTGCTGCAATGCAGCAGGTTTCCCGCCTTCCTGATGCATCGAGAAGCGGCGGCCGGTTTGTTCCGGTCGCCGTTTTTTTATTGAAGCGGCTTCGGAGGATGCAGGCCAGGCGTTCGCAGTTGTGTCTCATTTTGGCGCAACGCCGCGAAACCATGCCCGAACAGGCACCACTTAGGGGAAAAACCCGTTGTCTTGGGTGACGAGCTAAGCAATACTGTTTCGCCGGCAAGACTGCTGATACAGTCGCGCCTTTCTCTTCATGGTCAAGGAGATGTTATGAATGTTGCCAAGTTGGCAGGCCTGATGATCGCGGCAGGCATGCTGTGCGCAAGCGCACAGGCAGCCGAGCCGCTGACGGGTACGCTACAGAAAATCAAGGAAACGGGTGTCATCACGCTGGGTGTGCGGGATTCTTCGATTCCGTTCAACTACAACCTGGGCGGCGTGCGTCAGGTGGGCTATTCCTACGATATCAACATGAAGATCGTGGAAGCCATCAAGGACCAGTTGAAGCTGCCGAACCTGCAGGTCAAGGAAATCCCGATCACGTCGCAGAACCGCATCACGCTGCTGCAGAACGGCACGATCGATATCGAGTGCGGCTCGACCACGAACAACCTGGAACGCCAGAAGCAGGCATCGTTCACGACCAGCATCTTCATCATCGGCACGCGCATCATGGTGAAGAAGGACGGCGGCATCAAGGACTGGGCCGACCTGAAGGGCAAGAACGTGGTGACCACGGCCGGTACGACGTCCGAGCGCCTGCTGCGCAAGATGAACGACGACCAGAAGCTGGGCATGAACATCATCAGCACCAAGGACCATGGCCAGTCGTTCCTGACGCTGGAATCGGGCCGTGCCGTGGCGTTCATGATGGACGACGCGCTGCTCTACGGCGAACGCGCCAAGGCCAAGAACCCGAACGACTGGATCGTGGTGGGCAAGGCGCAATCGCGTGAATCGTATGGCTGCATGATCCGCAAGGACGATGCACCGTTCAAGAAGCTGTCGGACCACGTGATCACCGGCCTGATGAAGGACGGCTCGATCAACACGATGTACACGAAGTGGTTCCAGCAACCGGTACCGCCGAAGGGCCTGAACCTGGACTTCCCGCTGTCCGAAGACATGAAGGCGCTCTTCAAGACCCCGAACGACAAGGCACTCGACTGATCCCTGCGATTGGAGCAGTGCGAAACGGAAGGAGCAGTCCTTCCGTTTCTTTTTGAGGACGCATCATGGATTACGTTTTTCACTGGGGAGTCTTCCTCGAGCAGGCCGCCTCCAACGAGACGTACCTGGACTGGATGATCTCCGGTCTCAAGGTGACGATCGCGCTGGGCCTGTCGTCGTGGATCATTGCCCTTGCAATCGGCTCGGTACTGGGCGTGCTGCGCACCGTGCCGAACAAGTGGCTGTCGGGGTTCGCGGCCACCTATGTCGAGATCTTCCGGAACATTCCGCTGCTGGTGCAGCTGTTCATCTGGTACTTCGTCGGCCCCGAGCTGTTGCCCGGCGGCGAGGCGATCAAGCAGATGAACCCGTTCACCCAGCAGTTCCTGGCCGCCATGATCTGCCTGGGCACCTTCACGGCCGCCCGGGTTTGCGAACAGGTGCGCTCGGGTATCAACTCGCTGCCGCGCGGCCAGAAGAACGCCGGCCTGGCCATGGGCTTCACGCTGGCGCAGACCTATCGCCACGTGCTGCTGCCGATGGCGTTCCGCGTCATCGTGCCGCCGATCACGTCCGAATTCCTGAATATCTTCAAGAACTCGGCCGTGGCCTCGACGATCGGCCTGCTGGAACTGGCCGCACAGGGCCGCCAGCTGGTGGACTACACCGCGCGCCCGTATGAATCGTTCATCGCGGTCACGGTGCTGTATGCCCTCATCAATTTCACGGTGATGTTCCTGATGCGCTGGGTGGAACGCCGTACCCGTGTGCCCGGCTTCATCGGCGGCAAGTAAGGAGCTGGAACATGGCATACGAATTCGATTTCAGCTCGATCAACGCGTCGACGCTGCATGTGCTGGGCGAAGGCATGATGGTGTCGCTCAAGATCACCGTGACCGCGGTGATCGTCGGCATCGTCTGGGGCACCATCCTGGCGATGATGCGCCTGTCCTCGAGCAAGCCGCTGAACTGGTTCGCGCAGGGGTATGTGACGCTCTTCCGGTCCATTCCGCTGGTGATGGTGCTGTTGTGGTTCTTCCTGATCATTCCGCAGCTGCTGCAGAAGGTGTTCAACCTGAACGCGGCATCGGACCTGCGCATGACCTCCGCGCTGATCGCGTTCTCGCTGTTCGAGGCCGCGTACTACTCGGAAATCATCCGCGCCGGTATCCAGAGCGTGTCGCGCGGGCAGATGTTCGCCGCGCAGGCACTGGGCATGACCTATGGCCAGACCATGCGCCTCGTGGTGCTGCCGCAGGCGTTCCGCAACATGGTGCCGCTGCTGCTGACGCAGGGCATCATCCTGTTCCAGGATACGTCGCTGGTCTATGTGAGCGCGCTGGCGGACTTCTTCGGCCAGGCCTACGGCATTGGCGAACGTGATGGCCGCATCGTGGAGATGCTGCTGTTTGCCGGCCTGGTGTACTTCATCATTTGTTTCTCCGCTTCGCTGCTGGTCAAGCGTTATCAGAAAAAGGTGGCCGTATGATCGAGATTAATAACGTTTCCAAGTGGTACGGCGCCTTCCAGGTGCTGACGGACTGCACCACCAAGGTGGCCAAGGGTGAAGTGGTGGTGGTGTGCGGCCCGTCGGGCTCGGGCAAGTCCACGCTGATCAAGACGGTCAATGCGCTGGAGCCGTTCCAGAAGGGCGACATCCTCGTGGATGGCACGTCGGTGGGCAATCCGAAGACCAACCTCCCCAAGCTGCGCTCGCGCGTGGGCATGGTGTTCCAGAACTTCGAACTGTTCCCGCACCTGTCGATCACCGAGAACCTGACCATCGCGCAGATGAAGGTGCTGGGCCGCTCGAAGGAAGAGGCCATGGCCAAGGGCCTGAAGTACCTGGAGCGCGTGGGCCTGAAGAGCCAGGCGGACAAGTATCCGGGCCAGCTGTCGGGCGGTCAGCAGCAGCGCGTGGCAATTGCCCGTGCGCTGTCGATGGATCCGATCTGCATGCTGTTCGACGAACCGACTTCGGCGCTTGATCCGGAAATGGTCAACGAAGTGCTGGACGTGATGGTGCAGCTCGCCAACGAAGGCATGACCATGATGTGCGTGACCCACGAAATGGGCTTCGCACGCAAGGTGGCCAACCGCGTGATCTTCATGGACGCCGGCAAGATCGTGGAAGACTGCCCGAAGGAAGAGTTCTTCGGCAACATCGAGGCGCGCTCGGAACGCGCCCGCCAGTTCCTGTCAAAGATCCTGCATCACTGATGAGACCTTGGTCGAAGCCGTCGGTTGTTTGACGGCCGACGCCGCCAACGACGCCCAAGCGAAAGCAAGTGGCGAGGTCTCGGCACTCTCTCCCCTCATGGGGAGAGAGTGGGAGAGAGGGGTGGTACAGCTAGGTACCACATCGAGCAAAGCCGTCGGTTTGCTCCAGCGCGATAGCTTTTGACGCGCCTGCCCTCTCCCCCGGCCCCTCTCCCGCGCAGCGGGAGAGGGGAGCACCCCTCAAGTACACGCCGTATTGGCTGCATTCTTCGCCTGAACCTCGGGCGGAATTGGCACGGTCCACGTCATGCTGGGCTTGCCGTTTTCAAACATGATCAACTCACCCGGGGCAAACTGGGTCCACGTCTCGTTGTCGGTCAGCGGCGCGGTGGCGATCACGGCCACCCGGTCGTCGGGCGTGGTGACCTGCGCGAAATCGATCGACAGGTCGGCATCGATCAGGTGCGCCTTTGAAAACGGCCACTGCCGCACGATGTAATACAGCCGCGTGGAGCAGTGTGCAAATAGCGCCTGGCCATTGCACAGCAGGAAATTGAACACACCGTGCAACGTGATGTCGCGCGTGATGTCGGCCAGCGCGTGGCCCAGTTCATTGAGCGGCGGCTGCGAGCCCGGAAAGCGCTTGCGCAGGCCCTGCATCAGCGTGCAGAACGCCAGTTCGCTGTCGGTGTCGCCCACTGGCTGGTACACGCCCGACAGGAACGGCGCAAAGCCGTGCAGGTCGCCGTTATGGGCAAAGATCCAGTGCCGGCCCCAGAGTTCACGCATGAACGGATGGCAGTTTTCAAGCTGCACCGTGCCTTGCGTGGCCTTGCGGATATGGGAAATCACGTTCTTCGACTTGATCGGATAGCGCTTGATCAGGTCCGCCACCGGCGAGGTGCCGGCCGACTGGTTGTCGATAAACAGCCGGCAGGCCTTGTCCTCGAAGAACGCTACGCCAAATCCGTCGGCGTGATGGTCAGTCACGCCGCCGCGCGCGGCAAAGCCGGTAAAGGAAAACGTCACGTCGGTCGGCGTGGCGCAATTCATGCCTAGAAGCTGGCACATGGCAGGGCACCGTGCGGCAGGGGGCTGCCGCTTTGCAATAGAATGCGGTCATTATCCTGCGCGTGCCCGATGCTGCCAAGCAGGGTGGCTGCGCGCCCCTACCACTCGCCCTTCCCAGCCATGAGCCAATACAAGATCGCTGTGATTCCCGGAGACGGAATCGGAACGGAAGTGATGCCCGAGGGCATCCGTGTCATGGACGCCGCCGCCCGGCGCTTCGGCATCGACTTCCAGTGGGACCACTTTGACTTCTCGAGCTACGAATACTACGAGCGCCACGGCAAGATGCTGCCGGACGACTGGTTCGACACGCTCGTGAAGTACGACGCGATCTATTTTGGTGCGGTAGGCTGGCCGGCCAAGATTGCCGACCACGTGTCGCTGTGGGGCTCGCTGCTGCAGTTCCGCCGCTCTTTCGACCAGTACGTGAACCTGCGCCCGGTGCGGCTGATGCCGGGTATCAAGAGTCCGCTGGCCGACCGCAAGCCCGGCGACATCGATTTCTACGTGGTGCGCGAGAACACCGAAGGCGAGTATTCGAGCATCGGCGGACGCATGTATCCGAATACCGAGCGCGAGATCGTGGTCCAGGAAACCGTGATGAGCCGCCACGGGGTGGACCGGATCCTCAAATTTGCGTTCGAACTGGCACAAAAGCGCCCGAAAAAGCACCTGACGTCGGCTACCAAGTCCAACGGCATCTCGATCACGATGCCGTACTGGGACGAGCGCGTCGAAGCCATGGCGGCCAACTATCCGGGCCTGAAGGTCGACAAATACCATATCGACATCCTGACCGCGCACTTCGTGCAGCATCCGGACTGGTTCGACGTGGTCGTGGCCAGCAACCTGTTCGGCGACATCCTGTCCGACCTGGGGCCGGCCTGCACGGGCACCATCGGTGTGGCGCCATCGGGCAATATCAACCCGGAGAAGGTGTATCCGAGCCTGTTCGAGCCGGTGCACGGCTCGGCGCCCGATATCGCCGGCAAGGGCATTGCGAACCCGATCGGCCAGATCTGGTGCGGTGCCATGATGCTGGAACACCTGGGCCATCCGGAGGCGGGCGCCGCCGTGCTGCAGACCATCGAGAAGGTGCTGGCCGCGGGGCCGGGTCATGCACCGCTCACGCGCGATATTGGCGGCACAGCCTCCACGGCCGATCTGGGCCGGGCCATTGCGGAGGCCCTGTGAGATGAACACGAAATTCCAGGGATGCCCCCGTACCTTGTTGCTGGAGAGTTTCCGCGCCGCCGTGGCAGCTGCCGATCCGCTCGAAATCGTGGCCAGCCACCTGCCGCCGCCGCATGCGGGCGGCCGCACGCTGGTGGTGGGCGCTGGCAAGGCCGCGGCGTCGATGGCGCTGGCCGTCGAACGCGCCTACCAGGGCAAGGCCAAACTCGAGGGCCTGGTGGTCACGCGCTACGCGCATGGCCTGCCGACCGAACATATCCGCGTGATCGAGGCCGGCCACCCGGTACCGGACGAGGCCGGCGAACAGGCCGCCGCCGGGATCCTGGCGCAGGTGCAGTCGCTGGGACCCGATGACCGGCTGATCGTGCTGGTGTCGGGCGGCGGGTCGAGCCTGCTGTCGCTACCGGCCGAAGGCATTCCGATGGCCGATCTCAAGGCCACTACACGTGAACTGTTGCGCTGCGGCGCCCCGATCACGGACATGAACATCGTGCGCAAGCACATCTCGCGTATCCAGGGCGGCCGCCTGGCACAAGCCAGCCGCGCTCCGGTGACCACGCTGATCGTGTCCGACGTGGCCGGCGACGACCCCAGCGCGATTGCGTCGGGTCCCACCGTGCCCGATCCCAGTACCTATGCCGATGCGCTGGCGATCCTGAAACGCTTCGGTGCCACGGTGCCGGCCACCGTGCAGTCGCACCTCGAACGTGGTGCGCGCGGCGAGATCGGCGAAACGCCCAAGCCTGGCGACCCGCTGTTCGAACGCGTGGACAACCGCATGATTGCCACGGCCCACGGCAGCCTCGAAGCGGCGGCCTCGCTGTTCAGGCGCCAGGGGATCGAACCGGTGGTGCTTGGCGATACCGTCACCGGCGAGGCGCAGGAGGTGGCGCGCGTCTACGCGGCACTGGTGCGCGAGATTCGCAAGTACAATGCCCCGTTTTCCGCGCCCGTGGTGCTGATCTCGGGCGGTGAATGCACAGTCACTTTGCCGAGCGGCGGGGCGGCCCAGGCCCGCGGTGGGCGTTGTTCGGAATTCCTGCTCTCGCTGGCGATCGAACTTGACGGCGCGGCCGATATCCACGCGATTGCGGCCGATACCGACGGCATCGATGGTTCCGAGGACAACGCCGGCGCGCTGCTGGCGCCGGATTCGCTGGCGCGCGCGGAAGCTGCGGGCACGCCGGCGCGTCGACAGCTCGACGCGCACGATGCCTGGGGCTTTTTTGATGCCGTGGGCGACCTGGTGATGACCGGGCCCACCCGCACCAACGTCAACGATTACCGCGCCATCCTGATTCTCTAGTTTTTTGATTGTCCCCATGACCCAGAAGATCACCATCACCCGCCCCGACGACTGGCACCTGCACCTGCGCGACGGCGCGGCGCTGTCGGCGGTGTTGCCCGATACGGCGCGCCAGTTCGCCCGAGCGATCATCATGCCCAACCTGAAGCCGCCCGTGACCACGGTGGCCCAGGCCAGCGACTATCGCGACCGGATCCTGGCCGCACTGCCGGCCGGCATGACGTTCGAGCCGCTGATGACGCTGTACCTGACCGACAACCTGCCGCCCGAGGAAATCGTCGCGGCCAAGGCCAGCGGCTTCGTGCATGCGGTGAAGCTGTATCCGGCCGGTGCCACCACCAACAGCGATGCCGGCGTGACTGACATCCGCCGGTGCGCCCCCACGCTCGAGGCGATGCAGCGCGCGGGGCTGCCGCTGCTGGTGCACGGCGAAGTCACCGATGGCGATATCGACATCTTCGACCGTGAGGCTGTCTTTATCGAGCGTGTGATGAAGCCGCTGCGCCGCGACTTTCCCGAGCTCAAGGTGGTGTTCGAGCACATCACCACGCGCGATGCGGCCCAGTACGTGGCCGAGGCCGAGGGGCCGACCGCTGCCACGATTACCGCGCATCACCTGCTTTACAACCGCAATGCGATCTTCACCGGTGGCATTCGGCCGCACTACTACTGCCTGCCGGTCCTGAAGCGCGAGACCCACCGCGAGGCGCTGGTCAAGGCGGCAACCTCGGGCAGCGCGCGGTTCTTCCTGGGCACCGACAGTGCGCCGCATGCGCGCGGTCTCAAGGAGCATGCCTGTGGCTGCGCCGGTTGCTACACGGCCCTGCACGCGATGGAGCTCTATGCCGAAGCGTTCGATACGGCCGGGGCACTGGACAAGCTGGAAGGCTTCGCCAGCTTCCATGGCCCGGCGTTCTATGGCCTGCCGCGCAACACCAGCACGCTGACGCTGACGCGCGAAGACTGGCAACTGCCGGCCGAACTGCCGTACGGCGATACCACGCTGGTGCCGCTGCGCGCCGGCGAGACGCTGCGCTGGAAGGCGAGCTGAGCCGCTTGCTGTCGAATGTAGACTGGACGCGGCCGTGGTTCCGGCCATTCGCCGCGTCGGCCCCGATCTTCCGGGGCGACGATATGCGCGAGGCGCTCAATGCGCGCGCTGGCGCACTGCGCAATGCCCGGGACCTGCCGCTGCGCTTCGTGCCGCAAACGGCGCTGCCCCAGGGCGTTGCCTACGAATCCCATATCCATGCCACCGGCCAGGTGCCGACCCGCGACAACCATCACGACGCATTCAACGCGCTGATCTGGTTGCACTTCCCCGAAACCAAGCGTTTGTTGAACCGGCTGCAGGCCGAGGCAATCGTGCGCGATGGCATTCAACGCGTGCGCGGGGGCTTGCGCGACGCCGCGACACTGTTCGACGAGAACGCAGCAATCTTCGTCTCCGAAGACGTTGCACTTGCCGATGCCTTGCGCGGTTTCGGCTGGCGCGACCTTTTTGTGATGCAGCGGGAGGCCTGGGGGCCGACCTGTGCCGTGATGCCGTTTGGCCATGCGCTGCTTGAAAAGCTGGTGCAGCCATACCGCTCGATCACTGCGCACGCCTGGTGGATCCGCACCTCACCCGATACGCCGCTCGATCGGCTGGACGCGTTGCTGGCCGACTCGCTGGCCCGCGCGGCCGGTCAGGGCGGACTTAGCGGAGGACGCAGCTTTGCGCCGTTGCCGGTCATGGGCATCCCGGGCTGGTGCGCCGAAAATGAGTCGCCGGCCTTCTATGACGATACCAGCGTGTTCCGTTCCGGGCGCCGCATGCACACGGCAGGCTGACCGCCGGCGGCATCGGTGTTAGACTGCGGCCCGCAAAGCAGGCCAGACAATCGCTGCTTGTCTCGCAAGGGGCAAGGGGAGGAAAGTCCGGACTCCACAGGGCAGGGTGTTGGCTAACAGCCATCCACGGCAACGTGCGGAATAGGGCCACAGAGACGAGTCTTGCCGCTGGCTTCGGCTGGCGGGAAGGGTGAAACGCGGTAACCTCCACCTGGAGCAATCCCAAATAGGCAGACGATGAAGCGGCCCGCCGAGTCTGCGGGTAGGGAGCTTGAACCGTCCGGTAACGGCCGGTCTAGAGGAATGGTTGTCACGCACCGTGTGCCTGCAAGGGCATGCGGGGTGCACAGAATCCGGCTTATCGGCCTGCTTTGCTTCGATTATGAAAAACGCCCGGCGCAAGTCCGGGCGTTTTGCTTTGTACGGCTGCAGGCCGCACTCAGCCTTCGACGATTTCCGTGGTATGCGTGATCTCGGCCGTCTTGGCCAGCATGATCGACGCCGAGCAGTACTTCTCGTGCGACAGCTCGATGGCGCGCTCGACCTTGGCGGGGTCGAGGCCGCGGCCCGTCACGGTGAAGTGGAAGTTGATCTTCGTGAAGACCTTCGGATCGGTGTCGGCGCGCTCGGCTTCGAGCTTGACCGAGCAGCCGCGCACGTCCTGGCGGCCACGCTTGAGGATCAGCACCACGTCATAGGCCGTGCAGCCGCCCGTGCCCAGCAGCACCATCTCCATGGGCCGCGGCGCAAGGTTGTTGCCGCCGCCGTCCGGGGCGCCATCCATTGCCACCAGATGCCCGCTGCCGGTCTGGGCGATGAAGCTCATGCCTTCAGGCCCACCCCATGTCACTTTGCATTCCATTTTTTTCGTTCCTCGGTTCCAGATTGTGTTTTTCCGCTCACGTCCGCGCTTTTGACGCATCTTGCTTTCCGCGAGTATAGGGCAACTTCGGAAAGCCTCTCGCGTACGGGATTTCCCCTAAAAATCTGAGGGCTTCCTCTAATTTCCGGTTGATCGCGCAACCTGTTTTTTAGTTTAAGTATCTGATTTTAAATAAAAAACAAGACATCCAACTGGTCCGTTTTTCATTTCATATCGTGGTATTGCATTTCGTACTGCAAATTTTCTTGCATCCTGAGGGGCTGTATGTATAATTCATTCCATCGAACGACGGCGCATGAAGAGCGCGCCAGAGTGCGAAAGCGAAAGCCAGGAACGTACCGCATCGCTTGACCGCACCGCCTGCCATGACCGGCCCCGTCGATCGCCCGGTGTCTCCTCCACCCTCCTCCTTTGGTGGATTCAAACCCAAGTCCAAACCGACTTGGGTTTTTTTTCGTGGATTGCAAGGGGCAGCATTACTGCGCAAAGGGCCAGTCTCGCTGCGTTCGTGATGCCGGCGGCGCTTTTCCGATCGCCCCTGTGTCGACTTGACGAAAAGGCGCAACTTTGCTTGTGCCGCGGCGGCGTCTCCCCTTATAATCGTCGACTTTTCCGGCCATTGCCCCCGGAAAAAATCAGGGAGAGCCTGCAAATACAAGCAGGAAGGCCAGGTCCAAAGGGCCGGCCGCAGACAGGACGCTAAAACGGCGACCGTCATATCGGGCAGTTTTCATACTCAGGAAAAATCATGAAGACCTTTTCCGCCAAGCCTGCAGAGGTAAAGCGCGACTGGTACGTGATTGACGCGACGGACAAAGTCCTCGGCCGTGTTGCCAGCGAAGTGGCACGCCGACTGCGCGGCAAGCACAAGCCAGAATTTACTCCTCACGTCGACACTGGTGATTTCATCATCATCGTCAATGCAGCCAAGCTGCGCGTGACGGGTACCAAGGAACAGGACAAGAAGTACTACCGTCACTCGGGCTACCCGGGCGGTATCTACGAAACGACGTTCGGCAAGATGCAACAGCGTTTCCCGGGCCGTGCCCTGGAAAAGGCTGTCAAGGGCATGCTGCCGAAGGGTCCGCTGGGCTACGCGATGATCAAGAAGCTGAAGGTTTATGCCGAAGGCGAACATCCGCATAGCGCACAGCAGCCCAAGGTGCTGGATATCTAAGGGGGCCATCCATGATCGGTAATTGGAATTACGGTACTGGCCGCCGCAAGAGCGCCGTGGCACGTGTCTTCATCAAGTCTGGCAAGGGCGACATCATCGTCAATGGCAAGCCCATCAAAGAGTATTTCGCTCGCGAAACCTCGCTGATGATCGTGCGCCAGCCGCTGGAACTGACCGCTAACGCCGAAACGTTCGACATCAAGGTCAACGTGACCGGTGGTGGCGAAACCGGCCAGGCCGGTGCTGTCCGTCACGGCATCACCCGCGCCCTGATCGACTACGATGCAACGCTGAAGTCGGCCCTGTCGAAGGCTGGCTACGTTACGCGTGACGCTCGTGAAGTCGAACGTAAGAAGGTCGGTCTGCACAAGGCACGTCGCCGGAAGCAGTTCTCGAAGCGCTAAAGCGCATTTGCCCGGTCCTGGCTCGCCAGGCCTGGCAGATCCGAAAAAGCCGCACGATTCGTCGTGCGGTTTTTTTTTGCCCACGGCCCGGCGCGGCTATCCCCAACCCGGTGCAGCTTTACCAGTTTTTACACTTTTCATTCGCGTAATGATCACCCGGCGATACAATCACGGGCCTGCGGAATGGGGGAGTCAACGACATGGGGCAGGGCAATTCTGGGCGGAAGCCGCGATGGGGTTGAAGTACCGCCCGTTGCGACCGCGCCGCGGTTTGCGCTCGGCGCGAGCCGTGGTTCGCGTGCATCGGCCGTGGCGCCTCTGGCTGACGGCAGCGCTGGTGCCGACGTTGATGGCCGTCGCCGGTATCGCCTTGGCAATCTGGGCTTATGGCGCGGGTCGCCACGCCGCCGGGGCGCAGCCGGAAGACCTGCTTGCCGACAACGCGCAATTGCGCCGGCAACTCGCCGAGGTGTCGGTTGAACGCGACGGTCTGCGCATCAGTGCCAATACGGCCGAAGCGCAATTGCAGATGGCTCGCGCTGCGCAGGACGGGCTGGCGCAACAGCTGAAATCGGCTGAAACCGATGTGGCACAACTGAAAGAGGACCTGGGGTTCTTCGAATCGTTGCTCCCCGCCACGGGAGACACGTCGGGAATCCATGTGCGCAGCTTTCGGGTAGGAATGGACGAGGCGCAGCCGCACGCGGTGCACTATCGTTTGCTCGTGATGCAGGGCGGATCAAGGGCGTTTGTCGAGCAGCCGGAATTCAAGGGTGAATTGCAATTCACAATTTCGGCGATTCGCGGTGGCAAGCCGTTAACGTTGTCATTGCCACAGGCAAGTGATGCGCGCCTGCCAGCGGTGCGGCTTACGCACTATCAACGTATCGAAGGCGATCTGGCGATTCCTCAGGATGCCGAGGTGCGTGGTGTATCGGTGCGTATCGTCAGGGGTGGTCAGGTGCACGCGACACAGTCGGCAACGCCATAGAACGTGCGAAAAGGAGTGCAAATATGCTGTTTTCCAAGAAGAAAGGCTTGTCGATCGATACATTGATCGGTGCGGACGCTGTGATTGACGGCGACGTGACATTTGCCGGGGGCTTGCGTCTCGACGGCCGTGTACGCGGCAACATGGTTGCAGCCGAAGGCAAATCGAGCATGCTTGTGATCAGCGAGAAGGGCGTGGTCGAAGGCGAGGTGCGCGTGGAGCACCTGATCCTGAACGGGACGGTAACCGGTCCGGTTCACGCCGCCGAACTGCTCGAACTCCAGCCGCATGCGCGGGTCTATGGTGAAGTGCGCTACACCGCGCTGGAAATGCATCAGGGCGCGATCGTCGAGGGCCGCCTGGTGCCGTTGGTGCAGGCTGAAGTCCGGGCGTTGCCGAACCATGTCCAGCCCGCGGGCGAGCAGGGAGTGGAAGCGGTAGTCGACGCCAGCCAGGAAGCGGTTGAAACGGCTGAAACGGCTGAAACGGTTAACGTTGCTGCTGCCGATATCGTCGAGGTTGCTGCGGCTTCCGATGACAGCAAGGCTCCGCAAGGCGCGGCGGCCTGAAATGAAGTGATGCAAGCGCCCAGATCCCCTTGAAAACCAAGGGGTTCGGCACGATTTAAGCGTAGCGCTTAGAATACGGGCGTATCTAACCAGGAGAATCCCCATGAACGCAGTCGCAGAGGCACCCGTTACCGAGGACGTGCCGGCACCGTTCGTCTTTACCGACAGCGCGGCCGACAAGGTCAAGCAGTTGATCGAGGAAGAGGGCAATGCCGAACTGAAACTGCGCGTGTTTGTGCAGGGCGGCGGTTGCTCCGGCTTCCAGTATGGCTTCACGTTCGATGAAGACGTCAACGAAGACGACACCACGTTGGTCAAGAATGGTGTCACGCTGCTGATCGACTCGATGAGCTACCAGTATCTGGTGGGCGCCGAGATCGACTACAAGGAAGACATCAACGGCGCGCAGTTCGTGATCAAGAACCCGAATGCCTCGACCACTTGCGGTTGCGGCTCGTCGTTCTCGGTCTGAAGCGGGCACGTGCGGCGGTTTCCGTCGCAAAAAGAAAAAGCGCACCGGATGGTGCGCTTTTTTTTGGCCTTCGGTGATGCCACGCTCAGCGTGGGTAAATCGCCCCGAGCACACGCGGGCCTGCCGCGCCGGTAACCGTCGGCACGTTGCCCGGTGCACGCCGCACGCATTGCCGCGCAAGCCACGCAAATGCGATGGCTTCAACCTGTGAAACCGGCACGCCAAAATCCTCGGTTGTCTGCACCGTGATACCGGGCAGCAACTGCGCCAGCGTTGCCATCACGTAGTCATTGCGCGCACCCCCACCGCAGACGATCAGCCTGTGCGCACTGGGCGCGTGCGCCTGTACATCACGCGCAATCGCGGTAGCGGTCAGGGCGGCCAATGTGGCCTGGACATCGGCCGCCGCTGGTCGTTGCACAAAACTTTCCAGCACGCCCTGCAGCCAGCCCGGATGAAACAGGTCGCGACCCGTGCTCTTCGGAGGCGCCGCGCGAAAGTAGGGTTCAGCCAGCAGTTGCGCCAGCAGTACCGCGTCGACCTGGCCGCTGGCGCCCCATGCGCCACGGTCATCGAACGGCAGGCCGCGATGGCGCAGGATCCAGTCGTCAAGCAGCGCATTGCCGGGCCCGCAGTCGAAGCCGGTCACTGGCCGGCCCGTATGGGCAGCCGGCACGATGCTGATATTGGAGATGCCGCCGATATTGCAGATCACGCGGGTCTCGTCGCGTGCGCCGAACAGCGCGGCGTGTACCGCAGGCACCAGCGGCGCACCCTGGCCGCCGGCGGCAATATCGCGGCTGCGGAAATCCGCAATCACGTCGATATCGGTCAGCTCGGCCAGCAATGCGGGATGCTGGGTCTGGCGCGTATAGCCAATCCCGTCGTAAAGGCCGGGTCGATGGCGGATGGTCTGGCCATGCGCGCCAATTGCCGTGACGTGGGCCGGCTCGGTGCCGGCCAGGCGCAGCAGCTCGGCGACGCAATCGGCATAGACGCGCGCCAGGCCGTTGGCCGCCACGGCCTCGCGATGGATTTCATCGTCGCCGGGTTGCTGGAGCGCGCCAAACGCGTCACGCAGGGTATCGGGAAAAGGGGTGTGGGCCGCTGCGTGAACCACCGGCTGCGGCCCCGAGAAATCCACCAGCACGCCATCCGCACCATCCATGCTGGTGCCCGACATCAGGCCGATATAACAGTCGCTGGACATCGGGGGGATGGACATGGAATCAGTTGCTGGCGGTCAGTACGTTGTAGGTGCGGAGCATGTTGATGCGGCTCAGCATGGCGCTGGTGTAGGTCAGGAATTCCGTGCGCGACTTGCCAGTCAGCGTCGGCGCTTCCATCAGCGTCGTCGTGAGCGGATTCTGTGGCACGTCGTTGAGGCGGAACTCGTAGTGCAGGTGCGGCCCGGTGGCCCAGCCCGTGGACCCGACATAGCCAATGACCTGGCCCTGGTTCACGTGCTGCCCTTCACGGATGCCGGCAAAGCCGGACAGGTGGGCATAGTAGGTCGAATAGCCGCCCGCATGCTGCAGCACGATGATGTTGCCGTAACCGTTCTGCTGCCCGACGAAGTCGACCTTGGCATCTCCGGATGCGAATACCTTCGTGCCCTGTGGCGCGGCAAAGTCGACACCCTTGTGCTGCGCCCATTTGTGATGGAGCGGATGATCGCGGCCGCCAAAGCCTGACGACACGCGCGAGAACTCGATCGGCGAACGCAGGAACGGACGCTTCATGCTGCGTCCATCGAACGTGTAGTAGCCACCCGGCTCGCCGTCCTTCGGCGCGTACCAGAGTGCCTGGTACAGCGTGTTGCGGTTGATCAGCTCGATTGCCACCACGCGGCCATTGCGTACGAACGCACCATCGCGGAAGCCGGCTTCATAGACGATGCGGAAGCGGTCGCCCTTGGCAATGTCGTGGTGGAAATCGATCACGCCGGAGAAGATCGAGATCATCTGGCTGACCACTTCGTCCGGCACGTTGGCAGTGTCCATCGACTTGAAAAAGCCGACGCTGTCGATGGCACCCGAGGCCATCTCGTAGTGCAGGTCGTTGTCGACCGAGGCGATGCGCGCCTTGTACGTGTAGTCGCCGCCTTCCTTTGCCGGCTCCACGCGTTCGATCACGAGTTCGCGCGACGCCGAGGCATCGCCGCCCAGGTTGGCCTGCAGCGAGACCAGCAGGTTGCTCTCGTCGACTTCCGCCTGTACGGTCTGGCCCGGATTGAGGTTGAACAGGCCACGCGCGGTGGTGTTCTTGAGGATGAATGCCTGTGCATCGGGGTCCTCGACCCCTAGCCGGCGCAACAGCGTGGCGATGGTGTCGCCCCGCTGCATGCGTTCCTGACGCACGTACACACTGGCGTCGTCGGTTTCGGTCAGCTGTTCGAGCTGGGCCCGTACATCGGGCATGCGCAGCGACTGCTGCACGCGCGGGGCGAGCGGATCCTCATAGGCGTTGCGGGGGGCAACGCCCATTGCAGCAGCCATGCCAAGCGTGAAGACCGCGCCAACGGCGACGGTCAACTGCTTGCGGCGGCGGGCATGCTGGGGATTCGTAGGGTCGACAAGGACCACCAGCTCGCGCGCGAAAACTTCGCGGAGACTAGACCACATCACGTAGAATTCAAGCTTTCTGTATTGCCAGGCCGCTGCCGCGACGATATATCTCGTCTGCCTTCCTCCCCCGAGGTGCGGTGCGGGCGTTGTCTGTTACCGCCTGGAATGGCCATTGCCCGACAAGCGGTTGGCCTAGCAAGCGGTTGGCCGACGGAAGCCCGTCAGGCACGAAGGGCGGATTATACCAGAATACCGCTGGTCGTCCGTCGCAGTTTTCTTATAGATTTCAAAGACTTACGCCATGAGTGATGTGTCCCCGGCCGCCGCGGCCAATTATCCACTTACGCCGTCGGTGATGCGCGCACTGGAGATCACCAAGCGCGGCTGCGACGAGCTCCTGGTGGAATCCGAATGGCTGCAGAAGCTGGCCCGCAGCGAGGCCACCGGCGTGCCGCTGCGCATCAAGCTGGGCCTGGATCCCACCGCACCCGACATTCACCTCGGTCATACCGTGGTGCTGAACAAGCTGCGCCAGTTGCAGGATCTGGGTCACCAGGTGATCTTCCTGATCGGCGATTTCACCTCGACGATCGGCGACCCCTCGGGCCGCAATTCCACGCGCCCGCCGCTGACGCGCGAGCAGATCGAGGCCAACGCCCAGACCTACTACAAGCAGGCCAGCCTGGTGCTGGATCCCGCGAAGACCGAGATCCGCTACAACAGCGAATGGTGCGATCCGCTCGGCGCGCGCGGCATGATCCAGCTGGCCGCCAAGTACACCGTGGCGCGGATGATGGAGCGCGACGACTTCACCAAGCGCTTCCGCTCGGGGATCCCGATCTCGGTCCACGAGTTCCTGTACCCGCTGATGCAGGGTTACGACTCTGTGGCGCTGAAGTCGGACCTGGAACTGGGCGGTACCGACCAGAAGTTCAACCTGCTGGTGGGCCGTGAGCTGCAGAAGGAATACGGCCAGGAATCGCAGTGCATCCTGACCATGCCGTTGCTGGTGGGTCTGGACGGCGTCGAGAAGATGTCGAAGTCCAAGAACAACTACATCGGTGTGACCGAGGCGCCGAACGACATGTTCGGCAAGCTCATGAGCATCTCGGACGACCTGATGTGGCAGTACTTCACGCTGCTGTCGTTCCGCCCGATGAGCGAGATCGAGCTCATGAAGCAGGAGATCGCGCTGGGGCGCAATCCGCGCGACTGCAAGGTGGCGCTGGCGCAGGAAATCGTGGCGCGCTTCCACAGCCAGGCCGATGCGGAGAGCGCGCTCGAAGCGTTCAACCATCGCGCCCGGGGCGGCATTCCCGACGATATCCCGGCCGTCAGCCTGACTGGCGCACCGCTGGGTATCGCGCAACTGCTCAAGCAGGCCAACCTGGCGCCGTCGACGTCCGAGGCCACGCGCAATATCGAGCAGGGCGGCGTGAAGATCGACGGCGAGGTGGTCAGCGACAAGTCCACCAAGGTAGCCGCCGGCACCTACGTGGTCCAGGTTGGCAAGCGCCGCTTTGCGCGCGTGACACTGGCCTGAGTGGACGCGCGATGATCGCCCTGATCCAGCGGGTCTCGCGCGCATGCGTGACGGTCGATGGCCGTACCACCGGCGAGATTGGCGCCGGCCTGCTGGCGCTGGTCTGCGCCGAGCGCGGCGATACCGAGGCCCAGGCCGAGCGGTTGCTGGCCAAGCTGCTGTCATACCGCGTGTTTTCCGATGCGGACGGCAAGATGAACCTGTCCGTGCAGAACGTTGACGGCCAGGGTACGGCGGGCGGCCTGCTGGTGGTCTCCCAGTTCACGCTGGCCGCCGATACCAACAGCGGCACGCGACCCAGCTTTACGCCGGCAGCCGCGCCCGAGGATGGCCGCCGCCTCTACGACCATTTCGTGACCCGCGCCCGCGCCGCGCACCCGACGGTGCAAACCGGCGAATTCGGCGCGATGATGCAGGTCAGCCTGACCAACGATGGCCCTGTGACGTTCTGGCTGCGCGTGCCGCCGGCCGGTACCGCCTGACCTATCCAAGGAGATCCATATGAAACTCTGGAGCAAGGCTTTTGCCGACAATGCGCCGGTTCCCGGCGAATTCGCGTTCTGCGTGCCCGATGCGGCCACCCATGTCACGCTGTCGGCCAACCGCAATCCTGACCTGCATTGGGATGACGTGCCCGCCGGCACGCGGTCGTTCGCATTGATCTGCCACGACCCTGACGTGCCCAGCCGCGGCGACGACGTGAACCAGGAAGGCCGTGAGGTGCCCGAATCGCTGCCTCGTGTGGATTTCTTCCACTGGGTGCTGATCGACATCCCGCCCGGCCTGAACACGATTTCCGCCGGCACGCACAGCGACGGCGTGATCGCGCGCGGCAAGCCAGGTCCCGAGGCGCTCGTGGGTACGGCCACGGCCGGTGGCCTGCGCCATGGCCTCAATGACTACACGGGCTGGTTTGCCAACGACGCCGACATGAAGGGCGATTACTTCGGCTATGACGGTCCATGCCCGCCGTGGAACGACGCCATCGTCCATCACTACGTGTTCACGGTGTATGCGCTCGATATCGACCGCGTGCCGGTCGAGGGCAAGTTCACCGGTGCCGACGTGCGCCGTGCGATCGAGGGTCATGTGCTGGCCCAGGCCCAGACCACCTGCACCTACACGCTGAACCCCCGGCTTGTGAAATAAGAGACGCCAATCCGTCGCCCCAAGGAACCGGCATGTTGCAAAGCACCGGCCCGCAATCGCTGGCCTACACCCACCTGATCCTGATCCGCCATGGCGAGACCGCCTGGAACCGCGAGCGGCGGCTGCAGGGCCAGATCGACATCCCGCTCAATGAAGTGGGTCGCGCGCAGGCGCGCGCGCTGGCCGAGGCACTGACCGGCGAACCGATCGACGCGGTGTACACCAGCGATCTGGGTCGCGCGGTGCAAACAGCCGAGCCGCTGGCACAGGCATTGGGTTTGTCGCTGCGGCCCGAGCCGCGCCTGCGCGAGCGCTGCTACGGCGAGCTCGAGGGCATGACCTATGCCGAGGTGGCCGAGAAGCGTCCCGAGGACTTTGCGCGCTGGCAGGCGCGCGTGCCCGACTACGCGCCGCCGGCTGGCGAGTCGCTGCGCGAATTCCACGAGCGCGCGGTGGAGATTGCGCTTTCGCTGTCGCGCCGGCACCCGGGCGAGCGCATCGCGCTGGTCGCGCATGGTGGCGTGCTCGACTGCCTGTATCGAGAAGCCACCGGCATGACACTCGAGGCGCCGCGCGAGCATGAGTTGCTCAATGCCAGCGTCAACCGGCTGCGCTGCGACAGCGTCAACCTGACACTGCTGCAATGGGCCGACGTCAGCCATCTGGAAGCCATGACGCTGGACGAGGTGGATCGCCGCGTCCCGTAAGCGGGCAGGGGCCGCGCTGCCGCCGCGCGGACCTCAGACCTTGAGCCGGAACGGCGTGAAATTCGTGTTCCGGTCGTACCAGTCCTCGTTCTCGGCGCGCTTCAGGAAGGCCACGACCTTGTAGGTCACGGGCGTCATCACCACTTCCCAGGCGGTCTTCAGCACATACTGCGCGATGGCTACCTGGATGACCTTTTCCAGCGGCCAGATGCCGTAGAACGCAATCACATAGAACAGCGACGAATCGACGAGTTCGCCGGCCAGCGTCGACCCGATCGTACGCGTCCACAACCAGCGCCCGCCCGACCACAGTTTCATCTTGGCCAGCACATAGCTGTTGGTAAAGCTGCCGCAGCAGAACGCGATCAGGGATCCCAGCGCGATGCGCCAGGTGTTGCCAAACACGTCTTCGAGGCTTTTCTGGTAGTCGATCATGAATGGCGCCACCGGCATGCGCAGCACCACGAAGGACATGAACGTGGCAAACGCCAGCGCGGCAAAACCGGCCCATACCACGCGACGGTCGCGGCCATAGCCATAGACCTCGGTCAGTACGTCGCCAAAGATGTATGAGATCGGGAAGAACAGCACCCCGGCGCCAAATGTGACGGGGCCGATCACGGGCAGCGTGACCTGCGCCGCCTTGGCCGCGCCGATCAGGTTGGAACACAACAGCACCGTGACAAACGACACCATGACAAGGTCGTAGTAACGGTAGACGCGCCCGGTATGTGCGGCGGAGGCAGGGGCGGCAAGCGGTTCATGCATGGATGGCATCCGGGGGCGCGGGATTTGCGCGATTATGCCAGTGGCGCCCGCGATGCGTGGTGGGCAATGAACAACGCCCGGCAGGGTGCCGGGCGTCAGGTCCGCCAGATCCGGATCCGTCAGATCCGTCTCTAAAGGTCGAGCTTGCTGATCTTCTGGCCGTTCAGTGAGACATCGAACATCAGGCCCGCGTTGGTCTGCACGAATGCAATGACCGGTTGCTGCCCGGTGACCGTATCGATCGTGCCATTGGCGCCGACCTTGGCCAGTGCCACGCTGGCATCGGCACCCACGGTCCAGCCCTTGGCCTGCACGAACTTGGTGTACGCCTCGGGTGTCATGAACATGATGATGATCGAACGCGACTGGCCGCCGGCCGTCAGCCCGAACGATCCCGAGATCGTGCGGTAGTAGCCTTGCGTGGCGCCCTTGCTGCGCAGGGCCCCGTCGCCATACTCGCCGCCCACCACGAGTCCGCCGGACAGTACGCGGGGGAATACGAGAATGCCCTGGGCGCGATTGCCCAGTTCACGCGCACCGGTGACCGACCCATACAGCCGGTTCAGTGCGCCATCTGCGCCAGCGTCGATCTCCTGGCGTTTCGCGGCGGCATCGGTCGAGGCACCGGTGCCCGTGGTCGTGCAACCGGCCGCGAAGGCCGTTGCCACCAGCAGGCCCGATCCGGTCACGCGGGTAACAAACTGACGTCGATCCATTTCTTGTTCTCCTGGTTGGCAAAGATAATGCGATAGAGGCAATCGATGGCTGGCACCTATCGACCAGCTCGTATTCAGCCGGCGTTTTCAGCCTGCGTTCGGCGCCCTGACCGTAATGGCCACGACTTCCTTCACGACGATCTTGGCCATCTGGCCCTTCTTGATACTGGCGAGGTCGATGTTCGGATCCTGGATCTTGACCGTGCGCAGCGTTTCGCGCGGGCCACGGAACGTGATCGTGCGCTTGGTCACGTCCACATTGGTGATCTGGGCCGTAATCGTGGTGGTGATCTCGCGCATCACGCCGGGCTTGCCGCCTTCAGCCGCATGCGAGACGCGCTCGACCTGTTCCATCAGCGCGGTGTCCTTGCTGCCCACCGGTTCCAGTCCGGCCACCACGGCCGCGCCGCGCGTAAGCGTGACGATGTCGCCCTTCTTCACATTGCCCATGTTCTTGGCTTCGTCGCCGGCCACGAGCTCGACCAGGTTACCGCGTGGGCCTTGCACCACCACGGCCTTGGAATCCGGATCCACGTCGACCACCTTGCCGCTGACCACGGCTTCCTCGGCCACGCCGATCGGCGCGGGCGTGGCGGACGGCTTCTGCGCATGGGCCGGCGCCAGCGTGACGGCCAGGCAAGCTGCAGCGGAAAGCACGGAAAGGGTGTGGCTGGCTCGGAGTTTCATGACTGTCCTTATGGGCGCGAGAAGCGCGTTTGTAAAAAAGGATGCAGTCATTGTGGACAACTGACCATAGGCGAGCAATCCACTTCGAAAAAATTTGCGATGGTGCGCGAAAACGTTTAATTGGCTTTCGCGCGCAGGCCGAACGCCTGCCACTGCCCGTCAGGACTGGCGCCGGGGGGCGCCCAGGGCAGACCTCAGGGCAGACTCAGGGCAGACTCAGGGCGCGTCGAGCATGTCGCCGTCGCGCTCGCCCTGGGGCGAGGCCAGGCCGAAATGCCGGTATGCGGCGCCCGTGGCCACGCGGCCGCGTGGTGTGCGCTGCAGGTATCCCTGCTGGATCAGGTACGGTTCGAGCACGTCTTCGATCGTGTCGCGGGCTTCGCCAATTGCCGCCGCGAGGTTGTCCACGCCCACCGGTCCGCCATCGAACTTGTGCAGCACCGCTTCCAGCAGCTTGCGGTCCATCAGGTCGAAGCCGACGCTGTCCACATCGAGCATTGCCAGTGCGGCGTCTGCCAGATCGCGGGT
Organism: Cupriavidus sp.; assembly: GCF_057315035.1. Lineage (NCBI taxonomy): Bacteria > Pseudomonadati > Pseudomonadota > Betaproteobacteria > Burkholderiales > Burkholderiaceae > Cupriavidus > Cupriavidus sp. Next base: position 150,910 of record NZ_DBHKYV010000001.1, on the reverse strand, counting down.
GATCGTGCCGTCGCTCTTGACCTCGGCGAAGTCGCGCACGCGACGCAGCAAACGGTTGGCGATTCGCGGCGTGCCACGCGCACGCTTGGCAATTTCCAGCGCGCCGGCCGGATCGATCGTGGCATTGAGCAGATGCGCGGAGCGCGCCACGATGCGTGCCAGTTCGTCTGGCGTATAGAACTCCAGCCGCGCCACGATGCCGAAGCGGTCGCGCAGCGGATTGGTCAGCATGCCGGCACGCGTGGTGGCACCCACCAGCGTGAACGGCTGCAGGTCCAGCTTGACCGAGCGCGCGGCCGGACCTTCGCCGATCATGATGTCGATCTGGTAGTCCTCGAGCGCCGGATACAGGATTTCTTCCACCACCGGCGACAGGCGATGGATTTCGTCGATAAACAGGACGTCGTTCGCTTCGAGGTTGGTCAGCAGCGCGGCCAGGTCGCCGGGCCGCTCCAGCACCGGCCCCGAGGTCTGGCGCAGGTTCACGCCCATTTCGCGCGCGATGATGTGGGCCAGCGTGGTCTTGCCCAGGCCCGGCGGGCCGAACAGCAGTACGTGGTCCAGTGCCTCGCGGCGCTTGCGTGCCGCGTGCATGAAGATGTCGAGCTGGCCGCGCACCTTCTCCTGCCCGACGTATTCGTCGAGCAGCTTCGGACGCAGCGCGCGCTCGAAGGCTTCCTCGTGGGTGGAGGCGGGCGTGGCGGAGATCACGCGTTCGCTGCGGTCACCAGTCAGCTTGTCGGTTTCGATCATGGCATTCAAAAGCAGTAAGCCGCCATTCTACGCTGCCGGCCAACGCGCTCCGCCAGCATCTTCAACCCTTGGACAGCGACTTGAGTGCCAGCTTGATGCCCTCGGAGACGCCAGTGCCTGCCGGTACCTGCTTGATGGCCAGCGCGGCTTCCTTTTCGGAATAGCCCAGCGCCAGCAGTGCGTTGAGAATATCGATGGCGCTGTCCGATACCGGCGTGGCGCCCGGCGCATGGCCGAGGTCGGCGCCAAGCTTGCCCTTCAGTTCCAGCAACAACCGCTCGGCGGTCTTCTTGCCGATGCCGGGAATCTTTGTCAGCCGGCCAGATTCCTGCATGGTGACGGCCTGCGCCAGTTCGGGCACGGACAGCCCGGACAGCACGGCCAGCGCCATGCGCGCGCCGATGCCGGTGATCTTGATCAGCTCGCGGAACGTATTGCGCTCGACGGCGGTGCCAAAGCCGAACAGCAGGTTCGCATCCTCGCGAATGATCTGCTGCGTGAGCAGCGTCACGGGATGACCCACGGCGGGCAGGTTGTAGAACGTGCTCATTGGCACATCGATCTCGTAGCCGACGCCGTGGCAGTCGACCAGCAGATGCGGTGGGTTTTTTTCAAGCAGGGTGCCGGCGATGCGTCCGATCATGGTGTGTGCAATGGGGATCCGAAAACTGGCCGCCAGTGTAGCGCGGCCAGCGCACACCGCCGGAGCTATTGGGCCGCCGGTGTGTCCACGGCGCGACGGCCGAGTGCCGGATCGTCGGTGAAGAAGCCGTCGATGCCGGCGGCGATAAACGCCTGCACCTCGTGCACCATGCCAGCAGGATTACGCGTGGCATCGTCGCCGGGCGCGCGCAGGGTCTTTGGCAGGAAACTGTTCTCGGGGCGGAATGTGTAGGGATGCACCACGAGCCCCGCGGCATGGGCATTGCTCACCAATGCGGTAGGCGAAGCCAGTCCGCCCTGTGCGTCGCGCGGGATCACCAGGCTTTTCTCGGGGCCGATGCCGTTGGCATAGGTGGCCACTTCACGCAGGCCCGGCGAGGTCAGCATCGACGCATAGGTGCGGCTGTCGCCGGCCAGGCGCCAGTCTGCCGGGCGGCCACGCGCACTGCCAATCAACTGCACGATCTTCACGTTCGGCATCGCAGTGCCCAGCAGCCGCTTCATGGTACGCAGCGGTGCCACTTCGAACGATTGCACGAAGATCGGGGCGCTCTTCGCGTAGTAGCTGCCTTGCAATGCCGCCGCGAGTTTTTCCTCGAGCGGCAGGCCGATACCGCGGAAATAGCTGGGGTGCTTCAGTTCCGGATAGATGCCGACCGGGCTGCCGCGCTTGCCTGCGGCCTGTTGCGCAAGCTTCAGGATTTCATCGAAGGTCGGGATCTCGAACTGGTCGTCGAGCTTGGCGTTATACGGCCGCAGCTTCGGAATCCGTTCACGCGCGCGCATCGACTTGAGTTCGGCCAGCGTGAAGTCCTCGGTGAACCAGCCATCGATCCGTTCGCCGTCGATGACCTTGATGCGCTTGCGGTCCGCAAACTGCGGCAGTTCGGCCACGTTGGTGGTGCCGGTGATGTCGTTCTCGTGGCGCGCCACCAGGACGCCATCCTTGGTCGATACCAGGTCGGGTTCGATGATGTCCGCGCCGTCGTCGATGGCCTTCTGGTATGAGGCGAGTGTGTGCTCGGGCCGCAAGGCACTGGCGCCGCGATGTCCGATCACCAGCGCTTTTGGCGCAGGCGCTGCGGGCGGCGGGGCTACCTTGGGCGTGGCCGTGGCCACGGGAGCCCGTGGGGGCGTTGCGCAGCCGGCGATCAGTGCGGCCGTGGCGAATGCGAGCGACAGGCGTGAGGCGAGGGGCATCTGGGAGCGGAAAGTGGTCAGCCGATCAGGCGGCCGCGCCTGACGCGCAGCCCTTTGCGTGCGAGTTCCGGCGCCATGCCGGCCAGCGTGCCCAGCGTATCGCCGCCATTGGCATGGCAGATTGCCACGCCCAGAGCATCGGCGGCATCGCTGCTCGGTCGCCCGGACAGCGACAGCAGGCGCATCACCATCTCCTGCACCTGCTCCTTGTTGGCACGGCCATAGCCGACCACGGCTACCTTCAGTTGCAGTGCGGTGTATTCGAACACCGGCAGGCCTTGTCCAACCAGCCCGCAGATCGCCGCGCCACGCGCCTGGCCCAGCATCAGCGTCGATTGGGGATTGACGTTGACGAAGACCTTCTCGATGGCCGCGCAGTCGGGCGCATAGGTGCGCGCCACTTCGGCAATCCCGTCATACAGCGTCTTCAGCCGCAAAGGCAGGCTTTCATCACCATTGCTGCGGATCGTGCCCGATGCTACGTAGGCGAGCTTGTTGCCGTGCTTCTCCAGCACGCCAAAGCCGGTGGTCCGCAGACCGGGATCAATGCCGAGAATGCGCATGGAGGGGGAAGTGTTTTGCTCCCCTCTCCCGCGCAGCGGGAGAGGGGCTGGGGGAGAGGGCCAGCATTTCAACCCCCGAGGTCATTGGTTCAATGACGGAAATGACGCGTGCCGGTCAGCACCATCGCAATGCCGCGTTCGTCGGCGGCTGCAATGACTTCGTCATCGCGCATCGAACCGCCCGGCTGGATCACCACGGTGGCGCCAGCGTCGACCACTACGTCCAGGCCATCGCGGAACGGGAAGAAGGCGTCCGATGCCACGGCCGAACCCGTCAGCGTCAGGCCGGCGTTCTGTGCCTTGATGCTGGCGATACGGGCCGAATCCACGCGGCTCATCTGGCCCGCGCCCACGCCCAGCGTCATGCCGTTGCCGCAGAACACGATGGCGTTCGACTTGACGAACTTGGCCACGCGCCACGCAAACATCAGGTCGTCCATTTCCTTCGGAGTCGGATGACGGCGCGTCACCACGCGCAGTTCCGACGGCTGCACGTTGCGTGCGTCGGGACCTTGCACCAGCAGGCCGCCGCCCACGCGCTTCAGGTCATACTGGTTCACGCCCTTGCCCAGCGGGATTTCCAGCAGGCGCACGTTCTGCTTGGCGGCAAACACATTGCGCGCGGCGGTGCTGAACGACGGGGCAATCAGCACTTCCACGAACTGCTTGGCCACCGCCTGTGCAGCGGCTTCGTCCACTTCCACGTTGAAGGCGATGATGCCACCGAAGGCCGAGGTCGAATCGGTCTTGAAGGCCTTCTCGTAGGCTTCGAGCGCATTCACGCCAACGGCCACGCCACACGGGTTGGCGTGCTTGATGATCACGCAGGCCGCGGCGGCCGTGGCTTCGAACGACTTCACGCATTCCCACGCGGCGTCGGCGTCGGCAATGTTGTTGTACGACAGCTCCTTGCCCTGCAGCTGCACGTAGTTGGCCAGCGCGCCGTCCACGGACTTGAGGTCGCGATAGAACGCAGCCGACTGGTGCGGGTTTTCGCCGTAGCGCATTTCCTGCACCTTTTCGAAGGCCAGGTTCAGCGTCTGCGGGTAGCTGCTGCGTGCCAGGTGCGACTTGTCCGAGCCAAGGCTGGTCAGGTAGTTGGTGATCGCGCCATCGTACTGGGCGGTATGCGCGAACACCTTGGTCGCCAGGCGGAAATTCGTGTCGTAGCCGACGTTGTTGCCGTTGCCACGCATCTCGTCGAGCACCACGGCATAGTCGGCCGGGTCGACGATGACGGTCACGTCGCGGTGGTTCTTGGCCGCCGAGCGCAGCATGGTCGGGCCGCCGATATCGATGTTCTCGATGGCGTCGGGCAGCGTGCAGTCGTCCTTTGCCACGGTCTGCTGGAACGGGTACAGGTTCACCACCAGCAGGTCGATCGTCGGGATGTCGTGCTCGGCCAGCGCGGCCATGTGTTCGGGCAGGTCACGGCGTGCCAGGATGCCGCCGTGCACCTTCGGGTGCAGCGTCTTGACGCGGCCGTCGAGCATTTCCGGAAAGCCGGTGTAGTCGGCCACTTCCGTGACGGGCAGGCCGGCGTCGGCCAGCAGTTTGGCGGTGCCGCCAGTGGAAAGCAGCGTGACGCCGAGCGCGTTCAGCTCGCGCGCGAAATCGACGATGCCGGTCTTGTCGGAAACAGAGAGTAGGGCTTGCTTGATCATGGCTGGGGGAAACGCTTTAAAGTAATCCGTGTTGCTGCAGCTTCTTGCGAAGGGTATTGCGGTTGATGCCGAGATACGCGGCCGCCAGCGACTGGTTGCGCTCGGCGCGCACCATCACGGCTTCCAGCAGCGGCCGTTCAACGGCCTCCAGCACCATGTTGTACATGTTCGACGGCTCTTCGCCATCGAGGTCGCGAAAGTAGGTATCCAGGCTGTCCCGGATACATTGGTCGATAGCATTGCGGCTCATGCGGCAAGCGGTTCCCGTTTCTTGTTGTTGTTGATGTTTTCTTGTTCGTCCGACGCTGCTGCATTGTCGTCGACATAGACCAGGCGGTCTGAAATGGCTGCCTGTTCGTCGAAGAATGCATTGACCGCTTCAAGCTGCGCGTCGGTGGATTCCAGCGTGTTCATGCGGTGGCGGAACAGGTTCGCGCCATTGAGCCCGCGCGTGTACCAGGCAATATGCTTGCGCGCGGTGCGCACGCCGGTGAACTCGCCATAGAACTCGTAGTGGTCCGCCAGGTGGTGGTTCATGATCGCGCGGATCTCGGCCACTTCCGGCGACGGCAGCAATTCGCCAGTCTTCAGGAAATGCTCGATCTCGCGGAACAGCCACGGGCGGCCCTGCGCGGCGCGACCGATCATGATCGCATCGGCGCCGGTCGCGGCCAGTACCTCCCGGGCCTTTTGCGGCGACGTGATGTCGCCGTTGGCCACCACGGGAATGCGCAGGGCGGCCTTGACCGCGGCAATGGTCTCGTACTCGGCCTCGCCGTGGTACAGGTCGGCGCGCGTACGGCCATGGATCGTCAGCATGCTGATGCCGGCATCCTCGGCCATGTGCGCCACACGCAGCGCGTTCTTGTGTTCGCGGTCCCAGCCAGTGCGGATCTTCAGCGTGACCGGCACGCGGTCGCCCACGGCACCCACCACGGCCTCGACGATGCGCACCACCAGCGGCTCGTTCTGCAACAGCGCCGAACCGGCGGCTACATTGCAGACCTTCTTGGCCGGGCAACCCATGTTGATGTCGATGATCTGCGCGCCACGGTCCACGTTGTAGCGTGCCGCCTCGGCCATCATCGACGGCTCCGCCCCGGCGATCTGCACCGAGATCGGCTCCACCTCGCCGGTGTGATTGGCGCGGCGCATGGTCTTCTCGCTTTTCCACAACTGGGCATTCGACGCGACCATCTCGGACACGGCATACCCCGCGCCCAGCTGCTTGCAAAGCTGCCGGAACGGGCGGTCTGTCACCCCGGCCATCGGGGCGACAAAGAGATTGTTGCGAAGTAAATGCGGACCGATCTGCACGGTGGCGATGCGCTGTATAAGAAGGCGAAAAACGAAAGCAATCCCCGCCGATACAACGAACGGCGACTGCGGGATCATGAGCGAGGCCGGGATTTTACCGCCAAATGATCAAGGTTGCTCAATAAATGAGCAAATATTGGGAGGTGCTGGACAACACCGATAGCACACCGACGGCTTTGCTTGATGTGGTACCTAGCTAAACCACCCCTCTCTCCCACTCTCTCCCCATGAGGGGAGAGAGAGCCAAGACCTCGCTACTTACATCCGCTTGGGCGTCGTTGGCGGCGTGGGCCGTTAAACAACCGACAGCCTCATCCTGGTGGACAGCGATAACGACCCTGCACTACCCACGTGCGCCAAACATCATCTGGCGGGCTATCGCATGCTTCAGCGGAGCCACGCAAGCCAGTGCTGCCAGCGATGCGCCGCGTGCGTGTGCCGCCAGCGGCCCACCCACGCCAAACACGCGCGGCAGCAGGTCGGTGATGCCGATCGTCATGGCGCGGTCCAGGCGGTGGCGGCCTGCAAATGCCTGCAAGGCTTGTGGCGTACAGCCGGCACGCAGCGAATCGGCCAGCGCAAAGGCATCGCGCAGGCCCAGGTTCAGGCCCTGGCCCGCTACCGGATGCAAGGTCTGTGCAGCATTGCCCACGGCGGCGATCCGACCATTGACGGTGACCGGCGCCGCATTGAGGCCCAACGGAAATGCATGGCGCTTGCCCACCAATGCAAAGCGGCCCATGCGGCTCCCGAATGCCTGACCCAGCTCTTCGGCGAAATCACTCTCGGGCAGCGCCAGCCGCCGTTGCGCCTGTTCGGGCGAACAGCACCAGACCAGCGCATAGCCCGTCACACCATGTTCCTCGTGCGGCAGCAATGCCAAGGGGCCTTCTTCGGTAAACCGTTCCCAGGCCCAGCCGGGTTGCGGTTGCGTGCAGGTCACATGGCCGATGATCGCGGTTTGCTGGTAGTCGCGCCGCCGCGTGGACTCGGTACCGCGCGCCAGGCGCTGGACCTGCTGGTGGAACAATCCACCTTCCGCCTGGATGGCGATCCGCGCGGCATGACTGACCGGCAGCCCGTCATGGTCCGAGTGCGAGGTACCGGTAAGCCGCACCGCCGCGCCGTCGTTGCGGATTTGGTCGCTGCGCCCGTCGCGCTTGTCCTGCTCGATGCTGTCGATGCGTGTCTCGAATGCACGTTCGAGACGCCCCGGCGCCGCGTCGGCAGCACGGGCCAACGCACGCTCCAGGGTCTGGCACAGGTCGCCATACCTGACCACGTAGCCCAGGGCCGGTACGCCGTAGTCGTCGTGATGCAGTTTCACGTGGCCAAACCGGCCACGTTGCGACACATGGATATGCTCGATCGCCTGTGCCGGCACGGGCCACGCGCCAATCTGCTCAAGCAGCTGGCGGCTGCCATGCGACAGCGCAATGGCGCGCGGATCGCGTGCCGCGCGGGCCGGCGTGGCCGCGTCGATCAGCGTGATGCGCCACGGCGTGGTGCGCAGCAGTTGCGCGGCCAGTGCCAGGCCTACCGGGCCACCCCCGACGATGGCGATATCGCGCGGCTCGCCGGCCGCTTCAAGGCTGGCCGGCTCGATCATGGCTGGTTTCCTCTGCCTGCGGCGCTGCCTCGGCAGCCGCGGCGGCGTGGCCGCGCTTCCACAGGTTGGCGTCGGTGCGGGACTTGCCGGCTGCGGCATCGCGCATGGCGTTGTCCAGCTTGTGCTGGTGAAAACCTGGCAACTGCCGCAGACGCTCCACCAGCGCATCATGGTTGGCGGCGGTCATCGGCACCACGCAACCCTGCTGGCTCTCGGCGTCGCCAGCCAGGATCAGCCACGGTGTGCCGGACCACGGGGCGCGGTCCGATACGCGTACCACGACGCGTTCCAGCGCATCCCATGCCAGTTCCTCGCGCTGGCCGTCGGGGCGATGCACGACCAGGTGGTCGTCATACAGGTTCACCACGAACGGCTGGCTCGGGTCCACCGGATGCACCGTGCTGCGGTGCTTCGGGGTACCTACGCCAAACAGCTTGCTCAACAATGCCTTCATCGCGGCGATCCTCTTTCGTTGTCACGCATCAGCGCCTCGATCTCGTCGGCCTTCACAGGCACGCCGCGCGTGATCAGTTCACATTCGCCCGCCGTCACCACGGCGTCATCCTCGATGCGGATGCCGATATGCCAGTAGCGTTCGGGCACGTCTTCGGCCGGGCGCACATAGATGCCCGGTTCGATGGTCAGCACCATGCCGGCTTCCAGCGGACGCCACGCGCGTTCGCCTTCCTGGCCGGCCGGCAGCGGGCCGGGCACGCGGTATTCGCCCACGTCGTGCACATCCATGCCAAGCCAGTGGCCGGTGCGGTGCATGTAGAAGCGGCGATAGCTGCCGCTGGCCAGCACGTCGTCTAGCGTGCCTTCCTTGTTGCGGTCGAGCAGGCCCGTGTCGAGCATGCCTTGCGCCAGGACCTTTACCGCCGCGTCATGCGGTACGTTGTACGGCACGCCCGCACGCGTTTCGGCAATTGCGGCGTCCTGCGCAGCCACCACCAGGTCATACAGTTCGCGCTGCGCGGGCGTGAAGCGGCCCGAAACCGGAAACGTGCGCGTGATGTCCGACGCGTAACCGTCCAGCTCGCAGCCCGCATCGATCAGGCACAGGTCGCCGTCACGCAATTCGGCCGGGCCGGCGCGATAGTGCAGCACGCAGGCATTGGGGCCGGTGGCCACGATCGAGTTGTAGGCCACGCTCTGCGCGCCATGGCGGCGGAATTCGTAGAGCAGTTCCGCTTCGAGATGGAATTCGCGCAGCCCGGCGCGCGACGTGCGCATGGCTCGCACATGGGCCTGCGCCGAAATCTCGGCGGCGCGGCGCATCGTGACCAGTTCGCCGGCATCCTTGAACAGCCGCATTTCGTCGAGCAGCGTACGCACGTCGACGGCCACCGCTGGCGCGGAAACGCCGGCACGACCCTGCATGCGCACCGCATCGAGCCAGCGGCGCACATTCACGTCGATGTCGGTGGTGGCTGCCAGCGGATAGGCCAGTTGCGCGCGATTCGCCAGCAGCGGCGGCAGCAGGCGGTCGATGTCCTCGACCGAGTGCGCCTCGTCGAAACCGAACGTCGCGCGCGCGCCTTCGGGGCCGAAGCGGAAGCCGTCCCAGATTTCGCGTTCCTCGTGCTTGGGGCGGCAGAACAGGATGCTGCGGTCGTTGCCTTCGCCCGGCGCACCGGCTACCAGCACCAGTACGGCTTCGGGCTCGGTGAAACCGGTCAGGTAGTAGAAATAGCTGTCGTGCCGGTACGGATAGTCGCTGTCGCGGTTGCGCATGGCTTCTGGCGCGGTCGGCACGATGGCCACGCCGCCGCCGTTGGCGCGCAGGTGTTGCAGCACACGGGCACGGCGGTCGCGGCACGCGCCAAGGAGGGCGGAATCGGGTGCGGACATGGAGTGAAACCGGTGAGGGGAATGTGCCGATTCTAAACCCGTCGGCGTGAGATGCGGGCATGGCGTGCGCCGGGAAAGCCGCACGCCATGCCGCCTGGTGTGGTTCAGTTGCGGCTCAGGTCCGCAAGGCGCGGTCCAGCGCCGCGAGCTGTTCGGGCGTGCCGACGTTCTCCCAGCGGCCGTCGAAGCGTTCGCCGGTGGCTGTGCCTTGCGCAATGGCGGTGCGGTAGTACGGCGACATCGCCACCTTCTGCCCCTGGCCGATATCGCGGAACAGGCGCGAGTCATACAGGCCGATATTGCCGAATGTCAGCGCTTGCCCGCCAGTTTCCCGCGGCAGTTGCAGCAGGCCGTCGTCGCCAAGCACGAAGTCGCCGTGTGGATGGAACGGCGGGTTTGGCACCATCACGAGGTGCATCTGCGGACGGGCGGCATCGCGCATGGCCCGGGCCCGCGGCAGCAAGCTGCGGAAGTCGAAATCACAGAAGATATCGCCCGACACGGCCAGGAAAATGCCGTCGCCATCGCCCGCGGTCAGCAATGGCAGCGCGTGGGCGATGCCACCAGCGGTTTCCAGTGCCGTGCCTTCGGCCGACCAGTGAATCCGTACGCCAAATTGCCTGCCGTCGCCGAGCGTTGCCTCAAGCTGTTCGCCGAGCCACGCATGGTTGATCACAATATCGGCAATGCCGGCTCGCGCCAGCGCCTCGATCTTCCAGACGATCAGCGGCTTGCCGCCCACGGCCAGAAGTGGCTTCGGCGTGGTGTCGGTCAGCGGGCGCATGCGGTCGCCGCGCCCGGCGGCAAAGATCATCGCTTTCAAATCAGGGTCTCCAGGGCGATCAGCGTGGCCATCCCGCCGGCAATGGTCCAGCCCACGCTGCGCGTGCGCGCGGCGATCACGATGGCCACCAGGCCGGCGATCAGCCGCGTGTTGTAAGGGCTCAGGTACAGCGCGCCATCATGCATCAGCAGGTCCGGCGCGATCAGCGCGGACAGCATGGCGGCCGGTACGAACTGCAAGGCGGTGCGAAACCACGCGGGCAGGTACACACGGCCTTCCACCGCGATAAAGGACAGGCGGATCAGGTAGGTGGCCAGGCCCGCGCCAAGAAATACCCACAACAGGGTCAGCGAGCTCATGTTGCGTGCTCCTTGCCGTCCGCCGGGGGCGAGGCCGATTGGCCGCTACGCCGGTTGCGGTCGAGCAGCAGCATGCCCGCGGCGATGCCGCCCAGCGCCGCCACCATGATGCCGAGCTTGTGCGGCATCGCGTAGCAGGCTACGGCCAGTACCGTGGCCACCAGTGCGGCTGCCACCTGTGCGCGATGCTTCAGGTTGGGCACGATGATCGCGATAAACGTCAGTGGCAGGAAAAAATCGAGCGGCCAGTCGCGCGGCACCTGCGCGCCCACCAGCACGCCGGCCAGCGTCGACAGTTGCCAACTGGACCACAGTGAGAACCCGGCCCCGAAATAGAACCAGTGGCGGTAGCGCGCACGCGGGCCGGTGTCGCCGAGCCGGCGTGTCATGGCGGCAAACGCTTCATCGGTCAGCAGGTAGGCGACCAAGGCCTTCCAGCGCCGCGGCAGCGGTGCCAGCGACGGGGCAATGGTTGCCGAGTACAGCGCGTGGCGCAAATTGACCATGGCCACCGTGAACGCGATGACCAGCGCCGGCGTGCCGGCGGACCACAGCTGGGTCAGGATCATCTGCGAGGCGCCACCAAAGACGATCGCGCTCATCGCGCATGCCAGCCAGGCCGGCATGCCGGCATTGACGGCCAGCACGCCATAGATCAGTCCGAACGGCACCACGCCCAGCAGCATCGGCGCCAGCGCGCGTACCCCGGCCCACCATTCGCCGCGTCGCGTGATGGTGGGCTCAGGCTGGAGCGATGTTTCGGATGGCTGCGACACGGTCAGAACGTCAGGCCGGTGGGCCGCTCGGTGCCTTCGAGCGCGTCCAGCAGCCGTACCAGCTTACGCAGTTCGGAGTAACGGCCGGCCACATTGCGCGTGTACTTGAGCACCAGCGGCAGGTTGGCCAGATAGCCGTCCTTGCCATCGCGGTGATACAGGCGGGCAAAGATGCCCAGCACCTTCAGGTGACGCTGCAGGCCCATCCATTCGAAATCGCGGTAGAAGTCGCCAAAATCGGCGACAACCGGCAGGCCGGCCTGGCGGGCGCGTTCCCAGTAACGGATCAGCCAGTCGAGCTGCTGCTCTTCTTCCCACTCGATATAGGCGTCGCGCCACAGCGACACCGCGTCGTACGTGATCGGGCCGATCACGGCGTCCTGGAAGTCCAGGATGCCGGGGTTTGCCCCCACAGTGGCGCCTTCCGGCAGGACCATCAGGTTGCGCGAATGATAGTCGCGGTGCACGTAGACCTGCGGCTGGGCCAGGTTATTGGCCAGGATCGCGTCGAAGACCTCGCGCAGGTCGGCCTGCTGGCGGTCGTCGAGCGTGACGCCAAGGTGCTTGGCCACATACCACTGCGGGAACAGGTCCAGCTCGCGTTGCAGCAGGGCGCGGTCGTAGGCCGGCAACTCGCCGGGACGCGTGGCCAGCTGGATCTGCACCAGCGCGGCGGCGGCGTCGCCATAGAGGTGGCGGGACGACGCGTCGTCCAGGCGCGACAGGTAGGTCTGGTTGCCCAGGTCGGCCAGCAGCAGGAAACCTTGTGCCAGGTCCTGCGCCAGCACTGTCGGCACCGTCACACCGGCATCGCCGAACAGCTTGGCCACGTGGATGAACGGCCGGCAGTCCTCGTGCGCCGGCGGCGCATCCATAACGATGGCGGTCGGATGCGCGGGGTGGCCCGTGCGCACGCGGAAGTAGCGACGGAAGCTGGCATCGGCCGATGCGGGTGCGCAGGACGACGGGTCGATCGACCATGCTGTGCCGAGTTCGGCAACCCAGGATTTCAGTTGTTCGATGCGCGGGTCGTGGCCCGGGTCGTGAATAAGTGCTGCCATGCCGGAAAGGGAGAATACGATGCCCCGTATAATACCCGACCAGACCCGGGCGCCGGGTGGCCCCCGGGAGGGGCCTGTGTCGCCTCGCAGCCCGCTCCGGCATTGGGCTGAGGGGAAGCGGGGACCCACTATTCAGGGTCCCGCGCGCCGCGCCCGCCGCCGAGCCGACCGATAACCGTTTGCATGACCGAACAACAACGATCACCGCATCATCCGGCCACCCGACCGCCTGCGCTCCTGGGCAAGCCCCGGCGCGCCCGCGTGCCTGCCAGCGCCTTGCGGCCGCTTGTGCTGGCCATGGCCGGCCTTTCGGTCAGCGCGCACGCCCAGTATGGCGCGGCGTCCTCGATCCCGAACATCGACGTGGCGGAGCCGGCCGTCACGCAGGCGGCCGAGCCGCCGCCACCGCCGCCCGAGGCGGGCGAGCTGGTGCCGCGCCTGACCGAGCCGGAGCGCCGGCCTGCCAGCGGCAGTAACAGCGCACTTGGCGCGGCGCCGGTGTCGGCACCGGCCAACCCGAACGCGCCAGCCTATGTCTCGGGCGACCGGATGACCGGCTACAACGAGAAGGGCGTCGAACTGGAAGGCAATGCCGAGCTGCGCCGTGATGGCGGCGTGGTCAAGGGCGACAAGCTGACCTATGACCAGGACACCGACGAGGCCCATGCCACCGGCAATGTGCGGCTGTCGAAGGGCGGCACGCTGGCCGTGGGCCCCGAGGCGCGCATGCGCGTGCAGGCCAACGAAGGCTACATGCTGTCGCCGGACTACTATTTCCAGCAGACCGGTGGAGCGGGCAGCGCCGAACGGATCGACTTTATCGATCCCGACCGCAGCACGCTCAAGAAAGCCACCTACACGACCTGCTCGCCCGACAACGCGGACTGGTACTTCAGTTCGCGCAAGCTCGACCTCGACAGCGACCGTGAAGTTGGCGTGGCCTACGGTGGCGTGCTGCACTTCTTTGGCGTACCCGTGGCGGGTGCGCCGGCGTTCTCGTTCCCGCTCAACAGCGAGCGCCGCAGCGGGGTGCTGCCGCCGTTGATCGGCTATGGTTCGAAGTCGGGCCTGGACCTCGTGGTCCCGTACTACTTCAACCTGGCACCTAACCGCGACCTGACCATCTACCCGCGTATCCTGTCGGCGCGCGGCGTGCAGCTGGGCGGTGACTACCGGTATATCGGCGCGGGCTACAGCGGGCGGATCCGTGCGGAATTCCTGCCCGATGACCAGAAGGCGGACCGCAACCGCTGGGCCTACTCGATCCAGCACAGCCAGACCATCATGCCGGGCATGGTGGCGTACGCGAACGTCAACAAGGTATCGGACGACCAGTACCCCGACGACCTGACCCGTACCGTCTCGCAGTCCACGCTGCGCCAGTACACGCAGGAAGGCGGCATCATCTACAACTGGCAGGACTTCACGTTCATGGCGCGCGTGCAGAAATTCCAGACGTTGCGCCCGAGCGACCCGTCGTACGAACGTGAGCCGCAGATCAATGCCAAATACACGCGCTATGACTTTGGCGGCTTCGACATTGCCGTAGATACCGACTACACGCGGTTCAAGATCCCGTTGCTGAACTCCACTGGCGCGCAGTTGCCAGAGGGCAGCCGCGCCTATTTCCAGCCGACCATCAGCTACCCGATCATCCGGCCGGGCTGGTATGTGACGCCCAAGGTGATCTTCAACGCGGCGCAGTACAACATGGACGCGGGCACCAATACGACGGGCGCCTCGAACACGCTGAGCCGCGCGATTCCGACGGTCAGCCTGGATTCGGGCATGACCTTCGAGCGCGATGCGCCGGGCATCAGCAAGCTGTTTGGCGTGAACTACACGCAGACGCTGGAACCGCGCCTGTTCTACGTCTATACGCCGTTCCGCGACCAGAGCGCGTTCCCGCTGTTCGACACCGTGCAGTCTGACTTCAGCTACGGCCAGATCTTCGCGGAGAACCCGTTCAGCGGTAATGACCGGATCGCCGACAACAACAAGCTGACCGCGGGCCTGACCACGCGCCTGATCGAATCGGAAACCGGGGTAGAGCGATTCCGCGGCACGATTGCCCAGCGGATCGACTTTACGGGCCAGCGCGTGCAGATCAACGGTACGCTGCAGGACACCAAGGCGACCTATTCGGACCTGCTGGCCGCCACCACGATCCAGATGTTCCGCGGCTACTATCTCGATGCCGGGATCCAGTGGAACCCCGACCAGAACAAGGTCAACTACTCGAACGTGGCCTTCGCATGGCGGCCCGAGTCGCGCAAGCTGCTCAATCTGGGCTACCGTTACCGCCGGCCGACCTCGGTGACCGACAATACCGCGATCGACCAGTTCGAAGTGTCGGGCCAATGGCCGATCACGCAGCGCACCTACGGTATCGGCCGCGTGGCGTTCGACAAATCGGCCAACCAGCTCGTGGATGCGCTGGCCGGCTTCGAATATGCGGCCGATTGCTGGGTGGGACGCTTCGTGTACCAGCGTTTCCGCAATACCACCAACGGCTATACCGGCCGGATCTTCCTGCAGGTGGAATTCCGCGGATTGTCGAAAGTCGGTTCCAATCCGCTGGACATGCTGCGCCTGAACGTGCCCGGTTACGAGCCTGTGACCGCGCGCCCGGTGCCCACGTCCCCGTACGATCACTATGAATGACGGACCAAGATGAAACGTCAAGCTTTCTCCGTATTGTCCCGCCTGAATCCATGGCAACAGCTGCTGCTCTCGGCAGTCCTCGTGACACTGGCCGCACCGGCCGCCGCGCAATTGCGCGCTCCGGGCACCGGTAGCCGTAGCACCCAGGGCATCTTCATGCCGCAGTCCAGCCAGGGCGGCGCGGCAACATCCAGCCAGGGCAGCACGGTTGCGCCCAGCCAGCCGCAGATGGGCGTGCCCCAGCCGGCGCAGAAGCGTTCGCAACTGGTGGACGAGGTGGTTGCCATCGTCAACAACAGCGTGATCACGCGCCGCGAACTGCTCGATCGTGCCGATGAGATCGAAGGCCAGATGCGCGCGGCCAACCGCCCGGTTCCGGAGCGTCCGGACCTGCTTGGCGAGGTGCTCGAACGCCTGGTGATGGATCGTGTCCAGACCCAGGCCGCACAGGATGCCGGCATCAAGGTGACGGACCAGGAAGTGGACCGCGCGATCGAGTCGGTGGCGCAGCAGAACAAGATGTCGGCGACGGAACTGCGCACCCGCGTGGAAGCCAGCGGCATGACCTGGACCAAGTACCGTGACGAACTGCGCAAGCAGGTGCAGGTGATTCGCCTGCGCGAACGCGAGGTGGATTCGAAGGTACAGGTCTACGACGGCGAGATCGACAATTTCCTGGCCGCGCGCGGTGGCCAGCCCGCCGCGACCGGCCCTGCCGAGTACAACGTGCAGCAGATCCTGGTGCGTGTGCCGGAAAACGCATCCGACGCCCAGAAGGCGCAGCTCAAGGCCAAGGCCGAGGGCCTGCTCAAGCAGGCGCAGGGTGGGGCTGACTTTGCCGAACTGGCGAAGTCCAGTTCCGAAGGCCCCGAGGCCTCGCAGGGTGGCTCGATGGGCTTCCGCGAGATCGGCCGCCTGCCGGCGCTGTTCGCCAATGCCGTGGTCGACCTGCAGCCTGGCAAGGTGGTCCCCGAAGTGGTGGAGTCGGCCAATGGCTTCCACGTGCTCAAGCTGGCCGCCAAGCGTACGGCCGCCGCGGCCCAGCCGGCAACCAGCGACCGCATCACGCAGACCCAGGTGCGCCATATCCTGATCCGTACCGGTCCGAACATGCCCGAGGCCGAGGCCAAGCGCCAGATGGCCACGATCCGTGACCGGGTCACGCACGGTGGCGATTTCGCCGATGCGGCACGCCGCTACTCGCAGGACGGATCGGCGCAGCAGGGTGGCGAACTTGGCTGGATCTCGCCGGGCGAACTGGTACCTGAATTCGAGCAGGCCATGAGCCGCCTGCGTCCGGGCGAGATCTCGGAGCCGGTGGTCACGCAGTTCGGCGTGCATCTGATCCAGGTGGAGAATCGTCGCGAAACCGAGGTGTCGAGCGAGAAGCAGCGCGACTTTGCGCGCCAGGAAGTGCGTGAGCAGAAGCTGCGCGCCGCCTATGATGACTGGGTACGCCAGTTGCGCAGCGCGGCATACGTCGAATACCGGATCAACCGTCAGCGCTGATGCGCTGGCCCCTGCCATGCCCGACCCTTCACCCGCACCCATTGCGCTTGCCATTACCACCGGCGAGCCCGCCGGCATCGGTCCCGACATCACGATCGGGGCGTTGCTGCAGCTCGTCGGCAATCACGCTGGTAACCACGGTGGCGAAGGCAAGGCCAATGGCGGGGGATACCGCTTCCATGTGATTGGCGATGCGCGCCTGCTCGCGCAGCGTGCCGCGGCGCTGGGCGTGGCGCATGCCTGGCAGCGCCGTATCGCCGATGGCGATGTGGTGGTGGAAGACATCGCGCTGGGCGTGGCGTGCGAAGCCGGCCATCTCGATGCGCGCAACGGACACTATGTGCTGGCACTGCTCGATGCGGCCATCGACGGCCTGCGCGACGGACGCTACGCGGCCATGATCACCGCGCCGGTGCAGAAAAGCACGATCAACGATGCCGGCGTGCCGTTCACGGGCCATACCGAATACCTGGCCGAGCGTGCCGCGGTGCCGCGCGTGGTGATGATGCTGGCCGGACCGCAACCCGCGCATGACAACGCCATGCTGCGCGTGGCGCTGGCTACCACGCACCTGCCGCTGCGCGCGGTGCCCGATGCGCTGACGATTGCGATGCTGCTGGAAACGCTGCGGATCGTCGATCACGACCTGCGCCGCCATTTCGGCATTGCGCGTCCGCGTATCCTGGTGACCGGACTCAACCCGCATGCGGGGGAATCCGGCCACATGGGGCGCGAGGAAATCGACGTGATCGTGCCCGCGCTGGCCCAGGCGTGCGATGCCGATATCGATGCGCGCGGCCCGTATCCCGCCGATACGCTGTTCCAGCCGCGCCATCTGCGCGATGCCGACTGCGTACTGGCGATGTACCATGACCAGGGTCTGGCGCCGCTCAAGTACGGTACTTTTGGCCACGGCGTCAATGTCACGCTGGGCTTGCCCTTTATCCGCACATCGGTGGACCATGGCACCGCGCTCGACCTGGCCGGTACTGGCCGGGCCGAGCACGGCAGCATGATCGAAGCCATCCGGTGTGCCATTACCATGGCCGGCCACGCCAGCGGGCGCCACGACAACGGCGCGCCCACAAGCGGCCGGCACTGACATATGCGTTCAAACGTGCACCAGGGCCATGTGGCCCGCAAACGGTTCGGTCAGAACTTCCTGGTCGATGACGGCATCATCCACGGCATCGTCAGTGCGATCGATCCGCAACCAGGCGATATCGTCGTCGAGATCGGTCCGGGCCTTGGCGCGCTGACCGACCCGCTGCTCGAACGCCTGCCCGACATGCAGGTGGTGGAACTCGACCGCGACCTCGTGGAGCGTCTGCGCCGCCGCTATGGCGACCGGCTCATGGTGCATGCCGGCGATGCACTGGCGTTCGATTTCGGCAGCCTGCAGCAAGCCGGCCGCGCGCTGCGGATCGTCGGCAACCTGCCGTACAACATCTCGAGCCCGCTGCTGTTCCACCTGATGGATTTTGCCGACCACGTACGCGACCAGCACTTCATGCTGCAGAAGGAAGTGGTGGAGCGCATGGTGGCCGAGCCGGGCAGCAAGGCGTTTGGTCGCCTGTCGATCATGCTGCAGGTGCGGTACCACATGGAGCATGTGCTCGACGTACCGCCTGCCTCCTTCAATCCGCCGCCCAAGGTCGATTCGGCCGTGGTGCGCATGATTCCGTGGCCGCGCGCCGAGGATGGCTCGCTGCGTTCGCCATATCCGGCGTGCGATGCCCGCGTGCTTGGCGACGTGGTTGCCGCGGCGTTCTCGCAGCGTCGCAAGGTACTGCGCAATACGCTGTCTTTCCTGCGCGACCAGGTAGATTTCGACGCGCTTGGTTTCGACCTCGGCCGCCGTGCCGAGGAAGTGCCGGTGGCCGAGTATGTCGAACTGGCCCGCCTGGTCGGCAACTGCACCGTGCCGCCCGCGCGCGGCGTGGCCTGATTCCCGATTTACTGAATACCCTGAAGTCTAAGCGACGCTCATGACAGAACAGACCAAGACCGATCCGCGTCCCGTCATCCTGACCGGCGACCGTCCCACCGGCCCGCTTCATCTGGGCCACTATGTCGGCTCGTTGAAGAGCCGCGTTGCCCTGCAGGAAACGCACAAGCAGTACGTGCTGCTGGCAGACACGCAGGCCATGACCGATAACGCGCACGACCCGGACAAGGTGCGCCGCAACGTGCTGGAAGTCGCGCTCGACTACATGGCGGTGGGCATCGATCCCGCCAAGACCACGATCACGGTGCAGTCGCATCTGCCGGCGCTGGCCGAGCTGACGCTGATGTACCTGAATTTCGTCACGGTATCGCGACTCGAGCGCAACCCGACGATCAAGGAAGAAATCCAGGCACGCGGCTTCGGGCGCGATATCCCGGCTGGCTTCCTGTGCTATCCGGCTTCGCAGGCGGCCGACATCACTGCCTTCAAGGCCGTGCTGGTGCCGGTGGGCGAGGACCAGGCGCCGCTGATCGAACAGACCAACGAGATCGTGCGCCGCATCAACCATCAGGTGGGCCGCGATGTGCTGCCCGAAGCTGCGGCGCTGATCCCCAAGCATGGCCGGTTGCCGGGCGTCGATGGCAAGGCCAAGATGAGCAAGTCGCAGGGCAATGCGATTCCGCTGGGCGCATCGCCGGACCAGATCCGTGCGGCCGTGCACAGCATGTACACCGACCCGAACCACCTCAAGGTTTCGGATCCGGGCCAGGTCGAGGGCAACGTCGTATTCACGTACCTCGATGCGTTCGATCCGAACGTCGAGGAAGTGCAGGCGCTGAAGGAACACTACCAGCGCGGCGGACTTGGCGACATGGTGCTCAAGCGCCGCGTGGAAGGTGTGCTGCAGGAATTGCTGCGCCCGATCCGCGAACGCCGCGAGCAACTGGCGCAGGATCCGGGCTATGTGTTCGAGGTCCTGAAGAAGGGTACCGCCGAAGCGCGTGAACTGACCCAGCAGACGCTGGACGAAGTACGCAGCGCGCTGGGCATGTTCTCGTTCCCGAAGTAATGATGGGTTGAAGTCTTTCTCCCCTCTCCCACCTGTGGGAGAGGGGAGCAAAACACCCCCTATACCTTCCGGTTCACCAGCACGATTCCCAGCAGTACCAGCACTGCTGCCACGGCGAATCTCGCGCCGACCTGGTCGTGCATCAGCAGCACGCCGAAGGCTACGCCAAACAGCGGCGTCAGGAATGAGAACACCGATAGCCGCGACGCCAGGTACTGGCGCAGCAGCCAGAACCAGATCAGGTAGCTTGCAAACGCGATCAGCACCGACTGGTAGAACAGGCTGGCGACCACAAAGCCACTGATTTCCACCCGATGGGCCTGGCCGGCCAGTAGCGCCATCACCAGCAGCAGCACTGCGGACACGCCCAGTTGATAGAGCAGAGTCTTGCTGGCCGGTGCGTGGGACAACTTGCTGCCGCGCACCACGATCGTGGTTGCCGCCCACAGCGCTCCCGCCACTACGCCCAGGGCATCGCCGAGCAGCGTGCTGGCGTGTGCCGACGACGAGACGATGCCGTCCGCGAATGCGAGCACCATGCCCAGGAACGCCAGTACCACGCCAATCCACTGGCCGCGATGCAGATGCTCGCCGGGCACGAACAGGTGCAGGCCCAGTGCCGTGAAGATTGGCGCCGTGTAGAGAAACACGGCCATGCGTGAAGCGGTGGTGTGACCTAGCCCAACGAAGATGCAGAAGAACTCGGCACCGAACAGCAGGCCGGCGACCAGGCCCGCGCGCAACGTGCCGTCGCGTTCGAACAGCGGTGTTCCGCGCCACGCCGCAAAACCGAATACCAGCAATGCGGCAATGGCGGAACGGATGCCGGCCTGCAGCACCGCGCCCATCAGTGGCGCGGTCACCTTGATCACTACCTGCTGGAGTCCCCAGGCGGCGCACAGCAGGACCATCAGGCTGATGGCCGTGCTGTCCAGCGGGCGCCTTGTTATTGTTTGTGTGCTCATTGCCGCGCCGCTTACGGACGCGCGGCGTCGCGCGTCGAGTGACGCTCGATCAGTTCGATCTTGTAGCCATCCGGGTCCTCGACAAAGGCGATGACCGTGGTGCCGCCCTTGACCGGGCCGGCCTCGCGCGAGACCTTGCCACCCGCCGTGCGGATGCGCTCGCAGGCCTCGGCGGCATTGGGTACTTCCAGTGCGATATGGCCGTAGGCGGTGCCCAGGTCGTACTGGTCCACGCCGTAGTTGTAGGTCAGTTCGATGACGGCCGTCTCGGTCTCGGGGCCGTAGCCTACGAATGCCAGGCGGTACTTGTACTCGGGGTTGTCGCTTTCACGCAGCAGTTGCATGCCCAGCACGCGCGTATAGAAATCGATCGAGCGCTGGTAGTCGCCAACGCGCAGCATGGTGTGGAGGAGTCGCATATGGGGCCCTTTCGGTTTGTTGTGACTGCAGAGCCCGCTATTTTAGTCCCGCTGGCAGGAACGCGTCGCCAGCGTCGCCAGAGCCATGGGACACCAGATGCGTCAGAACGTCGGCAGCAGCTCGGGCGGATGCGCGCGCAACTGTGCGCGGGCGTCGCGGAATTCCGGGAAGATCGACTCCACGGTTTCCCAGAAACGCGGGCCGTGGTTCATTTCCTTGAGGTGTGCCAGTTCGTGGGCGGCCACGTAGTCGATCATCGATAACGGGAAATGCATCAGGCGCCAGTTCAGGCGGATCTTGCCGTCGGCCGTGCAACTGCCCCAGCGCGTGGCGGCGGAAGTCAGCGCAAAACCGGTATGGCGCACGCCGAGCTTGTCGGCATAGATCTCGAGCCGCTCTGCCAGCAGCCGGCGTGCCTGGTGCTGCAACCATCCCTGCACGCGGTCCTTGATCTGCTGTTCGTCGGCATGCGCGGGCATGGCCAGGTGCAACACGCGGGTATCGGCGTTGAACAGCAGCGCACCTGCCGGCGATTCCAGTTGCAGCGTGATCGGCCGTCCAAGGAAGGGTAGTTCGGCGCCATCGCGCCATTGCACATTGGGCAACACGCGGCGCGCTTCGCGGTGACGCCATTCACCAAGCTTGGCAAAGATCCAGCGCTGCTTCTCGAGGATGGCGGCCTCGACATCGGCCAGCGTGACCCAGCGCGGCGCGGTGATCGACAGGCCGCGGTCGTCGACCGTAAAGCCAATGGTGCGGCGCGATGAACGCTTGAGCGCGTAATGGAGCGTGCGCTCTCCCAATTGCAGCGTGCGCCCGTTCGGCAGTGCGGGCGGCCAGCTGTCCGGTACCACCGCGGTGGGCGTGCCGGACGGATCGGCCGAGGGCGCAAGCAGGTCCTGCCGGGCCGGCCCGGAAGGCGAGGCTTCAGCCAGCGGCAGCTCGAGCTGCGCGCCGGGGTCGGCAGTGGGGCGCAACAGCTTCATGCGGTGGCCTGGTTCCCTGCGTGTCGGTAGCTTTCCGGATCGATGCGGCGCATCTCTGCCTCGATCCACGTTTCCACTTCCTGATTCAGGACATCGGCGGTCTTGTTGGCCGACGGGATGGCGTCGCCAATCGAGATCGTGATCATGCCCGGATACTTCATGAACGAGTTGCGCGGCCAGACGCGGCCCGAATTGACCGCCATCGGGAAGACCCATGCGCCGGTCTCCACCGCCAGCCGTGCGCCGCCACTCTTGTAGCGCGGATTCGGCTTGCCCGACGGCGTGCGCGTGCCTTCGGGGAACATGATGATCCATGCGCCTTCGTTAAGACGCTCGCGCCCCTGCCGTGCCGCCGACGCAAACGCGCGCGTGCCATCCTTGCGGTTGATGTGGACCATCTTGAGCATGCCGAGCGCCCAGCCGAAGAACGGCACGAACAGCAGCTCACGCTTGAACACGAAGCACAGCGGCTTGGGCATCAGCGCCACGTAGGCCACGGTTTCCCAGGCCGACTGGTGCTTCGACAGCAGAACCACGGGCTTGTCGAGCATGGCCAGCATCTTGTCCATGCCGTCGATGCGATAGTGAATGCCGCAGATCAGGCGTGCGGCCCCGATCACCAGGCGCGGCCAGCCACGCACGAAGCGGAAGCGGTTCTCCGCGTTCATGAACGGGAAGACGATAAAACACGCGCACGCATAGGGCGGTGTCAGGACCAGGAGGTACAGCGCGAACAGCAGGGAACGGATAAACGTCATCGATCAGGACCGGAAATCATGAAGCGGACGGTGCCGCATGGGGGACGGGCTTGTGCGCGCCCTGTGCAATCTGCCAGCGCGCGAACGCGGCCAGGTCATCGTGGACGCGCGTGCCGGCGGGCAGGCCACCCTTGTCGAGGGTACGCAGGCCCTTGCCGGTGCGCACCAGGTGCGGCACGCATCCCACGGCAACGCCGGCTTCGAGGTCGCGCAACGAATCGCCCACGGTGGGCACATTGCGCAGTTCCACGCCAAAACGCTCGCCGATCTGCTCGTACAGCCCCGATTTCGGCTTGCGGCAATCGCAATTGTCGGCGGCCGTATGCGGGCAGAAGAACACGGCCTCCACGCGGCCGCCCAGATTGGCCAGCCCCTTGTACATCTTCTCGTGCATCGCGTTGAGTGCGCTCATCTCGAACAGGCCGCGGCCGATACCGGACTGGTTGCTGGCGATCACGACGCGATAGCCAGCCTGGTTCAGCATGGCGATCGCTTCGAGGCTGCCCTTGATCGGCACCCATTCATCGGGGGTCTTGATGAACTGATCGCTGTCGAGGTTGACGACCCCGTCGCGGTCGAGGATGACGAACTTGGGCTGGGACTGTGGCATGGCGTGCTCCGATACGGCGTGGTGACCCTTGGGACAGCTTAGGCTGCCAGCTTCGAAATGTCTGCCACGCGATTGGCCAGGCCATGCAGCGTGGCCAGCAGCGCCAGGCGGTTGGCACGCAGTTTCGCGTCCTCGGCCATCACCATCACGTCGTTGAAGAAGCGGTCCACGGCGTCACGCAACTGGGCCAGGTCGCGCAGCGCGGCGGTGAAATCGCCGCCGGCAAATGCGGCTTCGACACCGGGGCGCACGCGTTCGATGGCCTCGTGCAGCGCGCCTTCCGCGCCTTCCTGGAACAGCGCGGTATCGACGCTGCCAATTGCTTCGTCGGTCTTCTTCAGGATGTTGGTGATGCGCTTGTTGGCGGCGGCCAGGGCCTCGGCCTCGGGCAGCGCGGCAAACGTGCGCACGGCTTCCATGCGGGCCAGGATGTCGTGCAGCGACTGCGGACGCAGGCTGACCACGGCTTCCACCTCATTGGTGGTGTAGCCCTTGTCCTTCAGGTAGCCGCGCACGCGGTCGTACAGGAAGTCTGCAATGGCTGCGCGCGACGGCTTGACGGCCGCCACACCGGCGAACGCCTGTTCGGTCAGCGCCAGCAGTGCGTCGACCGACAGCGCCAGCGGCTTCTCGATCAGCATGCGCAGCACGCCAAGCGCGTGGCGGCGCAGCGCGAACGGGTCCTTTTCGCCGGTGGGCTGCAGGCCGATGCCCCAGATGCCTACCAGCGTCTCGAGCTTGTCGGCCAGCGCCACGGCGGTGCTCACGTTGTTGGCGGGCAGCGCGTCGCCGGCAAAGCGCGGACGATAGTGTTCGGAGCAAGCCAGCGCCACGTCTTCGGCTTCGTCGTCATGGCGTGCGTAGTAGGTGCCCATGGTGCCTTGCAGCTCGGGGAACTCGCCCACCATGTCGGTCAGCAGGTCGGCCTTGGCCAGTTCGGCACCGCGCATCGCGGCAGCCTTGTCGACCGGCGCGCCGGCGGCGTTCATCGCATCGGCGATATGGCCGGCGATCTGCTGCAGGCGCTGCACGCGGTCCAGCTGCGTGCCGATCTTGTTGTGGTAGACCACGTTGCCGAGTTGCGGCACGCGCGAGGCCAGCGTTTTCTTGCGATCCTGGTCAAAGAAGAACTTCGCGTCGGCCAGGCGCGGACGCACCACGCGCTCGTTGCCCGAGATGATCGATTGCGGCGTTTCGGTGGCCAGGTTCGAGACGATCAGGAAGCGGTTGCGCAGGTGGCCGTCGGCATCGGTCAGTGCGAAGTACTTCTGGTTGGTCTGCATCGTCAGGATCAGGCATTCCTGCGGCACGGCCAGGAACGCTTCCTCGAAGTGGCACGGGTAGACCACGGGCCATTCCACCAGCGAGTTGACCTCGTCCAGCAGCGAGTCGGGCATGACAACCTGGTCGGTGCCGGCTTCCTTGAGCAGGTCCGTACGGATGCGTGCGCGGCGGTCGGCGTAGCTTGCGATCACACGGCCGCGCGTTTCGAGCTGGCCGGCGTACTCGGCGGCGTGCGCGATCTCGATCGGGCCGTGGGACAGGAAGCGGTGGCCTTGCGTGACGTTGCTGGCAGCCAGTCCGAGCACCGATACCGGCACGATTTCCGCACCGTACAGCGCGATCAGGCTATGGGCCGGGCGCACGAAGTGCACCGTGGTGCCGTCAGGTCGCTGGTAGCTCATGACCTTCGGGATCGGCAGCTTGCCCAGCGTGTCGTCGAGCGCCGCCTGCAGGCCGTCGGCCAGCGTGGCGCCCTTGGCGGTGTAGCGGTAGAAGAAAGCCTCGGCCTTGCCGTCCGAGGCGCGCTCCAGCGTTTGCCAGTCGATCTCGGCCACGCCCACGGACTTGGCCAGGGCGGCCAGCTTCTTGGCCAGCGGCGCGGTCGGCGCGCCATTTGCGTCGAGTGCCACGGTCAGCGGCAGTACCTTCTCGCGCTGCTCGCGGTCCGGGGCGGTGCGGCGTACGCCGGTCACCAGCGCGGCCAGGCGGCGGGGCGTGGCAAACGGCGTCACACTGGCGCCGGCTTCGAGCAGATCGCGCGCGCCGAGGCCGTCGAACAGGCCCTGTGCGAACGACTCGCCCAGGCGGGCCAGCGCCTTCGGCGGCAGTTCTTCGGTGAACAGTTCGATCAGCAGCGAATCGGTCATGGGTTGCGACATGAATCTATCCAACAGGTATGGGCGCGCGCGTCAGCAGCGCGGCGCGAGATTGGGTTCCACGCCAGACAGCAGCCACAGGCCGTTCTGCTGGCGGAATTGCAGCGTGGTGTAGGCGCATTGCACGGCCACGCCGGAAGCGCCGCGCGTACCCGCGGCTGGAAAACGTGCGTCGATGCGGTTCGCGCGCCGGTCGTAGCGGAGTTCGTCGATGCGTCCGCCGACCCAGAAATCGATCTTTGCCGGCAACTGCGCAGCGGAGTAATAGTTACGTACCGTACGGCGCGAGCGTCCGTTGCGCTCTTCCCACTCGACCCACTGCAGCGGGTAGCGGATCGCGCTTTCATACGCGCGCAGCGGCACGCGATGCCAGCCGAGATCGCGCGAACCCGACAGGTCGCACGAGAACGAGCGCACCAGTTGCGTCCACTGGTCGATCGACGTCAGCGACGGACGCCAATGGCGCGTGATCGCCTGCTGCAGCGCCTGGCTATCGGCTTCGCAGATATTGGTCAGGTCGGCCGGCAGGTAGAGCGCCTGTGGCGATGGCGTCGCCGTCGTGCGGGCCGCGGCCAGCGCCAGACCGGCGGGCGATGCGAGCGGTACGGCAAACGCGGCGAGCGCTAAGGCGCCGCGCATGCGGGCCATCATGCGCGCGCCCCGTTGTTGCACATCGGGAAGCCCAGCGCTTCGCGCGAATCGTAGTAAGCCTGTGCCACCTGGCGGGACAGGTTGCGGATGCGGCCGATATAGGCTGCGCGCTCGGTGACCGAGATGGCGCCGCGCGCGTCGAGCAGGTTGAACGTATGGGCGGCCTTGAGCACCTGTTCGTAAGCCGGCAGCGCCAGGCGTGTGTCGGTGGTCTTCGGGGTGCCGTCCTCGTTCTTCTCGCCGGTATCGCCCATCAGCCGTTTGGCTTCGCCCTCGTGCTCGGCGAAATGGCGGAACAGGATTTCGGCATTGCTGTGCTCGAAGTTGTAGGTGGACTGCTCGACCTCGTTCTGGTGATAGACGTCACCGTAGGTCAGGCGGCGCGTGACGCCGTTCTCTTCCCACTCGGTCCAGACCAGGTCGTAGATGTTTTCCACCTTCTGCAGGTACATCGCCAGGCGTTCGATACCGTAGGTGATCTCGCCCGTGATCGGCTTGCAGTCGATGCCGCCTACCTGCTGGAAGTACGTGAACTGCGTCACCTCCATGCCGTTGAGCCAGACTTCCCAGCCCAGGCCCCAGGCGCCGAGCGTCGGGTTTTCCCAGTCGTCCTCGACAAAGCGGATGTCGTTCTGCTTGAGATCCAGGCCCAGCGCCTCGAGCGAGCCCAGGTACAGCTCCAGGATGTTCTCGGGCGCGGGCTTCAGCACCACCTGGTACTGGTAGTAATGCTGCAGGCGGTTCGGATTCTCGCCGTAGCGGCCATCCTTGGGCCGGCGCGACGGCTGCACATAGGCGGCGCGCCATGGCTCGGGGCCAAGCGCGCGCAGGAAGGTGTGCACGTGCGACGTGCCGGCGCCGACCTCCAGATCGATCGGTTGCAGTAACGCGCAACCCTGCCGGTCCCAGTAGGCCTGCAGGGTCAGAATCATTTGTTGGAAGGTCAGCATAGGAGGACGAAAAAGGAAGCTGGCAGGCAAGTGCGCGAAACGTCTCGCGCGCGGTTTGCCAAACCTTGAATTCTATCGGGTTTTTGGCTGCACTCAGCCGGGAACAGACAGGAAAACGATGCCGTAGGGCATGGATTATGCATGGGGAAGGGTGTCGGCCCAACGCAACGGGTCGGGTAAATCCCGACATGGGATTCAGATCCGTCCGATAGGTGCCGATACCGTTTTTGTATACAGTGGAAGCACGCAGCCACCGCATCAAAAACCAGATGGCTGCAGGCGGACCGCAATGCTTCACGGGGTCGAAGCGCAGCTACCTGGCAGGGTGGGCTGCAATGCCGTCCAACGATGTCGATAACAACTTTTGGGGATTGTTCATGTCGCTGCTATCTCGCAAACCTTATATCGTCGCCCTCGCCGTGATGGTGGCCGCCGCGGCCCTGTCGATGGCAACCTCGCTGGTCGGCTAAGGCTTGCGCGCGCCGCGCGCGCGCAATGCCAGCAGCAGCACCAGCACCGCGCCGGCCAGAACCGGCACGTTGCCCCAGCGGATATATGGGGTCAGGCCTTGCATGCCCTGCACGGCCGCTGTCAGCGTGCCCACTTCAAACGTCGGCAACCTCGCCTGGACGCTTCCGTCCGGCCCGACCACGGCCGTCATGCCCGTATTCGTGGCGCGCAGCATGGGCCGACGCATTTCCAGCGCGCGCATGCGCGAGATCTGCAGATGCTGGTCGAGCGCAATGGTGTCGCCGAACCACGCGAGGTTGGTGACATTGGCCAGGATGTTGGCGGGCGTGGCCTGCTGGCGTAGCGTGGTCGCGATTTCCTCTCCGAACAGATCCTCGTAGCAGATATTGGGCGCCACATGGATGCCGCGTACCGGCACGGCTGGCTGGTCCAGCGTGCCGCGACGGAAATCGCCGAGCGGCATTTTCATCATGTTGACGAACCAGTGGAAGCCGAACGGGATGAATTCTCCGAACGGCACCAGATGGTGCTTGTTGTACCGGTAGAGCTGGTCCTGCTCGGGACCGATGGCGAACACGCTGTTGGTGAAGTCCACCGGGGAGTCGGCGCCAGCCGCACCAAAGACGACCGTGGTACCGGTCTTCTCCATATAGGTGCGCACCGCCTTGGCGATATCGACCGGCAGTTCCTGGAGAATGACGGGGAACGCGGTCTCGGGCGTCACCACGAGGTCGGCCGGTGCCGCGGTGATCAGGTCACGGTACAACTCTAGCGAGCGCTGGATGCCCGCCGGTTCGAACTTGATGTCCTGCGCGACGTTGCCTTGTAGCAGGCGCACGCCGATGGGCTGGCCGATTGGCGTCGTATAGGCAATCTGCGCCAATCCCAGGCCGCCGCCCAGCGTCGCAACCACCAGGCCGCCGGACCAGGCGGCCACGCGTGCCGCACCGGGCTCGATGCGCCGCAGCCAGCCGCGCACGCCGGCCACCAGCAGTGCCGACGCGGATGCGGCCAGGAATGCAATGCCATAGACCCCAAACAACGGCGCATAGCCGGCCAGCGGTCCATCTGTATGTGGATAACCACTGCCGAGCCAAGGGAAACCCGTAAATACCACGCCGCGCAGCCATTCCGACAATGCCCAGATGGCGCCGAAAGCGAGCGCGGCCAGCACGCCGTCGCGGCCACGCCGTGTCAGCCATTGCCAGGTGGCAGCGGCCATCGCCGGCCAGATCGACAGGTAGCCGGCAAACAGCACCACGGCCAGCGCGGCCATCCAGGCCGGCATCTCGCCGTAGACATGCATGCTGATATAGAGCCACCAGATGCCGGACAGGAACCAGCCCAGCCCGAATGCATAGGCAGTCGCGGCGGCGGCGCGTGGCCGGGGTGCGTCGGCGACCAATGCCACCAGCCCGGACAGCGACAGGATCTGCAGCCACCACCAGTCATGCGGGGCGAATGCCTGCGTGTGCGCCACGCCCAGCGCGGCGGCGATCAGCAGGCGGAACAGGGTGCCACGGGATGCCGCGGCGCGCAGTGCGCCGGTCGGTGCGGAAGGCGCGGAGGACGCGCCGCCGATCGTCGGATCGGCGCGGTCGGTGCCCACGGCGTCGGGCGCGCCGAAGCGCTTCATGCCTCGGCCACGCCGTTGGTGTCGGCCGGAGCCTCGCGGCGCACCTGCAGCAGATGCACCTGGCGGGCGTCGGCCCGCAGCACTTCGAAGCGGATCGGCGGCAGTGTGATGATTTCGCCGCGATGTGGGACATGCCCGACGTGATTGGTCAGCAGGCCACCCACGGTATCGACATCGTCATCGGGAAATGCCGTGCCGAAGCTCTCGTTGAACTGTTCGATCTCGGTCAGTCCGCGCACGCGCCATGCGCCGTCCGCGGTCGGCAGGATCTTGTCCTGATCTTCATCGAGATCAAACTCGTCCTCGATGTCGCCCACGATCTGTTCGAGCACGTCTTCGATCGTGACCAGGCCGGCCACGCCGCCGTACTCGTCCACCACGATCGCAATGTGATTGCGGTTGATACGGAATTCGCGCAGCAGGATATTCAGTCGCTTCGACTCCGGAATGAAAACGGCCGGGCGCAGTGTCTCGCGCAGGTCGAAATTCTCGTCGGTGTAGTAGCGCAGCAGATCCTTGGCCAGCAGGATCCCGATGACGTTGTCGCGATTGCCTTCATACACAGGAAAGCGCGAATGCGCGGTCTGCTGCATATACGGAATGAAGGCCTCCGGCGCATCGGCGATATTGACGGCGTCCATCTGGGCCCGCGGCACCATGATGTCGCGCGCGGTGAGCTCCGATACCTGGAAGACACCCTCGATCATCGAGAGCGAATCGGCATCGATCAGGTTGCGCTCGTGCGCGTCCTGCAGCACTTCCAGCAGTTCCGCACGGGTATCCGGCTCGGGAGAAATGAAATCTGAAAGGCGTTCGAGTAGGGATCGGGGCCGATCCGACTGCTTGTGGTTGGCAGGCTTCGAACTGGGATAGGGGTCGTTCATGTCGCGGCTAGCGCGTGGTGGAGATCGTCTGAAGCATACACTAAAAGGCTTGCCGCCCCGTGACAGTGGGCGTCCGGGTGCTGTTTGAGGCTCCCCTCTCCCATTGCATGGAGAGGGGAGCCTCATTCGCAGAGGTTCACTCGCGGATCGGCTTGTACGGATCCTCGAAACCCAGCGCCTGCAGCGTCTCGGTTTCAATGGCTTCCATTTCCTCGGCTTCGGCGTCGTCCTCGTGTTCGTAGCCTTGCGCGTGCAGCACGCCATGCACGATCAGGTGCGCGTAGTGGGCTTCCAGCGGCTTCTTCTGCGATTTTGCTTCGGCTTCCACAACCGGGCAGCACAGCACGATGTCACCGCTCACCGGATCATCGGCGTTTTCAGCGTAGGCAAACGTCAGTACATTGGTTGCATAGTCCTTGCCCCGATACGAGCGGTTCAAGGTGCGGCCTTCCGCCTCGTCGACGAAGCGCACGGTCAGCTCGGCATCGGCGTACAGCGCCGATTTGACCCACTTGCCGATCAGCTTGCGGCTCGGCAGCCCGGCGCGTTTCGCGGTGCCGTCGCCAAACTGGATGTCGAGCTCGACCTCGGGCGGTGTGGCCGGGGTGCCGGTCGTGGTGACGATCGGGGTAGCCGTCACGGCCACCGACAGTGCATCGCTGTTGTCGGGGCGTACCAGCAGGCCAGCCTGCTGCAGGGGGTCGGTATGCTCGGCGAGCAGGGCCACCACGCCGTCATTGGCCTGCGACAGGTCGAGCGTCAGGCTGCGGCCATCGGCCAGCTGGATGCGCAGCGCATGGGCAGATGCCTTGCGCGCGCGGCCGTCGGCATCGAACAGCACCACGCGGGTGGCGTCGGACGTTTTGTTTTTGGGGGATTTCTTGGTCAAGATCAGCCGTCCTTGTGCTGGGCGTGATATTCGTCATAGGCATCGACGATGCGCGCCACCAGCGGATGGCGCACCACGTCGATGCTGGAAAAGCGCGTGAACGCCACGCCGCGCACATCGCGCAGCACATGCTGCGCTTCCACCAGGCCACTCTTCTGGCCGCGTGGCAGGTCGATCTGCGTGGTGTCGCCAGTGATCACGGCCCGGGAGCCGAAGCCGATCCGCGTCAGGAACATCTTCATCTGCTCCGGCGTGGTGTTCTGGGCTTCGTCGAGGATGATGAACGCGTGATTGAGCGTGCGGCCGCGCATATAGGCCAGCGGGGCAATCTCGATCATCTGGCGCTCGAACATCTTCTGCGTACGGTCAAAGCCGAGCAGGTCGTACAGCGCGTCATACAGCGGGCGCAGATACGGATCCACTTTCTGCGCCAGGTCGCCGGGCAGGAAGCCCAGCCGCTCGCCGGCTTCCACGGCCGGGCGCGTCAGCACGATGCGCTTGACCGTATCGCGCTCCAGCGCATCGACCGCGCACGCTACCGCCAGATAGGTCTTGCCGGTACCGGCCGGCCCGATACCGAGCGTCAGGTCATGCGACAGGATGTTGCGCAGGTATTCGCGCTGGGTGGCCGTGCGGCCCTGCAGGCCCGCGCGCCGCGTATGCAGCACCGGCGACTCATCTCCCACGCCGGCCGGCGCATCGTCGTCATTGCCGGGCAGGTAGGCACCATGCGCGGCAATCTGGCGCGATTCAACCAGGCCCAGTTGCACATCGTCGATCGACAGCGCCACGCGCGAGTCGTTATAGAAGCGCTCCAGCGCCAGCGCGGCGTCTTGCGCGCGATCGCCGCGCACGGTCATGCGGTGGCCGCGGCGCTGGATCGTGACGTCGAGCGCCTGTTCGATCTGGCGCAGGTTTTCATCGAGCGGCCCGCACAGGTTCTGCAGGCGCGTATTGTCGTCTCTTGGGGCGACGAATTCGGCAGTGGGGATCTTCATAGTGCCTTATTGACGCACGACGACTTCGCCGCGCAACGAATGCGGGAACGCCTGCGTGATGTTCACGTCGACCATCTGGCCGATCATGCGGTCGCGCTGTGCCTGGGGTACACCCGGCAGCGCGAAGTTGACCACCCGGTTGTTCTCGGTGCGGCCATGCAGCTCGGTCGGGTCCTTGCGGGCCGGGCCTTCCACCAGGATGCGCTGCACCGTGCCGAGCATGTTCTGGCTGATGCGGACCACGTTCTCCTCGATCGTGGCCTGCAGCAATTGCAGGCGGCGCAGCTTCACTTCGTGCGGCGTATCGTCGTGCAGGTTCGCGGCCGGCGTACCGGGGCGCGGGCTGAAGATGAACGAGAACGAGGTGTCGTAGCCAATCTCGTTGACCATTGCCATCAGCTTGTCGAAGTCGGCATCGGTCTCGCCGGGGAATCCGATGATGAAGTCCGACGACATCGACATGTCGGGGCGGATCGCCCGCAGACGCCGGATGATGCTCTTGTACTCGAGCACGCTGTAGCCGCGCTTCATCGCCATCAGCACGCGGTCCGATGCATGCTGCACGGGCAGGTGCAGATGGTTGACGAGCTTGTCGCAGCGTTCGTACAGCTCGACCAGGCGCGACGTGAATTCCTTCGGATGGCTCGTGGTGTAGCGGATACGCTCGATGCCGGGGATCTCGGCCACGTACTCGATCAGCAGCGCAAAGTCGGCGATCTCGCTCGTGCCGCCCATCGCGCCGCGATAGGCATTCACGTTCTGGCCCAGCAGCGTCACCTCGCGCACGCCCTGGTCGGCCAGGCCGGCAACTTCGGCCAGCACATCCTCGAACGGGCGCGACACTTCCTCGCCGCGCGTGTAGGGCACCACGCAGTAGCTGCAGTATTTCGAGCAGCCTTCCATGATCGACACGAACGCGCTCGGGCCGTCCACGCGCGCCGGCGGCAGGTGATCGAACTTCTCGATCTCGGGGAACGAGATGTCGACCTGCGACAGGCCGGTCTGCTGGCGCCGCTGGATCAGGTCGGGCAGGCGGTGCAGTGTCTGCGGACCAAACACGACGTCGACATACGGCGCGCGCGACACGATCGACGCGCCTTCCTGGCTGGCCACGCAGCCACCCACGCCGATCACGAGGTCCGGCCGGGCGGCCTTCAGGGCCTTCATGCGGCCCAGTTCGGAAAACACTTTCTCCTGGGCCTTTTCACGGATCGAGCAGGTGTTGAACAGGATCACGTCGGCATCCTCGACGTTGTCCGTGGGCTCCATGCCCTGCGTGGCGTTCAGTACGTCCACCATCTTGTCCGAGTCGTACTCGTTCATCTGGCAGCCGTACGTTTTGACAAATACCTTCTTCATGGTGCCGGTCTCAGTGGTTTACCTGGGGGCATCAAGGGCACAACAGGTTGATTCAAAAAATGGCGCTCATGTCGCGCCAATGTCGCGTCAGTGCGCGGCCTTCCATGCCTTGGCTTCCGCATCGGTCAGTACCCACGCCGTGAGCAGCTGGCCATAGAGGTCAAGCCTGTAGCGCACATTGAGCTTCTGGCCTGCCAGGCTGGCCGGACTCAGCAGCAGCGTTTCGGTGCTGAAGATCCGCAGGCCCGGCGCCACGCCGACGATCTTGCCGTCGAGCTTTGCCTGCAGCGGGTCGGTGGCCGCCGGCCGCGCCAGTTCCATGCGCGCCATCGGGGCGTCCGCCGGAATCACGCGTACCGGCGCACCGGGAATCGACTGGCTCGTGTCCTGCGTGGTCTGCGCGAGCGCGGATACAGCGGGAAGGACGGACAGCAAAACTGCGGCGCACGCGGCGTGCAACCGTCGCGAAAACAGCTTGGACATGAAGGCTCCCGACAAAAATTACACCGATCGTTCTTGGAATACCGCCGGCGCCGGACGCCTTCACGCAACAGCCGGCATCGCGCAGGCAGGGTAACCCGCGATTCTACTCGCTTGGCGGGGGGAGCGGTGGGCCTCGGGGGGTATCGATGTGGCGTGATCAGTACACCGAACACCTCGGCATCAGCTCGGTTTCAGAACAGGCAGGAGGCTTCCTGGAGCACGCGCTGCTTGGACACGGTACCGAGCAATTCGCGGCTTGCGGTGTCGCGTACCAGCGGAATCCGGTTGATGCCGTGTTCGGAGAAGATGGCCAGTGCATCGCGCAGCCGCGAGTCCGGTGTCAGGGAAGGGAAGGCGAGGTCGCCCAGCGACGTCAGCGTGGCGTCGGGCGCCTCGCGCTGCGCGCGCTGGATGGCATGGATCGAGATCGCGCCAACCAGCGCACCGCTGGCATCGACCAGATACAGGTAGCGCGTGCCGGTTTCGGCAAACTTGTCGGCGGCCTGCGTGACCGTGGCGGTGGGGTCGATCACGGTATCGGTGGGGTCGCACAGGCCATCCAGATGCAGGCCGCGCGCGCGTTCGGCGGCGGCCGATGCCTGGGCGCGTTCCACCACCACGCTGTAGAGCGACAGGGTCTGGCAGCGCGACGCCGTGTAGTACGCGGCCACCGCGCCAATCATCAGCGGTAGCAGCAGCGCGGGTGCCAGCGTCATCTCGAATACCATCAGGATCGACATCAGCGGCGCCTGGCTGGTGGCTGCCAGGAATGCCGACATGCCAACCAGCGGCAGCAGCGGCGTGCTGGTGCCGCCTGGAATCATCAGCGCCAGCAACTGGCCCAGCGCCGCACCCACGAACATCGACGGCGTGAACACCCCGCCCACGGCGCCGGAGCCCATGCTGATCACCGTGGCCGCGAGCTTGGCCAGCAGTACGCCCCACACCGCGACCGACAGCGGTTCGTCGCGCAGGATGGTCTGGATCGTGTAGTACCCGTTACCGACCACCTCGGGTACCACAATCGCCAGCAGTCCCACCAGCAGTCCGCCCAGCGCCAGGCGTGCCACGGGTCCGCCGGGTACGTGCTGGAAGACATTGCGGGCCATCGTGTTGGCGCGCATGAACAGTGCTCCCGACACGCCGGCAATCACGCCGATGCCCGCGGCGGCCAGCATCAGGTGAGGTTGCTGCAGCAGTTCCGGTCCGATGTGCAGGCCGGTATAAAGCGGCTCCAGGCCGCCGCGCCACTGGCTCACCATGGTGCCGGCCACCGAGGCCAGGAACAGCGGCATCAGTCGTTGGACCGCCAGTGCGCCGAACACCACTTCGGCAACAAAGACCGCCGCCGACAATGGCGTGTGATAGGCCGTTGCCAGGCCGGCCGCGGCGCCGCACGCGGTCAGCATGCGGCGCATATTGCTGTCGCCGGTGGCCTGGTCGGCACGCGACGAGGGGAAGACCGAACCGGCCAGGGCTGCCAGCTGGATCATGGCGCCTTCCTTGCCCACCGAACTGCCCGAGACAATCGAGCAGAACGACGACAGCGCACGCAGCAGAGTGATCTTGATTGGCAGGCGGCCGGTGCCGCGCGCCACCGCTTCCATGTATTCGCTGGGCAGCGTCTCGGTTCGTGCATAGCGCTGGGCCGCCACCAGCAGCGCGCCGGCGAGCGCGCCGCCAACGGCTGGTATCAGCACGCGCCACACGACCGCCAGCCCGGCAAAGATCAGCACGATGTCGGTATCCTTGCCGAACATCACCACGCCGCTGGCTTCGAGCGCGTCCTTGAACAATGTGGTCACAATGCCGGCGAGGATCCCGACGGGGATGGCCGCAAAGAGCGTGACTTCCTGGTCTTCGAGAAAACGGAACCGCATGGCGATGGCGAAGGGGGCGGCAGGGGCAGGGTGGCCGCCATGATAGCGCAGCGCCACCTGTTCGCCGACATCGGTACGGCGGTTTCCACAGACTGGTACACTACGGACCTTTCCAGCCCGGGAGCGGGGGCAATCGACCCATCCCGCCGGCCCTGACCCTCAGGTACGGTTTTCTACCCGAGCCGCCCCACGATTGGCGCACATCCGTTGCGCGACGGGCGGCCGAAGCGTCAATTCATGTCTTTTTCCGAACTCGGCTTGTCCGACAAGCTGGTGCGTGCCGTGGCCGAACAGGGCTACACCACGCCGACCCCGATCCAGGCGCAAGCCATTCCCGCAATTCTCAAAGGTGGCGATCTCCTCGCCGGGGCCCAGACCGGCACCGGCAAGACGGCTGGCTTCACGCTGCCGATGCTGCAGTTGCTGTCCGATGCCGCGGCGCGTAACCCCGCGGCGCGCGGCACCCGCCCGCAAGTGCGCGCGCTGGTACTGACGCCCACACGCGAGCTGGCCGCCCAGGTCGAGGAAAGCGTGCGCAACTACGGCAAGTACCTGAAGCTGCGCTCGATGGTGATGTTCGGCGGCGTTGGGATCAACCCGCAGATCGATGCGCTCAAGCGCGGTGTGGACATCGTGGTGGCCACGCCCGGCCGTCTGCTCGACCACGTGTCGCAGCGCACCGTCGACCTGTCGCAGATTGAACTGCTGGTGCTCGATGAAGCCGACCGCATGCTCGACATGGGCTTCATCCACGATATCCGCAAGATCCTGAACATCCTGCCGGCCAAGCGCCAGAACCTGCTGTTCTCGGCCACGTTCTCGGACGATATCCGCGCGCTCGCGGATCGTCTGCTGAACAACCCGGCCTCGATCGAGGTGGCACGCCGTAACACCACGGCCGAGACCGTGGCGCAACGCGTGTTCCCGGTGGACCGCGACCGCAAGCGCGAACTGCTGGCTCATCTGGTACGCCAGCACGACTGGCACCAGGTGCTGGTGTTCACGCGAACCAAGCATGGCGCCAACCGCCTGGCGGAACAGTTGACCAAGGACGGGCTGTCCGCGTTGGCGATTCACGGCAACAAGAGCCAGTCAGCGCGCACGCGCGCGCTGACCGAGTTCAAGGCCGGCACGCTGCGCCTGCTGGTGGCAACCGATATCGCCGCGCGCGGCATCGATATCGATCAACTGCCACATGTGGTGAACTTCGATCTGCCGAACGTGCCCGAAGACTACGTGCACCGCATCGGCCGTACCGGTCGCGCCGGTGCCGAAGGCGAAGCGATCTCGCTGGTGTGCGTCGACGAACACGGTCTGCTGCGCGATATCGAACGCCTGATCAAGCGCCAGCTCGAACAGGTGGTGCTGCCAGGGTTTGAGGTGGACCCAAGTATCGCGGCCGAGCCGATCCAGAAGGGCCGTCAGCAACGCGGCGGCAATGGCGGTGGCCAGGGTCGTGGCGCCCAGCCCCGCGCCGGCGGCAACGGCGCAGGCAATGGCAATGGCGGCAACGGTGGCGAGCGCCGCCAGCCGCGTGCGGCGCAAGGCCAGCGTCAGGACGCCCCGCGTCAGCAACGCCCGGCGCAAGCCGGCCAGCCGGCGCGCGCCGAAGGCCGCAATGGTGGTGGCAACGGTAGCAATGCCGGTAATGCCGCGCGCAACGGCAACGTGGCCCGCAATGCCAATGGCAGTGGTGCCGCAAACGCCAAGCCGGCCGGCCAGCGTCCGCAGCAGGCCCGCCCGCAGCAAGCGCGTCCGGCACAGGACACTGCTGGCGCACCGCCGGCACGTAATCGTCGTCCGGCGCCGCAGGCCGCGCTGCTGGGCGGTAATCGCAAGCCCGCACCCTGAACGGGAAGCAGATGACCTCGTCCGATAACGCTCCGTCGCACGCCGAAGTTCCCTATGCGGGACTGACGCCCGAGTGCATTCTCGATGCACTCGAGGCAGCGGGGTTTTATCCGGATGGTCGTCTGCTGGCGCTGAACAGTTACGAGAATCGTGTCTGGCAGGTCGGCATCGAGGATGCCGCGCCGGTTATTGCCAAGTTCTATCGGCCGGGCCGCTGGAGTGACGCGGCCATTCTCGAAGAGCACGCCTTCGTCCAGCAACTGGCCGATGCTGAAATTCCGGCGGTCCCGGCACTGACTGCCAGTGTCGACGGGCAACCGGCCGGTACGCTGCTGACGCACGCAGGTTTCCGCTTTGCGGTGTTTGCGCGCTGCGGTGGCCGCGAACCTGCGCTGGACCAGGCCGACACGCGCACGTGGCTGGGCCGGTTCATCGGCCGAATCCATGCGGCCGGCGCTGCGGCACCGTATCTGGCGCGTCCGACGCTCGATCCGGAGACCTTCGGCGTGGCGCCGCGCGACTACCTGATCGAACACGACTGCATTCCCGCCGACCTGCTCGCGCCATGGCGTGCGGCGGTGGATCTGGCGCTCGATGCCGTGCGGCGCTGCTACGAACGCGCTGGCGATGTACGTGTGCTGCGCCTGCATGGCGACTGCCATCGCGGCAACGTGCTATGGATCGATGAGGCGGATGCGCGCGGTCGTGGCACGCCCGGCCCGCATTTCGTGGATTTCGACGACAGCCGCATGGGCCCCGCGGTACAGGACCTGTGGATGCTGCTCGAAGGCGACCGTGCGGCAATGCAGGACCAGTTGGCCGACATCGTGGCCGGCTACGAGGATTTTGCCGAGTTCGATACGCGTGAACTGTGGCTCGTCGAAGCGCTGCGCACGCTGCGCCTGCTGCACTACAGCGCATGGCTGGCCAGCCGCTGGCGCGATCCCGCGTTCCCGGCGGCATTTCCGTGGTTCGGCACTGCGCGCTACTGGCAGGACCGCATTCTCGAACTGCGCGAACAGATCGCGCTGATGGACGAACCGCCGCTCTGGGCGACCTGAGCGTCCATCGTCGAACGCCCGGCGCTACAGCGGCATCGGTTTGATCAGGACGGTCAGGACACTCACGCCGGTTGTCCGTCCTTGCCCGCCTTGACCATCACCACGGGGCAATCGGCCTGGGCCAGTACCCGGCCCGCTACCGAACCAATCACTGCATCGAAGAACGACCCGCGTCCATGGGTGCCCATGACGATGGCGTCGGCGCTGACCGACTTCGCATAGCCAAGGATCTTCTCCGGCGGGTAGCCGTGCAGCGCGTGGCGCTCGAACGGAATGTTCGCCGCTTCGAGGATCGCGCAAACCGATGTGGTGGCCTTCTCGCTGGCCTCGTTGTGCCAGGCTTCGATCGTTTCCTTGCTGACAAATGCGCGTACCTGTCCCGTGACGTCGGGCGATACGTGAATCACGTGCACCGTGAAACCGGGTTGCAGCAGTTTGCCATTGGCAAGGAAGCGCGCGGCGGCATCGCTGAACGGGGAGCCGTCGGTGGCAAGAACGATATGGGGCATGACGCAATCTCCTGGGTCGAAAAACTGCAGGCGCGCGGGGGTGGCGCCATGTGGTCATCATGGCACGCAAGGGGCGCTCACACCGTAAGCTAGATCAAATCCCTGTGAAATTTATAAGGATTTCACGATTGTCATCAATCGACTTTCGTGCACCTACAAAGCGGGATCGTTGCGGGCGCCCGCGTTGCTGGCCATAACTCCACAACATCTGAAATTTCCCCATGAATGCCAAGAGTTTTCCGTTTTCAAAACAGGACCATTCCGTATCCGGCGGCGTGGCGGAAAACCTATGCTGCGGGCTGTTCACAAGGAGAATCGCCATGCCCACAGCACTCATCATCGATACGCATCCCGCCATCCGCCACGCCGCTGGCCAGATACTGACCAACCAGGCCGGCATCGGCGAAGTGCGCTTTGCCGATACCGGCGTCGCAGCCTTGCATGCATTGCGCGAGCGGGCGGCGGACCTGGTCTTGCTGGACCTGCAGTTGTCGGATCTGCCGGGCGATGCCGTGCTGGAGGAAATCGTATCCACGTGGCCGGGCACGCGGGTGCTGGTGCAGTCGGCGATGCGGCAGGCGGCGGAGCGTGCGTTGCTGGGCGGCGCCCACGGCTACATCGACAAGGGTGCGGGCCTGGACGGGCTGGCCAATGCAGTGCGTGCGTTGATGGGTGGCTATGCCGCGTTTCCGCTGGCCTCGCTGCCGACCATTCGCCGCGCCGCCGCCAATCCGGCGGATCCCGCCAGCCTGCTGAGCCGGCGTGAGCTCACCGTGTTGCGCTTCCTGGCGGTAGGGCATTCGAACAAGGCGATCTCGCATGTGCTCGGCATCAGCAACAAGACCGTCAGCTCGCACAAGACCAGCATCATGGCCAAGCTTGGCTTCGGCTCGGTCATCGAACTGGCCGAGTTCGCCAAGCTGCATCAGCTCGCCTGTTGAGCGGCGTCGCCCTTGGCGGCCCGACGGTCGAGCAACCACTCCCTCAAGACGCGCACCGCGGGCACATCGGCGCGATCGGCACGGCGTACCAGATAGTACCCCCGTCGCGACGGCACGGATGCGCGGTTGAGCTGGATCACGCGCCCATCGCGCAGGCTGTCCGCGCACGCATAGTCCGGTACCAGCGCAGCGCCGAGCCCGGCTTCGGCGGCCTTCAGTGCGAACGTCACGAGGTTGTACTGGGTGCCGGCAGCGAGCGGCAGTTCGATATCGGCATCGAGATCGCGCAGGTAGCTGGCCCAGGCACTCGGCGCCGTGGTGTGGTACAGCAGCGGTAATGCGGCGATGCGCCGGGCCGGGAGCGGCAGGCGCCCATGCACCAGCTCACGCGAAGCCACGGGCAGGCTGCTGACGCTGTGCAGCAGATCCGCGCTTTCATCGTCGAGCCCGTCTTCGGCAAAGACAATGGCGGCATCAAGGCCGGCATCGCGCAGGGAGATCGCGCCGATATGGTTGGCGACGTGGATGCGAATCTCCGGGTGTGCCGCGGCGAAGCCGCACAGGCGTGGCATGACCCACAGCAGGCCGAACGTGTTGGGCACCGAGAACCGTACCTCGTGCATTCGCCGAGCCGCGCCCGAGGCGGCAACCGTCGCCGCTTCCAGCTGGTCTAGCAGCGGGCGGATGCGCGCCAGATAGCCGGCGCCTTCATCGCTCAGGACAAGGCGTGCATTGGTACGTTCGAACAGCGGCGTGCCCAGGAAGCTCTCGAGGTCGAGCAACTGCTTGCTGACGGCACCCTGGCTCAAGCCGAGCTCGTCGGCTGCCGCGGTCACGCTGCCGCGCCGGGCAATCGTCTCGAACGTGTTCAGGTTCACCACCGAAGGGATATGGCGTCTGGCTGGGTGTTTCATGTCATTGAAAAAAGGAATGACCGCTTGCCGATTTCTCGATATACAGCGGCGCGCGCCTGGGCGCACCATAGCGCGTTCCCATAGACTTTGCACGCATGCCGCGAGGTTGCCGACCATGACGCCCAAGATGCTTCGAGCCATTGAAATTATTAAAACCGGTACGGTTTCAGCACTGCTTGCCATGGCGGGTGCCGCCAGCGGCGCCCAGGCCGCCGAATGGCCGGCCGGCAAGCCGATCACGCTGGTGGTGCCGGCCGCCGCCGGCAGCACGCCGGACCAGTCGAGCCGCAAGCTCGCGCAGTACCTGGGCGACAAGCTCGGTACTTCGGTGGTGATCGACAACCGTCCCGGTGCTGCCGGTAGTATCGCCATGCAGGCATTGACCCGTAGTCGCCCGGACGGGTACACGATCGGTTTCGGCAATATCGTGACGATGGCCATCAACCGCAGCCTGCTGGCCAAGCCCGGATACGACGCTGACAAGGACCTTGTGCCGGTGTGCGCCACCACCACGGTTCCGAACATCCTCGCCGTGAGCACCAGCCTGCCGGTGCATAACCTCAAGGAACTGATCGACTACGCGCGCAAGAATCCGGGCAAGCTCACGATGGGCTCGGGCGGCAATGGCACCACCAGCCACCTGAGCGGCGAGATGCTCAAGGACCAGGCGCATATCGAGTTCCGCCACATTCCATATCGCGGCGCGCCGCAGGCGCAGATCGACGTGATCGGCGGACAGATCGACTTCATGTTCGACAATGTTCCGTCGATCATCGCCGCGGTACGGGGCAACAAGCTTCGTGCGATTGCCGTGACCAGCAAGGCGCGGCTGCCGGTGTTGCCGAATGTGCCGACCATGGAAGAGTCTGGCCTGCCCGGTTTCGAGGTGAACGCATGGGGTGGCATCGTGGCGCCGACCGGTACGCCGAAGGCCGTGGTGGAGCGCCTGAACCGCGAGATCAATGCATATCTGCAACTACCCGCCACCCGCAAGGATGCCGAGCAGAACGGCTCGGTGGTGGTAGGCGGATCGCCCGAAGCGTTTGCCCAGATGATCGGCAAGGAGAGTCGCAGATGGGGTGACGTGATTCGCAAGGCCGATATCAAGCTCGACTGACCAGGAGAAGAACAATGTTCGATGTGATATTGCGCGGCGGCGACGTGATCGACGGCACTGGCGCCGCACGCTACCGTGCGGACGTGGCACTGCAAGGCGACAGGATCGCGTTTATCGGCGATGCAACCGGGCAACGTGCGCTGCGCGAGATCGATGCCAGTGGGCTGGTGGTGGCGCCCGGCTTTATCGACAGCCATGCGCACGATGACCGCGCGGTACTGGAAACGCCCGGCATGGTGCCCAAGATCTCCCAGGGTGTAACCACCGTGGTGAACGGCAACTGCGGCATCAGCCTGGCACCGTACAAGCAGACCGGTGGCGATCCGCCATTGCCGCTGCGCACTGTCGAGCCGCAATGGCGCTTCGCGGCGTTTGGCCAGTATCTCGATGCGCTCGATACCGCGCCGGCGGCGCTCAATGTCGCGTCGCTGGTCGGGCATACCGCATTGCGCGCGGTGCATCAGGCCGATCTCGATCGCGCGGCAACCGCCACCGAAATCGCGGCCATGCGTGCGGCAGCCAATGCCGCGCTGGAGCAGGGCGCGATCGGCATGTCGACTGGCACGTTCTATCCGCCCGCGGCTTCGGCGCCGGCCGACGAGATCATCGGCGTGGGTCGCGACCTCAAGCAGTTCGGTGGTGTCTATGCCACGCATATGCGCACCGAGGGCGATGGCGTGATCGAGGCCATCGAGGAGTCGGCCCACATCGCGCGCGCGCTTGAAGTCAAGCTTGTGATTTCGCATCACAAGGTCATCGGCAAGCCGAATTTCGGCCGTACGCATGAAACGCTGGCGCGTATTGGCGAGCTGGGCCGCATGCAGAAGATCTGTCTCGACTGCTATCCATACACCGCATCGTCATCGCTGCTGCGCAAGGAGCGCCTGGCCATCAGCGACGAGATCCTGATCACGTATTCGCGTTCGGAGCCCGGCAGCGCTGGCCGCAAACTGTCCGACCTGGCGCTGGAATGGCAATGCTCGCGTGGCGAGGCACTCGATCGCGTCATGCCGGGCATGGGCATGTATTTCTTCATGGACGAAGGCGATGTGCAACGGGTGCTCAGTTACCCGGACACCATGATCGGCTCCGATGGCATTCCGTCCGACGACTATCCGCATCCGCGCCTGTGGGGCACGTTCACGCGTTTGCTTGGCCACTACAGCCGTGATCTCGGCTTGCTGTCGCTCGAGGAAACCGTCCACAAGATGACTGGCATGACCGCGCATGCGTTCGGCCTGACCGGGCGTGGCGAACTGCGCGAAGGGAATGCCGCCGATGTGACGGTGTTCGATCCGCACACCGTCAAGGACATCGCGACCTATCTTGATCCGCAACGGCCATCGGCAGGCATAGCCCACGTGTTCGTGAATGGGCAGGTGGTGTGGGAGCACGGTGCGGCAAGCGGCGCAAGGCCGGGGCGCAGCCTGCGGCGCGGCGTGCGTTGAGGCCGTTCTCAACTTCCTCGCCTTATCCGGCATAATCCCAGCCAATCGGTGCCGCATCAGCGGCGGCACCGCACTGGACCGGGCAATGCAAATGAAGGCGCAAACGAAGTCGCAGTCGAGGACGAAGCCGAAGACATCAGACAACTCTCGCGAGGGGTCTTCCCCTGAATCAGGCGCGGGCGACGACTGC
Organism: Cupriavidus sp.; assembly: GCF_057315035.1. Lineage (NCBI taxonomy): Bacteria > Pseudomonadati > Pseudomonadota > Betaproteobacteria > Burkholderiales > Burkholderiaceae > Cupriavidus > Cupriavidus sp. The sequence continues at coordinate 106,990 of NZ_DBHKYV010000001.1, read as the reverse complement.
CCGTTGCATTGGTTCGATGCGGATCGTGGCGCGTTCGAGGATCTGGAGCAGCGCATTGCCTATCACCCCGCCGATTTCTTCGCGGGCGAGGATTTCGATCCGGTCGGTGCATGTGTGACGCGCGAGGCGGCGTTCACCTCGGTGGAGTTGCCGGAGAATCCGACCGCGCCAAAGCTTCATGCCGATCATCTGCTGCACGATGTCTTCCGTCATGTCATGCCCGTGGCGTCGCCGACCTTTGTTGGTCATATGACGTCATCGCTGCCATCGTTCATGCCGTCGCTGGCCAAGATCGTGGCGGCGCTGAACCAGAACGTGGTCAAGCTGGAAACCTCGGGTGCGCTGACGGGGCTCGAGCGTCAGGTCATCGGCATGCTGCACCGCTTGGTGTTCGGGCGGGAGCATGACTTCTATGCGCAATGGTTGCACAGCGCCGAGCATTCGCTCGGTGCGTTCTGCTCGGGCGGCACTACGGCCAATCTGACGGCGCTGTGGGCCAGCCGGAATCACGTGTTGCGCGCGCGCGATGGATTTGCCGGTATCAACAGCGCGGGCCTGGTGGCGGCGCTGCGGCACTATGGCTACGATGGGCTGGCCATCGTCGTGTCCGAGCGTGGCCACTATTCGCTGCGCAAGGCTGCCGATCTGCTCGGCATCGGCCGCGACAACCTGATTCCGGTGGCTGTCGACCAGGATGGGCGCATGCGCGTAGACCGGCTGCGTGAGACGCTTCAGGATCTGCGCCAACGCAATATCCGGCCGATGGCGATTGTCGGGATCGCGGGTACCACGGAAACCGGCGCGGTCGATCCGCTCGATGAGATTGCCGATGTCGCGCAGGAGGTGGGCTGCCATTTTCACGTCGATGCGGCGTGGGGTGGGGCAACGCTGTTGTCGGAGCGCGAGCGCGGCCGCTTTGCCGGCATCGAGCGCGCCGACTCGGTCGTCATCGATGCCCACAAGCAGTTCTACGTGCCGATGGGTGCGGGCATGGTGCTGTTCCGTGATCCGGCATGGACGCAGGACATCATCCAGCATGCGAACTACATCGTGCGCAAGGGCTCGGTCGATCTGGGGCGGCACACGCTCGAAGGCTCGCGCGGCGCGGCCGCCGTGATGCTCTATGCGAACCTGCATCTGCTGGGGCGCAAGGGGCTGGCCACGCTGATCGATACCGGCATCGACAATGCGAAGTACTTTGCGTCGCTGATCGAACAACAACCCGATTTCGAGCTCGATAGCCGGCCGCAGCTGTGCATCCTGACCTATCGCTACATTCCGGAGCCGGTTCGTGCCGCGCTGGCATCGGCCTCCGCCGGGCAGCGCGAGCCAATCCTTGAAGCGCTCGATGCACTGACAATCAGCATCCAGGAGATGCAACGCGATGCGGGGCGCTCGTTTGTGTCGCGTACCCAACTGACATCCTCGCAATGGGATGGCCGGGCCATCGCGGTGTTCAGGGTAGTGCTGGCCAACCCCGACACGACGCACGAGATCCTGCGGGACATTCTTGAAGAGCAGCGCGCGCTTGCGGCGCGGAGCCCGATGCTGGCGCCGCTGATGGCGTTGGTGGCATCGATCGGCGAATAGGATTGGGCCTGCGCCTCGCTACGAGGCGCGCTCCCGAAGCGCTTCAAGCAAGAAGGCACCAAAGCACCAGGCACCAAAGTAAAAAGCCGCAATCCCTTGCGAGATTGCGGCTTTTCAAATAGATGGTGGCGAATCAGGGACTCGAACCCCGGACCTGCGGATTATGATTCCGTCGCTCTAACCAACTGAGCTAATTCGCCAACGCAGACCGAAATTATACCTGTGGTTTGCGGCCTGTCAACACCCTCATGACAACTTTCTTCAAGCTTTGTCGCTTGCCCAAAAAAATGGCAGACCCGAAGGTCTGCCTGGAAGGAGCGGCTGGCCTGGTGGGCCAGCCATCCTGAGCGAGGGTTACCGGTCGTATCCCTCCGGTGATTTTTCGTTGATGCGTTGAAGCGTTGCCTTGCCTCAGTCGTTGGCGTAGATGTCCACGTCCTTGGTCTCGCGTATGAACAGCGCGCCCAGCACGAAGGTCATGGCGGCGATGATGATCGGGTACCAGAGGCCATAGTAGATGTTGCCGTTCTGCGCCACCAGTGCGAACGAGATCGTTGGCAGCAGGCCACCGAACCAGCCGTTACCGATATGGTAGGGCAGCGACATCGACGAGTAGCGGATGCGGGTCGGGAACATTTCCACCAGCATGGCCGCGATTGGCCCGTACACCATCGTCACGTAGATCACCAGGATGACCAGGATCACCAGCACCATGATCGTGTTCATCTGGGCCAGGTCGGCCTTGGTCGGGTAACCGTGCGACGACATCTCGGTGCTGACCGCCTTCTTGAATTCGGCGATCTGCTTCTTGCTGGCGTCGTCGAAGACCCCGCCGGCCACGCCGGCGTCGAACGCCTTGATTTCCTTGTCGCCGATCTTGACCGAAGCCACGGTGCCGGCCGGGGCCTGCACCACTTCATAGCTGGCCGATGCCTGGGCCAGCGTACGCTTGACGATGTCGCACGAGCTGCGGAAATCGATCTCGCGGGCAATCGGGCTACCCTGGAACGAGCAGGTCTTCGGATCTGCCGTGACCACGATCTGGGCCGATTGCTGGGCGCGTTCCAGTGCCGGGTTGGCGTAGTGCGTGAGCGCCTTGAACAGCGGGAAGTAGGTCAGCACGGCCAGCGCGCAGCCCAGCATGATGATCCACTTGCGGCCGATCTTGTCCGACAGCGAACCGAAGAAGATGAAGAACGGCGTGCCGATCACCAGTGCGCCGGCAATCAGCAGGTTGGCGGTCTTGGCATCTACCTTGAGCACCTGCGTGAGGAAGAACAGCGAGTAGAACTGACCCGTGTACCAGACCACGGCCTGGCCGGCGGTCAGGCCCACCAGCGCCAGGATCACGATCTTCAGGTTGCGCCATTGGCCGAATGCCTCGGTCAGCGGTGCCTTCGAGGTCTTGCCTTCGGCCTTCATCTTCTGGAAGGCCGGCGACTCGCTCATCGACAGGCGGATGTACACCGACATGGCCAGCAGCAGGATCGAGACCAGGAACGGAATGCGCCAGCCCCAGACGTCGAAGTTCGGGCCCGTGGCTTCGCGCACCAGCAGGATCACGATCAGCGACAGGAACAGTCCCAGCGTGGCCGTGGTCTGGATCCATGCCGTGTACGCACCGCGCTTGCCGTGCGGCGCGTGCTCGGCCACATAGGTGGCGGCGCCACCGTACTCGCCGCCCAGTGCCAGGCCCTGCAGCATGCGCAGCAGGATCAGGATGATCGGGGCCGCCCAGCCGATGGTGGCATAGCCGGGCAGCAGGCCAACGATGAACGTCGACAGGCCCATGATCAGGATGGTCACCAGGAAGGTGTACTTGCGGCCGATCATGTCGCCGAGGCGGCCGAACACCAGTGCGCCGAACGGGCGCACGATGAAGCCTGCCGCGAATGCCAGCAGTGCGAAGATGAATGCCGAGGTCGGGTCCAGACCCGCGAAGAACTGCTTGGCGATGACCGCCGCCAGCGAACCGTACAGGTAAAAGTCGTACCACTCGAACACCGTGCCTAGGGAAGAGGCCAGAATGACCTTTCTCTCTTCCTTCGTCATCGGCGCATTGTGAGCCGTGCGACCAGGCACGGCTCCCGCGTTATGCGCGTTTGCCATTTGTTGTCTCCTCCGTTGCCGTCTATGCGTCTTCCGTCGAAAAAACGATCCCCGGAGAAGGTCCGCGCGTGTGCGCATGCCGGCCCATTCACCAAGGCTGCAACGATTGTGGGAGGCGAAACTTACTGAGTTCTGACAGATTTGGCGTAAATTGTGCAGAATTCGTCGGGGTATACGCTGAGCAGGGTGACCCTGCATCGACCCCCGGTCATGCTGCATTGCGATGCACTTTTTCCTGCAGGGCGCATGGCAATGCGCTGCATGCCGCTCTTGCTCTGCAGCATTCCGGACGGGGTGCGAGGAAACCCTTACAAGGGATCCTTCGCGATGCCTTACAGCGAATCCTTACAGCGAACCCTTGCCGGGGACGGTGCCGTTGTCAGGGTGCGCGGGCGGGGCCGGGTGTGCGTCGGCTCCGGCCTCGGCCTGTTCGAGCGCATGCGCCTCGTCGTCGGCCCGGTTCATGCGCCACGCGTACAGCGCGGCCATCAGCACGTAGAGGATCAGTGAACCCTGCGCTGCCATCCAGAACGAGAATGGCCAGCCCAGGAAATCGAACTGGAGGTCGCGCGCAAACCAGCTCACGACGAACGTGACCATGAACCACGCCGCCAGCAGCGCGCCGATCCAGCGCATGTTGTGGTGCCAGGCGCGCCGCTCCTGCGGCGTCATCCGGTCGCGTGGCGCCTTTCTCATGCCGGCGTCTCTTCGGGTTCGGTCCGGCGCAGGGTAATGCGAAAGCGCGTGCCGGCCAGTCGTGGCGACGCCTGGTAGACGTTGTCGGCAATGGTCACTTCGCCGCCATGCTGCTGCACGATCTCGCGCACGATGGCCAGCCCCAGGCCGCTGCCTTCGGTATTGGTGCCGAGCACGCGAAAGAAGCGTTCCATCACGCGTTCGCGATCGGCCGGTGCAATGCCTGGCCCGGTGTCTTCCACATCCAGGTAGGCGAACGGCTCGAACGCATCGCGTGTCACGCGTACCGTGGCATTGCCTCCGGCAGGGGTGTAGCGGATGGCATTGTCGAGCAGGTTGTTGAGCATCTCGGTCAGCATCAAGCGATTGCCCGTGATCATCACGGGATGGTCGTCGGCCTCCAGGCCCAGGTCGATCGAACGCGCCCACGCTTGCGGCAGCCAGTCCTTGACCACGTCGCGCGCCAGCGTGGCCAGGTCCAGCGGCGCCATGCCACCCACGCCGGCCAGGTTCTCCATGCGTGCCAGTGAAAGCAACTGCGTCACCAGGTGCGCGGTGCGCTCGGAACTGCCGGCAATCTGTGCCAGCGAACGGCGCAATTCCTCGGGCGACTGTTCGCGCTGGGCCAGTTCGGCCTGCATGCGCAGGCCCGCCAGCGGGGTCTTCATCTGGTGCGCGGCATCGGCGATAAAGCGCTTCTGCGTCTGTACCGATTGGTCGAGCTGCGCGAGCAGGTCGTTGAACGACGCCACCAGCGGCGTGATTTCCTGCGGTGCGGCGCGCTCGTCGATCGGACTCGTGTCGCCGGGGTTGCGCGCGCGAATGCGTTGCTGGATCGCGGTGAGCGGTGCGAGTCCGCGCGTAAGTCCGAACCATACCAGCACCACGGCCAGCGGCAGGATCACGAACTGCGGCAGGATCACGCCCTTGATGATTTCATTGGCCAGCCGCGCGCGCTTGTCGAGCGTTTCGGCCACCTGTACCAGCACCGGCTGCGGACCACCGACATTCTTCAGGTCGACATAGGTATAGGCCACGCGCACATCGTTGCCGGCCACCCGATCGTCGCGCAGCGAGACCAGTCCCGCGTGGCCCTCCTCATCCTCGGACGGCAGCGGCAGGTCATGGTCGCCGGCCACATACTCGCCGCGCCGGCCCACCACCTGGTAGTAGATGTTGTCGGTTTCGTCGGCGCGCAGGATCTCGCGCGCCGACAGCGGCAGTTGCAGCGTCACGCGTCCATTGACTTCGCGCACCTGCTGCGACAGCACGATGGCGCTGGCTTCCAGCGAGCGGTCGAACGGGCCGTTGGCAATCGACTTGGCCACCAGGTAGGTGACGGCGATGCTCATCGGCCACAGCAGCAGCAGCGGGGCCAGCATCCAGTCGAGGATCTCACCGAACAGCGAGCGCGGTGCCGGATGGGCCGAAGTCTCCTCGAGGTGCGGCAATGCATCGGCCAGCGCGGCGTCCTCGGCCGCGGCATCCGCCAGCGTGGGGCGGGCGGCGTCGGGCGGGCGGGGGGCGCCTGCGGCGGATTGGCGTCGCCATGGCAGGCGCAGCAGGCTCATGGGTGCTCGTCGTCAGCCATGCGCAGCCACGGCCGGCTGGAATTTCTCGAGGCAGTAGCCCAGGCCGCGCACGGTGGCAATGCGAATGCCGCCAACCTCGATCTTCTTGCGCAGCCGATGCACGTAGACCTCGATCGCGTTATTGCTGACTTCCTCGCCCCATTCGCACAGGTGGTCGACCAGTTGCTCCTTCGATACCAGCCGGCCGCTGCGCGTGAGCAGGATTTCCAGCAGGCCGACCTCGCGTGCCGAAAGGTCCAGCATCTGCTCGTTGAGATAGGCGATGCGCCCGACCTGGTCGAACGCCAATGGGCCATGGCGCATCAGGGTGGCACCGCCACCGGCGCCGCGCCGCACCAGCGCCCGTACCCGCGCTTCAAGCTCGGTCAACGCGAATGGCTTGGCCATGTAGTCGTCGGCGCCAAGGTCCAGGCCCTTGACGCGCTCGTCCACGCCGTCGGCCGCGGTCAGGATCAGTACCGGCAGCATGGCGCCGCGTGCGCGCAGCCGCTTGAGCACTTCGAGCCCGGGCATGCGCGGCAAGCCGAGGTCTAGAATCAGCAAGTCGAAGGTTTGCGTGGAGAGCGCGGAATCGGCTTCCAGGCCATTGGCAACGTGATCCACCGCATAGCCGGAATGGCGTAGCGATCGTGTGAGGCCGTCTGCCAGCACATCGTCATCTTCGGCGATCAGAATCCGCATGATTGTCTCCACCCAGGGGGCCGGCATCGCCTGCCGCCGGCTGCGGAACCGGTGGGGCTTGCCAAGCATACTGTTTTTTTATACAGTACCCGACATTCCGCGCAAGCTGCCCCGGAAGGGTGCTGCGCAGTGCCGGGCCAGGCGCCCCAGCCCTGGGGAAGATCCCGGAAAAGGCTTGAAAATCAGGCGCCGCGCCGCATGCGGCCTATTTATACACCATTGACTGAAGGACGACCATGGACGACAAGAAGGCCGGCGCCGGCGTGAGCGCTGAGAAGCAGAAGGCGCTTGCCGCCGCGCTCTCCCAGATCGAGAAGCAGTTTGGCAAGGGCTCGATCATGCGTCTGGGCGATGGGGAAATCGAACAGGATATCCAGGTGGTGTCCACGGGCTCGCTGGGCCTGGATATCGCGCTGGGTGTCGGCGGCCTGCCGCGCGGCCGCGTGGTCGAGATCTACGGCCCGGAATCGTCGGGCAAGACCACGCTGACGCTGCAGGTGGTGGCCGAGATGCAGAAGCTGGGCGGCACCTGCGCGTTTATCGACGCGGAACACGCCCTCGATGTGCAATACGCGGGCAAGCTGGGCGTGGACGTCGGCAACCTGCTGATTTCGCAGCCGGATACCGGTGAACAGGCGCTGGAAATCACCGACGCACTGGTGCGCTCGGGCTCGATCGACCTGATCGTGATCGACTCGGTGGCCGCGCTGGTACCGAAGGCCGAAATCGAAGGCGAGATGGGCGATTCGCTGCCGGGCCTGCAGGCCCGCCTGATGAGCCAGGCGCTGCGCAAGCTGACCGGCACCATCAAGCGTACCAATTGCCTGGTGATCTTCATCAACCAGATCCGCATGAAGATCGGCGTGATGTTCGGTTCGCCGGAAACCACCACGGGCGGTAACGCGCTGAAGTTCTACGCGTCGGTGCGTCTCGATATCCGCCGCATCGGCTCGATCAAGAAGGGCGATGATGTGATCGGTAACGAGACCAAGGTCAAGGTGGTCAAGAACAAGGTGTCGCCGCCGTTCCGCGAGGCATTCTTCGACATCCTCTATGGCCAGGGCATCTCGCGCCAGGGCGAGATCATCGATCTCGGCGTGGACGCCAAGATCGTCGAGAAGTCGGGCGCGTGGTACAGCTACAACGGCGACAAGATCGGCCAGGGCAAGGACAATGCGCGCGAATACCTGCGCGAGAACCCCGATATTGCGGCGGAGATCGAGAACAAGGTCCGTGCAGCACTCGGCGTGGCCCCGACCAATGCCGCGGTTGGCGCACCGGCCGAGATCGACGGCTGAGGTTGACGTTGTTGTAAAGGAAGGCCGTCGCATGGTTGTGCGGCGGCTTTTTTGTTTTGAAGCTGGCAGAACTCCCGGATGCCCCGCCCACCCCTCTCCTTGAAAGCCCGCGCAGTGGGCTACCTGTCCCGTCGCGAGCACAGCCGTGCCGAACTGTCCCGCAAGCTGGCTCCGCATGCCGAATCGGCGGAAGAGGTGGAGGCCTTGCTCGATGCATTGGAGCGCGAAAACTGGCTGTCCAACGACCGTTTCGTCGACAGCCTCGTGCATCGCCGCGCCAGCCGGTACGGCGCCGCGCGCGTGATGCAGGAAGCCAAGACCCACCAGCTGGGCAACGATCAGTTGCGCGATCTGCAGGAACGCCTGCGCGACAGCGAGGTGGAGCGTGCGGCCGAGGTCTGGCGCAAACGCTTCGGCGTGCCACCCGATTCACCCGAGGCACGTGCAAAGCAGATCCGTTTCATGATGGCGCGCGGTTTCTCGCGCGCGGTGATCGGCAAGATCATCCGCGGCGCTGAAGAAGACGCGCAAGAAGAGTTGGGCGAGTAAGGAGAGCAGGGCGGGTAGCCATCTGCATACCTGCGTACGCATAAGGGGTATTCAAGCGCGCGTCAAGGCAGTTGTCGTACCACTGGTGCAACGCAGCGGCCACGCTCCTCATCGGCCGGGATCCGTTGTGTGGCGCGGGTTTGCCGGGTTTGCCGCCGCAACAATCGGTGCCATACAAGCGGGTGCGCAGGATGTTCCCGGTCAAAGCGGCGCGGCATGTTAAACTCCACGAGTTCTCCCGGCCAAGGCGGCCGTCCGGCTGGTGCCGGGCCGTCTGCCGCGATGTTTAGCCGGTTTTTGCCCGGTTGCCCCCGATTTTTCGCCACAAGAGCCTGCCGCTTCAGCCCCTGCTGTCATGCCGCTTTCCCCGCCTGTCACCCGAGCCTTGCGTCACCGCCGTGCCATCACGGCCGAGGCGTATTTGCGGGATGACGGCCTGTGGGACATCGAGGCACGCCTGACCGATACCAAGCCACGCGACATCGCGCTGGCGGGCAATCGGGTCAGGCCTGAAGGCCAGCCGTTGCACGACTTGTGGTTGCGCGTGACGATCGACCTGCGATTGAACATCGTGGACGCCGAAGCCTGTTCCGACTGGGTGCCATATCCGACTCATTGCGACACGATTGGCCCGGCCTACCGTCAGTTGATCGGCCTGAACCTGATGAAGGGGTTCCGCAAGGCGGTGCGCGAGCGCCTGGGCAGTATCGACGGCTGCACCCATCTCACCGAACTGGCCGGCGTCTTGCCGACCACCGCCATCCAGGCCTTCGCGGGCGATGTGTTCAAGATCCGCGATGGCCTTGAAGATACGAATCCCGAACCACCGATGCAACTCCATGGCTGCCATGCGCTCCATTTCGAGGGCGAGGTGGTTCGCCAGTTTTACCCGCGCTGGTATGGTCACCAGCCGAAACCGAAAGCCGGCGCTGCGGCGTCGTCCCCCCAGACCGCGTCACGCGCCGATGCCCCGGCATCAGGTGGCGAAGACACCCTGGCCCACCGGCCCAACGGTACGTCGGGCTGACCGTCACGGTCGGCTCAGGAAACAGGCGCAAGCCCTTCGTCTCCAACTATTTTTCCCATCCCTTTACGCCTACCCGAAAGGAAACACGCATGAATATCCATGAGTATCAAGGCAAGGAAATCCTGCGCAAATACAATGTGCCGGTTCCGCGCGGCATCCCGGCTTTCTCGCTCGAAGAGGCTCTGAAGGCCGCTGAGCAGCTCGGCGGCCCGGTGTGGGTTGTCAAGGCACAGATCCACGCAGGTGGCCGCGGCAAGGGCGGCGGCGTGAAGGTGGCCAAGAGCATCGACGAGGTCAAGACCTACGCCAGCAACATCCTGGGCATGACCCTGGTGACGCACCAGACCGGTCCGGAAGGCAAGAAGGTCAATCGCCTGCTGATCGAGGAAGGCGCCGACATCAAGAAGGAACTGTACGTTTCGCTGGTGGTTGACCGCGTGTCGCAGAAGGTGGCCCTGATGGCCTCGAGCGAAGGCGGCATGGACATCGAGGAAGTCGCTGCCCATTCCCCGGAAAAGATTCACACGCTGCTGGTCGATCCGGCCGAAGGCCTGAAGGATTCGGACGCCGACGACATCGCCCGCAAGATCGGCGTGCCCGACGCCAGCGTGCCGCAAGCGCGCCAGGCACTGCAAGGCCTGTACAAGGCGTTCTGGGAAACCGACGCTTCGCTGGCCGAAATCAACCCGCTGATCCTGACCGGCGACGGCAAGGTCATCGCGCTGGACGCCAAGTTCAACTTCGACTCGAACGCACTGTTCCGTCACCCGGAAATCGTTGCGTACCGTGACCTGGACGAAGAAGACGCCAACGAAATCGAAGCCTCGAAGTTCGACCTGGCCTACATCTCGCTGGACGGCAACATCGGCTGCCTGGTGAACGGTGCCGGCCTGGCCATGGCCACGATGGACACGATCAAGCTGTTCGGCGGCGAGCCGGCCAACTTCCTGGACGTGGGCGGCGGTGCCACCACCGAGAAGGTGACCGAGGCGTTCAAGCTGATGCTGAGCAACCCGAACGTTGAAGCCATCCTGGTCAACATCTTCGGCGGCATCATGCGCTGCGACGTGATCGCCGAAGGCGTGATCTCGGCTTCGAAGGCCGTGCAACTGGGCGTGCCGCTGGTCGTCCGCATGAAGGGCACGAACGAAGACCTGGGCAAGAAGATGCTGGCTGAATCCGGTCTGCCGATCATCTCGGCCGACACCATGGAAGAAGCTGCCCAGAAGGTCGTAGCCGCTGCCGCTGGCAAGTAAGGACAACCTCGTTGCCGCCTGGGCCACAGCCCGGCGGGACGACAAAAAGGACTAGCAAATGAGCATTCTGATCAATAAGGACACCAAGGTCATCACCCAGGGCATCACCGGCAAGACCGGCCAGTTCCACACCCGTGGCTGCCGCGACTATGCCAACGGCAAGAACGCGTTCGTTGCCGGCGTGAACCCGAAGAAGGCCGGTGAAGATTTCGAAGGCATTCCTATCTACGCCAGCGTCAAGGATGCCAAGGAACAGACCGGCGCCACCGTGTCGGTGATCTACGTGCCGCCCGCCGGCGCCGCTGCCGCAATCTGGGAAGCCGTTGACGCCGACCTGGACCTGGTGGTCTGCATTACCGAAGGCATTCCCGTCCGCGACATGATGGAAGTCAAGGACAAGATGCGCAAGCAGAACAAGAAGACGCTGCTGCTGGGACCGAACTGCCCGGGCCTGATCACGCCTGACGAAATCAAGATCGGCATCATGCCGGGTCACATCCACCGCAAGGGCCGCATCGGCGTGGTGTCGCGCTCGGGCACGCTGACGTACGAAGCCGTGGGCCAGCTGACCGCGCTGGGCCTGGGCCAGTCGTCGGCCGTCGGTATCGGTGGCGACCCGATCAACGGTCTGAAGCACATCGACGTGATGAAGATGTTCAACGACGATCCGGATACGGACGCCGTGGTCATGATCGGTGAAATCGGTGGTCCGGACGAAGCCAATGCGGCTTACTGGATCAAGGAAAACATGAAGAAGCCGGTGGTTGGCTTCATCGCCGGCGTGACCGCGCCTCCGGGCAAGCGCATGGGCCATGCTGGCGCGCTGATCTCGGGTGGTGCCGATACGGCCCAGGCCAAGCTGGAAATCATGGAAGCCTGCGGTATCACGGTTACCAAGAACCCGTCGGAAATGGCGCGCCTGCTGAAGGCAAAGCTGTAAGCCATCAAGGCGGAAGCCGTGCCGCATGGGGCCTGTGTGGTCCATGCGGCAGGTAGCTTTACCGGTGGCGCGCATCGTTCACATGACGGTGCGTTGGCCACGAAACATTGCCCCCGCCTCAGACGCGGGGGCAATGTCGTTCTGGCGGGACGAAGATGCTAGGGTAAGTCCCGAGCCGTTTGACGCCGGGTTGAAATCGAATCGAAAGGTTCGTACGATAAATCTTCATGTCTGGAAGTTCAGACATCCGAAAGTCCGCAGTTGTCATTGCTTGTGGGCACGGAACATAACTTTGTAATACGAGGAGTCTTGCCGTGGAATTGTTGTCCAGCAGCTCGTTCTGGCTTGCGCTGGGATCGATCATCCTGACCAATATCGTCCTGTCGGGCGATAACGCCGTGGTGATCGCGCTCGCATCGCGCAACCTGCCCCCTGCCCAGCAGAAGAAGGCCATTTTCTGGGGCAGCGCCGCCGCCATCATCATGCGGGTGGTACTGACCGTGGCCGCAGTCAAGCTGCTGAGCCTGCCGTACCTGAAGATCGTGGGCGCGGTCCTGCTGGTCTACATCGGCGTGCAACTGCTGACCGGCGACGACGGCGAAGACGGACACGACGCGAAGGACAACATCTGGGCGGCCATCCGCACGATCCTGATCGCCGACCTGGTCATGTCGCTGGACAACGTGGTGGCCGTGGCCGCCGCCGCGCAGAAGGGTCCCGAAGGCAGCCAGCTGATGCTGCTGATCATTGGCCTGGGCCTGTCGATTCCGCTGATCGTGTTCGGCAGCACGCTGCTGCTCAAGGTCATGGAACGTTTCCCGATCATCATCGTGCTGGGCGCCGCGCTGCTGGGCTACCTGGCCGGAGAAATGCTGGTCAGCGATCCGGTGGATGCCGCATGGTTCCAGGTGAACGTGCCGCACGCCCATCTGGTGTTCGGCATCGCTGGTGCGGTGCTGGTGGTGCTACTCGGCAAGCTGCTGCAACGACGCAGCGCACAGACCGCCTGAGCACGACGCTGATATCGCGAGCCTGAAACGGGCGACCCACTGCGGGTCGCCCGTTTTGTTTTTGCAACACCGGAGCGCGGCGTTTACGCCACGGACTCCTGCGGATTTTTTAACTTTTCCGACTACCGGTTCGGACTTGTCCGAGGTCATTGGAGCACCTCCCACGTACTGCCGATCATGACCCCGTGCCGCACCGCACGCATTCCTCAAGCGCGGTGCGGCACGCAACTTTCCATTCAACACATCATTGAAAGGGGTCAATATGCAACGCAGACTCAAAGCCATCGGCAGTGCTTCGCAGGGTTCTACCCATCCTCATGCCTTCAGCAAGGCCGAACGTGGTTTCACGCTGATCGAACTGATGATCGTGGTGGCCATCATCGGCATCCTGGCAGGCATCGCCATCCCGCAATACCAGGACTACGTGGCACGTTCGCAGCTATCGGAAGGTATCAACCTGGCGGCGGGGCAGAAGGCATCGGTCACCGAATCGTTCTCGCATACGGGCGTCTGTCCGGACAATGCGAGCGGGCCGACCGACGGCATTCCCGCGGCGGCATCGATCGCCGGCAGCTACATCAAGAGTGTCCAGGTTGGCGGTACCGCAACCGAAGCAGGCGGCTGCACCATTACCGCCAACTTCAAGGATGACGGCATTGCCAAGGGACTGGTCGGCAAGTACATCAAGCTGACGATGGGCAATGCCGACAAGGGCTCGGTGACATGGCTGTGCCAGTCCTCGGCGGACAAGAAATTCCTGCCGAAGTCCTGCGTGCAACTGGTGACGGAGGGCGACAAGTAATCACGTAGCAAGTCACCACGAGAAACGAATCGCATGTGTTGCGCCGTCCGGTTCGTTTCTCGGAAATATCTGTGGGCAAGCGTCTTGCACCAATTGCATTGCATCCGTTTTCAATTGCGACATTTCTTGGCGTATTGCGTTACATCAAAACTGACTTGCCGTGACCCCGTGAAGATTTCCGCCGAGCCGATGGCCCGAAACGCCATCCGGCAATGCAGTGCACTACAACTTCATTCGATTCATCAGGGGACACAAACATGCGAAACGCGAGATGCACTGGATGCACTAGAGACGCGAAATGGACGACATCGACCACATTGACGAAGGGCACCAGCTACACCCGGTTGCGGCGTGGTGGCTTCACGTTGATCGAGCTGATGATCGTGGTGGCAATCGTTGGCGTATTGGCGGCAATTGCCATCCCGCAATACCAGGATTACGTGGCGCGGGCGCAGTTCACGGAAGCGCTGAGCCTTACTACCGGGCAAAAGGCGCCGCTGGCTGAATATTATTCGGAGAAGGGCGAGTGCCCGCTCAACACGGGACAGTCGGTCGGTGGCATTCCGATGGCAGTAGACATCTCGGGCAGGTATGTGGAGAAAGTGGAGATTGTCGTCGCTGCCGCGTCGACCGGAGGAAAGGATCCGGATCCGTCGCCATCCTGCGCGATGATTGCAAGCTTCCGGCCGAAGGGTATTTCCAAGGGGCTTGAGGGCAAGATTGTTACGGTAACCATGAGGCATATCGACAAGGGCCCCATTAAATGGAATTGCTCATCAACCGCACTGGATCGCTACGTGCCGCAGTCGTGCAGTGCTGACGAGGACTAAGACAGTGGGGGTGGCGCCGGTGGGGGCGGTGACAACAAGGCATGATGTGAACCTGCCTGGCGGTCGATTTCTGGCATACGCGGATTCATTGACCGCCCGCCAAGCTATCATTGGCGTTTTGCCCCCAGAATTGTCCGCATGCCGGCACAGAAAGCCACGCTTCCGGCGACGATGCTCGTCGCCGCTTTCACCATTCCGTTGCTGGTCTCGAAACACACGCTGCCATTGGCTACCTTCTATGGCGAATGGACTGCCGCGATACTTGGCGTGATGCTTGTCGCCGTGCTGTCTTTCGGACAGGACCGTGCGGCAGGCGTGCGCGCGAAGAAGGCATTGCCGTGGGTGATAGGGCTGCCGGCGTGGCTGCTGCTGGTTACGGTGCTGCAGGCCGCCACGGGCATGAGCGATATCACCGGCACGCGGTTGACGACACAGCTCGTGCTGATGCTCGGCGCGGCGGTAATGCTCGCTGCATGGCACAGCGCGCAGTCGAGTTCCGTCGAGCGCCGCGCCAGCATCGTCGATACGCTTGCCATTGCCTTCCTGGTGGCGGGTCTGCTCGGTACGCTGGCGCAGTGGGTCCAGGTCTTTCACATGGAGGACCAGATGTTCGGGCTGGTATCGGAGTATTTTTACGATACCAACCGTCGGCTGTGGGGCAACCTGAACCAGCCCAACCACCAGGCCACCATCAACGGGCTGGCACTGGTAGCGGCGGTATGGCTGGCAACACGTAGCTGGTTGCAATTTCCGAGCTGGCTTGGCGCAACCTTGCTGCTGGAAAGCGGCATCGTGTTGTCGGGTTCCAGAACCGGGCTGGTCTATATCGCGCTGGCCGCGATCTACGCATTGATCGCGGCGGCCATGGCACGTGGCACGCCGCGAGGGGCAAGCCCGATGCATCGGGCACCAGGCCTGATTGCCGCGGCGGTGATTCTGGTCGCGGGGATCTTGCTGCTCCAGCCCGGTATCCGGTTCGCAGGCAGGGCATTCGACTGGCGACTGTTCGACACCGTTGCACAGCTGCAGGCCGCCAGCCCGATGGCGCCACGCGGCGCATTGTGGGCCCAGGCGCTGGCCATGTTCCGCGCGCACCCGCTGTTCGGCGTGGGCTACGGCGAATTTGGCTGGGCCCAGTTCCAGGAAATGTCGCAAGTCCGTGTGGTGGCGGAGATGTCCCTGCATGCCCACAATGCCGTGCTCGACCTGATGGCCAAGACCGGTGCAGTGGGAACAGTGGGCGTGGGGCTGGTGCTGGTTGCATGGTTCTGGCGCGTGGTTCGCACCCGGGTCTGGCATGCAACGGCGGAGGAGCGGGCCATGACGATGCCGGCGCTGGCATGGCTGGCGATGCTGGGTGCGCACTCGATGCTCGAGTACCCGCTGCACTACCTGTATTTCTTCCTGCCGTTCTGCTTCCTGCTGGGCTTGCTCGAACCGGCCGGGTTCGGCAGGGTCTGGCCGCGTGCTGTGGTCAGGCTTGGCGTCCTGGTGTCCGTCGCCGTGGCGGCGTTCTTGCTGGCCACCATGTGGCAAGACTACCGGCGTGTCGAGGCGCGCGAATATGCCAGCGACGAGCATCGCGACAGCCTGCCGATGCCACGACTCTGGTTCCGCCTGCACGCGGCTTCCGAAGTGACCGAACGCACGGCAATCACGCCTGACAATGCCGCCGGGCTGCTGCCCGCACATATTTCGGCGCTGCATTTGCTGCCCACGCCGACGCTGATCCGCCGCAGTGCCTGGCTGCTCGCGCTGACTGGCGAGCAGGCCCGTGCGCAGCTATGGATGGAGCGCCTGCGTTACTACTTCCAGGGTGACGAACCAGCGCAGTTCAACGCGCTGGCGCGCGATTGCGAAGCCGTGGCGGCTGACCGCCGGCCGCGGGAATTCTGCGCCTGGGCCCGCATGCGCGCCGGCCGCGGCCACGAAGGCGCCGCGACTGGCGAGTGATCGCTGCATGAACCGGTGACAGACCGGTCCTGCTCGTCAGCGCATGTAGCCGGGCGGCGGAGGCGGCGGGTAGTAGGGCTGATAGTTGGCCGGCGGCACGGCTGCGCGTGCCGGTGCCGGCGATGCCATCATCTGGCCGTAGACGGGCACACGGTTGCCGCTTGCGTACATGCACTGGACGTAGGCGGCATCGTACTGGCGTTGCGAGCCATAGCCCGCGTTATACGAATTGCCGGCGCCGACCGCCGCGCCGGTAAGCAGGCCGACACCGGCCCCGACCGCCGCACCCGCGCCGCCGTCGAACGCGGCACCCGCCGCGGCACCAAGCGCCGTGCCGACCGCCGCGCTACCCACCGCGGCCGCGTTGGCGTTCTGTTGCGGCGTCGTGCCGCCAACCTGCGCAAACGCAAACTGCCGGCAGTTGTAGTCGTCGCCACGGAACTGGTCGAAGGTCTTGCCGGTGCCCGGCAGCGCCATCACGCTCGGCCCCGACGGCATTACGGCGCAGGCGCCCAGGCCCAGCGAGGCCGCCATCAGCAGGAACAGCGAACGCAATCTCATGATGTCACTCCAGGCGTGGCCGGTACGGACGACGACGGTGCGCGGGGCTGTTCACGCTGCCAGCCACCGGGGCATTCCTTGATGTAGGGGTAGTAGCCCTCCGGCTGTGCGCAGTGGTACCACCATGCATTGGGCGAAGACCCGTCCGTCGCGGCCGGATTGCCGTCGCTGCCCTGTTCGATGTACTGCGGCGGATCCGGCGGCGGTACGGCTACCACGGCAGGTGCCGGATAGTAGCCGGGCGCATAGTACGGTCCATACGGATACCAGCCGGGTCCCCAGCCAGGGCCCCAACCGGGACCCCAGCCCGGGCCCACATAGACGCCCACGCCCACACGTGCGCGGGTGTGGTAATACCCATGGGCCAGCACGGTTGTGCTGTACCCCGCCGCCGTCACGGCGGCCAGCGCCAGAGCAATCTGGCAGAGCTTGCGCCCGTTCATGATGTTCACCCCGAGTTACTGCCTGTTCCAACGCTTGAACCCCCGGCCGCGCTTACCCAACCGGTTGTTGCCATTGTTACGTCGTATTGAATACGAATTTGCCTCAGGCAGGGGTGCCGTGCGCGAATCGGAAATGTGACGTTACCTTTATTACGGGCAGGACAACCGGGGCATAGGTGAAGTACAGGTGCCGCCACCGGCGCGCGACGATCCGAAACGCAGGAACGTTTGCGGGAGCTTACGGCGCCACCCAATCCTGTTCCAGCATGGCCCCACTTTCCCGCGCCCGCCATCGCCTTTTTTCAATGTCAGCGGGTGCACGATCCGTTTTTCGTTTGTCCCATGCCCTGTCGTGGGCTGCGGTGTAAAGGACAACAAAGTGGCGAGCAGGCTTAGTCCGGAGGATGTTCTTTATGGTCGGAAGGTCCTCAGTGTGTCGAGAAACCTCCCTGCATGGTACGTCGCAAGCCTCGATCTCGAAGGTGGCATGCAAAGTCCAGTCTTGCAGGCTTCCAAGGTCCTGATGCAAGCCCACCGTCGGTCGGCGTGCTAGACGCCCAGTTCGCGCCCACATTCCGGGCAGGCAAACCGCTGTCCAGACGCGTGTCCGACATGGACTTCCACGTGTCCATCGCATGGCCTCCTTGCTGAACGTGCGCGACAGCGTACTACCGGTCCACAGAAGTGTCTGAAGAGGCGTTACGCAACGCGCAACAACCTTTGTTAGTTTCATGGAGACATGCTACTCTTAGTAAGTTACGATTGGTAACTTCATGAGGACGGACAAGTGAAAAAGGTATTGATACTAGGAGCGACGGGAAACATCGCTGGCATTGCCGCAAAGCTTTTATCCGAAAATGCAGAAATTTCATTGAGATTGACCAGCAGTAGAGCGGAGGGGCTTGCGAAGCTCAGGGAACAATACCCCCAATGCGAGGTTGTCCAAGCTGATTGGCACGATGTCGACAGTTTGAAGGCTGCATTCCAAGGAGTGCACCGGGTGATGGTTAACGTCCCTGACTTCCTTACTGATGAAACAGTTGTCACCCCGACCATTGTTGCTGCCGCGAGGAGTACCCCCTCCTTGGAACTGTTGGTGCGCCTTATCGCAATTAATCCCGATTTCTGCATCAGCAAGATGACTAAGGAGTGGCTAGCAACACGTGGAGGTAGCGCACTGAGTTATGTTGCTAAACCCATCTTGGACGCGAGCGGCCTTCCAGTAACCTACGTCAATGTAGTAAGTTGGATTGGATTTAATCTGGCCTTGATGGTTGCCGAAGATGTAAAGCTACACCGGAGGATGCCATTTTATGCAGATGCGCCAAGGTCTTGGTTGGCTGAACAAGACGTTGCTGAAATATTTGCCAAAATTCTTGTCGAAGGTCCCACTCAACATGCTGGTCAGAATTACGTAATTACCGGCGCCCACAAGTATCGGTTTAATGATGTCGCAAGAATGTTGAGCGATGAAGTTGGAGCGGAAGTAAAGTGGATCGATACTCCTGATAAGCTCCACGAGTTGATGGGGCCGTTCGGAGACACTTTGGTTACCTACTTTCAACATGAGCAGAAGGGGTGGGACAATGCACCACTAACCAATACAGCCAAGGAACTGCTAGGACGTGAACCGATGTCATTGAGGGAATATATTCACCTCAATCGCGAGTTATTTTAAACTGTCCACGATGTATTGTATTAACTGAAATCTGAGGGGGCGGCTTCTTTCACGAGTTTAGAAGCCCCCCTCATAAGCGCAAAGCAAGTCAAGATCGGCGCCCAGTTCGACCTCTTTCAAGATTCCGACGATCTGGCTTTCACTGAATTTCGATTTCTTCACGTAGAGACTCCGTTTCATGGAATTCTCTACTCCCGACTAGCTCAGCTTTTCGAGGGGGCTTCAATCACCCAAGCAACGATAAGAGAGCAAAGGGATGTTGCTGCCTCTAAGTCGGAAAACTGGTTACGGAGCATTCCACGGGCCAGCATTTCCGCCGCTCCAACGATCCCCAGGCAACGTATTTTTAATTTTTTTTGCGGAATTCGCGTAAATGGGCGCAAGGTTTCGCAAATAAGCTTTACATGGTTGTCGAGCTGTTCTTGCAGAAAAGATTGCATCTCATCGTCTGCCTTCAGGGCAGCAGAGAGAGATTGCCATTCTTGGCCAAATGATCGATAGCATTCAACGTAAGCGCAACTCAATGTGTGCGCTACTCCCTCTATTGTCTTGGGAGTCTTGGCAAGTGATTCGAGAAATACTGTCAGTTGTGCTTGGTCGATAGAGAGGTATAAGGCAATAAGTAACCCAGACCGTGTGCCAAAGTGTCCGTAGGCTACTGGCTTGCTGACGCCTGCACGTTCAGCCAAGTAGCCCAATGTAAGAACATCGGTCCCCTCTTCACGAATAATTTCGAGAGCAGTTGAAATCAACTGCTCACGCCTCATCATCTTTGGTAATTTTTTTACAGATTTTGCGTTCATGCCGATCTGCCGCTATTTTACTTTTTGATACCGCAAAGGAGGTTACCGCGTAAATGCGATTGACACCAGATGGAGCGACAGACAAGCCGCGACATGGCCTGTGCAGCACAACCTAACTGACCCAGAACAAGTAAAAGTGGTCATGCGTTGGTGCATGGCAAGGGTGCCGACGTGTTCGACGATGCCGGCTACCAGTCCAGCAGGGGCTGCACAGTGCGCCCAACAGTGATTGTCTGGAAACCCTTGTGAATTAAGGGTTAGCCACCCAATCCCCCGACTTCCCGCCATGCTTCTCCAGCAACTTCACATTGCCCATCACCATGCCCCGGTCCACGGCCTTGCACATGTCATAGATGGTCAACAGGGCGACTTGCACGCCGGTCAGCGCCTCCATTTCCACGCCGGTCTGGCCGTGGGTTTCGGTGCGCACCACGCAGGCAATCGTCGAACTCGGTTCGTCGAGCGCAAAATCCACCGCCACCTTGGTCAGGCCGATTGGGTGGCACAGCGGAATCAGGTCCGAGGTGCGCTTGGTGGCCATGATGGCGGCCACGCGCGCGATGCCGAGTACGTCGCCTTTCTTGGCATTGCCGTCGCGTACCAGCGCAAAGGTTGCCGGCTCCATGGTGATGGTGCCGGTGGCTATGGCAACGCGATGGGTGCTGGCCTTGTTGCCGACGTCGACCATATGGGCCTGTCCGGCGGTATCGAAATGGGTGAGCTGGCTCATGGGCGCAAGAGAAGGTAACGGGCCCGCCAGGCGGGCAGACGATGGCGGCAAGCCACGCTGGGGCTTGCCCGATGGGAACGCCATCCGGAGGCCGCTATCATAGCAACATGCCCAAGACATCATGGCCTCGCCGCCTGCCCGACCGGTCGAGCTCCCGCGCTACCGACTCTGCCGAGCCTGTCATGCGTGCGTCACATCTGACGCGCGTGCTGGCGGCCGTGCTCGTCATGACGATGGCTGCGCCGGTGTGGCCGCAGGCAGGGTCACCGGCCAGGCCGGCACCGGCCCAGACGCAGACGCAGACTTCGGCGGTGCTGTCCACCCCCGGACTGACTGGCGATGTCAGTGACCAGGTCTACGACAACCTGAACCGCAGCGTGCGGGCCGGACAGAAGTCCGACTTCGGCTTGCGCAGCGGTAACACGGTGGTCGAAAGCGCCGGCATCCAGTTGCCTGACCTTGGCGATCCGTCCACGGCAGCGCTGTCGCCCGATATGGAAAAGCGCCTGGGCGACCGCATCATGCGCAGCATCCGGCGCGATCCGGACTATGTATCCGATGCGTTGCTGAACGACTACCTGAACGCGCTTGGCTATCGGCTCGTGCAGGCTGCCCGTCGCCAGAACATTGCAGGGTCCAACGGCTCAGGCACGTTTGCCACGGGGTTTGAACTGTTTGGCGTGCGGGACCGGTCGATCAACGCGTTCGCGATGCCAGGCGGCTATATCGGCGTGCATACGGGCCTGCTGGTGCAATCGGACACCGAATCCGAACTGGCCTCGGTGCTGGGCCACGAAATTGGCCACGTGATGCAGCGGCATATTGCGCGGGGCATCACCAGCCAGGACCAGTCGATGTGGATCGCGCTGGCGTCGATGGTGCTGGCCGGCCTGGCTGCCACCAAGAGCGGCGATGCGGCCGCCGCGCTGGCGATGGGCGGGCAGGGCGCGGCAATCGCCAACCAGTTGTCGTTTTCGCGCGGCGCTGAACGCGAGGCCGACCGCGTGGGTTTCCAGATCATGACCGCGGCCGGTTTCGACCCACAGGGCATGCCCGACTTCTTCCAGCGCCTGCAACGCGTGATGGGGATCTCGGACAACTCGGTGCCCGCCTATGTACGTACGCACCCGTTGACGTCGGAGCGTATCGCCGACATGCAGGATCGCGTGCGCCACGTGGCCGCGCGCAAGGTTGGCAATACGCCCGACTACGAGTTCGCACGCGTGCGCGCCCGTGTGCTGCAGGAACCGTCGCCCAATGACCTGCGCAATGCGCTGTCGTCGTTCCAGGCCCAGCTTGCCAATGCGTCGCCGGTGCGGTTGCCCGCGATCTACTACGGCATGGCATTCGCCAACCAGAAACTCGGCCGATTTGCCGATGCCGAGAAGGCATTGTCCGAGGCACGGCGGCTCTACGGCACGATCCCCGGAGCAACCTCGGGCACGCCGATGCTCGACGTGATGGCGATCGAGCTCGCGCGCAGCGAAGGCCGGATGCAGGATGCACAGACCCAGGCAGCGGCCACGCTGAAGGCGTTCCCGCTGTCGCATGCGGCGGCCCTGGCCTATGCCGATACGCTGGTGGCTGCGAACCGGCTACCTGACGCGGTGTCGTTCCTGCGTTCGCGCACGCGTGAGGAGCCAGGCCGCTCCGAATGGTGGGAATTGCTGGCGCGCGCTTATGCGGCGCAGGGCAAACGCCTGCAGCAACACCAGGCGCTGGCCGAGAAATATGCAATGGACGGGTCGTACCAGGCGGCCATCGAACAATTGCAGATCGCGCGCAAGGCCGGTGATGGCGATTTCTATACGCTGTCGGAAGTCGACGCGCGGCTGCACCAGTTGCAGCTGCAGTACAAGGAAGACCGGCAGGACAACAAGGGCATGCCGAACTGAGGCGTTGGCTTGCTCCCCTGGCCCGCGTGCGGAAGAGGGCAGGGGCCTACTCGGCCACCGGTGTGCGCACGAAGCCGAAGCGCTTCGGCACCTCGGCCTCGACGATCGGCTCGATATCGATATTGCGCCCGTTGAAGTGGAACACGCCAAGCACGGCGCCACACGCGTCGCCATGCCAGTCGCAGGCTACGCTGAACGTATCGAGATCATGGTCGTGCAGCAGTGCGGCCTGCTCGCCTTGCACACCATCCACGGCACCGGCCAGCAGCACGTTGCCGTGCTCATCGGCAAAGCATGATGCTGGGGTGAACGGCTGTCCGGACGAGGTCGTGAACACGCCGTTGTGCAGGCGCGCGATCCACGGCGCATACATCAGCGAAACAAACACGCGCTGCGGCCCGTTCTGGAAATACCAGGCACCACGCCCGTCGTGCGTGTAGTTGCGTTCGATAAAACCGACCAGTGCCTCGTGGCGGATCGGGTCGCCTGACAGGCCGTGCTGTTGCGCAAACTCATTGCGCATGCGCCATTGGCCGCGCCGGTCCAGCGCCAGCCAGCCGAAGCAGTTCGGCACGTTCGGCCAGCGGGACATGGCTTGCTTGACTACCTCGTCCATGGTGTCTGTCTCCTTTATCTGCCGACGCTGTCGAAGAAGCCAAGTATGCGCCCGGGCAGCCATTCGATATGGCCCGCCGCCGGCAGCAGTGGCAGTTGCCCCAGCAGGCCGCCGCGTGGCGTCATGAATCCCACATGGCCGCCGTGCGCCGGCTGCTCGAGCAGCACGTGGTCGCTGACATCGGCGAGCCCTGGCAGGTGGCGGGCGGGCAGGAATGGATCGTTGCGGGCATTCAGCACCAGCGTTGGAATGCGGATCTCGCCAAGTATCGGCTTGCTGGAGGCGCGTGCCCAGTAGTCGTCGGTATCGCGAAAGCCATGCAGCGGGGCCGTGACGACATTGTCGAAGGCATACAGGTCGCGGCTGGCCAGCATGGTGTCGCGATCGAACAGGCCCGGAAACTGGTCGAGCTTGGACAGCGACTTGCGCTTGAGCGTCTGCAGGAACATGCGCGTGTAGACCATGTTGAACCCGCTCGACAGTGCCGCCCCGCCCGCCGCGAGATCGAGCGGGGCCGAGACGGACGCGGCCGCGGCCAGGAAGCCGGCGGCGTGGCCGTCCTCGCCGAGGTAGCGCAGCAGTGCATTGCCGCCCAGCGAGATGCCGACGGCCAGCATCGGCCGGTCCGGTTCAACGCGATGCACGTGGTCGCGCAGGCGCTGCAGCACCCAGCGAATCTCGGCCGAATCGCCCGAATGATAGAAGCGCGGCGCGCGGTTCAACTCGCCCGAGCAACCACGGAAATGCGGGACCACGCCTTGCCAGCCGCGCGCGCGCAGCGCCACCATCAGGGTCTGCGCATAGTGGCTGGCGGAATCGCCTTCGAGCCCATGGAACATCACCACCAGCGGCGTGCCGGGCGCGGCCGCGTGCGTGGTCCAGTCGAGGTCGATGAAGTCGCCGTCAGGGGTATCCCAGCGTTCGCGCCGGAACGTAATGCGCTGATGGCGTGTGAAGCGCGCCGGCAGGATGGTCTGGGCATGGCCGCCGCGCAGCCACCACGGCGTGTGGAACGTATCGCCGAACAGCATGGACACGCGCGCAGCCTTCAGTGCAGGGCCTGCCCGGGTGCGGCGGCCACGGCCGCCACCTGCACCGCATTGGCCGGGCTGCAGTGGATATGGGCCAGGCGCCAGCCTTCGTGGTTCTGCATCAACACATAGGTGGTGTGCACGAACAGGTCGGCTTCCACGCGGCCCTCGCCAAAGCGAAGTGCCTCGGTGACGTCGAAGATCGACACCCCGAGCGAGGCGTGGCTGCTGGTCTCGATGGCATCGATCAGCACCGGCTGCTCTTCCAGCAGCCGGGCGAAGGCCTGGCGCAGGCTTTCATGGCCGATCAGGCGCTGGCCATCGGGCATCACACAGGTGACCGAATCTTCGTCCAGCCAAAGGCGCAACGCACCATCGGCATCGCGCAACTTCATGGCTTCACGGAAGGCATCGACGATGTCTTCGGCGGAATCGAACAGGCGGGCGAAACGAGGCATGTTGGTGTGATCAGGGACGGTGCAGGAGTTTGCGCAACTCGACGAACACCATTTCGGGTTCGATCTCCTTCAGGCAGCGCAGGTGGCCGAGCGGGCACTCGCGCTTGAAGCAAGGGCTGCACTCGAGTTGAAGCCACATGATACTCGCTGCCTGTGACAGCGGGGGGGTGTGGCGCGGGTCGCTCGATCCGTAGACGGCCACCTGGGGCCGGTTCAGGGCGGCGGTTACGTGCATCAGGCCGGAATCGTTGCAGACCGCGGCCTCGGACAGCGCCAGCAGGTCCACGGCATCGTCCAGCGAGGTCTGGCCGCACAGGTTGCGCACGAACGGCGCGTCCTTGACGATCTCGGCGGCAATCTCCGCATCCTTGCCTGAACCCAGCGTCACGATCTGCGCGTACGGATACGAGCGGCGCAGCATCTGCGCCAGTGCCGCGAAGTGCGCGGCGGGCCAGCGCTTGGCCGGGCCAAATTCGGCACCGGGGCAGAACGCGATCACGCGCGCGCCAGGGGCGATATCGAACCGCTGTGCCGTGGCGGCCATGCGCACCGGATCTACCTTGAGCTGCGGATCGGGAATCGACTCGGGCAGGCGGGCGCCGGGCTTGAGCGCCAGCCGCGCGTAGTGCTCCACCATCGGCGGGCGATTGTCGCGCGGCGGATTGGCGTGGCGGATATTGAGCATGCCGAAGCGCGCTTCGCCGCGATAGCCGATGCGCAGCGGGATACCGGCCAGGAACGGGATCAGCGACGATTTCAGCGAGTTCGGCAGCACATAGGCCACGTCGTAGCCCTCATGCTTGAGCTGCTGCGCGAACATCAGCCGCGCGCTCAGCTGCAGCTTGCCGTGCGCGAGATCGCTCGGGAACACCTTGCTGATCTCGGGCATGCGCGCGAGTACCGGGGCAACCCATTTGGGTGCCAGGGCATCGATGACCAGGCGCGGATGGCGTGCCTTGAGCAGCGCGAAGAGTGGCTGCGCCATCAGGGCGTCGCCAATCCAGTTGGGGGCGATAACGAGGGCTTTTCTCATGAAAGTGGGTATTGCGTGGCCCTATTTTGCGTTGCCCGGGCATGTCAACGCCCCGGGGCGCTGGGCGGCCCGGGGCGTCATGTCGAAGCGGCAGGATGTGATGTGGCCCGCGCGGCTCAGTGGTGGCCCTTCAGCACGGTGCCCGGCTTGAGCTTGTACACGGTGCCGCAGTACGGGCATTTCACTTCGCCGGTATCCACCACGTCCAGGAAGACGCGGGGATGGTAGTTCCAGGCCGGCGTGTTGCCGGTGGGGCAATGCAGCGGAATGTCTTCTGCGCCGATTTCGACGACGGTTGCGGTTTGCGTCATGGTGTTACGTTTTTTCTTGCAGGGATGAGATTGCTGGCGGGCGTTCGCGGGATCAGACCAGCGTCAGCCACTTCTTGTACTTCTCGTCGGTGCCACCCACGGCCGCGAAGAACGCGTCCTGGATGCGCTTGGTCACCGGTCCGCGGCGGCCTTCGCCAATCACGCGGTCGTCCAGTTCCCGGATCGGCGTCACTTCGGCGGCCGTGCCGGTAAAGAATGCTTCGTCGGCACAGTACATCTCGTCGCGCGTGATGCGCTTTTCGCGCACCTCGATGCCGAGGTCGCGCGCAATCGTCAGCGTGGCGTCGCGCGTGATGCCGTCCAGGCACGAGGCCAGGTCCGGCGTGTAGATCACGCCATTGCGCACGATGAACACGTTTTCGCCCGAGCCTTCGCTCACGTAGCCGTCGGTATCGAGCAGCAGCGCCTCGTCATAGCCCAGGCCGGTGGCTTCCTGGTTGGCCAGGATCGAGTTGATGTAGTAGCCGCTGGCCTTGGCGCGCACCAGCGAGACATTGACGTGATGGCGCGTGAACGACGAGGTCTTCACGCGGATGCCGCGCTCCAGGCCTTCCTCGCCCAGGTAGGCGCCCCACGGCCACGCGGCAATGGCCACATGGATCGTGTTGCCCTTGGCCGAGACGCCGAGCTTTTCCGAGCCGATCCAGACCAGCGGGCGGATGTAGCACGATTCCAGCTTATTGGCGCGCACCACTTCGCGTTGCGCGGCTTCCAGCGTGGCTTCATCGAACGGCATGGCCATCTGGAAGATCTTGGCCGAATTGAACAGCCGGCGCGTGTGCTCTTTCAGGCGGAAAATCGCGGTGCCTTCCGGGGTCTTGTAGGCGCGCACGCCTTCGAATACGCCCATGCCGTAGTGCAGGGTGTGCGTCAGCACGTGAATCTTGGCATCGCGCCACTCAATGAGCTTGCCATCCATCCAGATCTTGCCGTCGCGATCCGCCATCGACATGGTTGTCTCCCTGTGCACCAACGAAGTCGTAAAGGCGCCATTGTAAGCCGCAGGGCCTTGTGTGCCAACGCGGTGCGGCTTACGCCCGTTCTACAATCGCACCATTCCTCATCGACTCTTCCGCGAGCGTGGCCCAGACCGAACCGATCCCTGTACCCGACCTGTGCGATGAACCCGCCGAATCCGCCGATGACACCCGCTGGCAGGATGCACTGGGCGCGCTGGAGGCACTGGCAGGTGGCGAGGCGGATGCGGGCGGTTCCGGCGCCCGCCGCCGGCTGCTCTGGGCGCTGACGCTGGACGCCGATGGCGCGGTGGGCACGATCGAGCCGCTGGAGCAGACCCATGGCCCGCGCGGCTGGACCCGGCCGCGCCCGCTGCCGCTGGCCCGCTTGGCCGACGACGATACCCTCCCACCGTGGGATGCTCGGGTTGCGCGGGCGATCCGGCGCGATGGCTCGCGCAACCGCCGCCACGTGCTGGACCGCTCGGCCGCGGTAATGGCGCTGGTAGGTCATCCGGCCGTGGTACTGGCGCATGCCCCGACTATTCCGCTTGAAGTGCAGGAAGCGGCTCCCGCGCTGGAGGCCATGCGCGAGGGCGACCGCTACGTATTGCGCATCGTGCCGCCGCTGCGCGAAGCGCTTGCCATGGAAGACTTCCTGCCCGCCGCCGCGAAGCAGGAAGCCGAAGCCTTGCGCCAGATCACTGTTCTGCAGGACGGTACGCGCCGGTTGCGGGTGATCCGCTTTACCGAAGCCCAGCAGTCGGCCGCCAAACTGATTGCGGGCGGCCTGGCCGTGCCCGCCAACGCGCAGGCACGGCTCGACAGCACGCTGCGCGCATTGGCCGGGCATTTCCAGATCCACGCTGACAGCTCGGGCGAAGCGCGCGAGCGCGATCCCGAATCGCGGCTGCGCGCCGAAGTGGCGCCGGTGGGGCGCGGCATCAGCCTGCGGCTGGTGGTGACGCCGCTGGGTGCGGCGGGGCCGCGCCTGGCACCTGCGCATGGGCGCGCGCAGTTGATGGCGACCATTGGCGGCACTACGCTGGTCACGCATCGCGATCTCGAAGCGGAGCAGGGACACGTGGCCGAGGTCTTCGAGGCGCTGCCGGAACTGGTCAGGCAGGCGCCGGCCAGCGGCGAGCACAGCTGGACGCTCGACGATCCCGAGGACGCGCTGACCGTGGTCGAGACCCTGCCGGGACTGTCTGGCGTGATCGATCTCGAATGGCCGCGCGGCCGTGAGCTTCGGGTGTTGCCGGCCGACCTGCCGCAACTGGCGGTCAGCGTGGAGACCGGCAGCGAATGGTTCAAGCTGGTGGGCGAGCTTCAGGTGGCCGAGGGCCTGGTGCTGTCGCTTGAAAAACTGGTGGCGTGGGCCCACGGCCACGCGGGTCGCTTTATCCCGATGGAGCATGGCGTCTATGTCGCGCTGACGCGCCAGTTGCGCGACCGCTTGCGCGATCTGGCCGGTGTGGGGGATGGGGTGCGCGATGGCATCCGTGTGCCGCTGGTTGCCACGCCGTGGCTCGATGATGTACTGGCTGGCGCCAATATCGACCCCGATGCGCATTTCCGTACGCGCGTGCAGCGGTTGCGTGCTGCGCGCGCGACCGATGTGCCGGTGCCGGCCACGCTGGCTACCGAGCTGCGCCCGTACCAGGCGGAAGGCTATCGCTGGATGATGTCACTGGCCGCGGCCGGGTTTGGTGCGTGCCTGGCCGACGACATGGGACTGGGCAAGACCCTGCAGGCACTGGCCGTGCTGCTGGCCCGTGCCGCCGATGGTCCGGCGCTGGTAGTGGCCCCCACGTCGGTGTGCGGCAACTGGGCTGCCGAGGCGCAACGATTTGCGCCGTCACTGCGCATCCACGTCTATGCCGAAGGCGATCGCGCGGCCATCGTCGGGCAGGCGGCGGCGTACGACCTGGTGATTGTTTCGTATAACCTCCTGCAGCAGGCGCGCAAGCTGTTCTGTGAGCGCCACTGGCATACGGTGGTGGCGGACGAGGCCCAGTCGTTCAAGAATCCGGCGTCGCGGCGCGCGCAGGCCATGTTCGCGTTGGCGGGCGATTGCCGCATCGCGCTGTCGGGTACGCCGGTGGAAAACCGCCTGGCCGAGCTCTGGGCCGTGATGCGCTTCTGCAATCCCGGGCTACTTGGTTCGCTGGCACGCTTCAATGAACATTTTGCGAATCCGATCGAGCGCAATGGCGCGCGCGATCCGCGCCTGCGCCTGCGGCGCATGATTGCCCCATTCGTGCTGCGTCGTACCAAGGCGCAGGTGCTCGACGAACTGCCGCCGCGCACCGAGCTCGTGATCCGGGTCGCGCAGGATCCGACCGAGGCCGCGCACTACGAAGCGCTGCGCCGCCAGGCGCTGTCTGAGGCCGAACGCGCACTGCTGCGGCCGAAGAAGGACAAGAAGGCGCGCGCCACACTGCCCGAGCCCGAGGTGCGCATCCACGTGCTGGCGCAATTGATGCGAATGCGCCGGGCCGCCTGCGATCCGCGGCTGGTGACCCCCGAGATGGACCAGCCTGGCGCCAAGGTGCGCGCGTTTGCCGAACTGTTGGCTACGCTGGCGGCGAATGGCCACAAGACCCTGGTATTCAGCCAGTTCGTCGACTTCCTGCAACTGCTGCGTCAGTCGCTGGACGATGCCGGCCTGGCTTACCAGTACCTCGATGGCGCCACGCCTGCCGGCGAACGTACGCGCCGGGTGGCCGCGTTCCAGGCTGGCGACGGCGATGCGTTCCTGATCAGCCTCAAGGCAGGCGGCTTCGGCCTGAACCTGACCGCCGCCGACTACGTAGTGATTGCCGACCCTTGGTGGAACCCGGCCGCCGAAGACCAGGCAATGGGCCGCGCGCACCGCATTGGCCAGCAACGGCCCGTCACGGTATACCGGCTGATCGCGGCGGGCACGATCGAGGAGCGCATTGTCGACCTGCACCACGGCAAGCGAGCCTTGGCCGAAGGCGTGCTGGAGGCCACTGACGACGAGGCCGCAGGACGCGACGCCGTGCTACCCGACATCGACGAACTCGTCGGCCTGCTGCGCCGGTAAGTTGCATGTTTTCTCCCCTCGCCCGCACTGCGGGAGAGGGGCCGGGGGAGAGGGCAGAGCTGTCAAAATCCACCGCGCCTGCACCAAACGGTATACCAAGAATCGCCCGATTCTGGTGCCAACTCTTTCGAGTCTCCCGCTACAACCCCATTAAATCCTTGCTGCGGTGCATCCTCGGCTGGCACAAATACTGCCTTGTGATTCGCGTAAATCTGAATATAGTATACCGACGACACCGACAATATCGGAGCCCCCGTGACGCTGCCTGACCCGAAGCCGGACGTTTTGGACGTCCCGGACTGGCCGGATGTTTGCCAGATGCCCGCCCACGTTGCCGCCGCGCGGTTGGCGCGCGGAGAGACCACGGCGCTGGAACTGGTGCAGGCGTGTCAGGCTGCCTGGATGGCGCACAACGGCAAGGTCAATGCCATCGTGCTGGCGGACTTCGAGGCCGCGCGCGAGGCTGCCGCACAAAGCGATGCGCGTCGCCAGGCCGGGCGCACACGCGGGCCGCTCGATGGCATTCCGTTTTCGATCAAGGAATCGTTCGATGTGGCGGGGTGGCCCACCACCTGCGGCGCGCCCGCGCGCGCCGACCACCGTGCGGCGGCTGACGCGGTGGTGGTGGAACGCCTGCGTGCGCACGGCGCGATCCTGCTTGGCAAGACCAATGTGCCGCTGGGCCTGCGCGACTGGCAGAGCTACAACGCGGTCTATGGCACCACGCGCAATCCGCACGATCTCACGCGCACGCCGGGAGGCTCGTCGGGCGGCAGCGCCGCAGCTGTTTGCGCCGGCATGAGCTTCTTCGATATCGGCTCGGACATTGGTTCGTCCTTGCGCAATCCGGCGCACTACTGCGGCGTGTTTTCGCACAAAAGCAGCCATGGCATCGTGCCGTTGCGAGGGCACGGCAATGCGCGGGCCGGATTCGGGGACCAGGACATCAATGTTGCCGGCCCCGTGGCGCGCAGCGCGCGCGACCTGGAACTGGTGCTGCGCGCGATTGCCGGCGCCGATGCCGCCGAGGCGCCCGCATGGCAACTCGACCTGCCAGCATGCGATCACGCACGGCTGGCCGATTTTCGCGTGGCGGTGCTGCCGACGCATCCGCTTGCCGAGACCGACGCCAATGTCAGCGGCGCCATCGAGAAGCTTGGACACTGGCTTGAAGCGCAGCACGTGCCGGTCAGCTGGAACGTCCGCCCCGATTTCGATGCCGCCGCGCTGTGGCGCATCTATGTGCTGCTGCTGCGCGCCACCACCTCGCTGCATATGGATGACGCCGCGTTTGCCGATGCGCTGGCTCGCGCCGGCCAGGTTGACGCTGGCGACAACGACTATGCATCGCTGCAGTTCACCGGCGCCACGCTCACACATCGGCACTGGCTGCTGATGCAGCAGGCACGCGAGGATTTCGCGCGCGCCTGGAGTCGCTTCTTTGGCGACTACGACGTGTTGCTGTGTCCGGCGGCGTCCACCACGGCCTTCCCGCTCGACGAAGCTGGCGAACCCTGGCAGCGCACGATCACGGTCAACGGCCGTGCGTGGCCACTGACATCGCAGTTGTTCTGGGCCGGGCACTCGGGGCTCTGCGGGCTGCCATCGACGGTGACGCCGATCGGTCCCGCGGCCGATGGCCTGCCTGTGGGTGTGCAGATCGTGGCACGCCGCTTCGGCGATCTCACGTCGCTGCGCTTTGCCCAGTTGCTGGAAGACGCGGGCCATCGGTTCCGACCACCGGCCGGCCTGCGCTAGCCGGCGCACATCCGACACATATCTAAAACGCGCAACAAGGGGAGGGTGATCATGCTGGACTGGTTCAGGGAGTTGTCACGTACGGAGCGCAAGGGCTTTTATGGCGCGTTCCTGGGGCATGCGGTCGATGTGTTCGACTTCATGATCTATTCGTTCCTGATTTCGACGTTGCTGGCGCAGTGGGGCATGAGCAAGTCGATGGCGGGTGCCATCGTCACGTGGACGCTGGTGTCTTCGCTGGTAGGCGCCATCGGCGCCGGACTGCTGGCCGACCGCTATGGCCGGGTGCGGGTGCTGCGCTGGACGATCCTGGTCTTCGCGGTGTCGTGTTTCCTGTGCGGCATTGCCAATTCGCCCGAACAGCTGATGGTGTTCCGCATGCTGCAGGGCCTGGGCTTTGGCGGGGAATCGTCGCTGTGCATGGTGCTGGTGACCGAGCTGATCCGTAACCCCGCACATCGCGGCAAGTACTCGGGTTTTACGGCCAGCAGCTATTCATTTGGCTGGGGTGGCGCGGCCATTGCCTACGCGATCACATTCAACCTGTTCGAGCCCGAAGTGGCGTGGCGCGTCTGCTTCTTCCTGGGCATCCTGCCCGCGCTGGTGGTGGTCTACCTGCGCCGCAACCTGCAAGAGCCCGAGGTGTTCCTGAAAAGCCGCGCCGAACGCGTTGGCGCATCGGCCGGCGCCGACCTGGCGCGCGTGTTCCGCAAGCCGCTGTTGCGCAAGACCTTGCTGTGCAGCCTGCTGTCCGGCGGCATGCTCGGCGCGTACTACGCCATCGCCACGTGGTTGCCGACGTTCCTGAAGACCGAGCGTGGGCTGTCGGTCTTCGGCACCAGCTCTTACCTGGCCGTCACGATCCTGGGATCGCTGGTTGGCTATGTGGCGGGCGCCTATGCCACCGACCGCTGGGGCCGCCGCCTGACCTATATCGCGTTCGCGGCCGGTGCGTTCGTGATGGCGATGATCTATATGGTGATTCCGGTTTCGAACACCTCGATGCTGTTCCTGGGTTTCCCGCTGGGCATTCTGATGCAGGGTGTGTTCTCGGGCATTGGCGCCACGATCTCCGAGTCCTACCCGAGCGCCATCCGCGCCACCGGCTACGGCGTGTCGTACAACCTGGGCCGGGTGATCGGTTCGTTCTTTCCGATGGCAGTGGGCTGGCTCAACAGCGGGCGCACCTCGCTGCCGCTGGCCATCGCGATTGCCGCCGGGGTGGGCTATGCGCTGGTCATGGTGTCAGCCGCACTGCTGCCCGAAACCTCGGGTATCGACCTCGGGCAGGCCGGTGGCGATGACCACGACCACAGCCACGATCGCGACCCGGCGATGCAGTCCGCCGAAACCCACGCCACGCTGGTGCCAGCCGCGGGCAAGCCGGTTTGATATCAAAACAACACTGCCCGGATCACTTTTAAGCTACTGCTTACCAGCGGCGATACCGGGCCTATAATGGCTGCTCCGCTGTCGGCCACGCGTTGCGTGGCCGATAGTCCTTCCTGACGGCCATGCCGCGCAAGACGGCCTGCCGTACCGTCTCATCTCATTTCGCCATGACACCCCGACAGTCGTCTCCGGTGTGGTTGCGCCTCTGGCATCGTTTTGCCGAGGTGGAACGCAACGCCTTTCTTGACGGCGCGCGATACTTTGCGCCCTCCCTGCCTGCGATCTTCTCGTGGGGCCTGGTCACCGGGGTGGCCATGAGCAAATCGGCGCTGACCGTGCCACAGGCCATCGGCATGTCGCTGCTGGTCTACGCGGGCTCCGCCCAGCTGGCCGTGCTGCCGTTGTTTGCGGCGGGCATGCCGATCTGGACCGTCTGGCTTACGGCTGCCGTGGTCAACCTGCGCTTCCTGATCTTCAGTGCCGCGCTGCAGCCGCATTTCAGTTATCTGCCGGCGGCACGGCGCACGCTGCTGGGCTTCTTCAATGGCGATCTCCATTTCGTCTACTTCATGCAGCGCTATGC
This sequence comes from Cupriavidus sp., assembly GCF_057315035.1. Taxonomy (NCBI): domain Bacteria; kingdom Pseudomonadati; phylum Pseudomonadota; class Betaproteobacteria; order Burkholderiales; family Burkholderiaceae; genus Cupriavidus; species Cupriavidus sp. The sequence continues at coordinate 73,318 of NZ_DBHKYV010000001.1, read as the reverse complement.
CGAACCGGGCTATGCGCCGGGCAAGGAAGGCTATTTCTGGGGCATGGCACTGATCAATTGCGCAACATGGCAGGTTTCGTCGCTCATCGGCATCCTGCTGGCCAGCATGTTCCCCGATAGCTGGGGCCTGGCGCTGGCGGGTACGCTGGCGCTGATTCCGGTGATGGTGTCCACGATCAACTCGCGCTCGACGCTGATGGCCGTGGTGGTGTCGGCGGTGGTGGCGCTGCTGTGCTTCGACCTGCCTTACCGGCTGGCACTGGTGCTGGCCGTGGTGGCCGCGATTGCCGCCGGCATGGCCAGCGACGAAATGGCCGCGCGCGCCACGTTACGCGGCATTCGCACACGCAAGTCAGGCCAGCCGCGTACCGGAGACCAGGCATGACTCAACTCGAGACGTGGATCGCCATTCTCGGTATGACCGTTGTCACGGTGCTCTCGCGTGCACTGTTCCTGATGGCGGGCGAGCGCGTGACCGTGCCGGACCGCATCCAGCGCGCCTTGCGCTATGCGCCGGCCGCGGCGCTGGCGGCGATCATCCTGCCGGACCTGCTGACATTCGAAGGACATCTCGCGATCTCGCCCGGCAACGACAAGCTGATGGCCGGGATTGCCGCCACCGTCTGCTATGTGCTGACCAAGCGCATGGTCGGCATGATCGTGGCGGGCATGGCGGTCTACACCGCGCTGCGGCTGCTGGGCTAGTTCTCGCGGTACGAGGCGGGCTCGGCCAGCACGCTGCCGAGGCGCGTCAGCAGATGCGACAGTTGCGCCTGGGTGCTGGTGTTGGTCTTGGTGAAGATCGACTTGAGCTGCGAACGGCTGGTTTCGCGCTTGATGCCAAGCTGGATGCAGGCATCGGGCAGGCCGATGCCGGTCGTCAGCAGCAGGGCCAGCCGGTTTTCCGCCGGGGTCAGGCCATACAGGTCGCGCAGCACGGCCGGCACCGCACGTGGTTGACCACGGTTCTCGTGGATGGCCACCAGCACGGGCTGGCCTTCCCATTCCGATGACAGGTATAGCGCGGGCGTCAGGGTCACTGCCACGATCTGCGCCGCGCGGCCATCGGCGCCGATGGCCAGGATGGCCTGTGCCGGCTGCAGCGTGCCGGGATCGCACAGCGATCGCATCAGGTCGACAAACGGGCGTGACAGGCGCCAGCCATTGCCGTTGCCATGGCCGTTAGCGTTGCCCGATGTGCTTCCGGCAGCCTCGTTGGCAGGGGATGGCAGCAGCCTCGATACCCACAGTGCACCGGCCGTGTTGGCCAGCAACGGCCTGCCCGACTGGGCGAACACGATCACGCCAAATGGCAGCCGGTTCAACAGGTCGGCCGAGACATGGCCATGGGTGGCCACGGCATGGGTCCGTTCGCGCAGGACCATGGCTTCGCGCAAATGCGGAATGGCCCAGTCCAGTGCACGCGCGTCGTCTTCCGAATAGTTTTCGTCGCTGGCCTGGCGCTGGAGCGCCAGGTAAGTCTCGTGCGACGCGCTTCGGTCGACCAGGCAGGCCATCACGGAAGTCAGCGCCACGTCGTCGAACGAATCGCCGCGGAACGCCAGATTGACGGCTGCAACGTTCACCGTATTGCGCTGGTCGATATGCCAGCCGCCCACCGGCAGGCCCGCGGCAAATGGCAAGCCACCGTGTATGCGGTAGGGCGGTGGCCGAAAGGCCAGGTTGTCGGACGCGCGATTGACCATGTGTCGCACATGCACGGTTTGCTGGCTGGTATCCAGCACCAGCAGCGAGGCCTGGATGCTGCCGCTGAGGTCGCATAGCGCATGGAGGCTGCGCTGCCACGCATGCGGTTCGAGCACGCCCTGGTAGAGACCACGGATGGTCTCGTGCATCTCACCTTCGTTCATGTGCTTCCTTTCTTGCTTTCTTGTTTTCTTTGTAGTGGCGTACACACGTGCCGGGTTAGCCGACGCGTGCCGCTTGCCTGCGTGTGGTGATGGGTTGCGGGGCGGGCAGGCTTTGCGAAGGGAAATGCAGTGACCGGGGCGCGGCCGTTAGCCGCCGTCCAGCGTGGCGGCCAGTCTTGTCAGCAGGTGCGACAGTTGCGGCTGGCTGGTGCAGCCGGTCTTGAGGAAGATCGATTTGAGCTGGGTACGAGCGGTTTCGTGGCGGATGCGCATCTGGCGCGCGGCCTCGGGCAAGCCTTCGCCGGTGGCCATGCGTGAGGCCAGCCGCGTTTCGGCTGGCGTCAGGCCGTACAGGTTGCGCAGGACCGTATCGAGCAGGACCGATGGCGCGCCGGCTTCATGCACCACCACCATTGCGGCAGGCTTTTGCCATTGCGAGGCAAACGCATGCGTGGCGGGCAATGGCAGGACCAGGATTTCGGCCTGGTTGCCACGGTTGTCGATGGCCCGTGCCGCCTGCGCGCCAAGCGGGTTTGCGGGGTCGCAGGCGGCCTGCAGCATGTCGGTGAAGTGGCGCGACAACTGCCAGTCCGAAGTCTTGCCGGACGGGTCGAGCCGCCGGGCCCAGCGCTCGCCGGCCGTATTCGCCAGCAACATGCGCCGCTCAGGCGTGTAGACGGCCACGGCGAAGGACAGCCGTTCGATCAGCCGGGCCGACAGCGAGGCCATGGTCGACAGCGCCAGGGTACGGTCACGCATGGCGATCGCACTGCGCATGTGGGGAATGATCCAGGCGAGCTTGTCCGTATCCTCGGTGGAAAACGCGTCCTGCGACAGCCCGCGCTGCATCGAGAAATAGACCTCGTAGTGGGGCTGTCTTTCGACCAGGCAGGCCACATAGGAGCGCAGCGCGAACTTGTTGAAGAAGTCGCAGTAGAACGGATGGCGCGCCATGGCCTGCGGGCCCAGGTCGCGCGCATCGATATACCAGGCGCCCGGTACCAGGCGCGGCGCGAAGGCCTTGGCCGGATCGATGGCCTGGAAATCGTTCTCATAGGCGGCGAACAGTTCCTCGACCGGATTCACGATCTCGTTGACGGTGACCTGGTCGCTGACCGTGTCCCAGACCATCATCGACGCATGCGCGGAGTTCGCGAGCTGCGTCAGCGAGCGCAGGCTCTGCTGCCAGGCGCCGGGATCGAGGATGCCTTCGTATAGCCCACGGATGGCGCCGTGGATGGTCGCTTGTTCCATCTGACTACCCCCTTGCATTCACCGAACTGCAATCCTTCCCGTGGTGCCGGGTCAGCCCCTGGCCGCGAGAATGGTTCTGAGTTGTATTTCCGATCTCCGTCGGAATTCGCAATCATGTACCAAAACTATTAGAAATTGTTCAAGTGTCTGACAATGCATACGTTTGGTACATTGGGGGATACATTACCTGAAGCCGGAAAGCGTGCGTTCGGCGCCTATCCCCCTCTTTAGTGGGGGTATTATTTAATCATGGTGTGATGCATTGGGCTGGTGGGGGCGGGAAGGCGATAATCCGTAGCGGCGATCAGGTAAAATGGCGGTTTTCCCGACTTCCGCGGGCGGTTTGTGCCGTCCCGGTCCCCGCTCTTATCGCCATGACCTCTGTCCTGCGTCTTACCGATCTCATTTCCCAAGGCAAAATCTCCGGCAAACGTGTGTTTATCCGTGCCGACCTGAACGTGCCACAAGACGACGCAGGCAATATCACCGAAGACACGCGCATCCGTGCCTCGGTGCCGGCCATCCAGGCCTGCCTCGAAGCCGGCGCCGCAGTGATGGTGACGTCGCATCTGGGTCGTCCGACCGAAGGTGAATTCAAGCCGGAAGACTCGCTGGCCCCGATCGCCACGCGCCTGTCGGAACTGCTTGGCAAGCCGGTGCAACTGGTACAGAACTGGGTCGACGGTGTCGACGTGGTGCCTGGCCAGGTGGTGCTGCTGGAAAACTGCCGCGTCAACAAGGGCGAGAAGAAGAACAGCGACGAGCTGGCCCAGAAGATGGCCAAGCTCTGCGACGTGTATGTGAACGACGCCTTCGGCACGGCGCACCGCGCCGAAGCCACCACCCACGGCATTGCAAAGTTTGCGCCGGTCGCTTGCGCCGGCCCGCTGCTGGCCGCCGAAATCGATGCGCTGGGCCGCGCGCTGGGCCAGCCGGCCCGCCCGCTGGTGGCCATCGTGGCCGGTTCGAAGGTTTCCACCAAGCTGACCATCCTGAAGTCGCTGGCCGACAAGGTGGACAACCTGATCGTGGGCGGTGGCATTGCCAACACGTTCATGCTGGCTGCCGGCCTGAAGATCGGCAAGTCGCTGGCTGAAGCAGACCTCGCTGGCGATGCCAAGGCCATCATCGACATGATGGCCGCGCGCGGCGCCTCGGTGCCGATCCCGGTCGATGTGGTGTGCGCCAAGGAATTCAGCGCCACCGCGGCCGCCACGGTCAAGGACGTCAAGGACGTAGCCGACGACGACATGATCCTCGACATCGGACCGAAGACGGCCGCGTTGCTGGCCGAGCAGCTCAAGTCCGCCGGCACCATTGTCTGGAATGGCCCGGTTGGCGTGTTCGAATTCGACCAGTTCGGCAATGGCACCAAGGTGCTGGCCGAGGCAATCGCCGCATCGAACGGCTTCTCGATTGCTGGCGGCGGCGACACGCTGGCCGCGATTGCCAAGTACGGTATTGCCGATCGCATCGGCTATATCTCGACCGGTGGCGGCGCGTTCCTGGAATTCCTGGAAGGCAAGAAGCTGCCGGCGTTCGAGGTGCTGGAGCAGCGTGCCGCTGGCTGATTGATGCTGATGCAGTATCGGGCCGGTGGCGTGTCCCGGCCGGCCCGTAACCAGAGTCGTCCCTGATGCCCCCGAAACAGGAAATCGCCCGCATGACCCGTTCCACCAAGATCGTTGCCACCATTGGCCCTGCCTCCAGCACGCTGGAAGTGCTGACCCGCATGATCGGGGCCGGTGTCGACGTGGTGCGCCTGAATTTCTCGCACGGCACCGCGCAGGACCATATCGACCGCGCCGCCATGGTGCGCGAAGCGGCTGCCGCATGTGGCCGCGAGGTGGCCATCATGGCCGACCTGCAGGGTCCCAAGATCCGCGTGGGCAAGTTCGAGAACGGCAAGATCACGCTGAAGCCCGGTGATCCGTTCGTGCTCGATTCCACCTGCCAGACCGGCAACCAGGAACGCGCGGGGCTGGACTACAAGGACCTGCCGCGCGACGTGGGCCCGGGCGACGTGCTGTTGCTCAACGACGGCCTGATCGTGCTGGTGGTGGACCGCGTGATCGGCAACGAGATCTTCACCACGGTACGCATTGGTGGTGAGCTGTCGAACAACAAGGGTATCAACCGCCAGGGCGGTGGCCTGTCGGCACCGGCGCTGACCGCCAAGGACATGGAGGACATCAAGACCGCCATGGCGCTGGGCGCGGACTATGTGGCCGTGAGCTTCCCGAAAAACGCCACCGATATGGAAATGGCGCGCCAGCTGGCCAACGTGGCCGGCCAGCCGCACAACCACAAGGCACGCATGATCGCCAAGATCGAGCGCGCCGAAGCCATCCGTCCCGGTGTGCTCGAAGAGATCCTGCAGGCATCGGACGGCATCATGGTGGCCCGCGGCGACCTGGCCGTCGAAGTGGGCAACGCAGCCGTGCCGGCGCTGCAGAAGCGCATGATCAGGCTGGCCCGTGAAGCGAACAAGCTGACGATCACCGCCACCCAGATGATGGAAAGCATGATCGTCAACCCGGTGCCTACGCGCGCCGAGGTGTCCGACGTGGCCAATGCCGTGCTGGACGGCACCGACGCGGTGATGACGTCGGCCGAGACCGCCGCCGGCCGGTACCCGGTGGAAACCGTGGAGGCCATGGCCGCGATCTGCCTCGAAGCCGAGAAGTCCGAGGTGGTCCAGCTCGACACCGACTTCCTGAACCAGACGTTTTCGCGCATCGACCAGTCGATCGCCATGGGTGCGTTGTTCACCGCCTATCATCTAGGCGTGAAGGCCATTGCCGCGCTGACCGATTCGGGCGCCACGGCATTGTGGATGAGCCGTCACCGTATTCATGTGCCGATCTATGCGATGACGCCGAACCTGGCATCGCAGCGCAAGATGCAGCTCTACCGCAACGTGGTGCCGCTGCCATTGCAGTCGAGCACCGACCGCGACGTGGCGCTGGAACAGGCCGAGGAGCTGTTGCTGGCGCAAGGTGCGGTGCAGCATGGCGATTTCATCGTGCTGACGATTGGCGAGCCGATGGGCCAGCCCGGCGGCACCAACACCCTCAAGATTGTGAGGGTGGGCAGCAAGTAAGACGACTTCCCATGTGGGGCGCTGCACGGACGGCGCGCCACGGATGCGCGAACCTGCCCGGCGCAGCATCGACAAGAATTCAGAGATACCCCAGCTTTTTACATTCAGGAGTTAGACATGCCACTCGTATCCATGCGCCAGCTGCTGGACCATGCCGCCGAGAACAGCTACGGCCTGCCGGCCTTCAACGTGAACAACCTCGAGCAGGTGCAGGCCATCATGCAGGCCGCCGACGAGGTCAATGCCCCGGTGATCATGCAAGCCTCCGCCGGCGCCCGCAAATATGCCGGTGAGCATTTCCTGCGCCACCTGATCGAAGCCGCGGTGGAAGCCTATCCGCATATCCCGGTGGTGATGCACCAGGATCATGGCCAGTCGCCGGCAATCTGCCAGGGCGCCATCGACCTGGGCTTCTCGTCGGTGATGATGGACGGTTCGCTGCGCGAAGACGGCAAGACGCCGGCCGAATACGACTACAACGTCGACGTGACCCGCAAGGTGGTGCAACTGGCACACGCGGTGGGCGTGACCGTGGAAGGCGAACTGGGCTGCCTGGGCTCGCTGGAAACCGGTGAAGCGGGCGAGGAAGACGGCATCGGCGCCGAAGGCGTACTCGACCACTCGATGCTGCTGACCGATCCGGAGCAGGCCGCCGACTTCGTCAAGGCCACCCAGCTCGACGCACTGGCCATCGCCATTGGCACGTCGCACGGCGCTTACAAGTTCACGCGCAAGCCGACCGGCGATATCCTGGCGATCAGCCGCATCAAGGAAATCCACGCGCGCATCCCGAACACGCACCTGGTGATGCACGGTTCGTCGTCGGTGCCGCAGGAACTGCTGGAAGAGATCCGCAAGTTCGGTGGCGACATGAAGGAAACGTACGGCGTGCCCGTCGAGGAAATCCAGGAAGCCATCAAGTTCGGCGTGCGCAAGATCAATATCGATACCGATATCCGTCTGGCCATGACCGGTGCGATCCGCCGCTTCTTTGCCGAGAACCCGAGCAAGTTCGACCCGCGTGAATACCTGAAGCCGGCTCGCGAAGCCGCCAAGCAGGTTTGCAAGGCCCGCTACATCGCATTCGGTTGCGAAGGCCAGGCCAGCAAGATCAAGTCCGTGTCGCTGGTCGATATCGCAGGCCAGTACAAGGCCGGCAAGCTCGCCCAGGTCGTGCAGTAAATTGCAATGCCGCCCCGTCCGCAGGTTTGCGCACGGGGCGTTCGTACTTCATGGGGCTTCGCATCGCGCACGAAGCCCCGCTTGTTTTCAGCCGCTGCCGCTTTCACACCATGTCTGACGCCCTCTACGAATCCTCCATCCAGTCCCTGCCGCTGCTCGGCAAGGGCAAGGTCCGCGACAACTACGCCGTCGGCGACGACAAGCTGCTGATCGTGACGACCGATCGCCTGTCGGCGTTCGACGTGATCCTGGGCGAGCCGATTCCGGCCAAGGGCCGCGTGCTGAACCAGATGGCCAATTTCTGGTTCAGGAAGCTCGCGCACATCGTGCCGAACCACGAGACCGACGTGACCGCCGAAAGCGTGGTGGCACCGGATGAAGTGGCGCAGGTCAAGGGCCGCGCCGTGGTGGTCAAGCGCCTGAAGCCGATCCTGGTGGAAGCGGTGGTACGTGGCTATCTGGCGGGTAGTGGCTGGAAGGATTACCAGGCGACCGGCAAGGTGTGCGGTATCGCGCTGCCGGCTGGCCTGCAGAACGCGCAGAAGCTGCCCGAGCCGATCTTCACGCCGGCGGCCAAGGCCGAGATGGGCGAGCACGACGAGAACATCTCGTTCGAGGAAGTGGAGCAGCGCATTGGTGCCGAACTGGCTGGCAAGATGCGCGAGATCTCGATCCGCCTGTACAAGGAAGCCGCCGACTACGCTGCCACGCGCGGCATCATCATTGCCGATACCAAGTTCGAATTCGGCCTTGACGAGGACGGTACGCTGACGCTGATGGACGAAGTGCTGACCGCCGATTCGTCGCGCTTCTGGCCGGCCGATTCGTACCAGGTGGGCACCAACCCGCCGTCGTTCGACAAGCAGTTCGTGCGCGACTGGCTCGAAGCCGTGCGCATCGACGGCAAGCCGTGGCCGAAGACCGCGCCGGCGCCGAAGCTGCCCGAGGACGTCGTGCAGAAGACCGCCGACAAGTACAAGGAAGCACTGACGCGCCTGACCGGCGAGCAGCTGCTGTAAGGCGGAAGGATCAAGAACATGAGTAACGCAGCAAAGCCGGTGGTGGGCGTGGTGATGGGCAGCAGTTCCGACTGGGACGTCATGCAGCACGCCGTGGCCATGCTCAAGGATTTCAACGTACCGTTCGAGGCGCAGGTGGTTTCGGCGCACCGCATGGCCGACGACATGTTCCGCTATGCCGAGACGGCCCGCGGCCGTGGCATCCGCGCGATCATCGCCGGTGCCGGCGGTGCCGCGCATCTGCCGGGCATGATCGCCGCCAAGACCATCGTGCCGGTGTTCGGCGTGCCGGTGCCGTCGAAATACCTGCGCGGCGAGGATTCGTTGCTGTCGATCGTGCAAATGCCCAAGGGCGTGCCGGTTGCCACGTTTGCGATCGGCGAAGCCGGCGCCGCCAATGCCGCCTTGCACGCGATCGCCACGCTGGCCACCACCGATGACGCGCTGGCCAGCGCGCTGGAAGCATTCCGCGCCAAGCAGACCGATGCCGCGCGCGCGATGACGCTGCCTGTATAAATACCGCACCGTTTTACTGAAGCCTGACCATGCCGACCGATATCCATCCCTACTTGCGCGAGGCGCATACGCCCGAGTCGCGCGCCGAATTCGGCGTGGACAGCCCCAGCTCCCCGATCCTGCCCGGTGCATGGCTCGGCATGCTTGGCGGCGGCCAGCTCGGCCGCATGTTCACGCACGCGGCGCAGTCGATGGGCTATCGTGTCTGCGTGCTCGATCCGGACCAGGACAGCCCGGCCGGCAACGTGGCCGATCGCCATATCTGCGCGTCCTATACCGACGAGGCGGCGCTGGCAGAACTGTCGAACCTCTGCGAGGCGGTGAGTACCGAGTTCGAGAACGTACCGTCGATCTCGCTGGACCGGCTCGAGCAGGCTGGGGTGTTCGTGGCACCGCGTGGTTATTGCGTGTCGATTGCGCAGAACCGGATCGGCGAGAAGAAGTTCTTTGCTGCCTGTGCCGAACGCACCGGCGTGCCGCCGGCTCCGCACTGGGTGATCCAGCACGATGCCGACGTCGACAACGTGCCGGACAACGTGCTGCCCGGCATCCTGAAGACCGCACGCATGGGCTATGACGGCAAGGGCCAGGCCCGCGTGAAGACGCGTGAAGACGTGCGTGCCGCATGGAAGGCCATGCAGCATGTGCCTTGCGTGCTCGAGCAGATGTTGCCGCTGGCCTATGAAGTGTCGGTGCTGGCCGCGCGTGCCGCCGATGGCACCACGGCCACGTGGCCGCTGGCCGAGAATGTGCACCGCGACGGCATCCTGTTTTCGACCACCATGCCGTCGACGAGCGTATCCGACGACATCGCCACGCGTGCCCGTTCCGCCGCAGCCACGATCACCTCTGAAATGGGCTACGTGGGCGTGCTGTGCATCGAGTTCTTCGTACTGATCGATGGCACGCTGGTTGCCAACGAGATGGCGCCGCGTCCGCACAACTCGGGCCACATCACGATGGATGCCTGCGAGACCAGCCAGTTCGAGCAACAGGTGCGTGCCATGGCACGCCTGCCGCTGGGTAGCACGCGCCAGCATTCGGCCGGCAAGATGTTGAACCTGCTGGGCGATTGCTGGTTCGAGTTTGGCCTGGAGCGCACCCCTGCCTGGGACGAGGTGATGGCCCAGCCCGGTGCCAAGCTGCATCTGTATGGCAAGAGCGATGCGCGCCCGTCGCGTAAGATGGGCCACGTGAACTGCGTTGGCGAGCATGCCGAAAGCGCTGCCAACGCGTTCGATGTTGCCGCGAAGGCGCTGCATATCGCGCTCTGATCGGAACCGCTGCAATGTCATCACGCATGCCCACGGCCGCCGAGCTGGACGAGGCGGTCCGCCTGCTGGAAGACGGCCAGCTCGTGGCCTTTCCAACCGAGACCGTCTATGGCCTTGGCGCGGACGCAGAGAATATCGAAGCCGTGGCGCGCATCTTCGCCGCCAAGGGCCGCCCGTCGAACCATCCGGTGATCGTGCACGTGGTGGACGGTGCCGATGTCGGCTACTGGACCGACGACGTCCCCGAGGCCGCGCGCAAGCTGATCGACGCATTCTGGCCCGGCCCGTTGACCATCATCCTGAAGCGTGCCGCGCATATTCCCGCCGCCGTTGCCGGTGGACAGGACAGCATTGGCTTGCGCTGCCCGTCGCATCCGGTGGCCCAGGCGCTGCTGGCGCGCTTCAAGCGTGGCCGGGGCGGCATCGCCGCGCCATCCGCGAACAAGTTCGGCCAGGTCAGCCCGACCACGGCCGAACATGTTCGTGACGAGTTTGGTGGCGCGGTTTACGTACTGGAAGGCGACGCCGTGGACGTGGGCATCGAGTCGTCGATCATTGACCTCTCGCGCCTGGACAGCGTTGGACCGGTGCTGTTGCGACCGGGTGCGATCACTGCGGCGATGATGGCTGATGTGCTTGGCGTCACGCCGTTGGCGCCCGATGCCACGGCGCCTCGCGCATCGGGCACGCTCAAGGCTCACTATGCGCCGCGTACCACGCTGACACTGGCTCAGGCCGATGCGCTGCCGAAGTTGCTGCATGGCTTGCCGGCTGGCGGTCGCCTGGCTTTTGTCGGCAAGGCCGCGGCCAGTACGGATCCGCGCTGCGAGTTCGTTGAGGCACCGGCCACGCCCGATGCCTATGCGCAGGCCCTGTATGGCTTGCTGCGTCGGCTGGATAAGGAAGGCTATCAGCGGCTGGTGTTCGCGCCGGTGCCGGAAACGCATGAGTGGGACGGCGTGCGCGATCGGCTCGGCCGCGCGGCGGCCGCGTTCGAGGATAGCTGAGCTTGACGCGCTAGCCCTCTCCCCCGGCCCCTCTCCCGCCGGGCGGGAGAGGGGAGACCATACTCGGTCAAGGCGCGCCCTTGTACACCCATTGCATCAACGCGTCATGCGCTTCCTGCGCGCCCGATGCGTTCGGGTGGTTGATATAGGCCACCACCACATAGCGCTCGCCATTGAGCGCATCGACATAGCCGGCCAGCGCACGTACGTCGGCCAGCGTACCCGTCTTCAGATAGGCATTCCCGGCAGCATTGGCGCGCGTCAGGCGGTTGCGCAGCGTGCCGTCGACGCCAAGGATCGGCAGGGAATCGAGCAGCACCGGGCCGACGTCGCTGGCCAATGCCTGTTGCAACAGGCGGGCCATATCGTAGGCGCTGATCCGCTCATCGCGTGACAGTCCCGAGCCGTTTTCCAGCACCAGTCCCGGCATGTCGAGTCCCTGGCGGCTCAGCCAGCGCTTGATCACGCGCGCCGATTTGTCGGTGCTGGCCGGGCCGGCGCGATCGATCTCGGCGCCGATTGTCAGGAACAGCTGACGCGCCATGACATTGTTCGAGAACTTGTTGATATCGCGCACGATATCGGCCAGCGGCTGGCCATAGTGGCGCGCCAGCAGGAATGCGCCACGTGGTACCGGGCCGCTGCGCAAGCCCGGCGGGCGCATGAAGCGGCCTCCGGCGGTTTGCCATTCGGCGACAAAGCCGCCCCAGATAAAGTCGCTGTGCGACAGCGTCGCCAGATTGACGATGTGCTCGCCACAGTCGGACGAATAACTGCCATCGAACGACGCGACGATGGTGCCGTCAGGCTGCGGCGTGATGTTGGGTGTGGCCCCCGTGCGCCAGTCGCCACATCGGCCATTGGCCAGCGTGAGGCGATTTTCCACGCGCAACTGCGCCAGCGCCGGCGTTACGGTTACGTCGACGCTACGGTTACCGGCATCCGGCGTAATCGTGAACGACAGGGTCTTGAACGCGTAAAGCAACGCATCGGGATTGACGTTATAGGCGCGCTGCGATTCGCCGTCGATCGTGTAGTTGCTGTTCAGTCCATCGGCAAAGAAACTGCGGTCCAGCACCACATCGCCATTGATGGTGGTGGCGCCGGTCGAGCGCGCCGTGGCCACCAGTTTGGCCATTTCCTCTGGTACGAGCTTCGGATCGCCGCGGCCGCGCAGATAGACGTTGCCGTTGATCACGCCATCGGGGCCGGGCTGGCTGTCGCTATAAAGCGACGTCTGCCAGCGAAACTGGGGACCAAGCATCTGCAGTCCGGCGAACGTGGTCACGACTTTCATCGTCGAGGCCGGGTTCATCGGCGTTTCCGCATTCCAGCTGACGCGGGCCTGCGGCGCACCGACCTTGACCACATAGAAGCTCGCGGCGGACAGCGGCACATGGGCGTGGCGCAGCGCGGCCGTGACGGTCGCGGGCAGTCCGGAGCGCGCCGCCGCCGGGTCTGCCGGCGCGGCATTCACGCGCTGCACGCTGGCCGCCTTGGTGGCCTTGAGATTCTTGACGGGCTTGGCCTGTGCTACTGACGGGCCTAGGACGAGCAGCGTGGCCGCCACGAGGGCGGCGGACAGGCGGCGGTGTTGGTGCAGGGGGCGAATAGGCATGGCGAGCATGTTAACGCATGGCCCATGCTCGCCGGATGACGTCATGCAGGCGTTTCAGGCCTCAATTTCGCGTTCGGGATCGGGAAGATCAGGTCATAGGCCCAGTTGTAGAAGAACGCATAGACCATGTAGAAGCCGGCCACGGCGATGTCCATGATGAAGGCATCGAGCAGGCTGATATTCAGGTACCACGCCACCGATGGCAGGAACACGATCAGCAGGCCACCTTCGAACAGGATCGCGTGCAACACGCGAACCATGGTGGATTTCCTGAGCTGGCCGGTAAAACGCAACATCGCACGGTCGAACAGGATGTTGTAGACGTAGTTCCAGGTCGCCGCGATCAGCGAGGCCACCGCACCGACGATGCCCATCTGGTGCAGTTCATAGCCAAATACCAGACTTGCCAGCGGCGCGAACGCCATCAGCCCGATCAGCTCGAAGCCTACGGTGTGACGGATCCGGTCTCCGGTGGTGCGCATGGGAATACTCCATAACTGACGATAGGCTGCATTCTATCGGCGAGACAGCTGGGGGCAAGTTAGATACCATCGTGAAAACAGATGGATGAGCGCGCTCGATCACCACGTGCTTTCTCTCCCGCGCGCGGGAGAGGGCGGGGGAGATGGCCAGCGCATCAAGTCGAGCCAGGTCACAACTGAACCTCAAGCAACTCCAACGCGGGATCCCAGCCATGAGCCTTTCCATCGACCAACTGCAAGCCTTTGCCGCCGCCGCCGAGACCGGGTCGTTTTCCGCCGCCGCACGCCAGCTTGGCAAGGCGCAATCGGTGGTCAGCACTGCGGTGGCCAATCTTGAAATCGATCTGGGCAACGCTTTGTTCGACCGCAGTGCACGGTATCCGGTGCTGACACCTGCCGGTGAACGGCTGTTGGTGGAAGCGCGCGTGATCCTGGAGCGTTGCGAACATTTTCGCGGCGTGGCCAAGAGTCTCGGCGAAGGGGTCGAGTCGCGCCTGACGTTGGCGGTCGATGAGCTCTACCCCGAGGAGACGCTCGGCGAGCTGCTGGTCGAGTTCTCGCAGCGCTTTCCATCGGTCGAACTGGAATTGCTGTTTCCGTTGATGGAGGATGTGAGCCGCCTGGTGCTGAGCCAGTGCGCGGACCTCGGCATCATGTGGCGCCAGGAAGTACTGCCGCCGGAACTGGGCTTTCACGCATTGGGCTGGGTGCCGATGCCGATCATCTGCGCTCCAGATCACCCGTTGGCAGCGCAGCCGCGCGTCGATTTCGAGGAACTCAAGCGCTATCGACAGTTGATGGTGGCTACCCGTAGCGATAGCGAAGAAAAGAAACGGCTACGCGTGGCTGCAGAGGTGTGGTGGGTCGAGAGCCAATGGGTGATCGTTGAACTGGTCAAGCGCAAATTGGGCTGGGCCTTCGTGCCATGGCACGTAGCGGCGAATTCACCGGCCGCGACGGGCCTGGTGTCGCCGCAGCTTGCTTTCCAGGACCATGACTGGCCCGTGGCGATGGAACTGGTCTGGCACAAGCAGCGGCCGCTGGGCAAGGCGGCCACCTGGCTGCGTGAACAGGTCAGCAGGCAGCCGTTGCCAGTGCCGCCACAACGATAGCGCGCTTTCAACAGGATACGAGAGACAACAACCGATCGCATCACTACAACTCAGGACAGGGCAACGTCCGGAGATCATGATGCGGGAATCGTCTTGTGGTTCGCCTTTGTGGATACTGAATGGCGCGTTGATACTGGCCGCATGCGCGTCGGCGCATGCGGCACCGCCGGCGTATGTGTACCTGACCAGCGACAGACTGTCGCCCGCCGAAGTGTTTGCACGCGGCATTCCCGCGCCGGGTACCGACGACGATGTCGTCGCGCACGTCAATGGCCAGACATGCGTAAGCGCCAGTACGGGCTTCGTGTCCGTCACGGCATCGGAAACCTTCGCGCACGAACGGGCGTTGTACTTCCTTGTGGCCAATCCACGGGCAGTCGTCCATGTCTTCCGGATCCGCGCGGACGGGAAGTTCTATGGTGTCGACGCATCGCTCAGTGACAAGCGCTATCGGTCCGTGTTGCCGCAGCTCGCCGTCATGGCCGCGCAGACGCGGCATCAGCAAGAGTGGCTTGCGCATCGCGGTGTGCCGAACACCCATGTGCAGGCGGCATTTTCCTACCGCCGCAATCCGGCAACCGATGCCATCGAGCTGCTTGCGGAGGCTCACAACAGCGACTTCGTCGACGCCGATTCGCGAGGCAACACGGCCACGCTGGTAATTTCCGGGACCGGGCGCGATCGTACGCGCCATCTGACCCCTTCGTTCTCGGCAACCTCGGCATGCTTCGTGTGTATCGGTTCGGCCGAACGTGTGTCGCGCGATGTCGCCGGTGGCAAGGCCGGGGAGGGTTGGTGCGACACCTTTGCGGTGTCGGCGGACAGCCGGCCCGCGCAGGTGATAGATCCTCTCAGTGGCGCAAAGGTACGGCGTTACGTGCCATGGAAGACTACACGACAGACCAATTACTACGCGGCCATGGAACTGCCATTGGACTGCAACATCGTGCCGGGCACACGACGCCTCGATGTCCTGGCGATCAACTGTAGCCGGCTCAAGGGCGCGAACCGGTTCAGTGTCCAGATCGGGGCGGGAGGAAGTCGCTTCACCTGGGTCAACTCACGTTTTGACGATGGCGAGGTTGCGACAGCATGGGGACGTGCGCCTGCGGCCATCCCCGTGACAGGTACGCGCTACACGCTGCGCGACTACGGATACACCACCGCCGCGGTATTTGGCGGGAACGACTCGAGCTGGTGGTCGAATGTTACCGTCATGCCGGTGTATCCGGCATTGCCCGGCTCGGCATCCAATATCTGCCTGTATGGAGAACCACGGAATCCCGCCCCACTGGCCTGCTTTGCATCGAGCGTCTCGGCACCACGCTTACATGCGTCGGTCAACGATCTGGTGCGCGCCATCTCCGCCGCAGAAGACCAGCGCTACCAGGTTTGCGAACATGAGGACTTCAAGGGAAGTTGCGTGATTCTCAAGGGCAGCACGGGCGTGGCGAAGCTGAACGGTTTGGGCATGAGCAGCAGGATCTCCAGCATCCGCGCCTGCAACAAGCCTGCGCCATCCGTCTGGCAAACGCTGCCACGCAACCGGCGGGGGCTGATCGGAAGCATCTATTCCGCAGCCCATGACACCGCAAGCCCGCGGGTGTATTTCCAGCTCCGGTCATCCTTCTATGGTGACCTTCCGACTGGCCGGCAGAGTAGCGCCGACTGGGCATACGTGAGTGAGTACCAGCCATGCTGATGACATGCGCCGTGCGACATATGGCAGTGGCCAGTCTCCGTTACGCCATGCTGATGGCCATGGTGTTGGCCTGCAGGACCGGTGCCGCCGCACCCCCCGCCTTTGTCTACCTGGCCTCCGACCAGACACCCGATGCCATTTTTATCAACGGGTTTGCCGCGCCGGGTACCAACGACGATGTGATGGCACACGTGAACGGGCAGACCTGCGCAAGTGGCGAGACGGCCTTTGTCTCCACGACTGCGCTTGAGGCATTCGCGCACGAGCGTGCCCTGCACCTGATGCGAACGGATCCGAATGCGGTGGCCTATGTCTACCGCATTCGCGCGGACGGCAACTTCTACAGCGCCGTTGCCTCGCTGAGTGCCGAACGTTACCGGGGCGCGTTTCCGGAACTGCTGGCGGCGGCACAGCGCTCCCGCGATCAGGAGGAATGGCTTGTACATCGCGGCGTGGCGCCGCCGCTGGTGCATTCCGCTCAGGCCTATCGACGCGATCCCTTGACAGGACGAATCGTGTTCCACGGCGAGAGCACCAATCCGAATTACCTTGAGGCCAGTACCACGGCGAGCAATGCAACCTATCCGATCCTCGCCATCAGCGACGACAGTCGGCGTTTCCTTGTGCCGTCCTTCTCGCTGCCCGGGGTTTCCGCATGCTTCTCCTGCACGGGTGGCCAGGCGCCTGCGCGCAAACGGCGGTATGCCACCCAGCAAGCCTGGATGGAGCGCTGTGGTGCGTTCGTGGTAGCCCGCGATGACCAGCCGGAAAAGGTGATCGATCCCGTGTCGGGCAAGGCGGTAAAACGTTACGTGCCGTGGAAGACGTGGCGCCGCACGAGCGGCTACGCCAGTCACGAGGCGCCCGAGCGCTGCAATGTCATGCCTGGCTCGAGAGACTCGCCGGATGTCATGATCGTCGATTGCGCCAGGCTCGAGGGCGCAAAGCAGTTCAGGGTTCATCTTGGCGCGGGAGGCAGCGCGTACACGTGGATCGACAAGTGGTATGAAGACGGGCTGGTCCGCGATCGCTGGGTCATGAGAGCGTCGCAGATTCCAGTCCAGGCAACGCGCTACATGCTCGATGACTACTCGTGGTCGATCTACGATGTGTTCAGTGGCATCAGTTCATCGTGGTGGTCCGGCATTACGGTACTGCCGGTCTATCCCGTCCTGGCGCAACCGTTGAACGATATCTGTCTGCACAAAGGCCTGGGCTTCACCGAAGCGTCGACCTGCATCCGGTGGAACGCCTCGATCCCAAGCCTGGTGCGGCAGATCGACAACCAGATCAGTTCGATCAGCGCCGCCAATGGCCAGCGCTACCGGGTCTGCGACGGCGCGAATTTCAGAGGGAAATGCGTAGTGCTGTCGGGGGACACGGATGGCGTGACGCTGAAGCGCATAGGGATGAACGACACCATATCCAGCATTCGCGCGTGCCTCAAGCCAGCCCCGAACGTCTGGCAGGCACCGCCGCTGAATCGCGGCGTGATCGGGAGCATCTTTGCCTTCGACAACCCCGCCTCGGGCAGGCGTGAGTTCTTCCGGCTACTGAGGTCCAGCTATGGCCCTTTCCCTGGTAACCCCAAGCGCGGCAGCCCGGACTGGGTCGGCCAGAGCGGTTACGACGAATGCTAGGCGGCCGATCCGTACCAACATGGCCAACGTGCCCAACGTGGGAAAACCCCTGCACACGTTGGCGGTCCCGTGGCGAACTTCAAGCACGATACGACGGACATCGGCTGATCGCGCCACTACAACCTACGTTGTCACTACACAGGGAGGTGTGATGCGAAGGTCTGTCGACACATACATCAAGCTTGCCGTGCTGGTTGCGTTAGCGCTTGCCTCGGTCCTCGCCAACGCGGCACCGCCCGCGTTTGTCTATCGGGGCGTCGATGCGCCGCATCCCGACGAGGTGTTCATCAGGGGATTCCCAAGTCCAGGCCACGATCAGGACCTGCTGTCGCATGTGAATGGCCTGACGTGCGACAGCGGGGAGACGGCCTTTGTCTCCACCACGGCTTCCGAGGCTTTTGCCTACGAGCGCGCGATGTATACGCTGGCCACGAATCCAGGCGGACGGTTCTACGTGTATCGCATCCGCGCGGATCCCAACCTCTACAGCACGGATACGTCACTGCGCGCGGCGCATGGGCACGGCTGGTACGAGCAGTTGCAGGACGCGGCCGATTCCTATCATCACCAGGAGGAGTGGGTTTCGCCGAACGGCATTGCCGCGTCGCAGGTGGAATCCGTCTCGATCTACCGTGTCAGTACCGAAACCGGCGAACTCGAGCACCTCGGGGTACGCCAGAATCCCAGCTATGTCGCCCTTGATACCCGGGCCAACGATGCGGCGCTGCCGGTCCCGTCACGTGAGCCCGATGGCAGGCGCGTCATTTCTCCTTCGTTTTCGTATCCGCTGGTGTCCGCGTGCTTCGCGTGCGTGGGCAATCGGCGCGCGGAGCGCCGGGAGCGCTCCGCTGACGGCATTGAGCAGCCGGGATACTGCGAGGCATTCCAGGTGTCGACGCTTGCCACACCCACTACAGTCATCGACCCGATTACGCGCAGGCAGGTGCAGCGCTACGTGCCGTGGCGCACCTGGCGTCGCAGCAACTACAAGTCGAGCTTCCAGGGTCCGGTCGATTGCGACATCGTGCCCGGCAGCGGCGTCCTGACCGTCAATTGCGCAACGCTCAGGGGCGCCACGGAATTCAGCGTGCACCTTGGTGCGGGGGGGCGACGCTACACCTGGGTAGACAAACGCTATGACGACGGCGTGGTCGGCAAGCTTTGGGGGCAACTGCCCTCGGATATTCCCGTCAAGGGCACACGTTACACGCTGGCGGACTACGGGTATCGCATCCGGTCGGTGTTCAGTGGCAACGACAGCAGCTGGTGGTCCGGGGTCACCGTGCTGCCGGTATATCCCGTGCTATCCCATGCAAGCGACGACATCTGTCTGTACAAGGATGCGGGCTATACCAACATGCTGGGCTGCATGCGATGGAATGCCGGGGGTGCGCGGCTCGTACCTGCCGTCAATGACGAGGTCAGTGCGATTCGGGCGTCAGACCGTCAGCGGTACCAGGTCTGTGAGGACTTCGGGTACGCGGGACGATGCTTCATCCTGAAAGGCAACACCGATATCGCCCGGCTCCACGCGCTGGGCATGAACGACAAGATTTCCAGCATTCGAGCGTGTAACAAGCCGATGCCCAACACATGGAAGCCGCCGCCGCGGAATCACGGTGTGATCGGCAGCATCTATGCCGTCGACGATCCTGCCACCGGCAAACGCGAGTTCTACCGGCTCAGGACATCCACGTACGGGAAGTTGCCGGCCAGCCGCCAGGGTAATGCCGACTGGTCATATCTGGAAGGATACGAAGCTTGCTGAAATCGAAAGGAGGCCGACCATGCCATCGATTGCACGCGTTGCTACCTGGGCCGCTTGTCTGCTGACATGCGCGACCGTATGGGCGGCACCCCCCGACTTTGTCTATATCGGCGGCGCCGGGCCGCATCCCGACGCCGTGTTTGCCAACGGATTTCCGGCGCCTGGCACGAATGAGGACATCATTGCGCACATTACCGGACAGACCTGCGCAACGGGGCAGACCGTCTTTGTCTCCACGACCGCATCGGAGGCGTTCGCCTATGAAAGGGCGCTATATGCAATGATGAGCAGCCCGGTGCCAGAAACCTATGTGTACCGCATTCGCGCCGACGACGGCTTCTACGAATCGGCAGCCACGCTGCGCGCGACACGCAGCTATGGCTCGCACGGGCAATTCATCGCCCTTGCCGAGCGCTTCGAACACCAGCAGGAATGGTTGGCACATGGCGGTGTGCGAGCTTCGCTTGTGGAATCGGTCCAGATCTACCGACGCAATGCCGCCAACCAGATCGAATATCGCGGAGAGCGGCGCAACCCGAACTATGTGGCTGCCGAGACGCAGGGCACCAATCGACAGTTCCCGGTTCAGACGCCCATCCGCGATCGCACCATGGTTCTGACCCCATCGCGCTCTTATGCGGCAGTTTCCGCATGCTTCTCATGCACGCGCAATACGAGCGACAACCGCGATCAGCGGTCGGCACAAACCAACGGCAGCGATGGGCAATGCGAGGTGTTCTCCGTGTCGACCGACGACCGTGCGTCGACGGTGATCGATCCCTTCAGCGGTGAAAAGGTACAGCGCTACGTGCCGTGGAAGACATGGCGTCGGTCGAACTACAGCTCAACGTTCGAATCGCCCCAAGGCTGCCTGATCATACCTGGATCGCGGGAAACAAGAGCATTGAAAGTCGACTGCATGGACCTTACCGCATTCGACCAGTTCAGCGTTCATCTCGGCGCGGGCGGCAGCCGCTACACCTGGGTCGACAAGCGCTTCGACGACGGGCTTGCCGACAGGGCGTGGATACGCCTTGTGCAAGAGATTCCGGTCAAGGGTACGGTCTACTCCCTGTTTGACTACGGGTACTCTCCGTACTGGGTGTTCAGTGGCAACGACCGCAACTGGTGGTCGGGCATTACCGTGATACCGGTCTATCCCAAGCTGCCCCATCCCACCAGTGACATCTGCCTGTACCGGGATGAAGCGTACTCCAACCGGATCGATTGCCTGCCATGGAATGCCGTCGAGCCGGAACTGCGCGTCGGCGCCAAGGACCATACCAGTTCCATCAGTGCCGCGGAGGGGCAGCGTTATCGCGTCTGTGACCACGCCAACTTTCACGGCAGATGCATCATCCTCAGCGGCGGTGCGGATATCCGGAAGCTGCGCAGCCTGCGCCTGAACGACAAGATCACCAGTATCCGGGCCTGCAGGAAGCCCGCGCCGAGCCCGACACAACTGGTGCCAAACAATCGTGGCGTGATCGGCAACGTCTATTTTCACAACAATTTCTTCACGGCCACGCGCGAATACTTCATGCTCAAGCGCTCCGTCTACGGTCGTACGCCGGAGGACCAGAAGGACAATGAGGACTGGATCTACCTGAAAGACTACGATGAATGTTGAACCGTCGCAGAGTCTTGCGTGGCCGCGGGTGCCGCCTGCCTTGCTGCATTGTCATCGTATCCATGCCACCCGCCGCCCAACGCCTTGATCAGCGTGACCGCCGCGGTGTACTGGCGTCCGGTGATGGTCAGCGCGGTGCGCTCGGCGGTGTAGGCCGCGGTCTGTGCGGTCAGTACGTCGAGCAAGCCCGCCGTACCGGCCTTGTAGCGGTTGTTCACCAACGCCAGCGCTTCGCGTGCGGAGCGCAGGGCATCGTTCTGCACCGTGGCCTCGCTCTCCAGCAGGCGCGCCGCGGCGAGGTTGTCCTCGACCTCCTGGAACGCGGTCAGCACGGTCTGGCGATAGTTGGCGACGTTCTGGTCATAGGCGGCCACGGCCTGGGCCTTGGCAGCGCTGCGCAGGCCGCCATCGAATACGGTGCCCGCCAGGCCGGCACCGACCGACCAGATCCGGTCGGGGAGCGAGAGCCAGCGCGCCAGCGTGCTGGCGGTCAGGCCGCCGGTGGCGGATAGCGACAGCGTGGGGTAGTACGCGGCCTGCGCCACACCGATTTCGGCGTTGGCGGATGCCATGCGGCGCTCTGCAGCGGCGATGTCCGGGCGGCGCTCGAGCAGCGTCGACGGCACCGCGACCGGTACGCGCGGAATGGCATCGTCGGTGTCTACGGTGGCCATGGCCAGCTCCGACGGCGGCTTGCCGATCAGCACCGCGAGCGAGTGTTCGAGCTGCGCGCGCGTGATCTGGATATCGATCTGCTGGGCCTGTGCCGACTTCAGCTGCGTCTCCGACTGCAGTACATCGGAGCGTTGCGCGGTGCCGGCCTTGTACTGGTTCTGCACCAGTTGCAGCGATTTCGCGTAGTCGGCCACGGTGCGGTCGAGCAACGCGCGCTGGGCATCGGCCACGCGCAGCAGGAAATAGCTTTGCGCCAGCGTGGCCTGCGTGGAGAGCAGGGTCGATGCCAGGTCGGCCTGGCTGGCCTGTGCACCGGCTTCGGCGCTTTCCACCTGGCGGCGGATGCGGCCCCAGACATCGATCTCCCAGCTTGCCGACAGGGTCAGGTTCTGGCCATTGGTGGCACGTCCGCTCGAACTCGATGCGCCACGCGACACGCCCGCATTGGCGCCCACCGTCGGGAAATATCCGGCCCGCGCGGCGGCCAGCGATGCCGTGGCCTGCCGATAGATCGCTTCAGCGGCCTTGATGTTCTGGTTCGATACCTGCACCTGCGGCATCAGCTCGTCGAGCACGGGATCGTTGAAGACGCGCCACCAGTCGGCGCGCGCCAGTGCATCCTGCGGGTCGGCGGTCTTCCAGTCGCCGGTCCATGCGGGCATGGCTTCGCCGGCTTCCTTGAATGCCTTGGGTACCGGTGCATCGGGACGCCGATAGTCGGGGCCTACGGCGCAGCCGGCCAGCAGCGCACAGGCCAGCGCCACGGCGGTAATCGAAAAGGAGCTTCGGAACATCGCAATAGCCTTCATCAGTGTTCGAGGTGCGGCGTGGCCTGGTCACCGCCACGCTGCCGGCGCGCACGCCAGGCATTGACCTTGAGTCGCCAGCGGTCGAGCGTCAGGTAGACCACTGGCGTGGTGTACAGCGTCAGCATCTGGCTCACTACCAGGCCGCCCACGATCGAGATACCCAGCGGCGCGCGCAGTTCGGCGCCATCGCCGCGGCCCAGCGCCAGCGGTACCGCACCGAGCAGGGCCGCCGCGGTGGTCATCATGATCGGCCGGAAGCGCAGCAGGCAGGCGCGATAGATGGCATCGCGCGGACTGAGCCCGTCGCGGCGTTCGGCATCGATCGCGAAGTCGATCATCATGATCGCGTTCTTCTTGACGATGCCGATCAGCAGGATCACGCCAATCAGCGCGATGATGCTGAACTCGGTCTTGAACAGCAGCAGGGCCAGCAGCGCACCCACGCCCGCCGACGGCAGCGTCGACAGGATGGTCAACGGGTGCACATAGCTTTCGTAGAGAATCCCCAGCACGATATAGATCGTGATAATCGCGGCGAGGATCAGGATCGGCTGGCTCTTGAGCGAGTCCTGGAACGCCTTGGCGCCACCCTGGAAATTGGCCTGCAGCGTTTCGGGCGCGCCAATCGTTGCCATGGCCTGCCGGATCGCATCGGTGGCCTGCGACAGCGAATAGCCCTCGGCCAGATTGAACGAGATCGTCGACGCGGCAAACTGGCCCTGGTGATTCACGCCAAGCGGGGTGCTGGTTGGTGTCACTCGCGCGAACGACGACAGCGGCACGCGATGGCCACCGCCCGTCACCACATAGATGTCCTGCAGCGCATGCGGACCCTGCAGGTACTCCGGACTCAGCTCCATGACCACGCGATACTGGTTCAGCGGATGGTAGATCGTGGAGACCAGCCGCTGCCCGAATGCATCGTTAAGGATCGCATCGATCTGCTGCGCCGTGACACCAAGTTTCGATGCGGTGTCGCGATCGATGATGACCGATGTCTGCAGCCCCTTGTCGTTGGTATCGGTATCGACGTCCTCGATGCCCTTGATGTTCGAGATCGCCGCGCGCACCTTGGGCTCCCAGGCGCGCAGGACTTCCAGGTCGTCGGACTGCAAGGTGAACTGGTACGCGGAACTGCTCTGGCGGCCGCCGATGCGGATATCCTGCACCGGTGTCAGGAACAGGTTGGCACCCGGTTCCTTGGCCAGCTTCACGCGCAACCGCGCAATGATCTGGTCGGCCGTTTCCTTGCGCTCCGAGAGCGGCTTCAGCGTGACGAACATCTGCCCGGTATTGCGCTGCGATCCGCCAGTAAAGCCCGTGACATTGACCACCGCCGGATCGGACTGCACGATCTTGATGAAGTTGTCGAGCTTGGTGCGCATCAGCTGGAACGACGTGGCCTGGTCCGCGCGGATAAAGCCGATCAGC
Organism: Cupriavidus sp.; assembly: GCF_057315035.1. Taxonomy (NCBI): domain Bacteria; kingdom Pseudomonadati; phylum Pseudomonadota; class Betaproteobacteria; order Burkholderiales; family Burkholderiaceae; genus Cupriavidus; species Cupriavidus sp. Next base: position 49,225 of record NZ_DBHKYV010000001.1, on the reverse strand, counting down.
CGCCCCGTATCCTGCTGTGGGAAGAAGCCCTTCGGCACGATCACGTAGAGATAGACATTCAGTGCGATGGTCAGCAGCAGCACGATCCACACGATGGGTCCGTGCCGCAGCGCCACGCCCAGCGTGCGTGCGTAGGCGTCCTGCATCCAGGTGAACATGCGCTCGGTCGCACGGTGGAAGCGCCCCCGGGGTTGCTCCTGCACCGGGCGCAACAGCCGTGCGCACATCATTGGCGTGGTGGTCAGCGATACCACCAGCGAAACCAGGATGGCCACCGACAGCGTGATGGCAAACTCCTGGAACAGCCGGCCCACGATGCCGCCCATCAGCAGCAGCGGGATGAAGACGGCAATCAGCGACAGGCTCATCGACAACACCGTAAAGCCCACTTCGCGGGCGCCGCGCAATGCGGCGGCCAGCGGTTTCATGCCTTCCTCGATATGGCGCGAGATGTTTTCCAGCACCACGATCGCATCGTCCACCACGAACCCGGTGGCGATGGTCAGCGCCATCAGCGAAAGATTGTTCAGCGAGAACCCGGCCAGGTACATGATCGTGAACGTGCCCACCAGCGACACCGGCACGGCCACGCTCGGGATCAGCGTGGCGCGCACATTGCGCAGGAACACGAACACCACCATGATCACCAGTGCCACCGAGATCATCAGCGTGTTCTCCACCTCGCGCAGCGACGCGCGGATGGTGGGCGTGCGGTCCATCATCACGTCCATCGAGATCGTGGCCGGGATCATCTTGCGCAACTGCGGCAGCATCTCGTTGACGCGGTCCACGGTCTCGATAATGTTGGCGCCCGGCGAGCGGTTCAGCACCAGCAGTACCGATGGCTTGCCGTTGGCGGAGCCGGCATTGCGGATGTCCTGCACCGAATCGACCACATTGGCCACGTCCTGCAACCGCACCGGCACCGCGAACGAGTTTGGCCCCGCGTTGGTGGCATTGCCGCCGGTAGCGCCCGTGCTGATGGTGGTGGTACCGCTGCTGGTGGTAATGGTGGTGGTCGTGACGCCGTTGACGGTCTTGCTGCTGACATTGCCGCCGGCCGCGGCATTGGCCGTACTGGCAATCAGCGCGCCGGCCGAGGTCGACGAAAACGTACCTGGCGTGGCGTAGCGGATGATCAGCGGCATGTAGTCCTTGGCCGCCATCGCCTGGTCGTTGGCGTAGACCTGCCATGCCGTGTTGGGGTTGTCGAGGATGCCGAGCGGACGGTTGGCGTTGGTGGCGCTGATCGTGTTGCGCACGTCCTCGAGCGAGATGCCGTACTTGTTCAGTGCGGTAGGGTTCAGTTCGACCCGCACCGCCGGCAGCGACGAGCCGCCGATCGTGACCTGACCCACGCCTTCCACCTGTGACAGCTTCTGCGACAGGATCGTCGACGCGGCATCGTAGAGCTGGCCGCGCGTCATGGTCGGCGAGGTCAGGCCGATGATCATGATCGGCGCGTCGGCCGGGTTCACCTTGCGATAGGTGGGATTGTTCGGCAGGCTCGTGGGCAGCGTGGCGCGTGAGGCGTTGATGGCGGCCTGCACGTCGCGTGCGGCACCATCGATATCACGCGACAGGTCGAACTGCAGCGTCACGCGCGTGGAGCCGAGCGAACTGCTCGACGTGATTTCGTTGACGCCGGCAATGGCACCCAGCGCACGTTCCAGCGGCGTGGCCACGGTGGCGGCCATGGTCTCGGGGCTGGCGCCGGGTAGCGACGCCGACACCGAGATCGTGGGGAAGTCCACTTGCGGCAGCGGCGACACGGGCAGCAGCCGGAACGCGGCAATGCCCGCCAGCAGGATGCCGATGGTCAGCAGCGCGGTGGCTACCGGGCGATGGATAAAGGAGGCCGACAGGTTCATCAGGCGTTCGGCTCCTGTGGACGCGGCGTCGCCGCGTGGCCACCGTGACCGCCGTCATGGTCACCGTCATCGCCACCCTCGTCGGGGTTGCCGAACTTGCGGTTGCGCCATCCCTTGAGTCGATAGGCCACGCGGTCGAAGGCCAGGTAGATCACCGGCGTGGTGAACAAGGTCAGCACCTGGCTGACCAGCAGGCCACCCACCATCGTGATACCCAGCGGCCGGCGCAGTTCCGACCCGATGCCGGTGCCCAGCATCATCGGCAACGCGGCCAGCAGTGCCGCCATCGTCGTCATCAGGATCGGGCGGAAGCGCAGCAGGCAGGCCTGGAAAATGGCGTCGCGCGGCTTCATGCCGTGTTCGCGTTCGGCTTCAAGTGCGAAGTCGATCATCATGATCGCGTTCTTCTTGACGATACCGATCAGCAGGATGATGCCGATGATCGCGATGATGCCGAGGTCCTGCCTGAACACCAGCAGGGCCAGCAGTGCGCCCACGCCGGCCGACGGCAAGGTCGACAGGATCGTCACCGGATGGATCGTGCTCTCATACAGCACGCCCAGCACGATATACATCGTGACCACCGCAGCCAGGATCAGCCACAGCGTGTTCGACAGCGAGGCACGGAAGGCCAGCGCGGCACCCTGGAATTCGGTGGCCATCGAGATTGGCAGGCCGATTTCCTGCTCGACCTTGGTAATCTTGTCGACCGCCGCGCCCAGCGATTCGCCCGGGGCAAGGTTGAACGAGATCGTCGCCGCCGGGAACTGGCCCTGATGGTTGATCACCAGCGGGCCGGTGCGCTCGGAGATGCGCGCGATCGAACCCAGCGGCACCTGGCCACCCGATGACGACGGCAGGCGCAGTTCCGCCAGCGACGCCGGGCTGGTGCGGAATTCCGGCATGGTCTCCAACACTACGCGGTACTGGCTGGCCTGCGTGAAGATGGTCGAGATCAGGCGCTGGCCAAATGCACTGTACAGCGCGCTGTCGATCACGGCCGTGGTGATGCCGAAGCGCGCGGCGGCGTCGCGGTCGATTTCCACGAATGCGCGCAGGCCGTTGTTCTGCTGGTCGCTGGCCACGTCGCGCAGCTCGGGTTCCTGCTTGAGCCGTTCCACGAGCTTTGGCACCCATTCGGCCAGTACGGTCGGATCCGGATCTTCCACCGTGAACTGGTACTGGGTGCGCGCCACGCGGTCCTCGATCGTCAGGTCCTGCACGGGCTGCATGTACAGCGCAACGCCGCCGAGCTTCTGTACCGAATCCTGCAGGCGCTGCGTGACCACTGCCATCGAGTCACGATCGCCCTTGGGCTTCAGGTTGATCAGCATGCGGCCCGCATTGATGGTCTGATTGGTGCCATCGACGCCGATGAACGACGAGACACTGGCGACGGCCGGGTCTTCGAGAATCACCTTTTGTACCGCTTCCTGCTTGCGCCCCATCGACTGGAACGAACTGGTCTGCGCGGCTTCGGTAATGGCCTGGATCACGCCCGTGTCCTGCACCGGGAAGAAGCCCTTTGGCACCAGCAGGTACAGCAGGCCGGTCAGCACCAGCGTGCCGACCGCCACCACCAGCGTGGCGGTCTGGCGTGCCAGCACCCAGTCCAGTGCCCGGCCGTAGTGATGGATCACGTTATCGAAGAAGCGGCCGGTGGCGATGTGAAAGCGCGATTGCTCGCTCTCGGGCACATGGCGCAGCAGGCGCGCGCACATCATCGGCGTCAACGTCAGCGATACCACGGCCGAGATCAGGATCGACACCGCCAGCGTGATCGCGAACTCGCGGAACAGCCGGCCTACCACGTCACCCATGAACAGCAGCGGAATCAGCACGGCCACCAGCGAGAACGTCAGCGAGATGATCGTGAAGCCGATCTGTTTCGAGCCCTTGAGCGCGGCCTCCATCGGGGAATCGCCTTCCTCGATGTAGCGCATGATGTTCTCGATCATCACGATCGCATCGTCGACCACAAAGCCCGTGGCGATGGTCAGTGCCATCAGCGTGAGGTTGTTGATCGAGAAGCCTGCGAGGTACATCACGCCAAAGGTGCCCACCAATGACAGCGGCACCGCGACACCCGGGATGATCGTGGCCGACACATTGCGCAGGAATACGAAGATCACCATCACCACCAGCGCGATGGCCAGCAGCAGCTCGAACTCCACGTCCTTGACCGAGGCCCGGATCGTGGTGGTACGGTCGGTCAGCAACTGCACATGCACCGAGGCCGGCAATGCCGACTGCAACTGCGGCAGCAGCGTCTTGATGCGGTCCACCACCTCGATCACGTTGGCGCCTGGCTGGCGCTGGATGTTGACCACGATGGCTGGGCGGGCATTGGCCCACGCGGCAAGCCGGCTGTTCTCGGGCCCGTCGACGATCTCGGCCACGTCGGTGATGCGGATCGGCGCACCGTTCTGGTAGCCGATGATGATCTGCTTGTACTCGTCGGCCGACTTGAGCTGGTCGTTGGCGTCGATGGTGGAGGCGCGCGACGGACCGTCGAAGCTGCCCTTGGCGCCGTTCACGTTGGCGCTGCCGATGGCGGTGCGCAGGTCGTCGATCGACATGCCGAGTGACGCCAGCGCGGTGGGGTTGGCCTGGATCCGCACGGCCGGCCGCTGGCCGCCGCTGATGGTGACCAGGCCCACGCCCTGGATCTGCGAGATCTTGGCCGCCACGCGCGTATCGACCATGTCCTGCAGCTTCGGCAGCGGCAAGGTGTCCGAGGTCATCGCCAGCGTCATGATCGGCGCATCGGCCGGATTGACCTTGCTGTAGACCGGCGGCATCGGCAGGTCGGCCGGTAGCAGGTTGCCACCGGCATTGATGGCGGCCTGCACTTCCTGCTCGGCCACATCGAGCGACAGTGTCAGTTCGAATTGCAGCGTGATTACCGACGCGCCGCCCGAGGACGACGACGACATCTGCTTGAGGCCAGGCATCTGGCCAAACTGGCGTTCGAGCGGCGCGGTGACCGACGAGGTCATCACATCGGGACTGGCGCCGGGGTAGAGCGTGGTGACCTGGATGGTCGGGTAATCGACTTCAGGCAGGGCCGACAGCGGCAGCAGCCGGAATGCCACCAGCCCCGACAGCAGGATGGCGAGCATCAGCAAGGCCGTGGCCACCGGCCGCTCGATAAAGATGCGTGAGGGATTCATGCCGCTTCTCGACTCCTTGCCTTACTGCTGTGGCCGCTGGCCAACGTTGGCACCGGGGTTCGCCGGGGTGTTCGTGGTCGGGTTCGGGTTGGCGTCGGCGTCGCGCATGCGGCGGCGCTCACCCGGCGCACCCGCGGCATCGCTTGCACCGGCATGTGCGCCGCTGGCACCGCCATGGGCACCGCTGGCGCCACCCCAGTTACCGCCGTTGCGGCGACCGCGCGCGCGCGGCGCGCTCGATGGCGTCAACGCGGCGGCGCGTGCCGCGGGATCCACCGCTTCCACGACCATGCCTTCCTTGAGACGGTCCGCGCCATCGACCACCACGCGCTGGCCAGCCTCCAGGCCCTTGAGCACGGCGGTACGGCTGCCGTCGCTCGGGCCCAGCGTTACCACCTGCACCTTGACCGCACTATCGTCGCCAATCACATAAACGAAAGTGCCCTGCTGGCCGCGCTGGATCGCTGCCACCGGAATTACGGTAGCGTCTTCCATGGTGTCGACGCGCGTGCGCACATTGACGAACTGGTTCGGGAACAGCATTCCGTCGGTGTTCTGGAAAATCGCCTTGAGCTTGACGGTACCGGTGGTGGTATCGATCTGGTTGTCCGTAGTCAGCAGCGTACCCTCGGCCAACTGGTTGCGCATCTGCCGATCCCATGCCTGTACCGACAGCTTCTCGCCGGCGTTGAGCTTCCTGAGCACGGCCGGCAGGTTGTCCTCCGGAATCGTGTACAGCACCGTGATCGGCTGGATTTGCGTGATCAGCGCGATGCCGTTGGTATCGCTGGTGTTGACGATATTGCCCGGATCCACCTGGCGCAGGCCGATGCGACCCGACGCCGGAGCCACGATGCGCGTGTAGCCCAGTTGCAGGCGTGCGTTGTCGACATTGCCCTGGTCGGTCTTGACGGTGCCTTCATATTGGCGCACCAGTGCGTCCTGCGTATCGACCTGCTGCTTCGAGATCGAGTCCTGCGCCAGCAGCGTCTTGTAGCGCTGCTGGTCGAGACGGGCGTTCTGCAACAGCGCCTGGTCGCGCGCGAGCTGGCCCGAGGCCTGGTCCAGCGCGGCCTGGAACGGGCGCGGATCGATCTCGGCGAGCACGTCGCCGGCCTTGACCATCTGGCCTTCCTTGAATAGTACCTTGAGCAACGGACCCGAAACCTGTGCGCGCACCGTGACGTTGGCCACCGGCGTCACATTGCCGAGGCCATTGAGCACCACGTCCATATTGCGCTTGCTCACGGTGTTGACCACCACCGGCGAGCGCGGCATTGCGTTCGGGCCACCGGGGCCGCCAGGGCCGCCTGGACCGCGGCGCCCCGCACCCATGCCTGCCGCACCGCTGGCACCGTTGGCCGCGCCCGCGCCGGCTTCCTGCGCGGCCTGGCGGTGGCTGTGCCAGTACCAGCCGGCACCGGCCAGCACCACGATGACTGCAACGGCAATCCAGGTGCGGCGGCGCGAACGGGTGGAGCGCGCGGGGGGCGTAGGACCGCCGGGCGGGTTGGGAGGGAGAGGCTGACCTTGTTGTGGGTGGGACATGACCGGAATCCTGGGAACGGCACGACAAAAAAGGGGCGCGTGCCAAACGGTATTCGCACAGCGACTGTGACGGCGAAGTGGCAGCAGTATGCCGCATCGCGAGGGCAGGGCGAGCCGCCGTCTGGTGGGATAGCGCCCGGCAGGGCGCGTCATGGGGTGAAGCATAATGTGAGGCCGCCATCCCACGTATTTCGCGGCTTCCCGCATTTATTACAGCGGATTACCAGCGGCGTGGGTGTAACGTCCAGAAACAAAACGTTAGGGCCGATTTGCCGTGTGCGGCGGTCGGCCTGACTATCATGTGCCTATGCGAACGAACCAGCCCACCCAGATCCTCGTCGTCGACGACGACCCCGAACTGCGCGACCTGCTGCGTGAATACCTGACGTCCCAGGGCTTTGCCGTGTCGGTGCTGCACGATGGCGACGGCCTGCAGGCCCGCCTCGAGCGCGAGCGGCCCGCGCTGATCGTGCTCGACCTGATGATGCCCAAGGTCGACGGCCTGACCGCGCTGCGCAATCTGCGCGCCAAGAACGACGACATCCCCGTGATCCTGCTGACCGCGCGCAGCGACGAGATCGACCGCATCGTCGGCCTCGAGATCGGTGCCGACGACTACCTCGGCAAACCGTTTTCGCCGCGCGAGCTGCTGGCGCGCATCAACGCCGTGCTGCGCCGCAAGCTGGCGCGCCCGGCTGCCGCGCCGGAAGACCGCGAGTCGATCGCCTTCGGTCCGTTCCGTGTGAACTTCCGCCAGCGCTCGCTCGAGCGTAGCGGGCAGGCCGTGTCGATCAGCGATACCGAATTCGCGCTGCTCAAGCTGTTGCTGATGCATCCGCTCGAAGTGCTGTCGCGCGAGCGGATCGTCGAACTGATGTACGGCACCGCCAACGGCATCAGCGACCGCGGTATCGATGTGCAGATCTGGCGCCTGCGCCGCCTGCTTGACGAGGATGCCCAGCGTCCGCGCTATATCCAGACCGTGCGGGGCCGTGGCTATACCTTTGTGCCCGACGAAGCCGAGGACAGTATTCCGCAATGAAGCTCAGGATTGACACCCTGTTCGGCCGCGTGGCGCTGCTGATTGCCGCGGTGCTCGTGATCAGCCATTTCTCGTGGCTGGCCATCCTGCGCATGGACCGGCGCCAGCAGCAGATCGACTACTCGGTCGAGCAGATGATTTTCCAGCTCGACAGTATCGAGCGCGCGCTCGATGCCAAGCCACCGGTGCCGCTGCCGAGCCTGGTGGAGGTGGCCGACAATGCCACCGCCGACGAACACGCGGGCCCGCCACAGGCTGGCCGGCCGCGCCGGCTGGTGGAACAGTTCACGCGACGCTTGCCGCCGGGCACCGAAGTCAGGCTGGAGGACGAGCTTTCCACGCCGCGGCTCTGGATCAAGCTGCCGCAGCGTAACCGCTGGATCGCCATGCCGATCCTGTTCGTCCACAATCCGCCGCCCGACAACCGGCTGGTGCCGGGCGTGGTGCTGGTGGTGGGTGTGGCCATCGTGTTTGCATTATTCGTGGCGTGGCAGATCCAGCGTCCGGTACGCGATATGGCGGAAGCGGCCGAAAAGCTGTCGCGCCAGCAGAGCGTGCAGCCGCTGCGCGAGCGCGGGCCACATGAGCTGCGTCAACTGATCGTGCGTTTCAATCGCATGGTGGCCGACCTGGTGCGGATCGACCAGGAGCGCAATACGATGCTGGCCGGCATCGCCCACGACCTCAAGACCCCGCTGGCACGGCTGCGCCTGCGCGCCGAGATGCTGTCCGATCCCAAGGCCGCCGCCGGCGTGACGCGCGATGTCGAGTCGATGTCGGCGATCGTCGAGCAGTTCCTGACCTTTGCGCAAAGCAGCGAGCCCACGGCACGCCCGGTACCCGTGGACAAGCGCATTGGCGAGCTGGCCGCCGCACTGCAGGAGCAGGATCGTCTGGTGGTGCTGGAACTGGCTGCCGGCGACGGATTCCGCATGATCGCCACACAGCTGGACCGCATTATCGGTAATCTGGTCGACAACGCCTACGCGTATGGTGCGCCACCGGTCTACGTGGCCACGGCACGCACCCACGAAGGCTGGCGCCTGACCGTGGAGGACCAGGGCCCTGGCATTCCGGAAGAAGCCATTGAACGTGTGACGATGCCATTCGTGCGGCTGGACCCGGCACGCGGGGGCAATGCCCATTCGGGGCTGGGCCTGGCGATCGTCGATCGTCTGGTCAGGCAGGGTGGTGGCCGGCTGTCGATCACCAACCGCGAGGAAGGCGGGCTGCGCGTGGAAATGACGTTCCCGTTCGCGGCAATGGCCCAGGCGGCTTGATCATCTCAGCCTGTTTGCTCCCCTCTCCCGCGTGCGGGAGAGGGGTTGGGGGAGAGGGCAATGCGGCTCAAATTGCGACAGATCGCAGCTTGCACCGCTGGCCCTCTCCCCCGCCCCTCTCCCATTTCATGGGAGAGGGGAGAACACCGTCAGTAGTTCAGTCTCAAACCTTCTTCTTTTCCCCGATCCGGCTTTCCTTGCCGGCCAGCAGCTTGGCGATATTGGCGCGGTGGCGCACGATCAGCAGTACGCCGATCGCAAACACGGCGCCGGTGATGATATCCACGCCATTCATCAGCACGTAGAAGAACGGCGCAAAGATGGCCGCCACCAGTGCGGCCAGTGACGAATAGCGGAAAAAGAACGCAATGATGAGCCAGGTGGCCAGCGTGCCGGCGCCCAGGATCGGGTCGATGGCAAACAGGATGCCAGCAGCCGTGGCCACACCCTTGCCGCCCGCGAAACGGTGGAAGATCGGGAACAGATGGCCCAGGAACACGGCCAGCGCGGCCAGCGCAATGCCGGTGTCGTCAACGCCATAGCCCGCACCGAGGTGTTTGGCCAGCATGACCGCCACATAGCCCTTCAGCCCGTCGCCAATCAGCGTAAAGATCGCGGCTTTCTTGTTGCCGGTGCGCAGCACGTTCGTGGCGCCGGGGTTGCCCGAGCCATAGCTGTGCGGATCGGGCAGACCCATGACCTTGCTGACCACGACGGCGAAGGACACCGATCCGATCAGATAGGCGATGGCGGCAAATATCAGGTTGACCATTTTTTGTGGGACTGGACAGGGTTTTTCAGGCTGGCGCGATTGTAGCGCGCCACGGTGTCGGTGGACTCCGTGATTTCCCGCACGGCTTAGTCAGGCAGCGCGCATTCCACGGACTGTGCGCCCAGCAGGTCGGTGAGCACCGCCGGCGCAATGCTGACCAGATAGCCCCGGCGTCCGCCATTGATATAGATCGTGTCCAGTGCCAGCACGCCTGCTTCCACATAGACCGGTACCTTCTTCTTGGTGCCGAACGGCGAGGTGCCGCCGACCATGTAGCCGCTATGGCGCTGCGCCACTTCCGGCTTGCACGGTTGCACGCTCTTGCAACCGATCTGCCGTGCCAGGTTCTTGGTCGATACCGAGCAATCGCCATGCATCAGCACGATCAGCGGCTTGGCGGCTTCGTCTTCCATGACCAGCGTCTTGACCACGGCATGCTCGGGTACGCCGAGTTGCCGTGCCGACTCGCCCGTGCCGCCATGGTCGACATAGTCGTAGGGATGCTCGCCAAAGCTCACGCCATGCTTGCGCAGCATTTGCGTGGCAGGGGTTTCCGAGATGTGTTTCTGTTTGCTCATGATGATGTCCGCGTAGTCTCAGCCGCGCGGATGGTGATGCAGGTGCAGTTCGCGCAGGCGCTCGCGGGCCACGTGCGTGTAGATCTGCGTGGTGGAAATATCGGCATGGCCCAGCAGCAACTGCACCACGCGCAGGTCGGCGCCGTGGTTGAGCAGGTGCGTGGCAAATGCATGCCGCAGCGTATGCGGCGACAACGGTGCGTGGATGCCGGCTTCGCGCGCATGCTTCTTGATCAGATGCCAGAAGGCCTGGCGTGTCATGCCCTCGCCGCGCTGCGTGACGAACAGTTCGTCGCAGGCGCGGCCGGTCAGCAGGGCAGGGCGTGCCTCGGCCAGATAGCGCTGCAGCCAGTCTCCGGCTTGCGCGCCGAATGGCACCAGTCGCTCCTTGTTGCCCTTGCCGCCCACCACGCGCGCCACGCCCTCGTTCAGACCGATCTCGATGGTCTTCATGTTCGTGAGTTCGGACACGCGCAGGCCGCTGGCATACATCAGTTCGAGCATGGTGCGGTCGCGCAGGCCCAGCGGCGTGCCGACGTCGGGCGCTTCAAGCAAGGCCTCGACCTGTCCTTCGGACAAGGTCTTCGGAAAGCGCGGTGCCTGCTTGGCGGGGCGCAACAACAGGCACGGGTCGGCTTCGATCATGTGCTCGCGCAGGGCCCATTGATAGAAGCGGCGGAAGACGGTCAGGCGCCGGTTTGCCGACGAGGCGCGCGTTTCCGTATGCCGTGCGGAAAAGTACCCCGACAGCGCGGTGTCGTCGACCGCCAGCAGCGCACAGGTCGCGCTTTCATGCAGCCAGCGCGCGAGCAGTGCCAGGTCGCGCCGATAGGCATCGATGGTATTGCGTGACAGGCCATCCTCCAGCCACAGCGCGTCGCAGAACCGGTCGACCAGCGACAGGTCGCCATCGAGCACCGCGGTCATAGCAGCATCGCGCCCTCATGGCGCAACAGCCAGCGTTTGACGCCGAGGTGAAAGCCTTCTTCGCCATGATGCGCGAATCCGCCGAGTCCATTGGCGGCTACCACGCGATGGCACGGAATCACGACCGGAAACCAGTTTTGCCCACATGCCTGGCCCACCGCGCGCGGCATGCTTTGCAACGATTTGGCAATGGTGCCGTAAGTGGTCAGTCCGCCGCGCGGCACCGCGCAGATGGCGTCCCAGACCTTGCGCTGGAACTCGGTGCCGCGCACGGCCAGCGGCAGGTCGAAGGCAAAGTCAGGATTGTCGTAGTACGCCGCCAGTTGATCGGCCACGCGCTGCGCGAGCGCACCGGACGGGGCGACCTCCGCGAAGGTGTCGGGCAGATAGACGATCTCGTGGACGTGTGCGCCATCGACACGTACGCCGACCTTGCCGAATGGTGCGGGCAGGATGGCATCGAAGGGATGTTGCATGATGGATGGCGTTCAAGGTGGCAGGTGGCAAGCACGGATTTTATGCCTGTTTGCAGCGCTTGCCACCCACAACGAAAAAGGACCACCGAAGTGGTCCTTGCAACGAGTAATCCGAAATTTACTGTTCCAGCTTGATGTTCTGAACCTTCACCAGGTTCTTCATCTTGTCGAATTCCTTCTTGATTTCGGCGGCGTGCTGGGCCGGGGTGTTGCCCGACGGCTCGGCGCCGGCGGCACGCAGGCGCTCCACGAAGCCCTTGTCCTGCAGCGCCTTCACCACCGCGCCATTGAGCTTGGCGATCACGTCGTCAGGTGTGCCGGCCGGAGCCACCAGGCCATACCAGGCCGGGTCGTTCGGCTCCTTGAGGCCCATTTCGCCGAAGGTCGGCACGTCGGGCAGCCCATCCACGCGCTTGTTCCAGGCCACCACCAGCGCGCGCAGCTTGCCGGCCTTGATGTACGGCATCGACGACGGCAGGTTGTCGACCATGATCGGCACCTGGCCGGCCAGCACGTCGTTCAGTGCGGGGCCCGCGCCACGGTACGGGATGTGGACCATGAAGGTCTTGGTCGATACCTTGAACTGCTCGCCGAGCATGTGGCCAAAGCCGCAGGTGCCCGACGAGGCGTACGAGTACTTGCCCGGGTTGGCCTTCAGCACGGCCAGGAATTCCTTGTAGTCCTTGGCCGGGAAGTTCGGGTTCACCGCGATCACGTTGGCGACGTTGGCCACGTTGGCGATAGGCTTGAAGTCCTTGATCGGGTCGTACGACAGCTTCGGATTGCAGGCCGGGTTCACGGCCATGGTCGACACGGTCGAGATACCGATCGTGTAGCCATCCGGGGCGGACTTGGCGATGGCATCGGCGCCGATCGAACCGCCGCCACCGGCACGGTTTTCCACCACCACCGGCTGACCCAGCACGCGGCTCATCTGATCGGCCACGCCACGGCCCACGATATCGGTGGTGCCACCCGGTGCAAACGGAATGATCAGGCGGATCGGTTTGGTCGGATAGGTGCTCTGTGCGTGCGCGATCGAAGCCACGGACGCCGCGGCTGCGATGGCCACGGTCAGGATGGTTTTGCCAGCTTGCATGTGAAGAGAGTCTCCCGAAGTTAAAGCCGGGCGGATCTCGCCCGGGGAGGTCATGAATCGCCAGTGCGCCGCTGGTTGCAGCAACGCGCCGACGTGCTTGAATCAGCCGCCCAGCAGGCCGCGCTTGAGGTTGCGGTCCACCGGGTGTTCGCCCAGGAAGATGCGCAGCACGGCCTGGTAGAAATCCTCGCCCGGAATGGCCAGGCCACGCGGGATACCGTTGAGCGTGATGGCGGTTCCGCCCTGGGGCGTGAAATCGAAATTGATGATGTCGCCGCGGTGCGCCGAGCCCATCTGGGCCATCGTGCGTTCCAGCTGCGTCAAGCGGTCGGACAGCAGCTGCATCTGCAGCTCGCTATGATTTTCGCGCAGTCCTTCATTGAGGGCTTTGACGAAAGCGGCCGATTCCACCTCGCGCAGCGGACGGATCTGCAAGCGCTTGGGGCCGGGCGTGCCCACCACCAGCGTGGCATTGCGACCCCGTTCGGGCAGGTACAGCGCGGCGGCGTAACCCTTGATCACGAAGACCTGCCGCAATCCGGTGCCGTTGAGCGGCAATTCCTTGCCACCAAGCCGCGCGCTGTCGTCAAAACGCACGCCTTCGATCTCCATGGCCGATACCGACGGCAACAGCAGGCCGAACGCCAGCGTTGCGCACAGCGAAGCGGCAAGGCGGCGGTGGAATATGGCTCGGCGGGACGAAGACTGCTCGGACTTCATGGTGCGACAGGCGGCTGCAAAACCGCAGGCAAGGCGAAATTCAGCGTGCCATGCTGCAGGAATTCTGAAAAAATACCCATCCGTATCTGCCCTAGGCTTCACTTTTCACGAAGACTGCCGTCGGGTACCACGACAACAACGACACCCATGTCGTCACAATCGAGACAACGCGACACATGTCTTCCGCCCTGCTGCTGGTGCCGGATTTCAGCCTGATCCTGATCGGCTGGCTGCTGGTGCGATATACCCCGTTCGACCGTGGCTTCTGGGCCGGTGTGGAACGCCTGGTCTACTTCGTCCTGTTCCCCGCGCTGCTGTTGCAGTCCACCAACAGTGCCAAGTTTGATTTCTCGTCGACGTCCGCGATGCTCGGCCTCGCGCTGGCGACCACGGTGTTTGGCATGGCCACCGGCTACCTTGTCAAATACGTGCTGCGGCCGGACCCGGTCGACTTTGCGTCGGGACTGCAGACCGCGTTCCGCTTCAACTCGTACATTGCGCTCGCGCTGGCCGCGCGTCTTGGCGGCAGCGAAGGCCTGGCGCTGATGGCGCTGGTGGTGGGCGTCTGCGTGCCGATCTGCAATGTGGTGGCGGTGTGGGCGCTGGCACGCCATGGCGAATCGAAGCTGCTGCGCGAACTGGCACGCAATCCGCTGATCCTGGCCACGGCCACCGGCCTGCTCACCAACCTGCTGGGCCTGCATCCACCCGAGGTGATTGCGATGACCTTGAACCGGCTGGGCTCGGCATCGACCGCGCTGGGCCTGATGACGGTCGGGGCCGGCCTGCAGATCAGCGGCGCTACCGGCACGGTGGGTCCGATGGCGTGGTGGACCGGTGTGAAGCTGCTGGCCATGCCGTGTTTCGCGTGGATCGTGGGCCGCCATCTGCCGCTGACCACGCTGCAGTACCAGATCGTGGTGGTCTATGCCTCGCTGCCCACGGCATCGAGCGCCTATATCCTTGCGGTGCGCATGGGTGGCAACGGGCCGATGGTGGCAGCCACGATTTCGGCGATGACCATTGCAGCGATCGTCACCACGCCGATCTGGTTGTCGCTAGTCAGTTAGCGTTCGGCCTGGGCCAGCGCCCAGTCGATATGTTCACGCACCAGCGGCGTCGCGCTGTCGCGCCGCGCCAGCAGGGCCGTGCCGATGCGCGCGGCCAGTGCGGGGTTGTCGCGCGCGGCGCTGCGCAGGCTGTTGCCGAGTCCCACCGCCAGATTGCGCAGCCAGCGCTCGTGCCCGATACGCCGGATCGGGCTGCCTTCGAGGCGCTGGTTGAATTCCGCTTCGGTCCAGCCGAACAGTTCCACCATGTCGGGGGCGTCGAAGCCGTTGCGTACATCGAAATCGGGCAACGTGGCGCGATGCGCGAACTTGTTCCACGGGCAGGCCAGCTGGCAGTCATCGCAGCCATAGACACGATTACCCATCGGGGCCCGCAGCGGCTCCGGAATGGCGCCCTTGTGTTCGATCGTCAGGTAAGAAATACAACGGCGTGCATCGAGCCGGTAGGGCTCCAGGATGGCGCCGGTGGGGCAGATATCGATGCAGCGGCGGCAATTGCCGCAATGCGGGGCTTCGGCGCCATCGGCCGGCAGTGGAATATCGACCAGGATCTCGCCGAGGAAGAACATCGAACCACCGTCGCGGTCCAGCAGCAGCGTGTGCTTGCCGCGCCAGCCCAGGCCACCCTGGCTGGCCAGCGCCACTTCCATGACCGGTGCCGAATCGGTGAACACGCGGTAGCCGAACTGGCCGATCCCGGCTTCGATGCGGGCTGCCAGTTGCTGCAGCCGGTTACGCAGCACCTTGTGATAGTCGCGGCCGCGGGCGTAGAGCGAGATCACGGCCGTGGACGGATCGTCGAGACGCGCGAATTCATGGCGGCGCCAGTCGGCAGGCCCCTGCGCGGGCAGGTAGGGCATGCGCGCCACGATGGCACGTACCGTGCCAGGCACGAGTTCATGGGGCCGGGCGCGCTTTGTGCCGTGGTTGGCCATATAATCCATGTCGCCGTGGTAGCCCGCCTGCAACCATGCCAGCAGGCCCGCTTCGGCGTGCCGCAGATCCACATCGGCGATGCGTATCGCATCGAATCCGAGCTCGATGCCCCAGGCACGAATCGACGCCGCCAGCGACGCCAGGTCCGTCTCCGATGGGTCGGAAGACTGGACTTCAGGCGCCGCAACGGGGTCTTGCGCAGCGAATGCGGGGGTAGGGGCGGGTACTGCACGGTCGATCATCCCTGAATTGTACGCAATGCCCCTGCTTGAAGAACGCATCCTGCCGCTACCCGACGAAGCCGCTACTGAACGGTTCGGTGCCGCGCTGGCCCGCGCGGTGCGCGAGATGCCGCCGCGCACGGTTCACGTGCAGCTGTCCGGCGACCTCGGCGCGGGCAAGACCACGTTGTCGCGTGCCGTGCTGCGCGCACTGGGACATGCCGGCAAGGTCCGCAGCCCCACCTATACGCTGTGCGAACCGTACAACGTGCTGCGTGCCGACGGCACGCCGCTGACCGTCTACCACTTCGACCTGTATCGCTTTGCCGATCCGGAGGAGTGGATCGACGCCGGTTTTCGCGACTGTTTTGCCGAACCGGCCTTCAATCTGGTGGAGTGGCCCGAGAAGGCGGGCCGCCTGCTTGGGGAACCCGACCTGCATGTGTTGCTCCAATCGGACAACCGCATGCTGCATCCGGAAGAAAATCCTGCCGATAACGGGGTGGATGCAGGGGCCGATCGCCGCATGGCCATATTGCACGCCTATACTCCCACTGGACTTACCTTGCTGAACGCATGCTGATCAAGCGACTCGCCACCGACCGACCCGATGGACCCGACGGACTGCTGCAGGCCCGCCGCAAATGGATGGCGCAGGCCCTGAAGTACAGTGCCGGGACGGTCGTGCTGTCACTTGCCGGACCGCAGATCGCGTTCGGCGCCGGCATCGTGGCCGTGCGGGTCTGGCCCGCCGAGGACTACACGCGCGTCACCATCGAATCCGATGAGAAGCTCGTCGCCGTACACCAGATGATCCGTAGCCCGGACCGGCTGGTGGTGGACATCGACGGGCTCGACCTGTCGCCCACGCTGCGCGAACTGGTGGCCAAGATCACGCCAAACGATCCGTATATCCAGTCGGTGCGCGTGGGCCAGAACCGGCCGCGCGTGGTGCGGATGGTGTTCGATCTCAAGGAAGACGTTTCCCCGCAGGTGTTCACGCTGCTGCCGATTGGCGACTATCGCAACCGGCTCGTGTTCGACCTGTATCCGGTCAACCCGCCCGATCCGCTCTGGAAGCTCGTGCGCGATACCGAGGACAAGCAGCGCCGCTTTGCCTCGACCACGCCACCGACCGGCAGTGACGCCGTATCGGGCGCACCGGCCGGTGCCGAGGAAGATGCGATTGGCGCGATCGTGCGCAAGTTCGAGGACCGCGACCAGTTGCCGCCGGCCACCACCGCGCTGCCTCCTGCAGTGGCTGTCGTAAGGCCGAAACCGTCCGCGCCGGACAAACCGGCCGCGCCGCCCGTGCCACCTCCCGTGGCGCAAACCAATGTGCCACCGCCGAGCCAGTTCAAGATGCGCCGGCTGCTGACCGTGGCGCTCGATCCGGGCCACGGTGGCGAAGATCCCGGCGCCACGGGCGCCGCGGGTTCGCGCGAGAAGGATGTGGTGCTGCAGATCGCGCATCGGCTGCGCGCGAAGATCGATGCCCAGCCCAATATGCGCGCGATGATGACGCGCGATTCAGATTTCTTCGTGCCGCTCAATGTGCGCGTGCAGAAGGCACGCCGGGTCCAGGCCGACCTGTTCGTGTCGATTCACGCCGATGCATTCGTCTCGCCCGAAGCGCGCGGCGCCTCGGTGTTTGCACTGTCGGAACGCGGTGCGTCGAGTTCGGCGGCACGCTGGCTCGCCAACAAGGAAAACAATGCCGACCTGATCGGCGGGACCAATATGGGCAACAAGGATGCCCAGGTGTCGCGTGTGCTGCTGGACCTGTCCACGACGGCGCAGATCAACGACAGCATGCAGGTGGGCAAGTCCGTGCTTCAGGAAATCGGTGGCATCAACAAGCTGCACAAGGGCAGCGTGGAACAGGCCGGGTTTGCCGTGCTCAAGGCGCCGGACATTCCGTCGATCCTGATCGAGACCGCGTTTATCAGCAATCCCGAAGAAGAACGCAAGCTCAACGACGAAGCACACCAGGAACAGTTGGCCAACGCCATCCTGCGCGGCATCAAGGCGTACTTCGCGAAGAATCCACCGCTATCGAAGAACCCGTCGGTGTAGGTGATTTTCTCCCCTCTCCCGCGCGCGGGAGAGGGGCGGGGGAGAGGGCCAGCGGTTCAATTGCGACCAGTGGCAAGCAGAGCCACCATGCGCTCTCCCCCAACCCCTCCGGTGCGGGAGAGCAAGAACATCAGGCCAGAATCAAGCCCGTACCGCGTTCCGTTCTTCCTTCATATCGTCGCGGCTCGCGTAGCGTGCGGCCATCACCGAGCAGACGATCAGTTGCAGCTGGTGATAGACCATCAGCGGCAGTACCAGCAGACCCAGCGCCGGGTGGCCGGCAAACAGGATCTTGGCCATCGGAATGCCGTTGGCCAGACTCTTCTTCGAGCCACAGAACACGGCCGTGATTTCGTCTTCGACCGAAAAGCCCAGACGTCGCGCGGTGAACGTGGTGGTGCCCAGGATCACGAACAGCAGGATCGCGGCAATACCCATCACGGCGCCGATGGTCTGCCAGTGGTACTGATGCCACAGGCCGGCGGCGGTGGCGTCGCAGAACGACGAATAGACGATCAGCACGATCACGCCACGGTCGATCTTGTTCGTGATCTGCTTCTTCTTGGCCAGCCAGTTGCCGATCAGCGGGCGTGCGGCCTGGCCCAGTGCAAACGGCAGCAGCAGTTGCAGTGCCACGCCGGTCAGTGCGCGGCCCAGCGGCATCGACGCGCCGCTGGCGCTGATCACGAGGCCCATCAGCAGCGGGGTCAGCGCCATGCCGATCAGGCCCGAAATGGTCGCGTTGAAAATGGCGCCGGGCACATTGCCGCGCGCCATCGAGGTCATGGCGACCGATGACGATACCGTGGACGGCAGGGCGCAAAGATAGAACACGCCAAGCAGCAGTTCGGGCGGCAGCGAGTTGCGCAGCGACAGCATCAGCAGCGCACCCACGATCGGAAACACGATATACGTGAACGATTGCACGAACGCGTGCAGACGCCAGTGTTTCGCGCCGGCCACAAGTTTCTCGCGCGACAATGCGGCGCCGTGCAGGAAAAACACCAGCGCGACACCAAGGCTGGTCACGATACCGAGATGCAGCGGGCCGTCACCGGCGCCGATCTCGGGGGCGATCAGCGCAATGCCGATAGCGGTCAGCATGATCAGTACGAACCCGTCGATCAGGTCGTAGATCTTTTTGAAGGGGGCGAGAATGGCAGACATTGGGGATAGTGCGTAAGGGTTTCCGCTTGGTATTGGACGCCTGTCTTGTCTAGAATGCAAATTCATTTATTTCATTCATTCATCTCATCGTTGCATGAATTACACATTGCGGCAGTTGCGGGTCTTCCTGGCAGGTGGCAGCGCATGGGAGTTTCAGTCGGGCAGCGGATGCAGTAGGGCTTACCCAGCCTGCGGTTAGCCGGGGTGTGGCCGAGCTGGAAGAAGCACTTGGCGTGCGGTTGCTGGACCGCACTACCCGCGAAGTGGTGCTGACTGATGCGGGAACCGCATTGGTGCCGGCGCTCGAACGCCTGTTGGGGCAGCTCGACGACACGCTCGAAGAGACGCGCCAATCAGGTGAGCGCTATCGTGGACGGGTAGTAATAGCCAGTGCGCCGACCATTTCGGCGCGGCTGATGCCGCTATATGTGGCAGCGTGTGCGAGCCAATATCCCGAGATACGGTTGTTTATACGCGACAACGTGCAGGCCGACGGGCTCGAGCAGATTCGTGCGGGGGCAGTGGACTTCGGCGTCCTGATCGATCCGCTTGCGCGCGAAGGGCTGACCATCTCGCCGTTGGCCACCGATCCGTTCTGCTTTGTCTGCCGCCGGGATCATCCGCTGGCCAATGCCGAATCGGTGCCGTGGAGCGCGCTGCATGGCGAACGGCTCGTACTGCTGGACTTTGCATCAGGCAGCCGGCCCCTGATCGACCGCATCCTGGCACGCCACGGCGTGGCGCCCCAGGTGGTTCAGGAACTTGGCCACTCCGCGAGCGTGTTTGGCATGGTCGAGGCTGGCATCGGCGCCTCGGTGCTACCGTCGTTCTCGCTGCCGCTGCCCGAGGCGTCACCGCTGGTATCGAAGCCGCTGACGCCGCGCGAGGAGCGCAGCATCGTCATGGTCAGGCGCGAAGACCGTTCGTTGTCGCCGGCGGCCGCCGCGGTCTGGCAGATGGTGCAGACCATGCCGATCCCGGCGGATGCCGCGACCTGATGAACCACAGTCATTGCCTCGGCGACCCCGTGACCAGCGCCGCTTCCAGCGCGAAGCTGCCATCGGGCTGCACACGGTAACGGTCGCGCACTTCGGCCGGCGCCTTTTCCCAAAGGTGCCGGATTGCTGTCTGGGCTACCTCGGGCGTACGCATGCGGGCTACCCAACTGCTGAACTCGATCTCGATCCGCCAGACCGGCGACACCTCTGCGCCAAGGCCGGCTGCTTCGAACATCTGCGCCCATACCGCCGGCGTGTAGTCGCGGATATGCGACGGATCGCGCAATAACTCCACCGACTGCAGCCAGGTGTCGCAGAGCGGATCGTCGGCGCCGACGATATCGATCAATACCACCTTGCCATTGGGTTTCAGTACGCGCCGGATTTCGCGCAGCGCGGCGGGAACATCACGCCAATGATGCGCGCTCATGCGTGAGACCACAGCGCAGAAACTGGCGTCTGCATATGGCAGGACTTCCGCCGCACACTGTTGCGTCCTGATATTGGCCAGCCCCCGATCCTGTGCGTCTGCGTCGACCACCGCGAGCATTTCCGCCGACAGGTCGTAAGCCACCACTTCGTTCGCAACCGTTGCGGCTGCAAAGCTGGCATGGCCGGCGCCGCAACCGAGATCGAGCACACGGCTATGTGCGACAGGCTTCAGGTGAGCCAGTGCTTGCTTGAGTTGTTCAAGGTCCGCGCCCTGTGCATGCACGGTGCTGGTGAGATAGGCATTGGCGGTGGCGCCGAACTGGGCGGCGACGAGTTCCTGCTGCTGCATGAGGGGTGCCTCGTTCTTGTCTGGTAGTTGACGGGGATTGCCCGGGCCCGGGACTTCACGTACTGTAGGCGCCGTGTTTTCCCGGTACAAGTCACTGATTTATCCTGGTATAAGAGTCACCAGCCAATGCCTTCCGACACATCGAATCCGACGTCGAACCCACTATCGCGCGAAGCCGAACTGGGCATGTTCCTGCGCAGCTATCGCGAGCGGCTGACACCGGCCGACGTGGGGTTGCCGCCGGGGCGCCGCCGCCGCACACCGGGACTGCGTCGGGAAGAGGTGGCCCAGCTGGCCGGGCTCAGCGCCACGTGGGTGACCTGGCTCGAGCAGGCGCGGCCCGTGGCCATGTCGGCGCGCGCACTGGCCAGCCTGGCGCAAGCGCTGTGCCTGTCGCGCGCCGAGCGGGCCTATCTGTTTGCGCTCGCTGGCAAGCCAGAGCCCAGGCAGGATGCCGATCCGGGCGTACCGGCGGCGTTACTGGCCAGCGTGCAGGCCATTACCGCGCCGGCCTACCTGCTTGACCGGCAATGGACCGCACTGGCGTGGAACGACGCGGCCGCCGACCTGTTCGTGGGCTGGCTCGACGATGCGAATCACGAGAAGAACCTGCTGCGCGCGATGTTCCTGTCCCCTGCGCTGCAGGCGCTGGTCGAGGACTGGCCGCATCGTGCGGCGCGCCTGGTGGCGGAATTTCGCGTACATAGCCTGCGCCATGCCGAGGATCCGCCCACCCGGGCGTTGATCGAGCAGTTGCTCGAGGACAGTCCTGCGTTTGCGCAAGCGTGGCGTTCGCAGGATGTGGAGGAGCGGCAGGGCGGCCGGCGCGGGTTTCATCATCCCGCGCGTGGCCCGGTCTATTTCGAACAGTTGACGCTGGTGCCGCCTGCGGCACCAGGCATGATGCTGGCGATGCTGCTGCCCGAAGCCTAGGTCTGTTTCAGGACCTACTTCGGCTGCATCCGGATCGCGCCGTCGAGGCGGATCACTTCGCCATTCATCATCGTGTTGCCGATAATGGCCTGCGCCAACTTCGCGTACTCGGCGGGGCGACCCAGGCGCGGCGGGAACGGCACCATCTTGCCGAGCGCGTCCTGTACTTCCTGCGGCATGCCCAGCAGCATCGGTGTTTCAAAGAGCCCCGGGGCAATCGTCATGCAGCGTACGCCGTCGCGCGCGAGGTCGCGTGCGATGGCCAGTGTCATGCCCACCACGCCACCCTTCGACGCGGCATAAGCGGCCTGCCCGATCTGCCCGTCGAAGGCCGCCACCGATGCGGTGTTGATGATCACGCCACGTTCGCCTTCGGCGTCGGGGGTGTTCTGGACCATGGCCGCCGCTGCCAGGCGGATCATGTTGAACGTGCCGATCAGGTTCACGCGGATGGTTTTCTCGAATGCATCGAGCGGGTGCGGCCCATTCTTGCCCACGGTCTTCGATGCCACGGCAATCCCCGCGCAGTTGACCAGGCCAGCCAGGCGCCCCAGCTTTTGCGCGGCATCGACCGCAGCCTGGCCGTCGGCCTCGGCACTGACGTCGCATTTCACGAACTGTCCGCCCAACTCCTTTGCCAATGCCGTACCGGCGGCTTCATTGAGGTCGGCGATGACAACCTTGCCTCCCGCTTCGGCCAGCATGCGGGCCGTGCCCGCGCCCAGGCCGGAAGCGCCGCCGGTGACGATGAAAACATTGCCCTGGATGTCCATCCTCGTGTCTCCTTGTTTGAGTGCCGTTTACGTTAACGTAAATTCAGTACCGAGGTAAGTGGAATTACCGCTGGGGGGCAAGCGAGGCACGCCCAAAACAAAAACGGCCCGGCAAGAGCCGGACCGTTTTGGTCACCACCAGGACAGCGGGAAAGGCTTACTTCAGTGCCTCGAACACGCTGGCCGTGATCTTGTCCACATCGCCCACGCCCGCAATCTTGCGGTACTTCGGCGGTGCCACCTTGGCCGATGCGTCGCCCTTGGCGGCCCAATCGGAGTAGTAGTCCACCAGCGGACGGGTTTGCTGCGAGTAGACGTCCAGGCGCTTGCGCACCGTTTCTTCCTTGTCGTCGTCGCGCTGGATCAGCGGCTCGCCGGTTTCGTCGTCGGTGTTTTCCACCTTCGGCGCATTGAACTTGACGTGATAGGTGCGGCCCGACGCCACGTGTACGCGGCGCCCGCTCATGCGTTCGATGATGGCATCGAACGGCACGTCGATTTCCAGTACGTAGTCGATCGCCACGCCGGCTTCCTTCATGGCCTCGGCCTGCGGAATCGTGCGCGGGAAACCGTCGAACAGATAGCCCTTTTCGCAGTCTGGCTGCTTAAGGCGGTCCTTCACCAGGCCGATAATGATGTCATCCGACACCAGTCCGCCAGCGTCCATCACCTTCTTGGCTTCGATGCCCAGCGGCGTACCGGCCTTCACCGCCGCGCGCAACATGTCGCCCGTGGAGATTTGCGGAATGCCGAACTTTTCGCAGATGAACTTGGCTTGCGTGCCTTTGCCGGCGCCAGGCGCGCCCAACAGGATCAAACGCATTTACGGGTCCTCAAGGTATTTGAATTCGGTCTGGCGGGAGGTATGGAAGGAGGGTAACGCCGCAACTTGACGCAGGACTTACGGCGGCATTGCCTGACGTGCCGGTCGAGGCATTTGCCGGAGTCAGGTCATGCGCGGCGTCCCGGGCACTGCGTTTGGCCACTGGTCAGCGGCACGCATCCGGGCGGGCTCGATCTCTATCTCCCCACCGAGCCTTTGCAGACGCGCGTTACGCATCTGCGGGCTCTGTATCGGCAAGCATTATGCCATGCGTCACGCCAATTCGGCCTGCGTGGAAGTTGCAGCAGTATGAACTTAGGCGGACAAGCATGGTCTACGCGGCCCAACCCTCAGCGGCCAGGGGCTCCAGGGTCACGGACCATCCTGGGCCATGCCCTGTGCCCAGAGCGCCCGAACGCGCTCCAGATCGGCCGGCGTGTCGACGCCGGGCGCCGGTGCGGCAGCCGTGACCATCACACCGATCCGCTCGCCATGCCACATCGCGCGCAACTGCTCCAGCGCCTCGGTCTGCTCGATCGGCGCGGTGGCCAGTGTCGGGAAGCGCCGCAGGAAGCCGGCGCGGTACGCGTACAACCCGATATGGCGCAGCACGGGCATGCCGGGCAACGGCACCTGGGCCGACGCGGCCGGCTGGGCCGGCACGCCGGCCCAGGCATCGCGCGCCCAGGGTATCGGCGCGCGCGAAAAATACAGGGCGCGGCCAGCGTTGTCGCAGACCACCTTCACCACGTTCGGATTGAAGATCTCGGCCACGTCTTCGAGCGGATGGGCGGCCGTGGCAATCGCGCAGTCGGGGTGCGAAGCCAGGTACAGCGCCACTTCGTCGATCAGGTTCGGGTCGATCAGCGGTTCGTCGCCCTGTACATTCACGACGATCGCATCATCGGGCAGTCCGAGCTGCGCGGCCACTTCTGACAGGCGGTCGGTGCCCGACGGATGGTCGGCACGGGTGATGACGGCCTCCACGCCGCGCGCGGCACACGCCTGCGCCACTTCGGGCGCATCGGTGGCCACCACGGTACGCTGGGCCGACGAGGCGTGGGCGCGTTCGGCCACGCGCACGATCATCGGATGTCCGCCAATATCGGCCAACGGCTTGTTGGGCAGACGCGTGGACGCCAGCCGGGCCGGAATCACCACGGTAAATGCGGGAATGCTCATGATCTGGAGATCTGCGGCGGGTGAAGGGAGCTGCCTGCTCAGTTGCCGGCCGGCCCGGAGGGCTCCACCGGGATCACGCGGCCCGGCACCGACTGGCGCGCTTCATCGGCCAGCATGACCGGGATGCCATCGCGGATCGGGTAGGCCAGCTTGTCGGCGTGGCAGATCAGTTCCTGGGCGGCGCGGTCGTATTCCAGCTTGCCTTTGCAAAGCGGGCAGACGAGGATTTCAAGCAGCCGGTTGTCCATCCTGGTGTTCCTTGTCGAGACCGTTCGTCGCGCCCGTGGCGGTGGTTTGCCCAGTGGTGACGGGGGTGGCGACGGCCGGGTTGCGCGCCATCACGGCGCGGCGGATTTTATCGATCAGGCCCGCGTCGATCACGGGCGTGGTGGGGACGACCCAGATCCTCGGGTCGTCGAAGCGCTCGCATTTTACGGCATCCTTCTCGGTGATCAGGATCACGTCGGCGTTGAGCGCATCGTCGTTGCCGGCGAACGGGTCATCGGCAAAATCATAGTGGTCCGGCAGCGGCATGGTGGCCGTGGGCGACAGGCCCGCGCCACGCAGGCTGGCAAAGAAGCGTTCCGGATTGCCGATACCTGCCGCGGCCAGCACGCGCTTGCCCGCGAACTGCGACACCGGGCGTGCCATGGTCGGGTCGTTGAGCTGCCACGCGTCGTCGAGCACCAGGCGCATGCCATAGACATCGGGTCGGTCGGGCGTGGCCTTGAACGTCGGGTCGTTGATCAGCGTGGCATCGCGCGGCCGGCTCAGCGGCTCGCGCAGCGGGCCCGCCGGCAGCAGCAGGCCATTGCCGCCCATGCGCGCATCGAACATGACGATTTCGAAATCGCGTTGCAGCCGGTAATGCTGCAGGCCGTCGTCGAGTAGCAGCACGTTGATGCCAGGATGCGATACGAGCATGGTTTGCGCGCACAAGGCCCGGTCCGGAAACACCCACACGGGTACATCGGTGGCACGCGCAATCAGCAGCGGTTCGTCACCGACATCGGCGGCTTTCGAAGTTGGCTTGACGCGGCGCGGATGCTCGAGCTTCACGCCATAGCCACGCGACACCACGCCGGGACGCAGCCCCGCTTCGGTCAGGGCGTGTGCCAGCGCAATCACCGCAGGCGTCTTGCCGGTGCCGCCGACCGTGACATTGCCGACCACGATCACCGGCATCGGCAGTCGCGTGGATTTGAACCAGCCCTGCTGGTAGCCATGGCGCCGGATGCGCGCAATCAGTCCGAACAGCAGCGAAAGCGGCCACATCAGCCAGGCAAACCAGCCGCGGCGTTGCCACTGGGCGGTGACGAAGTCGGCAAGGTCGTGTCGGGGAGCGGGCATGAACGGAACCGATGGAAGAGGGCGGTGCCACCGAAGGGTGGCACCGTCGAATGCAGACATTATGGGCATCGGGCAGCGCATGCGGCAAGTTTGCCGTCCATCGACGCGTTGCCCGCCCGGGCAAGAGGTCAGCGCTGCTGCGAGCTTTGCGTGGCGAAGGTCAGCCGCGACAGGCCGGCTACGCGCGCAGCCTCCATCACGTTGATCACTGCCTGGTGCGTGGCCTGGGCGTCGGCGTTGACGATGACCACGGGCGGCGGCCCGTTGCCGGCCGGGCCAGCGGCGCTGCGCAACTGGTCGGCCAGGCTCGTCACGTCCTTCTGCTCGAGCACCTGCTTGTTGATCGAATAGACCCCGCGTGCCGATACCGATACGACGATTTCGCTCGGGCGTTGTTGCGAGTGCTCGGCGTCGGCGGTGGGCAGCTGGATCTGCAATTCGGTAAAGCGCGAGTACGTGGTCGTGATCATCAGGAAGATCAGGATCACAAGCAGCACGTCGATGAGCGGGATCAGGTTGATCTCCGGCTCCTCGCGGCGCTGGCGGGAACGGAAGCGCATGGCGTGTGCTCCGGTACCGGTCAGGCGCGCCGCTGCGGCAGGATGGCGTCCAGGAACGCGGTGGCGCGGAATTCCAGTTCGGCCACGTAGTCATCGACGAGCCGGCGGAAGTAGCGCCAGAAAATCAGCGCGGGGATCGCCACGATCAGGCCGAAGGCCGTGTTGTAGAGCGCCACCGAAATGCCATGTGCCAGCTGTTCCGGGTTGGCGCCGGTGCCGCCCTGGTTGCCGAAGATCTCGATCATGCCGATCACGGTGCCCAGCAGGCCCATCAGGGGCGCCACAGAGGCAATCGTGCCCAGCGCGTTCAGGTAGCGTTCAAGATCGTGCGCCACGGCCCGGCCGGCTTCCTCGACCACATCCTTGGCGGCGTCGCGCGAGGTCTGCGGCTGCAGCACGACATGGCGCAGCCCGGCTGCCAGCACGCGGCCCAGCGGCGAATTCTTTTCCAGGTTGTTGACAACCTCGGGCGTGGCCTTGCGCTGCTGGGCGGCGACGAGCGCCTCCTCGTACAGCTTCGGCGGCAGGATCTTGCTGCGCTTGAGGGAAACAAAGCGTTCGACGACCAGCGCAAGCGCGATGACCGAGGCGAGCAGCAACGGCCAGATCGGCCAGCCGGCCGCTTGAATGATGGAAAACACGTGGACCCCCGAAATTCTACGAACGAACGACAGACCCGAAACGGAATGGCTTGGTACGAATGACGTGGCTGCCTTTGATGCGCGCCGATGTGCCGGGCGCAGCGGCATGCTCGAAAAATTGCAGGCGCCACTCTAACCCGCCCCTCGGCGCGCGGCAAGCGCACGCGCGTGGCGCTGTCTGCGGCTTTCCACACAGAAGCTGGACAGTGCTGTGGACCAGTTGTGGAAAGGTTTCGGAAAAGCAGGCTAACTCATTGATTGCAAAGAAGGTGGCGATATCTGCCTGATTTTTGTGCAGAGTGGTCCATGGCGGCGTCTGCGCGGTCTGGAACGGTATTTCCTGGCGTGAATTGCCCGCTGCGCGCGGTCTTTCCACATGGCGACTGGACAGTGCTGTGGATCAGCTGTGGAAAGTTGCCGGAGAATTCATGCAACCCATTGATTCAAAAGGATAATGGTTTATGTGCCTAAAAATTGGGCAGAGCCTTGGCCATGGCCTAGCATTCCTGGCAATCAGACAAGTCGCCCATTTTCCACATGGAAACGGGACAGGATTGTGGACCGGTTGTGGATAAGCCCTGGAAAAATGACGTAAACCTTTGATCCATATGAACGTATACGTTAACGCCTAAAAAATGGGCAATGCGGTCCGGTGCAACGTGCAGACCATGGGCGGAACCATGGCAGTGCGGTACCGTTGCCACAGCGTGGATTCGGCCCCGGCGTATACCTTGTCCACAGGCGGTACGCTTGACAAATCATTTATCCAGAACTTCTGTGGATAACTTTGTGAACAAGCTCGGGGCGATTTTGGTAAGTCGTTGACGCGTAAGGTTTTCTCTTACATTGCCTGTTTTTTGGTCCCGCACGAAAATTCATAAGAATCAAAGGCTTGTACCGACTCACGGGCGTTGTGGGCGAAGGCATGTGCAGTGTGCCTGGCCTCTTGACATATCCATTATGCTGTGGACATGTCCATCTCACGCCGCCTGAGCGGCCGTGCACCATGCCAGAGAACGAGAACCTTTCGCGTTTTGCGCCGTCCCAGCCTCCCGCGCGGAATCGCGAGGTCATTCCGGTCAGTGAACTCAACCATGCGATTGCCGGTGTGCTTGAACGCAGTTTTCCACTGGCATGGGTAAGGGGAGAAATCTCAAACTTCACGCGTGCCGCGAGCGGACACTGGTATTTCTCGCTCAAGGATGCGCGCGCGCAGATCCGCTGTGTGATGTTTCGCGGCCGCAACCAACATGTCGACTTTGCGCCACGCGAAGGGGAAGCCGTCGAGGTGCGTGCCGTGGTGTCGATGTACGAGGCACGTGGGGAACTGCAGCTCGGTGTGGAGGCCATGCGCCGCGCTGGCCTTGGCAATCTCTACGAGGCGTTCCTGCGGCTCAAGGAAAAACTTGCACAGGCGGGCCTGTTCGATGCGGACCGCAAGCGCAGGATTCCCGCCCATCCGCGCGCGATCGGCGTAGTCACTTCGCTGCAGGCCGCCGCGATGCGCGATGTACTGAGTACATTGCAGCGCCGTGCGCCGCATGTGCCGGTGGTCGTATACCCGGTGCCGGTGCAGGGTACCGGTGCCGCCGAAAAAATCGCGGCGATGCTGGACACGGCCAATGCGCGCGGTGAGTGCGATGTACTGATCCTGTGCCGTGGTGGCGGCAGTATCGAAGACCTGTGGTCGTTCAACGAAGAAGTGGTGGCGCATGCCATTGCGCGTAGCGATTTGCCGGTGGTGTCGGGCGTAGGCCATGAAACCGATTTCACGATTGCCGATTTCGTGGCCGATGTGCGCGCCCCCACGCCAACCGGAGCGGCCGAACTGGTAAGCCCGGATCGCGCACACCTGTTGCAGGCCGCGCGCCGTGCGCACGATGCGCTGGCCCAATGCATGGACCGTCAGCTCGAACGCCGCGGCCAGCACCTGCAATGGCTGGCGCGGCAATTGCGCAGTCCGCAGGCGCAATTGCAGGAGCGCCGCGCGCAGGTCGACAATCTGGCCCGGCATTTGCGTGCGGCATTGCGCGATACGGTGTCAGTGCAACGGCATCGGCACGATGTGCTGGCGATGCGCTGGCGCGCCTGCAAGCCAGACCTGGGCGCCGCGCAGGCAACGCTAGATCGGCTGGCCGGGCGCATGGAGGCAGCCGTGCAGCGTCGGCATGAACGCGAGACCGGACGACTGGCTCGTGTGTCAGGCGCGCTGGAACTGCTGGCGCCACAACGCACGCTGGAGCGGGGCTATGCGGTGCTGCTCGACAATCGTGGCCGGGCGCTGCGGTCGCCCGCCGAATTGCGGGCGGGCAGCATTGTCGAGGCGCATCTGGCGGAGGGCACCGCCGACATTGAAATTGCTGGTGTGCAGACCAAACTGGGCACATTCTGAAGCGCTTTTGACGTGCGCCGGCGCCCATGCTTGCGACTGATTCTCAATCGACCCGGATCCTTCCCCCGAGCGGCCGCGGG
Organism: Cupriavidus sp.; assembly: GCF_057315035.1. Taxonomy (NCBI): domain Bacteria; kingdom Pseudomonadati; phylum Pseudomonadota; class Betaproteobacteria; order Burkholderiales; family Burkholderiaceae; genus Cupriavidus; species Cupriavidus sp. Next base: position 19,756 of record NZ_DBHKYV010000001.1, on the reverse strand, counting down.
GGAAACTAACATGACATCAGGGGGCTTTCCGGACCCGTTTGCGCGGGTCTGGCAAGTCACCTACAATCGGCCATTCTCCCCACCAAAACCCTAGAGACAGAACAATGGAACACACGCTCCCTCCTCTCCCTTACGCGCATGATGCCCTGGCTCCGCACATCTCCAAGGAGACCCTCGAGTTCCATCATGACAAGCATCACCAGACGTACGTCACGAACCTGAACAACCTGATCAAGGGCACCGAGTTCGAGAACGCGTCGCTGGAAGAAATCACCAAGAAGTCGTCGGGCGGCATTTTCAACAACGCAGCCCAGGTCTGGAACCACACGTTCTACTGGGAATCGATGAAGCCGAACGGCGGCGGCCAGCCGACCGGTGCACTGGCTGACGCGATCAACGCCAAGTGGGGTTCGTTCGACAAGTTCAAGGAAGAATTCACGAAGACCGCCGTGGGTACCTTCGGTTCGGGCTGGGCCTGGCTGGTCAAGAAGACCGACGGCTCGCTGGACCTGGTGTCGACCTCGAACGCCGCCACCCCGCTGACCACCGACGCCAAGCCGCTGCTGACCTGCGACGTGTGGGAACACGCCTACTACATCGACTACCGCAATGCCCGTCCGAAGTATGTCGAGGCATTCTGGAACGTCGTGAACTGGGACTTCGCATCGAAGAACTTCGCCTGAGCGAACTTCTGGCGAATGAAAGAAAGCCCTCCGAGTGAGGGCTTTTTCTTTTGCACCAGCGCCCGGTGCGCGATGTAGAAAGACAGTCTTAACAGGTGAGTAGGGGCTTATGCGCGCGCGGGCTTGAAGATGAGGCCTTGCTGGGCCACGCCGATGGGGCCCAGCACGTCGTGAAGCGTGGTCCGTGTCAGCCCGATGCCATCCTGCTGCACGGTCGTTGCCGATTCCGCTGCGACCCATTCGCCCTGGGGGAGCCGGTGCAGGTAAACGGTCAGGTCGGCATTGGCGAATGCAAAGCGATTCAACGGTACGGCCCAACTGATGCCGTTGCCGAAATCTGCCGCGGCAATGGCGCGGGCCGCGGCGCTGACCGGCGCGTCGTCCAGGAACGGTACTGCTACGCGGAACCACACTGCCGCAGGACCTGCTTCGGTGACCGTTCCCGTCGCGACGCGGCTCTCCATCGCGGTGTAGTGGAACGAGGTCTGTGGCTGCATGCCCGGAATCAGGATCGGCGTGTGGCAGGCGTCAGGAGGAGGGAGGGTCGGTGGCTGCAACGAAGGCTGGAGATCCAGATCGCGCTGTCGCATGTAGAGCGCCACACCTTGCAATACGGTGACGTTGTCGTGCAACAGCTCCAGTCGTACGCGCCGTACTGCCCCGCCAGCTTGCGGTTCGACCACCGCGCGCAACGATGCCACGGGCACAGGGCGGAGGAATTCCAGCGTGAGGCGCACCATCGACCAGCCCGGCTCATGCGCCATGGCGCGGTCAGCAAGCGTCGCCAGCAAGCCACCCGGTGCTCCGCCATGCTGAGCGCCGGGATTCCACGGTCCACGTGACAGTACCGTGGACTCGACGAGATCGCCTGAAATCTTAAAAATGCTGGACGGAATGGACACCGGGCACCTCCTTGATCGGAATGGTGCATCTTACGCCGGCGCCGGGGTCCTAGACGTTGAAGCTCGGTTCGCCGTAGCGCTCCAGCAGCGATTCAACCAGTGCCATGTCCTGCGTTTGCGGAATGCGATCCTCGACCACGCGCGACGGTCCGCAATAGGTTGCCGTAACATGCCGGCGCACCTTCAGCACGCCGCTCTCGGGTGCTGGCACTTCAACGCTGGACCATGGCGTATGACGGTAGCTTCCGGCGACCCAGCCATCCGGGGTCAGGTGCAGTTCTTCCCATTCTTCATTGTTTGGCATTGCTTGCTGTTTCTCCTGTGGACGGGGGTAGGTGGGAAGGGTGAGGCGCGCGGGCGCCAATCAACGTTGCTGTCGGCGCAGGCGTGCCGCCGCATGTTCGCCGGCGCGCCGGGCCGCCTGCTTGGCGTTTGATTCCGAGCAGTGCGTGGCGTGTCGCATCGATACATTGGCGACGATGCGCTCCGTGCCATTGTGGTACTCGGAGATCATGTAGTTGGCAAACCAGACGCCCGGTTCCTGCTGGATGGGATAGACCGAGACGGTGAAGGGGGTGATGCGTGGTGTGGTGCTGGGTGTGATACGTGTATTCAAACTGGATGTCTCTTTGGAGGCGACCGGTCTGCAGCCGCGATGCCGCGCGTCAATCCGCGCGGCTGCGTGCTGGTCTCTGGCGACCGTCGCCGTTGCAAGGGTGGCATTGCGTTCCGCGCATGAGCGCCGGGAGCAGATGCCGCGAGATATGGACCGTGCCTGCGCGCCTGAAGTGCCGGACTAGCGGCGCGGCGGGCGCGGAGCGGACGTTACGCGAAGTTACGCCGCCGGTCGGATCGGGTTGCGGGCCGGCTGTAGCCTGGTCCGAAAGAAGTCGGGTCAATGCCCGACGGCCGCCGATGCTCTAATAATCATGATGTGGGGCGGCCGGCGCATTCAACGACAGGATGTGCCCTGTGAGTCGTCTGTGTCGTCTGACACTACTGCGTCGAACAGACGCGATGATACCACTTTGCGTTTTCCGGCATTGCAGCGCACCTCAGCGCACGCCAGGCTCATGCGACCATCTCGTGCACCGGCGTGTCGTCTTCGGCGTTGAACTCGGTCAGGCAATTGAGGTCGAGCGCGCGGATATGTTCGGTCATGAAGTCGATAAACACGCGAATGCGCGTGGGCAGGTGCTGGCGGCTCAGGTAGCAGATGTAGTGCCCGCGGTCGTCGGGCGCGTGCCTGCCCAATGCCACCACAAGCTCGTTGGCGGCAATGTGATCGCGGATCTGGTAACCCGCGATCTGCGCAATGCCCCATCCCTCCAGTACCGCGTGCAGCACGAGGTCCGCATCGTTGAACGTCATGCGTGCGGTAGGCATGTACTTGCGCACCATGCCATCGACCTTGAACTCCCATTCGAAGATGCGGCCGCTCGAAAACCGGAAGTTGATGCATTCGTGCCGGCACAGTTCGCCCAGCGATTGTGGCAATCCATGCCGGGCGACGTAGGACGGCGCGGCACAGAGCGCCATCTGCATCGGAATCAGCTGCTTGGCGATGATGCTCGAGTCCTCGATGCGGCCGTTGCGGAACGCCACGTCGATCTGCTCGGAAGCAAAGTCGGTGGGTCGATCGTCGAGCAGCAGGTCGATGGCGATATCGGGATACGCCTGCACGAATTTGTCCAGCAGCGGCGCCACCACCTTGCGGCCGAAGCCCACCGTCGAGCTGATGCGCACGAGGCCACGCGGCGGACCCTGCCTGAGCTCGAGCATGTCGTTCATGGCTTCGACGATATGCGTCACGCCCTGGTGACAGTTCTCAAAGAAGCGCTGGCCTTCGTGCGTCAGTTGCGTGGTACGTGTGGTACGCAGGAACAGTCGCGTACTGAGCTGCGTTTCAAGCTTCTGTACATTGCGGCTCACTGCGGAGCGGCCAATGCCAAGCCGTTCGCCGGCCTTGGCAAAGCTGCCTTCACTGGCCACGGCCATGAAGGCCATGATGCCCGCGTAGCTGGCCGCAAAGCTCGTGGACAGCGCGTCTGCGCGATTCGGCAGGCTAAGCCGATAGACACGCTCCGAGGTATCCGGTGAATTCATCTTGTCCTTCCCTGCAAACACTTCATTCCACTCAGTCGGCTGACGTTCTCGCGATCTTAGTAAGCGCTCAATATGCCGTAAATGACAGCGTTCCCAGTTTTCCTGCCAGACTGCCAGCCCGCTTCGGCACGTCACGGGGCTCGCACATTCGATTGGTGCATAAGTGGAAACCCCGTAGCGCTGCAAGTCATCCTTATCGAAATTGCTTCCAGCGATTACAGTCATGCCAGCCATGAATCCGAATCCGCCCCCTCCCCGCACAGGAAACATTGAAGACATGCCACGCAACGTATTGTTTGTGGCATATCCCGATGTGAGCCTGCTCGACCTCGCAGGTCCACAGACCGTGTTCTGGGCCGCTGCGAACTATGCGCGGGCGCGTGGCATGGCCGGCTACCGGTGCCATACGGTCAGTCTTTCCGGCGGCAAGGTGACCTCGGTGGAGGGCACTACGATGGAGTCGGTGTCGCTGGAATCGTTCGACCTGCGGCTGGTCGACACGGTCGTCGTGCCGGGCTCGCCAACCATCCTGGAGGTGGCGAAGAATTCCACTGCACTGATTGACTGGCTGAACCACGCCTCGGGCAAGGTGCGGCGCGTGGCATCGGTGTGCAGCGGCGCATTCCTGCTTGCATTTGCGGGCCTGCTCGACGGCAAGCGCGCCACGACCCACTGGGCCATGCTGGAGCGTTTTCGCGAGCTGTTTCCCACGGTGGATCTCGACCCCGATGCGATCTTCGTGCAGCAGCAAAACCTCTGGACATCTGCCGGCGTCACCACCGGCATCGACCTGGCGCTGGCCATGGTGGAGGCCGACTACGGCCACGAGGTGGCGCTCAACGCCGCCAAGGAACTCGCGGTGTACATGAAGCGGCCCGGCGCACAGCCCCAGCTCAGCGAGATCCTGATCACGCAAAGCCGGCAGGTGCCGGTCTTCGAGTCGCTGCATTTGTGGATCGTCCAGAACCTCTCGCGAGAAGAGCTCTCAGTCGAGCAACTGGCCGACCATGTCGGCATGAGTCCGCGTAACTTTGCACGCGTCTACAAGGAAAAGACCGGGCGCACACCAGCCAAGGGCGTGGAGCATTTCCGGCTCGAGGCTGCACGTCGCCAGTTGCAGGACATAAGTCGGCCGATCGACCTGATCGCACGCGATTGCGGCTTTGGCAGTGAAGAGCGCATGCGCGTGACATTCCAGCGGCACTTCGGGCTCTCGCCCAGCGAGTACCGTCTCAAGGTGAATCGCTAGCCGCATCCGATTGGTGCAAAACAGGAAACACCGTGCTCTCGCCGCAGGTCTGGCGGGAGGGCACGGCGTTACCTAGCATGCAGGTGGATTCGTTCCACCCTCAGCATGGAGAAGCATCATGAAGATTGTTGTCATTGGCGGTACTGGCCTGATCGGCAAGAAGGTTGTGGCGCGCCTGGCGGCGCAAGGGCATGAAGTCGTGGCCGCCTCGCCGGGCACCGGCGTCAACACGTTGACCGGCGAAGGCCTCGCGCAGGCACTGGCTGGCGCGCAGGTGGTGGTGGACGTGGCGAACTCGCCTTCGTTCGAAGACAAGGCCGTGCTCGATTTCTTCGAGACCGCGGGCCGCAATCTGGCAGCTGCCGAGAAAGAGGCCGGCGTGGCGCACCATGTTGCGTTGTCGGTGGTTGGCACCGACAAGCTCGAACAAAGCGGCTACTTCCGCGCCAAGATCGCGCAGGAAGCATTGATCCGCAAGGCCGGCATCCCGTTCACGATCGTCCGCTCGACGCAGTTCCTCGAGTTTCTCGGGGGCATCGTCCAGTCGGCCGGGCAGGGCGACACGATCCAGATGACGCCTGCACTGATCCAGCCCATTTCTTCGGATGACGTGGCCCACGCGGTAGCCGATGCCGCGTTGGCCGCACCGGTCAACGGCATGTTCGATATCGCGGGGCCGGAGCGCTATCGCATGAGCGACCTCGTGCAGCGCTATCTCAAGGCGACTGGCGACACGCGCACCGTGGTGGCCGATCCGACGGCACGCTACTTCGGCGCAGATCTCCAGGAAGGCACGCTGGTCCCGGAAGGCGAGGCACGCCTGGGTCGCATCAGTTTCGAGGAGTGGCTGCAGTCAACACAGAAAAAATAGTCGGAGACACTTCATGGATAACGAGAGGTTGCAACCTCCGCCACTTACGTTACTCGACAGATACCGGGGTCAAGGCTTCACCGCGCTCTATACGACAACGGTCACGGTGTCCGGAGGCGAGGCGGGACATGGCCGCGCCTCGGGCATTGCGCGCTCGGATGACGGCAATCTGATCCTCGATCTGCGCCTGCCTGCCGCGCTTGGCGGTCCTGGCAGCGGTACCAATCCCGAGCAGTTGTTCGCCGCTGGCTTTGCCGCATGTTTTCATGGTGCCTTGAGCCTGATTGCCAAGCGTGCGCAGGTCGACGCGAGCCTCGCCACAGTAGTGGTCGAGGTGTCGTTCGGTCGTGATCCGGTCGATGGCGGCTATGCGCTGATTGCGGAGATCCGCATCCGCATGCCGGGCGTGGAAAGGACCGTTGCCGAGGAACTGGTTCGCAACACCGAGCGGATGTGTCCTTACGCGAAGATGGCGCGAGAGGGCATACACAGTGTCGTGACCGTGGTGGATTGATGCAGCATCCGATACACACATACACCGAATGATTGGTGCCCTCACGGCAACAGCGTGAGCACCGTGACGGCACTACCGGTGCGTGGCACTGGCGCCTAGCATTGACGACAGATGCATGCCACCCCGGCCAACGCCGACCCCCGACAGGAGAGACAAATGACGCAACGCCTGAATTACTTCCAGCAATCCCCGGAACTGTCCAAGAAGCTCGTCGAGCTTGGCACGCTGTTCCAGAAGACGACGATCGAATCGCACATTCGTGAGCTTGTCGAGATTCGTGCCTCGCAACTCAACGGTTGCGCGTTCTGCGTCGACATGCACATCAAGCAGGCCAAGATCCACGGCGAGCGCGAACTGCGTCTGCACCATGTGGCGATCTGGCGCGAGTCGACGTTGTTCGAGCCGCGCGAACGCGCCGCGCTGGCATGGACAGAAGCGGTTACGCAACTTTCCGCGGAAGGCGTGCCCGACGATGTCTATGAGCGCGTACGCACGCAGTACTCCGAAAAGGAACTTTCCGACCTTACGTTCCTGGTCGGCTCCATCAACGCATGGAATCGCCTGAACGTGGCTTTCCGTACCGTGCCCGGCTCGGCCGACAAGATGTTCGGGCTCGACAAGGCCGGACTGGAGTGATGCCATGAAGCGCATCCTGTCCATTGCGGCGCCCCTGCTGCTGTCGTGTGTGCTGACGGCACCTTCGGCACCAGCGGCCGCCGCAGCGCCCGAAGTCAAGGTTACGCCGCTGACGACCGAGCCATTGCCCGAGTATCCCGGCAAGGAAATGCAGATGATCGTTGTCGAGTACCCGCCCGGTGGCTTCGATCCGGTACATCGCCATGATGCGCACGCGATAGTCTACGTGCTCGAAGGCAGCATCGTGATGGGTGTGCGAGGCGGCAAGGAAGTCACGCTGAACCCCGGCGATACGTTTCACGAAGGTCCCAACGATATCCATACGGTGGGGCGTAATGCCAGCAATACCAAGCCGGCGAAATTCGTGGTCTTCCTGATCAAGAAGCAGGGTGCGCCGATCCTTACGCCTGTGAAGTAGTACAGCGCGACTCAGAATTGGCTCCCCTCTGCCGTAGCTGGGAGAGGGGAACACCGGCAGCATTTAATATGCCTTTGGCTTCTAGTCGCCGCGCTCCTTGATACACCACAACCGGCTCCCCTCTCCCGCAGCGCGGGAGAGGGGTTGGGGGTGAGGGCATGAGGTTCAAATTGCGACTTGTCTCAGCTTGCACCGCTGGCCCTCACCCCCGCCCCTCTCCCGCCGTGCGGGAGAGGGGAGAACACCGGCAGCATTCAAGATGCCTTGCAATTACCCGATTACCCGTGATGCACGTTTCGTCAAAGTCCTTCATCGTCTTCTTGTCGATGACACCAGCCTCATGCAGGCCGCTCGCGGCGCTGTGAATGGCTTCGAAGGCATCGCTCTTGAAACGAGTCTTACCCATTGCAGATCTCCACAAATTCCTTTGAATGCAAGAGTAGAAAACCATAGCACTGGGTGCTACGGGTCGGAAGCGCGGTTTCCTTAAACCCCAACAAAAAAGCCCCGGCATTTGCCGGGGCTGTCAGTGATTCTTTTTGCGGTAGCAGTCTTACTGCGCCGTCCAACCGCCATCCATCGCCCATGCCGCGCCGCGTACCTGGTCGCCGAGCGGTGAGCACAGCATCAGCACGAGGTTGCCCAGTTGCTCGGGTGTGACGAACTGGCCCGAGGGCTGCTTGTCCGAGAGCAGGCGGGCCTGTGCCGCGTCGGTGGTGATGTTGTCGCGTTTGGCGATGGCATCGATTTGCTCGGCCACCAGTGGTGTCAGTACAAAGCCGGGGCAGATCGCGTTGCACGTGATGCCGGTGGCCGCGGTTTCCAGTGCGGTCACCTTGGTCAGGCCTACCAGCCCGTGCTTGGCGGCCACGTAGGCCGACTTGCCGGCCGAGCCCACCAGGCCGTGCACCGACGCGATATTGACGATGCGGCCCCAGTTGCTGGCGCGCATGGCTGGCAGTACCAGCCGCGTGGTGTGGAAGCCGGAGGTGAGATTGATCGCGAGGATGTCATCCCACTTCTCGACCGGAAAGTCCTCGACCGGTGCCACGTGCTGGATGCCGGCATTGTTGACGAGGATATCGACAGCGCCGAAGCGTTCGCGCGCCAGTGCGACCATGGCCGCGATCTCGTCGGGCTTGCGCATGTCGGCGGGGTGGTGCAGCACTTGCGCGCCGGCGTCGCGGATCGTTGCCAGCGCGGCGTCGATGTCGCCAAAGCCGTTCAGCACGATATTGGCGCCGGCCTGTGCCAGCGCTTGCGCGATACCGAGGCCGATACCGCTGGTCGAGCCGGTGACCAGCGCGGTCTTGCCTTGCAGGTTGACCATGGGAAAATCCTTAAACGAGTCCGGTCAGGTAGAACACGGCGATCACGAAGAACACTGCCATCGTCTTGATCACCGTAATGGCGAAGATGTCGCGATACGATTCGCGATGCGTCAGGCCGGTCACGGCCAGCAGCGTGATCACCGCGCCGTTGTGCGGCAGGGTATCCATGCCGCCACTAGCCATCGAGACCACGCGGTGCAGCACTTCCAGCGGGATCTGTGCGGCCTGTGCGCCCTGGATGAAGGTGTCCGACATTGCCGCCAGCGCGATGCTCATGCCGCCCGATGCCGAACCGGTAATGCCTGCCAGCGTGCTGACCGACACCGCGGCGTTGACCAGCGGGTTCGGAATGCTGTGCAGCGCGTCGCTGACCACCAGGAAGCCGGGCAGTGCGGCGATCACGCCGCCAAAGCCATATTCCGAGGCGGTATTCATCGATGCCAGCAGGGCACCGGCCACGGCGCTCTTGGTGCCTTCGGCGAAGCGCTCGCGCACGGTGCTGAACGCGGTCACCAGTACCACCACGATGCCCAGCAGCAGCGCGCCTTCCACGGCCCAGATCGCGGTGACGCTGGCGATCTTGGTTTCCACCGGCTTCGACAGGCCCGGCAGCGATACGCTATTGGCCTGGCCATACCAGAGCGGAATCATGCGCGTGAGCCAGAAGTTGGACACGCCCACCACGATCAACGGCAGGATGGCCAGCAGCGGGGACGGCAGCTTGCCGCCTTCCACGCGCTGCGGTTCATTGAGCAGGTTGGTGCCATAGCCTTCGCCGCGCGCCACTGCAGCGCGGCGGCGCCATTCCAGGTATGACAGGCCTACGATGATGATGAACAGCGAACCGGCCACGCCCAGTGCCGGGGCGGCCCACGACGTGGTCTTGAAAAACGTGGTGGGGATGATGTTCTGGATCTGAGGCGTACCCGGCAGCGAATCCATCGTGAACGAGAACGCGCCCAGCGCAATCGCGCCTGGCATCAGTCGTTTCGGAATATTGCTCTGGCGGTAGAGTTCGGCCGCGAACGGATAGACCGCGAACACCACCACGAACAGCGACACACCACCGTAGGTCAGCAGTGCACACACTGCCACGATCACCGCGTTGGCACGCGAGCGGCCGATGTAGCGGATGGCCGCGGCCACGATCGATTCGGAAAAGCCCGACAGCTCGATGACCTTGCCGAATACCGCGCCAAGCATGAACACCGGGAAATAGAGCTTCACGAAGCCGACCATCTTCTCCATGAAGATGCCCGAGAACACCGGCGCCACGGCCGACGGGTCGGTCAGCAGCACCGCGCCAAGCGCGGCCAGCGGTGCAAACAGGATCACGCTGTAGCCGCGATAGGCGGCAAACATCAAGAACGCCAGCGCGGCGAGCACAACGACAAAAGACATGGGGTCTCCATTGATTGTTCTTGGATGCGGTCGAGCAGCAGCGGGTAGATCGTGTGCCGTCGAATGCAATGCTCCCTGCCGTAGATGACAGGGGACCGCTTCATTAGCAGGCTCTGTGCCACACCAAAAAGTTGCCAATAAGTCGCAATTAGTCTATCTCAGCGTTCTTTGTCTCGTCATTGAGACAACGCAAGCGATCCTTAACCTGCTGGAGTCTTCAATATGAGACACTTCACGTCTCGAATTGGAGACAAATGGAGGCGCCAAGCCATGCAAAAGATCGCCGAGCCAGGTGGCGCATTGCTGTTCGACTATGACTACGTGGCGCGACGCGGCATGGAATCGCTGTTCCGCACGTTTGAAAACTTCAGCGAAGGCACGTTCGTGGTGGACGAGCATGCACGCGTGGTGTGGATCAACAAGCGCTATGCCGCGCGCTTCGGCTTTACCAACCCGCAGGACGCAATCGGGCTCGACTGCGAGCAGGTGATCCCAAACAGCCTGATGCGCGAAGTGGTGACCACCGGCAAGCCGATCCTGTTGGACCTGCTGGAAACGGACCGCGAGCCGATGATTGTCACGCGGCTCCCGATCAAGGACGACGACGGTCACACCATCGGGGGCGTGGGCTTTGCACTGTTCGACGAACTGAAGGCGCTGACGCCGATCTTTGCCCACTACTCGCGCGTGCAGGCCGAACTGGCTGCCGCACGACGTTCGCTGGACCAGGCTCGGCGCGCCAAGTACACCTTCGCGAGTTTTGTCGGCACGAGTCCGGCCGCGCAGGAGGTCAAGCGCCAGGCACGCCGCGCGGCGCTGGTGGAATCGCCGGTGCTGCTGCTCGGCGAAACGGGCACCGGCAAGGAATTGCTCGCGCACGGCATTCACGCCGGATCCGCGCGTGCCGAACAGCCGCTGGTGACCGTCAATGTGGCGGCGATTCCCGATACGCTGCTCGAAGTGGAGTTCTTCGGCGCCGCACCGGGCGCCTACACCGGCGTCGACCGCAAGGGCCGTATCGGCAAGTTTGAACTGGCCAATGGCGGCACGCTGTTTCTTGACGAGATTGGCGACATGCCGCTCGCGCTGCAGAGCAAACTGCTGCGTGCATTGCAGGATCACGAGTTCGAGCCATTGGGATCGAACCGTATCGTACGGAGCGATGTACGGATCATCGCGGCCACTTCGGCCGACTTGCCTGCACTGGTAGAGGCCGGCCGGTTCCGGGCGGACCTCTACTATCGCCTCAATGTGCTGACGGTAGAGTTGCCACCGCTGCGCGAGCGGCGGACCGACTTGCTGCCGCTGGTCTACGCGATCATCGAGGAGCTCAGCATCAAGGCGGAGCGTCATCCGCTGGGGCTGCAGGAAGACGCGCTGCATTTGCTGCGCGAATACGATTGGCCCGGCAATGTGCGCGAACTGCGCAATGTGCTGGAGCGCGTGGTGATGCTGTGCGATGAGGACTCGGTCGATGCCGCCACGCTGGCCCCGCTGCTGGGCATGCGCCGTACGGCAATGCAGGCGGCTACCACCAGTACCGCGACTACCACCACTGCCGTGGCAGGCGAACCAGCACCGCAGCAGGAACCTGAGCCGGTGACACCGGCGGCAAGCGGGCCGACCGTATCCGTCGACCTGCCGGTCGCTACCCCGCAATCCTATGCCGAGGCCATGGCGCGCTTCGAGGCTGCCTTTCTGACGCAGGCGCTCGATTCATGTGGCGGACGCGTCGCAGAGGCAGCCGCACGCGTCGGCATCAGCCGCGCCGCGTTTTACAAGAAGCTGGCCGCAGCACGCGCCAGCCTGTGATAAGGTCGCCGGCAGAGACGCTCCGCCCGCGCGGCGAGAGCTCCAGCCAGGAGACTTGCCGATGCGTAACACCCTGACTCACCAGGAGACCATGCAGCCCGGCGCCCTTGCCGCCGGACTGGACGATGCAGTGGAGCGCCAGGGCCTGCTGCAACGTGCGCATGAACGCTCAAGCGCGTTCGGCCTCGATGCGCAGCAGTCCCCCGACTTTCATCCGCTTGGTCGTCGCGAGCTTGGCGAACTGGTCGACGGCAATCGTGCGTTGTACCACCACGCGCTGCCCGTGATGGAAAACCTGTACCGGCAGGTGTCGGGCACCGATAGCCTGGTGCTGCTCAGCGATTGCAGCGGGGTGATCCTGCATAGTCTTGGCGATGACAATGGCGCAGGGTTCGCGGCGCGTGCGCGCGATGTGGCATTGGCGCCTGGCGTATCGTGGTCCGAAGCCAGCAAGGGTACCAATGCCATCGGCACCGCGCTGGCGGAGGGCCGGTCCGCGCTGATCCATGGCGATGAACACTACCTGCACGCCAATCATCAACTGACCTGTTCCTGCACGCCGATTGCCGGCCCCAATGGGGCATGGCTGGGCGCGCTCGATGTCAGCGGCGACCAGCGCGGCTTTCATCAGCACACCATGGCGCTGGTGCGCATGTCGGCGCAGACCATCGAGAACCAGCTCTTTGCGAACCAGTTCCCCGATGCGTTGCTGGTGCGCTTCCATGCGCGGCCGGAACTGGTCGGCACGCTGTTCGAGGGCATGGCGGCGTTTGCGTCGGATGGCGGTTTTCTCGCGGCCAACCGTAGTGGCTGGTTCCAGCTTGGCATGTCGGCCGATGCGATGGCAGGCGCCACATTCACCGAGGTGTTCGCAAAGCCGATGCCACCTACTGGCACCGCCGACACGCTTCTGCGCGAACTGGTGATGCCGAGCGGCGTGCGCGTCTACGCGCGCCTGTCGCATCGACCCACAGCCGGAACACCGCTGCGCGCGACGCACGCCGCGGTGCCTGCGGCGTCGGCGCTGGCGCGACTCGATACCGGTGATGCACGCATGGCGGCGGTACTCCAGCGCGTGGCGCGCCTGCGCGGTCGCGATATTCCGTTGCTGATCCTCGGTCGAACCGGTTCGGGCAAGGAGTGGCTGGCGCGTGCCGTGCATGCCGATTCACCGCGTGCCAATGGTCCGTTCGTGGCCGTCAACTGCGCGGCGATACCGGAAAGCCTGATCGAAGCCGAACTGTTCGGCTATGAGGAGGGCGCGTTCACCGGTGCGCGCCGGCGAGGCCATGCGGGCAAGGTTGCACAGGCCCATGGCGGCACCCTGTTCCTGGATGAGATCGGCGACATGCCGTTGCCCCAGCAGGTGCGGCTGGTGCGTGTGCTGCAGGAACGCACGGTCACCGCGCTCGGTGGCACGCAAGCCACGCCAGTCGATCTGCGCATCGTGTGTGCCACGCACCGCGACCTGCGTTCGCAGGTTGCCGACGGCACGTTCCGCGAGGACCTGTTTTACCGCATCCACGGCCTGACCGTGACCTTGCCGACGCTGGCCGAACGCAGCGACTTCGACGTGCTGGTGTTGCGTATCCTGGCGCACGAATGTGCGGACGGACCACAGCAGGTGACTGCGCCGGCGATGGCGCTGTTGCGCGGCCACACATGGCCCGGCAATCTGCGGGAACTGGCCAGCGTCTTGCGTATCGCGGCGTTGATGGCGGAAGGCGAGGATTGCATCGACGTGGCTCACCTGCCCGATGAGCTCGCCACGCCCGCCGCCCCTGTTACCCCATCCCACCCGAGCGCCGAGCCGCGAGCTGCCTCGGGCCCCATGCGCGAATGGGAGACCGCACACATCCACGGCACGCTGGCGCGCCACGGCGGCAACGTCAGCGCCGCGGCGCGTGAGCTGGGTGTATCGCGCAATACGATCTACCGGCGGCTGCGGCAACGTTGAGCTTGAGCGCCACCGCCGGCCACATCCTCAGCGTCAGAAGAGCCCGAGCGCATTCGGGCTGTAGCTGACCAACAGGTTCTTGGTCTGCTGATAGTGGTCAAGCATCATCCGATGGTTCTCGCGCCCGACGCCTGATTGCTTGTAGCCGCCGAACGCCGCGTGCGCCGGATACGCGTGGTAGCAGTTGGTCCATACGCGGCCCGCCTGGATGCCGCGGCCCATGCGGAACGCGCGCGCGCCGTCACGCGTCCATACGCCAGCCCCTAGCCCATAGAGCGTGTCGTTGGCGATCTCCAGTGCCTCGTCCTCATCCTTGAACGTGGTCACGGAAACTACCGGGCCGAAGATCTCTTCCTGGAAGATGCGCATCTTGTTGTGGCCTTCGAAGACCGTCGGCTTGACGTAGAAGCCGCCGGCCAGGTCGCCGCCCAGGGCATTGCGCTCGCCACCAGTCAGCACTTTCGCGCCTTCCTGTCGGCCGATGTCGATATACGCCAGGATCTTCTGCAACTGTTCTTCCGACGCCTGTGCCCCGATCATCGTCGCCTTGTCGAGCGGATGCCCCTGGCGGATCGCCGCCACGCGAGTCAGTGCGCGCTCGATAAACTTCTTGTAGATCGACTCCTGCACCAGCACGCGCGACGGACACGTGCAGACCTCGCCCTGGTTCAGCGCGAACATCGCAAAGCCTTCCAGCGCCTTGTCGAAGTACGCATCGTCGGCGGCCATCACATCCTCGAAGAAGATGTTCGGCGACTTGCCACCGAGCTCCAGCGTCACCGGAATCAGGTTCTGCGACGCGTACTGCATGATCAGCCGGCCCGTGGTGGTCTCGCCGGTGAATGCCACCTTGGCCACGCGTGGGCTCGAAGCCAGCGGCTTGCCGGCCTCGACGCCAAAGCCGTTGACCACATTGACCACGCCCGCGGGCAACAGGTCGTGCAGCAACTCCATCAGTACCAGGATCGAGGCCGGCGTTTGCTCGGCGGGCTTCAGCACTACGCAGTTGCCGGCCGCCAGTGCCGGGGCGAGTTTCCACACGGCCATCAGCAGCGGGAAGTTCCACGGGATGATCTGGCCCACCACGCCCAGCGGCTCGTGGAAGTGATAGGCGATGGTGTCGGGGTCGATCTCGGAAATGCTGCCTTCCTGGGCCCGGATGCAGCCCGCGAAATAGCGGAAGTGGTCGACTGCCAGCGGCAGGTCGGCCGCCGCCGTCTCGCGTACCGGCTTGCCATTGTCGATGGTCTCGGCCACGGCCAGCAGCGTCAGGTTGGCCTCGATGCGATCCGCAATGCGGTTCAGCAGGTTGGCGCGTTCGGCGGTGGAAGTGCGGCCCCACGCGGCGCGGGCGCGATGGGCGGCATCCAGCGCGGCCTCGATGTCCTTGTCGTTCGAGCGCGGGACGCGCGTGAAAGGCTTGCCGGTGACCGGGGTAACGGCCTCGAAGTACTGGCCGTCCGCCGGTGGGACCCACGCGCCGCCGATGTAGTTTTCGTATTGTTCCTTGTACGGATAGGAAACGCCCAGCTGGGCGATTTCTGCCATGTTCATGTCTCGCTCCACTTTCGTCGGATGTCGTTGGAATGTGCCCGATGGGCACGGCGAGACAACTGCAAACGGTGTGCCCGGCATGCATGGCACGTGCCAATGCGGGAAGGCGGGCGATGCTGTCACACCCGGGGTGTTCCAGAATGGAGCAGTTGTTGCAGGGCGGTACAGCGCGCCGATCGTCATCGTGGCGTGCTAACGTCACGCGAGATACAGGCTCACAGGCAAAAAGGGGTGTTCATGCAATCGGGCATTGTCGAGGCCGGCTATGGATCCGACCCGGTAGGGTTGATCGGCGGCTTCCTGTTTGAACCAGGACAACTGGCGCGCGAGATCGATTCCAAGGCCGCCGCCGCATGGCTGCGCGATGCCGCGCTGGCGCAGCCCGACGACCGCGCCCGGCATGATCGACCGTTTGTCTGGCTTCATTTCAATCTCTCGCATAGCGCGTGCGAACGCTGGATGCGTGGGCAGTTGGGCTTGCCCGAGGATTTCTTCGAGGCACTGCGCCAGGGTTCGCATTCCACGCGTATCGAGCGTCAAGACGACGCGCTGCTGGCCGTGGTCAACGACGTGATCTACAACTTCGGCGTGACGTCGACCGATATCTCCACGCTCTGGGCCCATGCGGATCATCGCCTGCTGGTCACGGCGCGCGCGCGGCCGTTGCGCTCGGTGGACCGGCTGCGTGCGGCGGTGCGTCGCGGCGAGGCGTTTCGTTCGCCGCTCGATCTTGTGGTGCACCTGCTGCGCGACCAGGCCGATGTGCTGGTACAGATCGTGCGCGAAACCGGAGTCAGCGTGGACCAGATCGAAGACCAGTTGCTGTCGCAGCGCCTGCAGTCGAACCGGGCCGACCTGGGCGCCATGCGGCGTGGGCTGGTGCGCCTGCAGCGCCTGCTCGCGCCGGAGCCTGGCGCGCTGTTCCGGCTGCTGAACCGGCCCCCGGCGTGGCTGCAGGAATCCGATCTGCAGGAACTGCGCGAGTCGACCGAGGAGTTCTCGCTGGTGCTCAATGACCTGGCGGCGCTGGTGGAGCGAATCAAGTTGCTGCAGGAAGAAATTGCGGCCAAGCTTAATGAACAGACCAACCGCACGCTGTTCACGCTGACGCTGGTCACGGTGCTGGCGTTGCCGATCAATATCGTGGCTGGCTTCTTCGGCATGAATGTGGGCGGTATTCCATTGGCCGATCACCCGCACGGATTCTGGGTATTGGTGGTGCTGGTGGCCAGCTTCACGGTACTGGCCGGGCGCTGGGCCTTCAGGAAGCAGGAAGGATAGGAATCTGCGAATGTGCTGTCGCCTGCCTCTATGACAATTCATCGAATTGCCATACGGCAGGCGTACGATGGTTGACCAGGGCGGCCAGCCAGGAGGCGGGCGCCAACGGAGGAAAGCCATGGATTACAACGACGAGGCGCTGATCCGGCGCATTCACCGCGAGGTGGCCGATTACTACGACGAAGAGCTCGAGCTTGAGCTCGAAGATCGCGATCCGGCGCTGGTGCAGAGGGTGCTGGCCGGCGAGATCGGTGGTCCTGGCGACAATGGCAACCTCAATGGCGACGACGCCGAGCGTGCCGAGCGCCATTTGTACTTCCGCGAACTGTTCCGCCTGCAGGGAGAACTGGTCAAGCTGCAGAGCTGGGTTGTGGCCACCGGCCACAAGGTGGTGATCCTGTTCGAAGGGCGCGATGCCGCAGGCAAGGGCGGGGTGATCAAGCGAATCACGCAGCGGCTGAATCCGCGCGTGTGCCGCGTGGCCGCGCTGCCCGCGCCGAACGATCGGGAACGCACGCAATGGTATTTCCAGCGCTATGTGTCGCACCTGCCCGCTGCCGGTGAAATGGTGCTGTTCGACCGCAGCTGGTACAACCGTGCCGGCGTGGAGCGCGTGATGGGCTTCTGTACCGACGACCAGTACGAGGAGTTCTTTCGCTCGGTACCCGAGTTCGAGCGCATGCTCGTGCGTTCGGGCATCCAGGTGATCAAGTACTGGTTCTCGATCACCGACGAGGAGCAGCACCTGCGCTTCCTGAGCCGCATCCACGATCCGCTCAAGCAGTGGAAGCTGAGCCCGATGGATCTGGAATCGCGCCGCCGTTGGGAAGACTACACGCGTGCCAAGGAGATCATGCTCGAACGTACGCATATCCCCGAGGCACCGTGGTGGGTAGTGCAGGCCGTCGACAAGAAGCGCGCGCGCCTGAACTGTATCCGCCACCTGCTGGGACAGATGCCCTACGTCGAGCCGCCGCTGCCGACGATCGTGCTGCCCGAGCGCGAGCGCCATGCCGACTACATGCGCCAGCCCGTGTCGGAAAGCATGATCGTGCCGGAAGTCTATTGACGCCTCACCTCGCACCGTTGTGATCCGGGCAATATTACGTGCGTATCACAACCAATTTAAACGGCCGTTAGCATGAATTATCGCCAAAAGCGATGTAACGGCCGCTCAATCTGCAGCATTCCGCGTCGTTATTGGGAGACCACTCCGGGTGGTGCGCATCGGCTTGCGCGCCATCGGCGGAGACCGCTTTCTGTTCGGGAGTCCCAAAAATGCGTCGCAGAATCACGCGTGCTGGTGCACGTTTTCACCTTTCCACCGGAATGACCGCCGTTGCCGCCAGCACCGTGCTGGCGCTGACGGCTTGCGGCGGTGGTGGCGACGGCGGTGGTGCCAGCACCGTGGCCCAGGCGGCCACGACCACTTCGTCTTCCGATCCGCTGCTGGTCAATGGCCTTGACCAGGCTTGCAATACCTGCGGTGCCGCCACGGCCAGCACGTATTCCGGGACCAACGTGGGTATCTGGGGCAAGTCCAATCCGAGCGCAAGCGCGATCGACTTGCAGTATTCGATCTCGGGCGTCGCTGGCAAGTCGATTTCGCTGCAGCTATCCAACCTCGGCGATGCCGCCGTGACGATGCCGGCCGGCATGTCGTCGAACGTGGCGGCCGAGATGATTTCGCCCCAGGCACTCAGTGTCGCGTCCACCGAAGAGGCTACGCAGCGCGCAATCGGCGAATTCAACCGGGCCGGCTGGCTCGACGCCACGCGTTCGGCATCCGATCCAATGCTGAACACCCTGGCCGCGCCGGCGCCGATGGCGGTATCGATCGGTACATCGGGCTTGGGTGAAGGAACGGTACGGAGCTGGTATCACAGCGACAAGTCCACGCGTACCGCCACGCTGCGCAAGCAGGTAACGGCCGGCGATGGCACCAAGGTCAATGTGTGGGTCGAAAACGCCGAAGCGGCAAACGTGACCGACGCCATGGTGGTGGAACTGGCCAACGCATTCGCAGGCAGCGGCATGCTGTATGACCGGCTCGTCAGCGTGGGCGGGGCGGTCTGGGGTGCCAACGACTACGGCACGTCGATGCTGCCAGCCGGCATGCCGGTCGATATCGTCGTGCTCAACTTCAACAACGACGGCAAGGCCTACGGCACCGTGGGCTACTTCTGGGGCTTGCACAACTTCCTGAAGAGCAAGGAAGCCAACAGTAACGAATCGATCTCGCTGTATCTCGATAGCGAGACGCTGTCGCTGGGCGGGGCCGACGGCATGCGTGCCATCAAGACCACGATGGCCCATGAAGGTACGCACATGCAGAACTTCTATCGTCGCCCCGTGAAGATGGGTCCGAGCTACGCCTATGACACGTGGCTGGAAGAAATGACGGCGATGCAGATGGAAGACTTCCTGAGCGGCATCATCGTGACCGGCTACAACCCGATCCGCGACGTGCGGCTGCCGGACTACTACCGCTACAGCGACTACAACTGCAACCTGACCGTGTTCACGGGCTTCGGGGTGTCGTGCGAAAGCTATGCGGTATCGGGCAGCTTCGGCGGCTTCCTGAACCGCCAACTGGGCGTCGGCTTCTTCCGTGACCTGCTCGCACGCCGGACCACCAATTCGAAGCAGGTGCTGAGCGACGCCATCAGTGCCGCCGGCTGGAGCTTCGACACGGCACTGGTGAACTGGCGCGCCACCACCAACAGCAACATGCCCGCTGGCCGCACGCCCGGCAACTACGGCTATCCGGCCTGGACCGATGGCACGTTCACACTGCCGGCCATCGATCCATCTGCCGCTGCCTTCACCACGTTGCGCAAGCTACCTGCCACCGCGCCGTCGATGCTGCAAGGCTACGGCAGTTACATCGCACCGCGCAGCGACAGCAATGGCACATATAGCGACAAGGTACGCGTGCCGGCAGGGGTGACGTTGTCGGTGGTGGTGTATTGATGCATCGCGATATCGCTGGTTATGCGCTCCCCTCTCCCGCGAAGTGGGAGAGGGGTGGGGGTGAGGGC